>CAZMFP010000080.1:0-2420 GCA_964565605.1 uncultured Desulfocapsaceae bacterium | reverse complement strand
CATACTGTTTCTCCACAACTTCTTATGTGGAGCTAAACTATGAGACAGCACTGATACTTCATTACGAATTTTGCTTGCCGGTAGAGCTGAAGTACAGTACGAAAACCTCTATATGATGTCAACACCATTCAATGAATGATTCTCTGTCCAGGTTAAAACATATGATATCAATCAAACGACTCCTTTCCTCGGTTGTATTACCCTGCCTCTTTCTTCTTTTGTCAAATAGCTGCCTTGTTGCTTCCGGGCAGCCTGCAAAATTGCCGCAAAGCTATACCAACAGTATCGGCATCAGCTTTGTCCTTGTTCCGGCAGGCAGCTTTCAAATGGGAGCACATGAATTTGAAGATGGCACCAGCAAAGAAAAACCTCGCCATCAGGTCACCATTTCAAAGCCATTTTACATGAGTAAATATGAAGTAACCCAGGAACAGTGGCAACAAGTTATGGGAAACAACCCCAGTATCCATGTTGGCCCCACACATCCGGTTGACCGTATCTCATGGAATGACTCCCAGGCTTTTATCCACAGGCTGAACGCAAGAGAAAAGACAACAGCCTACACCCTGCCGACTGAAGCACAGTGGGAATATGCTGCCCGCGCCGGAAGCGAAACCAGCTATTGCTACTGCGATGATCCCCAGGGAAAGAAGTTGATCCAGTATGGCTGGTTTGTAATCAATTCAAACAACCAGAGTCAGCCTGTTGGTGAACTTAAACCAAACAAATGGGGCATCCATGATATGCATGGAAACGTACAGGAATGGGTTCAGGACTATTTTGACAGAAAATACTACAGAAAAGGGCCTGAAACTGACCCCAGGGGGCCGGAAAATGGAAGAAAACGGGTAACCCGGGGAGGGAGCTGGATCAATCCGGCTTATCACTGCCGCTCTGCCGCCCGGGCTTATTACTCTCCCGATTACATTGACAATGATATCGGCTTCAGACTGGTCAGAGTTCCGTGACTATTATTTCCTGAAAAACCAGAAAATAATGGTCAAAACGACTGAGATGACAATACAGGTTGTCAGAGGGAAGTAGAACTTGATATTGTCTGATTTAAAGAAAATATCCCCGGGCAGTCTACCCAGGTTTAATTTCTGGATGAGCGGCCAACAGAGGCCTAAAGCCACCAAAAGAAGTCCGATTGTAATAAGCGTTTTTGCCATGATGATATCAGCCTTCAAATTAATCTCGCAATAATTGGATAAGAACAACCAGGCTGTTTAAAATCTACCCTATTTTATCTTTGATGCCACGTATTCTTCTCACTAATGATGATGGAATCCACAGCCAGGGACTGGACGTTCTGTATGAAAAGCTGAGCCGCCTGGGAGAATGTACCCTGGTTGCACCGGACAGAGACAACTCGGCCGTTTCGCACTCCCTCACAATGAACAGACCGCTTCGAGTCACCAGGTTGAGAGAAAACTGCTATACTGTCAATGGCACACCCACCGATTGTGTTGCCATCGGTCTTAATAAAATCGTCAAAGAAAAACCGGATCTGCTGGTTTCCGGTATCAATCCAGGACCAAACCTTGGTGATGATATTTCCTATTCAGGGACCGTCTCGGCAGCTATTGAAGGAACCATGTACTCCGTGCCATCTTTAGCTGTCTCACTGGCCAGCCAACCCCCATACGACTTCTCAATGGCTGGTGAGATAGCAGCAAAACTGGCAACTAAGATTCTGGAGTGCGGTCTTCCACCAAACACCCTGCTCAATGCCAATATTCCAAACGATGAAAATATACGGGGAATACGAATAACCCGCCAGGGAAGAAGACTGTGGAAGAATGCTATAATGGAGACCAGCGATCCATGGGGGAAAACCCATTACTGGATCGGCGGTGGCACACCTCACCCTGAATCCGGCAAAGATACTGACGTGTATGCCATCAATAATGGTTATATCTCAGTAACACCTATTCACCTTGATTTGACAAATCACAAGGAAATACGCTTTCTCAAAGAGGAATGGCAGTTGGAAAACCTACTCTAAGTTCAACAGTTCGGTTTTTATCAACTCAAATGATTTTCTTTCGGACCGAGAGGACAATACCGTAGGACCTGACATCTTTTTCTACAATTTCCCCATCACCACGTTCAACGACCTTGTCCATCTTCTCTGCCATTTTGGGAACACAGAGAAAACAAAAACTCTGACCTCGCTCCAGCTTGTCCAGACGTGCCCGCACGTCTTTAAAACCCCATCAGCAATCTTTGCGGTAATCGATATCTATCCGTACTCGTTTTCTCATCGGCGTACTCATCTTTTAGTATTACTGCAGCGAACCGGGCAGGAACAGATCAGTATCTGCACCCTTACACTTTACCCGGAGCTGGTTTTCCAATAAACATAAACAACCGACCCCAGAGGGGCCGGTATTGATTAACCCCTGAAAGGGGATTAA
>CAZMFP010000079.1:0-3912 GCA_964565605.1 uncultured Desulfocapsaceae bacterium | reverse complement strand
TCCATAACCTTCACCGGGTTCTCAGCTGCCGGCCGATCGGGCTCATAATTCATCGATGTCATCTGCACATGGTCACTCATGATTCTTTTTCCTTGTTATATGACTTTTATGTAATCACTTACTATTAAGAGAAATATTAAATTTATCCTGGTCATGTTTTTTAGAAAGGCTTAAAGGTGCGAATCTGAACCAGCCTTCGCATGGCCATCATCTCCTGGCGTCCTTCCCGACTCCAGCCGCTGGGCTGAACCTGGGGAGGCTGCACGGTGGCCCGCGGTCCCCTGATACTCTCTTCCATCTCTAAATAACAGCTCACTGCAGCCAAGGCGGCAGCCGCTTTCTTTTCTCTATCACTCATGGTCGTCCCTACTCGTATACACCATATTCAGTTTTTACCCCAAGCAGCAGATCAATCTCATTCTGAATTGCGACTCTCTGCTCATTGTTGAACCAGCTGTACCAGTCTCTGGCTGATTGCCAGGTGCCAACAACCATGCATTCATCCGGCTTGTCGATCCGTCTGAATGTCTGACCGGAGAGATAACCCGCCTGGTTGAGTGTTGCGCTGCGGAGCTTGTTGAGCAGTTTGCTTAAATCTTCTTCTTTGTCTTGAGGAACAACTCGTTTGATAAATACTTTCACAGCCATTGCTAATCCTCCTGTAAACCTTTCTTGTAGCTGGTTTCAGATAGCTCTAAACTTAAAGTGATTACAAGTGCTCCTGGTTTTTACAGGCGTGGCTTTTCGTTATAGCTTTTCTATGCGGGAAGCTACGACCGTAAAAAGATGGAGTGGTTGTGGTCACTTTTAATCCTCCTTATAGAGGGATATTCCCATGCTTCTTCATAGGGTTGGTATCGCGTTTATTCTGGACAATTGATAATGCCTTAATAATTCTGATCCGACTCCTTGCCGGTTCAATAATATCGTCAATATAGCCCCTTTGTGCGGCCACGTATGGGTTGGCGACCATGTCGTGGTATTCCTGCTCTTTTTCAAGAAGGTGCTGTTTGGGATTATCCTGTTCCTGGGCCTCTTTGCCATACAGCACCCCGACCGCTCCTTTTGCACCCATAACGGCAATTTCAGCCGTGGGCCAGGCGTAGTTGATATCACCCCGGAGATGTTTGGATGACATGACGCAATAGGCGCCGCCATACGCTTTTCTGGTAATCACCGTGACTTTGGGAATGGTTGCCTCAGCATAGGCGTAGAGTATTTTAGCGCCGTTTCGAATGACCCCGCCGTATTCCTGGGCTGTTCCCGGTAAAAATCCCGGCACATCGACAAAGGTAACCACAGGGATATTGAAACAGTCGCAGAAGCGAACAAAGCGGGCGCCTTTGATGGATGAATCGATATCAAGGGCGCCTGCGTTGTGGAGGGGCTGGTTAGCAACAATACCTACACTCATACCGTTATAGCGGCCGAAACCGACAATCAGGTTGGGGGCAAAGTTCTCTTTTATCTCGAAGAAATCTCCGTTATCGATGGTTTTATGGATGATTTCTTTCATGTCATATGGGGCGTTTGGATTTTCCGGAATAAACGTGTTGAGTTCCTCAGACCGTCTCTCCGCAGGATCCGCGCACTGGACAACCGGAGGGTTTTCCGTATTGTTCTGGGGAAGGAAGGACATAAGCTTGCGGATGTAACCGATGGCATCCACACCGGATTCGGCGGCATAATCGGAAACACCACTGCGGGAACCATGCATATCGGCACCGCCAAGTTCTTCGACGGTGACATCTTCATGGGTTACAGACTTTACAACTTTGGGGCCGGTGAGAAACATATAGGAGTTCTTTTTGACCATTACGACAAAGTCGGTCAGGGCAGGGGAGTAGACAGCCCCACCGGCACAGGGACCGAAAATGGCAGAGATCTGGGGGATAACTCCCGAACCCATGACGTTGCGTAGAAAGATGTCGGTGTAGCCCGCCAGGCTTTCAATGCCTTCCTGGATTCGTGCACCTCCGGAATCATTGAGGCCGATGACAGGGGCACCGTTTTTCATGGCCAGATCCATGATCTTGCAGATCTTCTCAGCGAAGGTTTCAGAAAGCGAGCCGCCAAGTACCGTGAAATCCTGGGCAAAGACATAGACGATGCGACCGTTGATAGTGCCGTAACCGGTCACTACACCGTCGCCTAAAAATTTCTTGTCATCCATGCCGAAATCTCGGCAGCGATGGGTCTTGAACATGTCGAACTCCTCGAAGGAGTCCTTGTCAAGCAGAAGGTCGATGCGCTCCCGGGCTGTCATTCTGCCCGTTGAATGCATCTTCTCGATGCGTTCCTTGCCGCCGCCAAGTTTTGCCTCTGCCCGGAGCTTTTTTAACTGTTCCAGCCTCTCAATTGTGTTCATATTTGATCCCTGGATTTTCTTGTGGTGCTGGTGTTAAGAGATAGAAGTGTAACTCCTGGTTATCTGCACCGTTTGCATTTTTTTAAGCACACAATGGTGAGAAATGTTCAGTATCTTCTCTCAATTGTGTTGAAAGCCAAAACTGATGTCTGTTGGTTCTGAAGTATATCTGAAACCGAAACAGGACTTTTTATTCCTGGTAAGACCAGTGTCTTTTCTTGTGCCAAAGAGAGGAACTGAAGTAAGTTGAGTCCCAAGCTTATTCCCTCACAAGCTGTTGACAAAATGACCATAACATATCTATTTACGTTGTCGCAATGAATAAAAACAAGGTTTGATGAAAAAAATTGATGATAAATTATAACTTTTTTTATTTAATGATTTCTTCCTGGAAAAGGAAAGGTTAGCTTGTAATCGCTGGTCTTACCAGAAATTAATTGTTGCGTGGTCTAAAAAGATGATGGAAATTGGAAACCAATTTATATTGGTAATGCATTGGATATACATTGAACAGGTCAGGATGTATGAGATAACCTGTGATACTGTCTCCTGTTCTTACCTGGAGAAGGTTGTAGGAAATTGATTCAAAGATGTATATGCTAGAATAGGTTGAATTTTTAAATTGCGGTTTTACAGGAGTTATTAAATGAGCACGGATATCTATAAAGAATCACTCAAATATCACCGGGAAGGTCGAAAGGGGAAAATCGAAGTGGTTGTCACCAAACCATTTGCTACCCAGAAAGACCTGTCTCTTGCCTACAGCCCTGGTGTGGCAGGCCCTTGTGAAGCTATTGCTCTGAATCGGGCAGATGCCTATGATTACACGGCAAAAGGGAACCTTGTGGCTGTGATAACAAACGGAACGGCTGTTCTGGGCCTTGGAAACATTGGTGCAGTTGCCGGTAAACCGGTTATGGAAGGTAAAGGAGCACTGTTTAAGAAATTTGCCGATATCGATGTCTTTGACATTGAAATAAACTCGGAAGATCCGGATGAAATTGTCCATACCTGTAAGTTGATCTCACCGACCTTTGGCGGAATTAATCTTGAAGATATCAAAGCACCGCAATGTTTTTATGTTGAAGAGGCCCTGCAAAAAGAGGTGGATATTCCCGTTTTCCACGACGATCAGCATGGAACGGCTATTATATCGGCGGCGGCGTTATTAAACGGTTTGGAAATAACCGGTAAGGATATCAAAGAAATTAAGGCTGTTTTTAACGGTGCCGGTGCTGCTGGTATTGCCTGTGCCCAGATGTTTGTCGATCTTGGCCTGAAAAAAGAAAACCTCATTATGTGTGATTCAAGAGGTGTTATTTACCGGGGTCGTGAGGAGTCGATGAATCCCTTTAAGGAACGTTTTGCCTGTGATACCTCTTTGAGGACTCTTGAAGAAGCAATGGTGGCTGCTGATCTGTTCTGTGGTGTTTCCATTGCCGGTGCATTGAGCAAAGAGATGGTCAAGTCCATGGCCAAAAGGCCGATCATTTTAGTCTAACAGTAAAACCCTTGGTCTTTGACCAAGGTCAGAGTTCATAGGC
>CAZMFP010000078.1:0-4996 GCA_964565605.1 uncultured Desulfocapsaceae bacterium | reverse complement strand
AATACCATAGCTCGTGGAGAATCAGCCTTCTCATTTTACCTTACCTGCTTCGTTTTGCTTGTAACGACAGTGTTTGATTTTCGTTGATAAACTAACAGCCTTTCCATTTTGCTGAATAATAGGGGTAATCAAATATTTCATTAGTAGTTCAATTGGTATTTGGGTTTTTGCAGGAAGACGATTTTTGACAGGAACAATCGTTGTTTTTTACAAGAAAGTAAGATACGTTACTCGGTCTAAATAATAAATAACCTTTTAGTAAAAACACAGGACACGATGGTGCAGATTTTCCTCTATATCGGTTCATATTTGGTAGGCTCTATCCCGTTTGGCTTGCTTTTTGGTAAAATGGCTGGGGTTGATGTGCGGACGAAGGGCAGTCGTAACATCGGCGCAACCAATGTCAGCCGCCTGATCGGAAAGAAATTTGGTCTTTTCACTCTGCTTTGTGATCTTTTGAAGGGGGCACTGCCGGTGCTTATGGCAATGTGGCTGTTGCCCGATGGCAGCACTCGGCAAATGGCTATGGTTATCTGCGGTCTTTTGGCCGTCATCGGCCATATGTTTCCAATTTATCTGGGTTTTAAAGGGGGCAAAGGGGTTGCCACCGGTCTTGGTGTTTTTCTCGTTGTCTCACCCTGGTCCGTTTTGATTTCAGCAGCACTCTTTATCGGTGCCGTTTTCTTTTCCGGTTTTGTTTCAGTGGGTTCTCTTGCCGCCTCGGCTCTGCTGCCGTTGTGGCTTTTTCTGCTTGGCGAGCCCAAAGTTGTCGTGACGGGAGGTCTGGCTGTTGGGCTTCTTATATGGATTAAACACCATGAGAATATTGCCCGCCTCATAAAAGGTGAGGAAAAAAGCTGGAAAAAGAAAAAATGACCAGGAGTCAGTGGAAGCAGATATTTGCGGCCAAGGAACTACTTGGTCTGGAGGATAGGGCGACACTGGCCGAGATGAAGAAGGCCTATCGTCGCATGTGTAAACTTCACCATCCCGATGTGAACGGCGGAAAGTCTTCCGGGGACGATGATATTATCATGCAGCTTACCCAGGCGTATGGAATTTTGATGGGCCATTATACTAAGTACAAAGTTCCTCTTGTTCCCGGCTTAGTTGAGGAAATTGATCCGGAAGACTGGTGGCTTGACAGATTTGGCCAAGATCCGCTATGGGGAAAGAAAAAGAAGTAGCAGCATAAAATGAAAAAAAATAACGACCAAAACAATCATACACATGATGAGTACAGGGATCTCTCCTGTCTCTACGAGATAACCAAGAACCTGGCATCCGCCGTTGACATGAAGAGTTGCCTGCAGCGGGTCGTTGAGACCTTGTCGACGGAAAAGGGGATGGATAGTGGGACGGTGACAATTGTCAACCCCAAGACAGGCCATCTTGAGATCGAGGTTGCCCATGGCATCAGCGAATCGGCTAAAAGAAAGGGTAAATATAAGCTTGGCGAAGGGATTACCGGAAGGGTTGTGGCCACAGGGCATCCAATTATTGTTCCCAGAATTGCTGAAGAACCTGATTTTTTAAATAAAACAGGAACCAGAGATGGGAAGAAGAAGGATAAGGGCTCTTTTATCTGTGTACCGATCCAGATGGGGCAGCAAGTTATTGGAGCCCTGTCGGTTGATCGAAGTTACAGTGAATCATTTGGTGTTCAGTCTGAGGCCGATTTGCGCTTTTTAACAATTGTCAGTTCCCTGATCGCGCGAACGGCCCATCGTATTCAGGCTGTGGCTAAGGAGCAGGAGTCGCTGCTCCAGGAAAACCTCAAGCTCAGACGAGAATTATCCTCCCAGAGCAGAGTGACGGAAATTGTTGGCAATTCCTCAAGAATGGAAGAGGTTTTTGCTATGGTTCACAAGGTTGCCGGTTCGGAAGCCACCGTGTTGCTGCGGGGAGAATCCGGAACGGGTAAAACCATGGTTGCAAAAGCTATCCACCATAACAGCTCTCGTAAAGATGAGCCGTTTGTTGTGGTGAACTGTTCGGCGCTGCCTGAAACGCTTCTGGAGAGTGAGTTGTTTGGTCATGAAAAAGGAGCTTTTACAGGGGCGCAATCGAGGAAGATTGGTCGATTTGAACAGGCCGGCAAAGGTACCATTTTTCTCGATGAGATAGGCGAGACCAGCCTTGCCATGCAGGTCAAACTGCTCTCTGTTATCCAGGAAAGAACTTTTCAAAGACTTGGCGGGCTCGAGACCATCAAAAGCCAGGCCAGGCTCGTGGCAGCAACAAACAGGGATATGGAAGAGGCGGTTCGGGAAAAGAGCTTTCGGGAAGACCTGTATTACAGGCTGAATGTCTTTCCTATCTATATGCCGCCGCTCCGGGAGCGACGGACCGATATACTGCTTTTGGCCGAGTATTTTCTGGAAAAATATAACGGAGTCAATAAAAAGAACATTCGCAGAATATCAACATCAGCCATTGATCTGCTGATTCAGTATCACTGGCCCGGCAACGTTCGTGAATTGGAAAATTGTATCGAGCGGGCTGTGCTGATCTGCGACGGTTCGTCCATCAAGAATTTCCATCTGCCGCCGACTCTGCAGACTCCCGATTCTATAGATTCAGTCAAATCACTTTCGTTGACCGATGCAGTGGAGAATTTTGAGCGGGAATTGATTATAGAAGCTCTCAAACAGAATAACGGTCACCAGACCAAGGCAGCCCAATACCTTAACACCACCCTCCGCATCATAAACTACAAAATCCATCGCTATAAAATCGATCCGAAGCAGTTTAAAGTTGGATAGCGGCTGTTCATCTCTGAGCTTGGAATACAGGCCGACAGCAGACTAAAAATCAATGCTGAAGGAATAGACACCGCCATCATTTTGGCTTTTTACCGTATGACCGGATTTATTGAAAACACTCCTCATCCGCCGGTTGTTCAGCAGGACTTCAGCTGTGAAACCGGCGATGCCGTTCTGTTTGGCAATGTTGGTGAGGTGTTTGAATAAAAAGGAGCCGATTCCTTTATTCTGCCAGCCGTCCCGAATGACAAAAGCCACTTCGGCTTTATTTGTATTCTCGTTGAGATAATAGCGGCCAACGGCAATAATTCGATCACCATTTACTTCGGGGATAACACCGACAATGGCCACATCCCGGCGATGGTCAATAAAGACAAAATCTTGCAGCTGCTCGTGGGAGAAACGGGACTGGTTGGTCATGAAACGGTAGTAGATGGTCTCTTTTGACAGATCGTACACCAGGTCGCGGATGTTGGGTTCATCGGTGGGCCAGATAGAGCGAAAATTAACCTGTGTGCCATCGTCGATCAGCATAGAGGAGCGCATAATCTCACTGCCGATAATCCCCCCCATCCGTTCACTGAGCCTACCCATATCGGGCGGGATCAGGTGAGCGGCAACAGCTTCTTTCATTAATTGATTCCGAAATCTCGGGTGGGCGATTGAGATAAGAGCGACAACTCTTTCCTGAATCGATTTGCCATGCAGATAGGCGACACCAAATTCGGTGACCACATAGTGGACATTTCCACGGGTGATGGTAACGCCGGATCCGGGTTGCAGGGTTGAAACAATACGGGAACGTTCACCGGAGTGGTTCAGTGACGGCATGGCGATAATAGCCCGTCCACCTCTTGAGAGGCTGGCCCCCCGATGAAAATCAACATGGCCGCCAATACCGGAGTAAAATTTACTCCCCACTGAATCGGAGCAAACCTGGCCGGTAAGATCGATTTCCAGGGCCATATTGATCGCTACCATTTTGTTCTGGGCACCAATGACAGAGGGGTCGTTGACGTACTCGGTCGGTCGGAAACAGACGGCGGGATTATCGTCGACAAACTCATATAATCGCTTGCTGCCCATGCAGAAACTGCAGGTTATATGACCGCGGTCGGTTGTCTTTCGTGAGCCGGTGACGACTCCCGATTCAACCAGATCAATAACTGGTTCGGTCAGCATCTCTGTGTGAATTCCAAGATCGGTCTTGTCATGCAGATGTTCAATAACGGCGTGGGGAAGACGACCGATATCGGGAACCTGGCCGAGGCCAAATTCCAGAGTGGCACCGTTTGGGACCAGGGCGGCAATATATTTTCCGATCTTGTCACCGATCGGATGATCAAGTAGAGAAATCTCCCGTTGAAGTATGTCTGACTCAGTGGGAACCAGCACATCCAGATCAATAATATCAAGAAGGCTGTCGCCGCATGTCCAGGGCATATTGGGATTAACAAGAGCGATCACCAGGGATGCGTTTTCAGCAGCGCTGCGAACCACGTCGACGGAAATGCCGAGGCTCACCTTGCCCCGCATATTCGGAGGAGTAACCTGGATAAGGGCAACATCGATAGGCAGCCTGCCGGAGTGGAAGAGCTTGGGGATATCTGACATCAGAATGGGAGTGTAATCACCGAGGCCCTGCTGAACCATACCACGTATATTGGAGCCGATAAAAAACGAGTTCACCGCAAAACTCTCTGACAGCCGTTCTGTGGCATAGGGAGCATCTCCCTTAGTGAAGAGCTGGATCAATTTAATATCGGCAAGGCGATTTGCCTGTTTTGTCATCTCCTCTACCAGTTCAATCGGTTCTCCGCATCCGGTACCGATGAACACCCGCTGCCCCGATTTTAGTCTGGATATTGCCTTTTGGGGAGTTGCTATGAGGTTGCTGTATGTATCCTGCCAGTTGCTATCGTATTTCATGACGATGTTTTTGTGAAAAGCATTTATTTATATGATTACAAGAAACTCTGCCTGACACGAGATGTTGTCAATTTGCCTGTCTAGTCTTCGGTCAAAAATCACTCTTTTATAGATGACAGGACATATATTTTTCTGATTGCCCCTGATTTTCAGCAGAGGTAAGAAACTTAGCTTTTGGGCATGTATCAGTAGAAGTCATTGCAAGGCCATAGGCCGTGGCAGGTAAACGTAGACTCCGATCACAGGTAACCGATTGAGATCGGAGTCTACGCTTCCATGAGAAGGTTTTGTCAAGAAGAGTT
>CAZMFP010000077.1:0-5303 GCA_964565605.1 uncultured Desulfocapsaceae bacterium | reverse complement strand
ACCCTATACCATATCAGCAACTTAAGCTTGCTGAGGAATGTTGGTAATCAGATATCAAATTTACCTAAGGAGAAACCAATGAAATCGTTCATGCTCGCAGCAGCTGTTATTGTCTCACTTGTTCTGGCAGTCGGCTGTAATAAGCAGCAAACTACCAGAGTTGAAGATCCGAAACCGGTGCAACAAACCCAAGCCAAGAAAGCGGCCAAGGTCAAACTGGCCAAGCCAACCAACCCAAATAACATCCTGCTCAACGTCCAAAAAGGGATGACGCCCGAGCAGGTAAGAAACCTGATCGGCAATCCGCAGCGGCAAAATGTTTACCCGACAGGCAAACAGTTTATCCCATTTTACGTGGGCCCGGATTTTTTCAGAATGGATTGGTTTTACGGTGATTTTGGCCATGTAACTTTTTCCATTAATCGATTCACCAACTATAAGCAGGTTTTTGAAGTTCATTATAAATAAACAAAACCTACAGGCTCAAAACACTACAGGCCGGAATTGTACAGCACACAAGTACAATTCCGGCTCTTTTGATATGACTCTCAGAAATGGAACAGAGGAATCTGGGCCGGTACAGACAAATATGCAATACAACTGATAGCGCTAACAAAATAGAGACTATTTGATCTCTTTGTTCTGCAACCCATATAGTTCAACTCATTTTCAATGAGCAGATAAGAAGGAAAATTTATTCCCCGTGTGTCATTTTGCAAAAGCTGGGATCAATTCACTGCGAAGCCTGTTGTTTTACAAGTAATGACTGAAAACTCTCCCTACCTCTATCTCGCCCCCCTCCGTGGAATCACCGATTATCATTTTCGCAATCTCTTTTTAAATCATTTCAGAGGATTCAATGGTGTCATCGCCCCGTTTATCAATCCACAACGAGCCTCCAGTTTCAAAATAAAACAGCTCATCGATGTCCTGCCTGAGAACAACAATCTACCTGTTATCCCTCAACTCCTGAATATCGATAGTAATGATTTTCTGGCACTTGCCAAAAGCCTTGAGGATCTCGGTTACAAACATCTCAACTGGAATCTCGGCTGTCCCGCACCGATGGTGACCCGGAAGAAAAGAGGCTCTGGCCTTCTACCCCATCCCGAAAAGATCATTTCTTTACTTGAGCAGGTTCTGCCAAAACTTGATAGCGGTATTTCAATCAAAATGCGGCTCGGTTATGAAAGCCCAAAAGAGATACAGCATTTGCTGCCACTGTTAAATGATTTTGATCTCATTGAAATCATCATTCATGGACGAACCGGAAAACAGCGATATAAAGGAAAAAGTGACCCGGATGCTTTTGATATCTGCCGCCAGCTCAGCCACCATACCATCGTCTATAACGGCGATATTGTTGATGTCAATTCTTTTCAACAGCTGGCAGCCAGGTTTTCCGACATCGACCGATGGATGATTGGACGGGGAGCCCTGGCCGATCCATTTGTAGGTGAAAAGATTAAAGGAAGAGAAATTGAAGAAGATGAAAAGCTCAGGCGACTGGCGCAGTTCCATGCCGAACTCTATGAGCAAAACAAAATCCGGCTTTCAGGCCCGGGACATCTTCTTGGCAGAATGAAACAACTCTGGGTTTATTTGCGTCACTCATTCCCAAATAACCGAAAACAGACAAAAAAACTGCTGCGCTCAAAAAACGAGAAACAGTATCAGCACTATATGAGTGAATTATTTCCGGGATATGATCCTTTTTCAACACGGTAACAAACACTCTTCTCTGTCCAGAAAAATAATATTTTCTTCTAAATAACAAATTCGTGATAATAGCGATTGAAGGCTGAGAACTATTGGTATTCTGGTAAAAATCTCTCCACAACAAAGAACAAGGAGAAAATACCATTTATGTCATGCATGGTCTAATCATGAACAAACAGCATCAACTGACGCACCTGTTCTTCTTCCAGTGGCTCAGCAAATAGTGATGTCTGTTTGTTGTTTGCTACAACTTCAACACGACAACCTGTCGGGCCGCTTTTTACCTTTTTCCCGTACCTGACAACCAGTCCGGCAGCAATTTCAATGGTCTTTGTAAGCTCATCCCCTGATGTTGTCAGGGATGAAATATTTCTTAAAACAGCTGTTGGACCCGGACGCTCTTCCATATAAACTAAGACATCACCTGGAAGGGCAAGAGCTGTAATTTTATCATTTTCCTTCTCATTTCGTCCAAGAACCAACCAGGTATTACCCGGCAACAGAAACTGCCTGCCGACAAGCAGGAAAAGGATATCTTCAGTTGTTATCTCAGTTTTCTTAATCAAAAAATTTCCTGAAAAAAGATCCTCTATCCGTTTACTGAGAATTGGATCGGCCAGTACACAGCCGCCGGCAGGTGATGGAAAATCTGTGATACCAAACTCTTCTGCCAAGGCTATCTGCCTGGAACGGCCACGACCACAGAAGTTAAGTAGTTTGTCCCTATCGACCAACCCTTTTCTCTCAGCCTCGGTTTCATTGAGGAGTCTGGCAGAAAGTGGCCGGAGCAGGATGGATCTATTATCGGAATCTCTTTCAATGACATTGAGTGTATCCCGTCTCTGGGACATGGGCCGCTGTCCGAGCACTTCACCGGTGATGAGAAAGGAGCAACCCATTTCCGCCATCATCTCTTTTGCTCTTTTCAGCATCAGGATCTTACAATCGATACACGGGTTGAAATTCTTACCAAAGCCATGCTGCGGCTCGTAGAGAATATCCATATAGGCTTTGGTTATATCCTCTATAATGACCTCAATCCCATATTTTTCCCGGACACTTTGTTTATACTTCTCTGGGTCTTCAAGGATATCGTAGTTGAAAAATGGCGAAACAAACTTGATGGCCAGCACCTCTATGTTCTGGGCCATGATAAGGCGTGTGGCCAGAATTGAATCAAGCCCGCCTGAGAAGAGTGACAGCGCTTTTACTTTTTTCATTGGCCGGCTCGACCTTTGCGAAGTAGCTCTTCTGCCCATTCGAGGGTTTGGGGTGTTGCCGAGTCTCCGGCCAGCATCCTGACAAGTTCAAACACTCTGGCATTCTCTTGAAGTCTGCTGATATTTGACAGGGTTCGCCCTTCTTCAACGCTTTTTGAGACAATGAAATGACCGGTGCCCCGTGCGGCTATCTGAGGTAGATGGGTAATACAGAAAACCTGGTGATGACCGGCTAGTTCCTGAATTTTTCTGGCAACGGCCTCAGCCGCCTCCCCTCCAACTCCGGCATCCACCTCATCAAAGAACACCGTTTCAACCATATCTTTTCTTGCCAAAAGACATTTCATGGCTAGCATGAGACGAGACAGTTCTCCACCAGAAGCTACTTTGGCAAGGGGACGCGGTTCCTCTCCAGGATTGGCTGAAAAATAGAAAGAGATCCTGTCACATCCAGTGGAGGTGATGGTGTCGATATTACACTCATTTTCCTGCCAACGAACCATAAAACCAGCCTGATTAAAACTCAGTGAATGAAGTTCGGCGATCATTGTTTTTTCAAGACCACCTGCCACCTCTTTTCGTTTTGCCGAAAGCTCCGTCGCCTTTTGCTCCAGATCACTACTCAACTGACTAAGCTCCTCTTCGAGCTCTGCAAGACGCTGGTCCATCGTTTCAATCTGTGACAGCTCCTGCTTCGCTGTACTACAGTAGTCAAGAACCTCTTCAAGGGATGGACCATATTTTCGTTTGAGCTGCCCCAAAAGATCAATCCGTTCAGACACCTGCTCCAGTCGCAACGGGTCGCTCTCAAGAGAATCACGATAATTCCTGAGTTTAGCGATATAATCTTCCACCTGAAAAGAATAATTGCTTAGCTCTTCAGCAAGATCAGCGGCATCCGGATCAAGTTCAGCCACCTGAGTGAATGATTTACGGATTTGAGCCAACTCATCCATCACAGAGCCGGACAAAGCCCGGTAACTTTCCTGGCTCAGCCGAATTAACATATCGGCGTTCTTGAGACGTTTCTTTTCCGCAGCCAAGTTCTCATCTTCAGCCAATTCAATCTCTGCCATCTGAATTTCATCAACCTGAAAGAGCAGCAGATCTTTTCTTTCTTCCTTATCCTGTTCCTGCTGTTTCAGCTGATCATGTTCCTTTTTTTTCCTCAGCCGGTCTTCATACAGCTGTCCAAGCTCGTTTCTTGCCTCCCACAAATCTCCAAGAGTATCAATAAAATCGAGGTGGAGTGTTGGCTGAAGCAGCTGCTGATGATCATGCTGGCTGGCGATATTGAACATATTGGCGGTCAGGCCGGAGACGACTTTGCCGGTGGCCAATGAGCCGTTGATATAGAGTCTTGATCGACCCCTGTCGTTAATAATCCGCTTGATAATAACAGTTGTCTCATTGCCAAATCCGGCTTCGGCCAAACTCTTCAGCAGAACCTTATGGTCCGCGTTGATCTCAAACAACGCCTCAACACTGCAACTTTCAGCTCCGTTACGAATCCAATCGGAAGAGGCCCGACTGCCGGTAAGCAGTTTGACCGCCCGCAACATGATCGATTTGCCCGCACCTGTCTCACCGGTCATGACTACCAGCTGACCATTTTTCTCCGGTTCGAAATTAAGATGCAGCGACTCGATGAGCGCAAGATTTTCTATTTTCAGTTCGCAGAGCATTTCAGTTTACAACATCTCCTGCTATCTTACTTCCTGCAACAAGAATATCCCCTTGAGGTCTACAGGGTAATTGGCTAACCCGAATTTCTCATGAACAGTTTGAGTGCAACTCGATAACATGTTGATTGTAAGGTTATTTTTAATCACAATTGACGACTGGTTGCATACAAACTGTTCACCAAAGGCGAGGCGATACGGCCACTTCTACTTCGTCTCTATACGTGTAAGCATAGTCAACTATAGCTTACACACATGTTCCTCGTATAAGCAGCCGTCTCACCTCGTGAGAAATCCGGGCTAATTACCTTTGATCAGACTGACTATTTCCCCATCATCAGGAAATCGATTCAGCTGCTTTTTTGAGAACAGCAGCTGACCGTCTACGACAATTTCATAAACACCACCGCCAGAGGCGATCAGTTCAACGTTGGCACCAAATTCATTTTTCAGTTCAGCTTCCAGACTGGAAGCACGGGGTTTATAGTTTCACTTTTGACAATATTCTATGGAAATTTTCATTTCAACCTCCTGAAATAACCGTATTTAGCTTACCGGAATTATTATTCCATCTTAAAAAACTGGTTCATTATAAACCGATATTCTGTCCTGTCCATCCCTTGTTTTCAAATAAACAACCGACCCCAGAGGGGCCGGTATTGATTAACCCCTGAAAGGGGAT
>CAZMFP010000076.1:0-5770 GCA_964565605.1 uncultured Desulfocapsaceae bacterium | reverse complement strand
TCTGAACAGGATTATTGTTTTTTTCATTGACACTGTCAAACATATCAACCCGGATATTTCACAAGTTGAGATGGTTGTAGATCCGCGAAGCAGCCCAATAAGCTATAGTAGTCCTATGCTTATTGGGATAGCGACAAAGGAGATGCAGCCATATCGACTTGCCTTTGGTGAACATTTTGTACTTTTCATTAATTGGTTCAAAAACACTCTTTTTGTTGCAATTACAATGTAATACATAAGAAAAGACAAAATGTTCATGAAATATCCGGGCTAAGTTCAGCTATTCTGACTAAGCGATAGTGCTGATAGATTCTTGTATAATTCCAAGGCACGATCTTCAAGTTCTGTGTGGTTTTCTCTTTTTTCGGATTTAGGGCTTAACGTAATCTTCTTCATACTTTCATTGATCAGACTTTTGGTACAATCAAGTTTAAGTCTGCTCAACAGAGCTTGAAACTCCGCTTCGGTGTTTTTAATGAAATGATCATAATGAAAAAGTGCGATTTTTTCGGCAAGTGTGTTTTGAGAAAGATATTCATCCAATAGGGCAGTATAGATTGATATCCATTGACACAGGTAACCCGAGTAGTCATCACCTCCATTCCAGTATTGCAGTGTTTGTTCATATTCTGCCTGGCTTATTTTTATCGGCTTTCTGTTGTGGCCAAATTCAAAGTGACCCATGGATTTCAACTTTTTATTAAATGATTTCAACTCCTTGGCCAGCTCATTAAATCTCTGGTGAACCCTTGTCAAAGAACGACAATGGTCGATAGGATTCCTGAAACAAACAACAAATTTCGCTTGCGGAAACAGCTTGGCAATATAGGGAAGTCGCAGCAGATTATAATTCCCCTTGGATAGGTATCGTGTTTTTTTCCCCCTTACAAAGAGTATTTTGCGTATTGACCCTGATAAATCCCGTTCAAGCAGGGAGTCTGAATAATCTTCTGGTAGTATTTCAAAATGGTCTTTCTCAAAATAGTTATCAAGGTGATCCATCCATATCTGTTCCTCAAACGCGTCCGGACTATCTGGGCCGACATTTATCTGATCACCGTGGATCCGTGGCTTATTTTTAACGCCGAAATAGTAGATGGAATGCAAAAAACTCCAGAAGTAAGGAAGCCGAACAAACGGATGGTCCCGGTAAAGAAATGAGCCGGTATCAGGATGACTATTTAACATTTCAGTCAGTAACGTTGTACCTGAACGGGCAAGACCACAAACGAATATGGGTCTGTCAATTTCAGAGACAGCTCTGTCACCAATCAGATACTCTTCTATTTCTGAAAGAAACGAAACAAACGGCCTCTTTGTTCTTAAATGATCCGAAGAAACTGTGGATGTGTCTATCTCCTGCGGCTTACCTGAAATAGTACCTTTTGCACCTTCCACCTGTTGCAGATCGGAATTTCTCCTGCTCTTTAGCCAACCAAAAAATTTCTTGAGAGGATAAGCAAAAACGCCCACAAACATCACTACAAGAAAAAAAATAAAGGTCAGAGAATAACCTATGGCAGGAATCAGAGCTCCAAGGCCAATATATGCGTAAACAGGATGATGCGTTAACAGGATAACAGCGGACGCTATTGTGGTCACCTGAAAAAAAACCGCCAGTGGTTTTAAACAATATGTTTTATTTTTCAGGTTCAATCAAAGCCTCCATCACAAAAGGTTCATTAGAGGGGATCTGAATAAGATCTTGTTTCTTACACCCTAGAGAAATCGGCCGGGAATCACATATCAGTTCAAACATTAGCCCATTACCGCTTTCCACCACAAAGATTCGATCTTTAAACAGCTGTATACGACCCATGAATTGACTGTGAAAATTATTGCCCTCACTGCCCTCCCACATACCGACAATCTGATTTGATTGTATGTCAACTTCAGTGATACGTGACTGACCATGAATCTCATTGGAAGCGATATTATCAAAGACAAACATTGTGCCGTAGTCGCTCAGACGCGGGCTATGTTGACTAGAGAATTTGGAACAATGCCATTTCACTCTGTGATCATCCCGGTCAAGTAAGGCTATAGTATTGATTCCAGCCATTGAGATTAGTATATCTCCCACCTTTCCTTCCGGGAAAAAACCGGCATGTTTCTCAGTTTTAACAATTACGATATCGTTGAGGTGAAACGGATCTTCACAATGTTTCAAAAACTGTTTAAAGGAAGGATCCGATACATCCGCCAATAACGGCAGAATGTCAATGGACTTCAAATGGGTGCCGTCTGACAATGAGAAAACCTCAATGCTGTCCAGACGCGTGTTTTCTTCCTGACAATGGGAAAACGACGTATTGGAAAACTTAAGCAGATCACTTTTTGGAACCCTGGCAGTCCAGGTACCTGGGATAAAGACTTTACCATCGAACTGATCACCCCAATGATGAAGCGTATTTTTTGACTTTCGAGTCCAGACTCTTTTCAAGCTTGCTTTAGCCGCATCAATTTCCCAGGCGTTTCCTTTAGAGGAAGCAACACCATTTACAACAATTCTACTCAATGAAATTGTCTGTAACGGCTTATTATCTTCAAGAGTATTGGAAAATGACAGTAAAAAGTCATCACCAAAATAAAAAGGTAAATTCGAGTCGGGATGTTCCTGCCAGCCTTTATCCCAGTCTTGAAAATTTACCAATGTCATCTGACCACTGTTCCCTCTCAGTAACAGTTGTGCAGGACGCTGAAGCGCTTTGACAAAGATAGGATAATCGAATCGGCCTTGGGTAAAATCATGAAATGCCGATATTGGACCTACCCCAGAATTAAATCTGCTGATGATCTGTTTATTTACAAATGAAACTACATTTCTCTCCAGAAATGTATTGATTGCCGGGACTTTCATCTGGTGTAAAGTTCTACCGGCCACAACAAGAAGAGACAACAACAGAATCCAGCCAACCGCTTTGCCGATAAAGCTGGATATTCGCCTGCCAGATACAGCGATGAACAACCCGGTACAGACCAAGACTATCAACAGAACGATTTCAAACGTCAGCCCCGACTGACTATCTCCATCTGTTATGTACCATTCCAACCACCACCCTGATAACAGTAAAAAACATCCTGTTGAACCGAGAAACAATATTTTTAAAAGACGATCCATATTCTAGAAGCAATGTGTTGGTTGAAAATCTCAACTGGCGTTAACTCTTTGGGTCTTTCATCAAGCAATCTGAAAATTTGGTGAAGTGATAGGAAATCTATTTTATAACCCATTGTCTTGTCAATAATTTTTCCTGAAAGGTAAAGAATGACAACCTGGGCTAATGATCCATCTGCCTTGATATAAAATGAATTTCTTCAGGATCAAAAACATACAGACCGTAAAGATACATCGATAATATATCTTCAAAAAAGAGGTCCGACCGCTGAATGTTGGCAAGTTTTGCTCAAATAGGGTATAGTATACAAGTTTGCAGGTTTAAACCTCATGGGTATCTCTTTCTAACTCTTCCAAATATCAACAATTTACTCGTCCATTATCAAACAAATGACTCAAACAAGCTGTTGAACATCTTGACCGTGAGTTAATAATTTCCCCTTTTCCGTAACAAAAAAACAGAACAAGTTAATATTAAGTAGGCAGGAGAAAAGTTACTGATGCGAAGTTTATCAACCGTCGGCTGGTTTTTAAAAATCTTGATTATTTTTGTTTTCGGGATTCAAACAGGTACGGCAAATGCGTATAAGATTGATGAGTTATGGTCTGATGGCCTCACCAAATATATTCCAAAGCGCTCCCCCCATGCATTGACAGGTTCAAAATTTGTTGACCTGGCTTCACGAATTAATGAGCAGCAGCGTGAACAGCTTATCGGTGAACAGTTGCTGAAGGGAAATCTCCCTGAATTTTTAAGAGAGCTGAAACCAATAAAGCTACAACATAAGAAGAAGAATGGCCGGTTGGTTAACGGTGTTATCTTTGTTACTCCCGACTATCTTGCCATTGGTTCAAATACTGATTTCATCCGTATCCCAATGGATTTTTATACTGCCAGCTTGGTAGCCAAACAATTTGGTTTTATTCTCCCCACACGTCGAATGGTAGATGCCATCTATGAGCAGTCCGAAGGCCACTTCACTCCTCAGCCGTTACCACCGGGTCCCAAGATGCGATCCACTAGATATTACAAACACCACAACCAGAAAATTGTTCACCAGGGACGCTCACGTGGTATTGAGCCGGGAGCGCTGGTATCCGGCCATAAAAAGGATGTTGTCATCACCAACAGGCTGGCAAAAAAGCCTGGTCGAATTGCCATTTATGGCTGGCACAAACCGTGTGGTAATCCAATCCAACCACTCAGCACCGTACATGGCGCCGGCTATGCCGATTACAGCCATGGTGTTCGTCTGGTCAGTGAAAAAATGCTTATCGATGGGAAGTTATTATCCATCTATGATGTCCTGAAAGACCCGGAACTGTCATATGTGTTGAGTGATGAAGGTCCCCTGAAAGGAATCAAACCGGGACCAAAAGGAATTCTTCTGTCTGCAAACCTGAATTTCTGATCCGGTCATTTTTTAATAAACCTACCCTGATTGGTCTGCTCTTCTTTTACTCCGTCGCCTTTGTCCCTTTTACGGTTTTACAGCAGCGGAACCCAAGATGATAGTTGTGGTGACTTTTAGGTGACATTACCCGACTTCCATGCCAATATGGCGCGCGCCAGCGGCACCAGTCTTTGTGCGCTCTATACTTATCGAAAATAAACCAACTGCCTTTCATCTCTGTATAACCCAGCTCTCTACTTCCACGACTTGCCATCTGTTTTTCATCTAAGGGCAGGTTCATGTGTTCGGCTGCGTTACCGTTGATATCGTAAACATCTAAGGGGCTATGGCAATCTGGGAAGAATCCAGCCGGGTATGTATTGGATCCGCATTGGCGCCAACCACCACCTTTACAGCTAGAACTTTTTGAACTGTTTGCCCCGCAAATACCTTTACGATATTGAGAGCCGTAACTCCATGTCTTACTGCCACTCATTTTGTTATTATGGACAACACGTGCTTTTCTGATGGCCTTTCCTGGACTGACACCTGCAGTAAGATCAAATCGATAATCGGGAGGCGCCAGTTCTCCAGCACAGCCGCCTTCCCATTCATGGGCATCACATATCCGTTTTCCCATGGCTAAACAGATCTCAGCGGCTTCCCTGGTACGCACCCAAACAACCGGGTATTCACAGGGAATATTAGGGAACTCAAATTGATCGATACACACTTTGGCTTCTTCAGGCGTTTCATCCTGGGGATTGTACAGAGGGGCCATATACTTGGCCCCGCATATTTTCTCGTAGCGAGGATTTTCATAATTTATCGCACGTTGCCGAAGCATCGCCTCGCACTCCTGGGTAGTGGCCGGATGTTTGGTTATTTCCAGGTTCCCCTGTCCTATGAAGGCTGAACCAAAGAAGATCTTTCGCAGATCAGCTACCTGAACATCTGATAACTCATGGGTGAGCTGTATCTGTTTCAGCAGAACTTTTTTTTGCTCCGCCAGTGTTTGAGCTTCAATGCTTTCCGGTACAAAAATAGTAATAATTGTAAATATCCAAAGAGGTAGAGAACATTTCATTTGATATTTTCCAGATTAGAGTTCTTATCAACTTGTCCTGCCTGACAGGACAAGTGTCTTAATGGCAAATCCTACTATTTGTTGACAGCTGTGTCTGAACGCTCACGTTTTAAAACGTAAAAAAAATCACGATTATCGGCATAACCAAGAAAACGTGGAATATAACCTTTT
>CAZMFP010000075.1:0-5819 GCA_964565605.1 uncultured Desulfocapsaceae bacterium | reverse complement strand
GCTCTCCGGGCCTTTATTTATATGGTTTTATTTACATTTTTATGAGACAGCACTGATGTAACAACAAATTTATCTAATCATAGAATGCAAAAACTATTAAATAAATTATCTTTTAGATCCTGCGGTTACATAACAGAACTCGATCCAGGTGATCCCGAATTAGTTTATGTGAAGGATATTAAACAACAGATATAACAAATAAATTTACTGGGTTCCTGTTCCGCTACCGCTCCACAGGAACCAGTGATTAAACTCGTCTGTCCCAAAAAAAATGACCTCTCCTATCATATCTACGGAAAGATTATATTTAAAAGAATTAGAGGAAAGGCATTTTGAAAACATTTATTCATTAGTTTCGAATGAAAAGGTCCAAAGATATTTCCCCTCAATCCTAACTCGTGGTGAAGCAAGAGAATTTTTCGATAAAATCCAAAATAAATACAGAGAAGATGGCCACTGCTTCTTGGCTGTAATCAGAAAACGAGACAACATATTTGTAGGAATTTGCGGCTTATTAAAACAGAAGATAGAGGGTAAAACTGAGATCGAAATAGGTTACAGATTTTTAAGCGAATTTTGGGGTAATGGCTACGCAACTGAATCTGCAAAAGGTTGCCTGGAATACGCTAAAGAAAAACAGATAGCACAAAGGCTTATCATTTTATCTGTTCCAGAAAACATTCCATCTATAAGAGTGGCTAAAAGAATAGGGTTCTCTTACCGTGGAAGTACTCTGTTTCATGGTTTGGATCACCATATATACTCGAGGGAAATAAAAAAATGACATATCAAATTACTTCAGTGCACAGAAAGAGGTAGAGGATACGGTCAGTTCATCTTCCGAGCCATGCTTTTTATGGCCCCAATCTTTATACAACGCACCCTTTTTTTCAATGAGTTCAGCCGATCTGGTCAAAATGATGGAGAAATAATGGATAAATTCTCTAATATCCCAATAGATTCAGAAGTCGCAGCAGTTTTCGATACCTATCCCAAAAAAATAAAAAAGAAACTAATGTTTCTTAGACAGCTAATATTTGACACAGCTGTTTCACTTGATGAAATCGGTGAGTTAGAAGAGACACTCAAGTGGGGAGAGCCAAGTTACCTTACTCCAGAATCTAAAAGTGGAAGTACGATAAGAATTGCCTGGAAAGAATCCCAAGAAGAGCAATATTCAATTTTCTTTAAATGCACCGCAAATCTAGTTCCAGTATTCAAAGAAAAATATCCCCAAAAGTTCAAATTTGGGGGAAACAGGAGCATTAATTTCAATTTAAAAGATGATGTCCCGGTAAAAGAGTTAAAGTGGTGTATTGCGTTAGCATTAACTTATCACCGCAATAAAAAGCTAGAAACACCGGATAGGTGGAAAATGGTAGAAAAAATCACATAACATTCGGTTTCACAAAGGGCCGCTCGTACCTCGCGGCCTGTGAACCGTGGCGTTATGTGAACAAAAGCGATTCATGAAAACAGAAGTATGATAAAACGTTAAAAAATATGTTTTCCTAGAAAATGAACTTCAATGACTTAAAAACGAAAGAGGCTATTTATCTATATGCCGGTGACGTTCCCCAAAATGGCTTGTACAAAAAATTCGTTGGCTTGTCGCTTTCACAAGCAAACGCTCAACATATCAACCATGATGTAACGAAAAAGCTTCCATTAGCGAGTTCTTGTGTCGATATTTATCAGTCTGAAGATGTTTTTGAACATATTGAGCAAGAAAAGTTACCATTGATAATAGATGAAATATATAGGGTGCTGAAACCTGGCGGAATATTTAGATTGTCGCTCCCCGATTATCAATGCGATATTCTGTACAATAGGACACAAAAAAGTGAAGAAGGTGAATTCCTTTTTGATCCTGCCGGCGGAGGTGATTTTATTGATGGCAAGGTTGTTAACGGTGGGCATGTGTGGTTTCCGAAGTATATTACAATAAAAGAACTCCTTGAGAAGACAGCCTTTAAAGACATTCAATTTTATCATTATTATGATGAAACGGGAAAAGGTATCACAAAACCTATCGATTACACTATTGGGCACGTGATGAGAACGCCTGATCATGATGAAAGAGTTAAGAATCCCTATAGACCAATGTCTATTGTTGTTGATTGTATAAAATAACTACACATATCAAGGTGCTTCACCGATGGTAATTCCGCTTCGCTGCGTTACCGTCGGTGAGATTGGCCGATAGAAGTAATAGGAAAATCATACAATAATGGAAAACAATATAAAATTAGACGTACTGATAGATGCAGATAATGCTCAACCAAACACGAGGTGGTGCAATTTATCTGGCTAGCCTTTGGTTAAGGATCACTTCCAATCAAGGACAATACATATATTTCTCAACTTTTCTTTACCTTTAGATATATGTGAGCAAGAAATTATGATCCTTGAAATACACAAGCCATAAAGACAAAACCTCTTTTACCATCAAGGCTGAGAATCATTAATAATTTGGAATAAATATGTCAAACAAGTTAGAAAAAATAGGATTGAATAAATCAGTAGAGTCGTCAATTTCGCCTGAGATTCTAGAGCAGTATGACTTAGCGCGAGTGGTAGCAGTTCATAAAGAGAGCTATACCATCAGTAATGGTGAGCGCGATATTTCAGCCGAACTGGTTGGCAAACTCATATTTAATGCTTCATCGCCAATTGATTACCCTGCAGTGGGAGATTGGGTCATTGTCAGTTTTTATGATGAAAATACATTCGCTATCATTCACGAAATCGTATCTCGTTATTCATTGCTGAAAAGAAAAACTCCTGGAAAAAAAGTAGATTTCCAGTTGATTGCAGCCAATATCGATGTGGCCTTCATCGTTCAATCGTTGAATGAGAATTTTAACCTTCGTCGCCTTGAACGCTATCTTGTCATGGTCAATGAAAGCGATATCCAGCCGGTTGTATTGCTCAGTAAAAGTGACCTGCTTACCCCAGGTGAAATTGATAAGAGGATCAATGAGATTCAAGAGGTTATGCCGGATTTAGAGATAATTGTCTTCAGCAACAAAAATGATTCCGGCCTTGACTCAGTACAGGAAACAATGCGACCTGGGAAGACCTACTGTTTGTTGGGATCGTCCGGTGTCGGTAAAACAACGCTTATTAATAATCTCATAGGCAAATCAATTTATAAAACTCAATCAGTAAGTAAAAAGGAGAGTAAAGGCAGGCATGTCACAACGCATAGACAGCTGACTCAACTCGAATGCGGAGCCTTGATAATTGACACACCAGGTATGCGTGAAATAGGGAATTTTTCTGTTGATAGCGGGATTGAAGGGACATTTCCCGAAATAATGGCCCTGACTGAAAAATGTCAGTTTAACGATTGTACACACGTTAAAGAAAAAGGATGTGCTGTTTTGGACGCGGTTGAAAAAGGCCTGTTGCCTGCGGATCGTTACCAAAATTATATCAAGATGTCCAAAGAGTCCTCGTACAATGAAATGTCATATTTAGAGAAAAGGAAAAAGGATAAACTGTTTGGAAAACACTGCAAAACAGTGATGAAACACAAAAAACGTCAAAGACGCAGCTGATAGCAGAAATATTCCAGATTGTAGCTTCTACTCAAGAACGAATAGTAACAGGTTATGGCTGCTTTAACGGAGCGGCAGGACATCCGAAATCGCAAAACCGTTATCTCTTGCCAGTATGTTCAGTGTTTTTATGCGCTTTTTGAGCTCAGGGTGGCTTGAAAACGAGTGAAGGGCAGCAAAATCCGGCAGTTTCTTTTTCTTGAGCAAGGTGTAAAAGAATTCAGTTGTTCCTCCGACATGGCCGTATTTACAGTTCAGTGTGATAAGGGCGGTTCTGTCTGCTTCGCTTTCCCGTTTTTGCGAATATTGCGCCTGGCCAAAAAGTTGGGCAGGGGTGAGTGCCCTGGTAATATCCGAGTTGGCACCGGTGAGCAAAGATGACAATGTCATCAGCACGATTGAGCGGCCTAGACCGCGTAAATGATCACGGTTCTTAAAGTGGGCCAGCTCGTGGGCCAGGACAAACGAGAGACCGTTTTCAGACTGGACCGACTTTAAAAGGCCTGAGTGGACAACAATGGTCCCTCCGGGAAAGGCAAAGGCATTTGGTTCCTTATCCTGGACGAGATGCACTTTCACCGGGAATTGGACATCAAGGCATGGTCTGAGAGAATCGGTCAGTTGTTGCAGATACTTCTGCTGTTTTGAATTGGTACCTTTCTTTCTTGTCCAGTCGAGCTTGGCTTTTGCAAACAACACGGCTTCTTTTTCGGGGGAAATCGCATTGACGGCCAAATCAACAAACAAACCAAGAGACCAGAACAGAAAAAGAAAAAGGGCTATTACTCCGAAGAGTAAAAGAAGAAACTCTTTTACCGGCTGATCATGGGAGATGTTGTCATTGTTCTTCGGCAGAGATGGCTCATACCGGACAGGGTCTCCCTGGTTCACGACGCTTCCTTGTAGTAGATGGCTGTACCGTAGGCGAGAACCTCTACGGAGCCGATGGTGCTCTGTGCCCCCTTGGAGATGGATGAGGTCTCAATCCTTAGATTAATGATCTCGTCAGCCCCTGAACAGGACTCTTTCAGCCGTAGAACCGCTTCTCGACGGGCCCGGTCCAGAAGGGTTTCATACGATTGGACTGAACCGCCAAAGATGTTTCTCAGCGCTGCCAGTATTCGTTTAAAATAGTCGACAGAGATGACAACAGATCCTTTTGCCAGCTGACATCGGTCGATTCTGGCATTTTCGATAAGGGAATATTTTGACGAGGTGGTAGCCAGTTCAAGATAGTTCTGTTCTCGTTCCACTATTGAGGTGTAATGCTTCTTTTCAGCATGGCGGCCAAAAAAATAACCGAGACTGACCAGGATGGCCAAAAAAATGATATTTTCCATTATTGGGCTCCCTGTCTACCTGATAGTTACCGCAGTGCCGTACACATAGATTTCTGCAGCGCCGGCGGCAACGGAAGAGGTAGAAAAGCGGACATTCACAATGGCGTTGGCACCCATTTGACTTGCTTGGGATGTCATCCGTTCAATGGCTTGATCACGGGATTCGCCGAGTAACTCGGTATAGCCTTTGAGCTCGCCGCCAAAGATGTTTTTAAGCCCTGCCATGAGATCTCTTCCCGCATGCTTGGCACGGACGGTACTGCCGGAGACGACTCCATGACTGGAGACAATATCCTTTCCGGGAATCGTTTCGGTGTTGGTGATAATCATGAACCCTCCTTCTTTCTTTTAAAAGCTATCGTATCAGTATGGTAATTTTCAGTGAGGAGAAAAGCGATATTATTCTCTTCCTTTTGGTTTTTTTCGAAACTCAACATCTGCAAGCCAACCTTCGGTTGCATCAGGGATGTGGTCATGCCGGGGAATATACGGTTTTATATCCAATAAAGGAGTTTTGTCAAGGACATCAATACCTTCAACGGTGAGGATGTTGTCTGTATGGTCGAGCAATTTGACAATGGACATGCCGATCCCGTTTGGTCGGCACGGATGCCTTGATGCGTAGATACCTCTGGGTGTATCATCAAGGAATGTTGGTCGTACATAACGTATCTCACCCGCTTTATGGAGGTGGAAGATCAGGTAGATATGACTGAATGTCTCGATATCCTTAAGACCTGCCTGGTGCTCCTGGAAAATTTCTACTTTACCTAGTGAGTCTTTCGCGTAAACCGGC
Source organism: uncultured Desulfocapsaceae bacterium (assembly GCA_964565605.1). Taxonomy (GTDB): domain Bacteria; phylum Desulfobacterota; class Desulfobulbia; order Desulfobulbales; family Desulfocapsaceae; genus CAZLGM01. Next base: position 120 of record CAZMFP010000075.1, on the reverse strand, counting down.
TGGATCGGACAATCATCTTTACTGTGAAATGGCGTGCGGATGACACCTATGGGCTTAAATGCAATGAGGGTGTTCATAATTTTGTGTCAGTAAACCAAAGCTGATATATTCAGCGAGAAA
>CAZMFP010000074.1:0-6403 GCA_964565605.1 uncultured Desulfocapsaceae bacterium | reverse complement strand
AACCCTATACCATATCAGCAACTTAAGCTTGCTGAGGAATGTTGGTAATCAGAATTGCAATTATTTGAGCTTCTAAATCAAGAGAAAAATACTTCACAATTTCTCTGAATTTAGGCTCTGTAATTCTTGAACGATAAATATATTTGTTTTTAACCGGCATGACGCAGTTGAGCATACAGTTAAGTATTCTCAACTAGTCTAGCCCCATAATAATATACTTCCAAATGACATATTCGTGATAAAGGTCATTGGTCGTTACTGACAAACAGGTAAGTGCAGACTCCGTTCCACAGCGCAGCGAGCCGACCTCATCTGCTTTGTCTTTGAGCTAATAGGCAGAAATATCCGTGCAGGGTAACTTCATAGCGGGTGTAGTGATGGATTGCTGTTGTTATTTTCTTTTCAAGCTTCACACCAAACCCGGTGATCTTCCCCCGATAAAACGGACACCCATTGTTTTATACTGCCATTAGCTCGTATTCAGCTGGTGTATTTTAACCAATTCCTGAATGCAACCTTTTATGATTATAGAATTGATTGATGTAACTATTCAACGAACAACGCAATTCATTCACATTGTGGAACACTCTTCCTCTAATTAATTCAGCTTTCATAGAATGAAAGAATGATGCCATATGTGCGTTATCTGTACAAACACCTGGATGATTCAGGCTTGCTTGAATTCCATGATCTCGTAATACATCTCTAAATCGAAATGCTGAAAATTCTATGCCACGATCTGTATGAAAAATCATTTCCTTCTTGGTTTGTTGTACCTTGGCATCTGACACCTCATCTTAATTTGATTTTGGTGTCCGTTTTATCGGGGGAGGTTCACGGAATATAAATCGGAATACCTGTTGTTTTACGGGGTCTCGCTGTTGTAGAGGTTGCCTGATCTCCTGGTGGAACAGTAACACTGCAACTGCCCTGATCGGCAGCCCCGGTAACAACTGTAACAATTGAAATAGAGGTGATTCCCGGCCCGCCGCCAACAGATATTGTTGCACCGAAGGTGCCGTCTGCAGCAGTGGTTGTAGTCACTGTGACTGTAGAACCGGCACCACCTGTAGCTGTAGCTGTAATTGTTGCTGGAAGGTTAGCCGTAGGTGGGTCAACCCAGGCGCTAATCTCTACTTTCACACTATTTGAATCCTGGGTGCCTGAGGTCCTGCGAGCTGTACATGGATCATGGAGAGTAACAGCACTGGTTGCAGCGTGGGCGGGCAGTATGATTTGACCAATAACGGGCCGTGTCCATTTTTCAGGTAGAGCGCTGATACCGGCTATAGCTCCAATGCCGATACTGATTTTTTTTATCGCTTTTCGTCTTTCACTGCTCTTGGGGTCTGATTGTGGGGGAGTATCTTTTTTATGATCAGTCATTACGCATCCCTCATGTTTAAAAGAATTGGTGGAATAGGATCGATTCCATTGCATTTTTCTCAGCTGTTACAGCCAGGAAAGAAAACTAGCTTAGTACATTGTTTATGCTACCTGAAAATAAACTGATTAAGGAAGAAATGCTACAGATTATAAGAGGTAACTATCGATTTTTGAGGGAGATTGTCAGTAACGGTTTTCCGGTACTGGATATGAAGAAGAGGTCATCAATCCATCAAGGCAACCGGCAATCCATTGGGATTAAGACAGGTATCTGTGTTCCATTTGGCCAAAATGATAGCCTGAAAGTGTAGTGTGTTGTTAATTGACAGAAAAAGATCTCGTGGTTACATTCCGTACGCATTGTTTTAAAGCGTGCTGATAGAATATTTTATTCAAAAAAATAAAAGAAGATGAGTGAGAAAAAAATAGTTGATTGTACAGGCATGAGTTGTCCCCAGCCGGTACTTATGACAAGAGATGCATTAACAGCCACAAGTGCTGGAGTCATCGAAATATTTGTCGATAATGAAGCATCAAGAGATAATGTGGCCCGTTTTGGCAAGAGCCAGGGATGTGAGGTTGCGATTGTGGAGGAAAACGGTAAGTACCGTTTAACCCTTATAAAAACAGCCACTTCCCAAGCCCAGGCAGATGCTCCAGCTGCTGAAGAATACGTTTGTAACCCGGGAGCGGGTCTTGTTTATGTGTTTGGTTCAAACACAATGGGAGAGGGTGAGGAAGAACTGGGTACACTTCTCATGCGAGCTTTTATTAAAACCATGAAAGAGATTTCCCCCCTGCCTGCTAAGCTGTTGTTTTATAACAGCGGTGTTTTCTTAACTGCCAAAGAGTCTGATATTATCGAGCCTCTGCGCCTACTTGAAGAACAGGGAGTGGAAATTTTATCCTGCGGTACCTGCCTCGATTATTATCACCTCCAAGACAATCTTCTTATTGGAAAATCGACCAATATGTTTGAGATCATGAACAGCATGGTAACGGCACAAAAAGTGGTGAGTCCTCTGTAGTGTTATGAAAAAATCGTTGGTCTACGCGGATAATGCTGCTACTTCATTTCCTAAGCCTGCCAAGGTCCTCAGTGCTGTAGGTGAAACCCTGAAGAACATGGCGCTCAGTCCTGGCCGGTCAGCTCACGGCCATTCTCTTGAGGCGGGGAGAGTGCTGTTCAATGCCCGGGAACGGATAGCGGAGCTGTTCAACTGTGCTGACTCAAGCAGGATCATCTTTACTGCCAATGTGACGGAATCACTCAATGTTGGGATCATGGGATTGTTTCCCCATATTCTCCAGCCGGGTGATCATGTTATTACTTCCCCTTTTGAACATAATTCGGTTATGAGGCCGCTGAGGTATCTTGAACAGACAGCGGATATTGAGATATCATTCTTTCCCCTTGATGTGAACGGTGAGGTGGATGTTTCAGTGCTGCCTGGACTGTTACGCCATAATAGTCGTTTAATTGTTGTTAACCATGTTTCAAATGTGACCGGTGCAATAACTCCAATTGAAGAAATAGGTGCAAAGAAAGGGGATGCTCTATTCATGGTGGACGCGGCTCAATCGGCTGGCATTTTGCCGTTGGATGTTGAACTGCAGAATATCGATTTTCTAGCCTTCACAGGCCATAAAGGGTTGTTTGGCCCAACAGGAACGGGCGGCTTTTACCTCAAGAAAGGAGTGAAACTCAATCCGCTCAAACGAGGTGGAACGGGTTCCAGATCTGAAGAAGAACTGCAGCCTTCTTTTTCACCGGACAGGTATGAATCAGGAACACCAAACACTTTAGGTATTGCAGGTCTGGATGCAGGCGTTCAATTTATCCTGGAAACGGGTTTGGAAACAATTTTTTCCCACGAATACTGCTTGACCAAGAAGTTTATCGATGGGCTTGCCGATATTGAAGGAATCCGTCTGTTTGGTCCGGCAATCGGTAGAAAACGGACGGCTGTTGTGTCATTGCAGGTGGCAGGAAAAAGTGAGTCCGAAGTGGCGTACCTGCTGGATCGCGATTATGGTATTCAGGTACGAGCTGGACTCCACTGTTCACCGGCATCCCACAAAGCCATAGAAACCTTCCCCCAGGGGACGGTTCGTTTCTCATTTGGTTTATTCAACAATGAAGAGGATATAGTAAAATGTCTGGACGCTCTTCAACAGATTGCCCTAAAATGATAAACCAATCTTGTGTCATTATTCTCTTTTCCATCCATTTTGTATTAAAAGCGGAAAAACTGCTCTTGGCAAACAACATAAAAATAGATGTGATTCCGGTACCCAGATCAATCAGTTCAGACTGTGGCATGGCAATAGAGTTCCCCTGTGAAGAAATTAAAAAGGTACAGGAACTGCTTCTTCAAGACAATATTGATATAGCTCGAATATACAGACGTCAGGAAAGTGGGGTCTTTGTTGGATTGCAGGGTGGATCCCAATGACTCGTCAGAAAGGAATCTTACTCAAAAAAACTTAATGAACGAAAAGAAAGAAATAAGGCTTGCGGAAAAGGTAAAAGCTGCCGGCTGAGCGAGCAAGCTACCTCCGGGGTACCTGGAGAAAATTTTGCAAGACCTTCCGGCCATAGAACATCCCGATCTTCTTGTCGGTAAAGAAACTTCCGATGATGCTGGAGTGATTAGGGTTCGTGATGATCTTGCTCTCATCCAGACAGTTGATTTCTTCACTCCCATGGTCAATAATCCTCGTGATTTTGGCCGGATTGCTGCGGCCAATGCTTTGAGTGACGTCTATGCCATGGGAGGGGTACCACTGACTGCTATGAATATTGTCTGCTTCCCTAAAGACGATGAGCCGATTGATGTCTTGAAAGAAATTCTCAAAGGAGGGCTGGATAAGATTCATGAAGCGGGAGCCTTGCTGGTTGGAGGACATAGTGTCGATGATCCGGAAATCAAATATGGGCTCAGTGTCACCGGCCTGATTCATCCTGAACAGGTGATGACCAATGGCGGTTGCCGGATGGGTGATCATCTCATTTTAACCAAACCTGTTGGCACCGGAATTCTGTCAACAGCCATTAAGGGACAGTTTATTGATTCAGCAGCTGAGAAAGAGGTGATCAGTTGGATGTCACGACTCAACAGTGATGCTGCAAGAGTTATGCAGGAAGTTGGCTGTAACGGCTGCACCGATGTGACCGGATTCGGTCTTTTGGGTCATCTTCTGGAAATGGCTGCAGCTTCAAATGTTTTAATCGAAATCAACGTTTCTGAGGTTCCAATTATCAATTCAGTCAGAGAAATGGCTGATATGGGGATGGTTCCGGCCGGCAGTTTTGCCAACAGAAAATACTGTGAAAAATCTGTTGTGGTTGATGGACACGTTGATGGCGTGTTGATGGATATCCTGGCCGATACCCAGACTTCAGGAGGGTTGCTGATTTCTGTTGGTGAAGAGAACGTGGAGATGCTCCGCCATAAACTGGCAGAAAACGGGGTGACCAATGCTGATATCGGCCGGGTTGTCAACAGGACAAAAAGCGGTTCTATCCGAATTTGTCCCTAGATAACAATTTACCGACCGATAGCTCAATCGAATTCCCTGCGAGTCAATCATCCGACAGACTTTACTTTCTGTCTTGGGTGTAAACTAAAACGTTAGAACCGTATAGCCCTGTTCAATATATTCCGACATGGCAGGGTGTCCAGCCATATCACCGATCAGTGGGATCGATTCTTTCTCAATTTGCTCTACAACACCAAGCTTGTTTGAACAAGCCTTACAGGCGCCGATGAACAGTCCCTGTTCCTTGACTTTCATGTAAAGCTTATAGAGGAAGTTGTCCGGTTTTGCCATTTCGGCAACCAGCTTAACCGCTTCACCTTCAAGAATAATTTTTCCCTCCATCCCTTTAGCAGCCATATCGAGGCTGTTGAGTAAGACGTGGATAAAGCACATAGGATCGCCGCGAAAGGCAAAAAAGATCGTTTTGTTTTGCATATGGTCCTCAGTTTATGAAATATTCAGGCTAGCAGCACTGTAGCTCGAAGTGATCAGACTGGTGAGCTATGGTTCTCTTTGCTGGCCCATTTGAGCACTGTTTTATACGGTGCAGATGAACGCCCGAAAGAGCGATGCTTGTTAAAAGTATCACCGCAGTTATTACAAGTAAATTGTTTTTGAAAACTTTATCAGAAAGAAGAGCCTTGTTCGTTACTGTTTATAGATGATTACACCTGCTCGAATTCATCTTTACCGGCTGCACAAACCGGGCAAAGCCAGTCGTCCGGCAGGTCATCAAACTCCGTTCCCGCATCAATTCCATTTTCAGGATCACCGGTTTCAGGGTCATATTCATAGCCGCACAGGATACACTTATATTTAACAGCTGTTGTTTTTGGTGCTGTATTGAGTTCAGGCTGCTGCTTATCCTGCTCTGCAACGGATCCTGGTCCTGCAAGAGGTTTGAAGGCCTTTGTTGTGGCACCGCATACCGGGCATTTCCAATCATCCGGCAGGTCATGAAACCCGGTTCCCTTTTTTATTTTTCCTTTTCGATCTCCCTTGTCGGGATTGTATATATAACCGCAATTCACCATCTGGCACTGGTACATTTCTTCCGGTTTCGACATTTGTTTACCTCGTACATAAAATGGTTTATCTGGTTGCTTCATCTCTTGTTGAGCCAGGTCAGGCAAGGGGACGGAATGCCCTTTTCCCGGCACCACAACTGGGACATCGCCAGTCTTCAGGCAGCTCAGCAAAGGCAACACCTTTTTTTATTTTTCCCCTCCTGTCACCTCGATCAGGATCATATGTATAGCCGCAATCCACAGTCTGACATTGATACATTTCTTCCGGTTTTGCCATGATTTGATCTCTTTTTGGTAATGGGTAGTTACACAGTAAATTACAAATAAGAATAATTCTCACTTAGTCAAGCGACATAAAAATCATACAAGGGATTTTTTATTGAAGCAGATTATTTTTAGTCTAACAGTAAAACCCTTGGTCTTTGACCAAGGTCAGAGTTCATAGG
>CAZMFP010000073.1:0-6525 GCA_964565605.1 uncultured Desulfocapsaceae bacterium | reverse complement strand
TGGATAATACCATAGCTCGTGGAGAATCAGCCTTCTCATTTTACCTTACCTGCTTCGTTTCACTCGCAATGACTGTTTTCATTTCCGTTGAGAATCTGACTTTCTTTCCAATTTACTGATTAATAGGGGCAATCAGGATGTTTAATTATTCACAGCTTGGTTTTGGGGGTAATCAGCTAAGAAAAATCACAAATAGGGATGTAAGCCTTATTTGAGGTGCCAAATTTATTATTATTGATATTATCTGTCGGATGAAAAATTGGTTTGAGATTGGATTTAGGTGAAAATGATTAAAAATTAGATTATCATACTCTCTAAATAGAGAATGTCTGACCAGAATTAAGAAATTTCCAGCTCATTGCGTATAACTGAAATTTTACCTTGGGTATTTGTGATATTCAGAGGATGAAATTATAGTTATAGCGCAGAACTGACAGGAAATTGCCATCTATGGCCAACCGTTAGTTAAGGGTATTGTTGAGAAGGAGTTCGGATGGAAAACATCAGAATAAGTGCTGAAGAACGATCACCAGAGATCGACTTTAACTTTTCCACCAACATATTTTCGATAAGGGGAGAGTCATACCCTGAAGATATTCATGAATTTTACGGCACGATTTTGGAAGATCTTGAGCAGTATCTCCGGGCACTGGAGGGAATCAAAATCGTTTTAAATTTTGAACTGATTTACTTTAACTCCAGTTCAGCAAAGATTCTGTTGGGTCTTTTCGACCTTTTTGAAGAGGTTGCTGAGGACAACGAGGTAGAAGTGAACTGGTTTTATGATGAGGATGATGACAACATGGAAGAGCTTGGCGAAGAGTTTGGCGAAGAATTACAAAATGCGACGTTTAACTTGAAGGCAACATAAGAGTTATAAGCCAAATAAAACAAATGGTTCAAGCTTAGCCACATTTCGGACATTCCCGCAAAGGTTACTCCCCCACCGTATTCGGCGGGGGAGTTTTTTTTTGTTAACTATTGATTAAGCAGGTGTAATGTGAGATCGGTTGAGCTATATGGTGATTTATAAAGGATAATGACCAGACTCAGCCATAGAGAAAACGCTGCATCAAATAGGCAAGCCCAAAAAAGAGAAGCAGACCTCCAATAATGAAAGCTGCAGCTCGCAGGAAAAAATTTTTTCCAATTGCTGCGCTTGTTGACTCGGCAATTGATGAACCATAATTCCAAATAAGATATACACTTAGCAATCCACAACCAATAACGATCAGCCCCATGATCGGCATGAACAACAGCCCCCCGGAATAACCAGGTTCGAGCACCGACTGTTTCGGTTTGTCGGGATTATAATACACCACAACTTCTCTTTTCTTCGGATACTTGGCCACAGTTTTTTCAGCCATATGTTTATTGGTGACCAAGCCGTACCGAATAGTATCTCCTGTGTTTTTTGTATCGTTGACGAAATATTGGTAATTAACCACAGGCTGATAGGAGTAACTGGAGGTTGAGGTTCCTGAACTTCTGCTGCGTCTATCTTCGGTGACTTCCACCTCTGATCGGAAGACGATCCCATTGACGCTGGGCCAGTCAGTACTGTTTTTTGCCGCAATAAATTCCTGAATACCAATAACAAATGTCACTGTCCCCATGCTCAGGATTAAACCGGAGACCAGGATAATGGCAATGACGGTTTTAACGATTTCTGCTGTTCTTCTTTTTTTTAGCAAAGCAGTGTCCTTTATAAACAGGGTTGCAGGATCAGATATGTGATCCAATTGCTGTGTAATGGGCCTGTTTCACCTCTGCTGGCAATGCCAGAAAATCATTAACTTCAGCCCGCATTTCATAAAGATCGTTTTGTAAACTGCCGCTGACCTGAACATAGTTATTACCATGGTCGCAGAGAAAGAATGAATTCATCGGTTGCAGGTTGTTGAGAAGCAGCTGCAATTCCAGTACTGTCCCTTCCGGGGTCTGGGGACTGAATGAACCATCTCGAACATGTTTCAGTAGTGGTGACTCGGGTCCGTCTGCCTCGCTCCCATCTCCGTATAACCAGAGCCTTCGCAAACGAATAAAGTCCGGTTCGGTTTCATTGAGCAGTTTGCTGGTAGAGAGGATATGTTCACGCCAATGGTCGGCTCCTCCAAGGCCTAAGAGCACATAAAATGAAATTTCTATACCGGCTTCCTTCAACCACTTGGAAACCCGTCTTACCATGGCCGCTGATTGTCCTTTTCTTTGAAATTGAAGAATAGCATCATTTCCGGATTCAAGGCCTATGTGTACACGGTTCAGTCCAGCTTTGCCGAGATCCTGAATGTCTTTTTGGCCTAACCGATCCAGGGTCGAGGTTCTGGCGTAGCAGGTGCATCGATCTAAGCTGAAGAGTGAGTGGATATACTTGGTCACCCGGGTAAAAAGAGCGGTGCCTGCCCGAAGTGGATCTGAGTCACCTAAAAAAACAGTCCTGGCATCCGGTCTGCGATCATGCAGATAATCGATATCCGATTTGATCTCTTCAAAAGTTCTGGTTGAAAAAGTGTCTACTCCAAGATGGGGGTAAATTCCGCAGAATTTGCATCGGTTCCATTTGCATCCTCTCGTGACCCGGATCAGGGTGGAACGCCATTCGCTGGGCGGCCTGATGGTTGGGCTTTCAGGCAATGGTGTGTGTGGAATGGTCATTGTTATCAGGAGTTTGGCTTTTTTTGTATTCTATGTTTGTCGTTAAAACAGTTGGATTTCGTTATCCTGTGTTATGTCAATATATTATCTGTTTGAACAATGGTGTTTGTCAAGGATTCAAGTTAAAGTTCTTGCTATTTGATTTTAAAAAAGTTAAGTATGGCAGGTTACATTGTTACGATCCGCTGTTTGTTGACAGTATTGTCCAGTAATGCTCCGGCTGAGGATGACTGGAGGATAGAAGATATAAGGAGAAAGAACATGGCTAAAGTATGTCAAATTTGTGGCAAGGGACCGGCCACCGGAAATAATGTTTCCCATGCCCATAACAAGACCCGTAGGCGGTGGCTGCCGAATCTGAAAAGAGTCAGAATGGTAACCGAGAGTGGTGCTACTCAGCGTGCTCGTGTATGTACGCGCTGCATTCGTTCGGGAGCAGTTGTTAAGCCGGCGTAAATTGGTCGCCGTTTAAATGCGAGGCGAGTGGTTGGCTTTCAGGCTGCCCATCTCGCCTTTTTTCTTTTAAGGTAGCTGGAAATGGCTGAAAATGAAATAAAATTTCTCCCCTTTGAGAAGGCGGTACAGATTGTAGCGGCTATTCAGGAAGAGGAAGATATTCATCGTGCCAACAGACGGATCTTAACTGTCTACAACCACGATGATAAAGAGATATGCTGGTTTGATTACCAAGAGCTGATCGATGATGTCTGTCCTGATCTGAAGAAGCCGGACAAAGACAAAGTTCAGGACTATATCCTGCATCATATTCCCGATTGGGCACTTGATATCTAGAAGGCTGTCCGGGAAAGCTTTTTCTCCCCGACTCGTGGTTATCTTGAAATAATAGTACCCGGAAGAGAAACTCTGGTCCTGTGCGTATTATTTCAAGATGTCTCAATTGGAGAAAAAATTACTATCTTTGAAAACCTCCTGGAAGGGCACCTCCGGGAATAGTCACAACGTAACAGAACAAATACGTTACGTCTTTCAAGTTTCGAGAAAGCTGAGAAGATTTATTCATTTTGATACTTGAAACCTGAAACCTGAAACTTTGCAAAGCAAGTGAAACTGACAGCCCAACAACTGGAGCGCTACAGCCGCCATCTTGTCTTAAAAGAGATTGGAGAACAGGGGCAGAAAAAGCTTCTTGCGGCTAAAGTCCTGGTTGTTGGAGCAGGTGGTCTGGGTTCTCCGGTACTGCTCTATCTTGCGGCAGCAGGAGTCGGCACTATCGGCATAGCTGATGGCGACCAGGTGGACCTTTCCAACCTGCAGCGCCAGATTGCTCATTCCACCAAGGATATCGGGTGCTCAAAGGCGGAATCCGCCAGAGAGTCTCTTCTTGCGATTAATCCCGATCTCAACATACAAACCCATTTCGAATATCTCATTGCCGACAATATTCTGAAGAGAGTCAGCCAGTATGATTTTGTCATAGACGGCAGTGATAATTTTTCAACTAAGTTTCTTATCAACGATGCCTGCGTGATTGCAAGTGTTCCCTTTTCCCATGGGGGGGTGCTCCGTTTTGACGGCCAGACCATAACGGTTCTTCCCGGTAAAAGCTGTTGTTATCGTTGTGTTTTCAAGAAACCACCATCGCCCGGGTCGGTTCAGACTTGCTCAATGGCCGGTATTCTTGGCTCCGTTGCAGGAATGCTGGGAACTATCCAGGCCACTGAGGCTATTAAATACCTCAGTGGAGCCGGAGAGCTGCTAACCGATACGATTCTCTTTTTTGATGCCCGGGAGATGGAGTTCAGAAAGATTCCGGTTGAACGCCAGCTTAATTGTCCTGTCTGTGGACAGAATCCCACCATCACCAAGCCGGTTGACAGTGATCCCGGTGTGTGTGACCTCAATCAATAAAACTATAGGCCGTCTGGGTTAACCCGGCTTTTCGGATGGATGATTACTGTTCGATAGCCTTGGTGCTGTGGTCTCTTCTGTAAGTGATGTGTCCTTCAATATACTCGGTGAATTTTCTCAACAGTCCAGTGAGCAGAATTGTGTCAATTATCTTGATCAGCAGCCAGAGCATAAAGAGCGGGATCAGGATAACCTGGGAAAGAAAAAGAGTGACATAAAGGATGGTCAACTGGACAAGGGAGTGGATGATTGATTCGGCGTTGTTCATTATGGTCGAGTATACCTCTTTTGTCTTTTCGACCTGAATATTGGTTCTTTTGGCAAATTTAGTGATGACACCGCTCTGGTCATTCTGCTGTTCAAGTTTACTGATCTCCTTATACTTTGAGGAAACTACCCGCAGGCTTTCCCTGTACTGCTGAATTTTATCAAAAAAGATATGTTGATACATTACAGTGTTGACCATTGAAGACATAGGAAGCAGCAGACGCAGGATCACAGCAAGGGTGATAACTCGTCCGATAACCGAGCTGATCAGCCGAATGGTCTGATTGGTGATCCAGAGAGGCAGGATGAAAAACGGGAGTAAGGCACCAATAGCCTGAAAGGAAACGATTCCGCCGACTTCATTGATGATTTTCTGCAGGCCAAGGGAGACAATGGAGAGTACCATGACGGAGGATAGTCGCTCCGTCATATCATCAATGGGATCAAAAACCTGGCCGGCTGCAATGGTCAGACCGATACCGGCCGGAGAGAGAGCAAGCTCGGACTCTTTGAGCACGGAAACAACAGCATTCACTCCTCTCACTGTTGCGTAACCGATGGTAGCATCAGCCATCGTTTTCTTAAAATAGGTGTCGGTTCTGGTGTCAATTTGCGGCAGTTTTTTTGAAGAGAGATAGAAAAAGAAGAGACTGGCAAGTAAAATCAGAGCCGTTGCGCCTATCTGTTTGGTGATTGTTTTCATGGAAAAATACGATTCACCTCAATGGTGTACCGTACTGCTTTATCTGTCTGTTCATGAATTGCAATTCCTGGTCTCCTGGAATGACCACCTTTGGGTCGATTGAAAAATCAAGGTTCCTGTCACGCCCCCGGTATTGAACACTTGAGAGAATAAGTTTCATGGTTTCTCGTCTGGCCAGGTGTTTGTCATCTGAACGGATGATCCACCATTTTGATTTTTCCGTGTGTGTTTTCTTGAGCAGGGCCCGCTTTTTTTCAGTGAATTCGCTCCACAGTTCCTGGGCTTGAAGATCAACCTCGCTGAGTTTCCACTGTCTGAGCGGATCATTTTTCCGCCGTTCAAAACGCCTGGCCTGTTCTTCTTTTGTGACAGAAAAATAGAGTTTTAACAGAATAGTTTTGCCGCCGTCATTGATGAAGTTTTCTTCGTAAGAAACAACCTTCTGGAGAAATCTCTTATATTCCTCCTGGGTGCAGAACCCCATGACAGGTTCAACCATGGACCTGTTGTACCAGGAGCGGTCAAAAAGGACAATTTCACCGGCGCAGGGAAACTGCTCGATATAGCGTTTCATGTGTAATTCAGTCTTCTGCTTATCGTTTGGTTTACCAAGGGCAGTGATGCGATAACGTTTCTCATTCATATACCGGGTGACCCTTCGAATCGTCCCACCCTTGCCGGAGGCATCTCGCCCGTCAAAAAGAATGATCATCTTCTTTCCGGTTTTTTCGAGATGTTCCTGCATCTTGATGAGTTCGGCCTGGTACGGTTTGAGTTCTTCGGCATTATAATATTTCAGCAGAGTTGCCCTGACGATTTCCTCTTTGTCTGTTTTATCAAGGATCGATGTGATTTTTCTGCTCTGTTCATCGGGGGGTTGGTTCTCAACATGGCTTGCCAAATCTTTGACAACGCTGTGTATTGTAGCAGCAGTACCCTGGTAGAGAGGTGATGTGGATTTTTTGTTTTTCATTGGATTTATTGCGTAGCTCGGGTTTAATACCCCGCCGCTTGCGGCGAAGATAAAGTTA
>CAZMFP010000072.1:0-7120 GCA_964565605.1 uncultured Desulfocapsaceae bacterium | reverse complement strand
TCTAATCCACGTTGACAAGGTAGGCAGGTCTCTTTCTGGCAAACATTATGTCTAGCCCGGGTTTCTCACGAATCGAGGCGGCTGCATATGCGCGAAACGATCCAATGAGCTATAGTTTCCTATGCTTATTGGATCAGTGACAAAGCAGATGTGGTCGTATCGGCTCGCCTTTGGTGAACAGTTTGTAAGCAACCAGCCGTCAACTGTGATTAAAAATAACCTGGCGCAATCAACATGTTATCGAGTTGCGCTCAAACTGTTCATGAGAAATCCGGGTTAGACGGAATATCAGCCGGAAGGGGCAGGAGCAAAGGCACAGAGTGTTTTGCCGATTCTGAAAGAAGAGCGGTACAGGCCCAGAGATAAAAGCCGTTATACCCAAGACGTTACTTATTCTGGGTGTCCCGGTTTTTCCTGGAGTGGTATTTTGCCATTGTCAGGAATAATTGGTCTGGATCGAGTGGTTTTCCAATGTGATCATCCATGCCGACAGCAAAAGACATCTCTACATCATTTTTCATCACATTGGCTGATAAGGCTATGACCGGCAGGTCTTTAAACTTATCCTGCTCTCGAATTTTACGGGTGGCCTCATAGCCATCCATTATCGGCATCTGGCAATCCATAAGCACCAAATCGAAGTTCTCTTTGGCCAACAACTCCAGGGCCTCTTTTCCATTCATTGCAGTCTCCACAATGATGCTTTGAGACACCAGCAGTTCACTTGCCAGTTCCTGGTTGATTTCATTGTCTTCCACCAGAAGCACACGTGTGCCACGTAAATTCGCAATAGCTTTGTTGACTTCGCCTCTATTGCGATTTTGTGTAGCAGAGCTCTGCGGAGCATCAGTCGGTTGTTTTTCAAGATAAACATTAAAACTAAAAGTACTGCCACAACCTTCTTTGCTTTCAAGCCAAAGTGCCCCTCCCATCTTTTGCACGATTTTCTGGGAAATGATCAGGCCAAGTCCGGTACCGCCAAACTTGCGGGTTGTTGAACTATCGGCTTGACTGAATGGCTGAAACAGATTTTTCTGCTGTTCCGGTGAAATGCCAATACCTGTGTCGATGACAGAAAAAATCAACTCAACTTTCTGGTCTGTCTCTTCTCCTTTGACGACGTGTACCGAAACACTGCCACCCACAAGAGAGAATTTCACACTGTTATTGGCAAGGTTGATGAGAACCTGACTGATTCGGAGAGCATCACCGATCAACCGGGTGGGAACATCAGTATCAATTTTCACACGAAGCTGGATGTTTTTTTCTACTGCCTTTAACTTGATCAGGTTGATCATGTTATGAATGACATCTTTTAACTGAAAATTGGATTTTTCCAATTCCATCTTATCGGCTTCGATTTTGGAAAAATCAAGGATATCATTGATGATATTAAGGAGATTGGTGGCGGACAGATTTGCTTTTTTTATGTAGTTCTCCTGTTTATCCGTTAAATTGGTCTGCAGGGCAAGATGGGTCATGCCAATAATGGCATTCATAGGTGTTCGTATTTCATGGCTCATGTTGGCCAGAAAGGCACTTTTAGCCTTTGTTGCAGCTTCGGCTTGCAGGTGTGCGTTGATGATGGCCTTTTCAGCTTCCTTACGTTCACTGATGTCCTGGCTGATGGCAAAAAGAGCATCTTCCCCTTTGAAGGGGATGCGTGTAAGACTGACCTCTGCTGGAAATTCATCGCCATTGCGTTTTTTAAATATCCATTCAAATTGTTTGTGACCATGGCGAAAAGCGGCAGCTAGATTTTCTTCAATGAGATCCGCTGACGGGCTTCCGTCAGCCTGAGTTTCAGCTGATATGTCTATGATGTTGACAGCCATCATCTCTTCGGGTGATTCGAAACCAAGCGTGCGGTACGCAGCGGCATTGACCATGACAAAGCGTTTGTTGACGACCAAGCACATCATGTTTGTTGATTTTTCAAACAGTAGCCGGTATTGCTCCTCGCTTTGTTCCAATTCTTTTTGTGTTCGAAGTCTTTGCTGATGAGTTTTGAAGTAAGCCAAGATTAACAGCGTGATAATGAAGATTAATACAATACCGGTTTGTACCCAGGTTCGATTTTTCTGGTACCATGATTTGTACAGGAGTTGACTGTTTGGTGGTAGCTTGCTCGTTGAGATACCATGTCGTTGAAGTTGTCGGGAATCATAATAATAACCAAAGCTGGCCTGCGATTTTAGGTGTGAGGTTTTACCCTTGATTATCGCTTGTGACACCAGTTTACCGACCCGTTCACCAGATAATAGATAGCCTCCGGTAATGCCGCTGCCCATCAGTGATTTCCATTGACTGAAAATGGGAACATTGGTTCTTTGAGCAAGAAGTCGGGCCACATTGAAAGGAATAAATTTTTTTCCGGTGCCATCTTGAAACACCAGCAGGTAGTAGATGGCGCTGCCAGGCGGCAGCTTTGAAACCTGGTCGAGAAGCTTATCAATAGGTAAATTAACGAGGTATTTAAAGGTGACTTTGTTATTGAATTCCGTTATTGCGTTCTTAAAATCCTCAAACCGTTTCTTTCGAGCTTCGGTTGATGTGTCGGTAATCACGTAAACCGTGTCGGGTGAATAGATACGCAACATTTCTTCAATGGACTCTTTGAATCTGTTGGCTACTAACAGGGAAAAAGAGCCTGTCGTGTCGTCCTTGATATCTTCTGCTGACAGTTGATCTGGGTGAATATAAAGGTGTTGGGCGCCTTTGAAGAATTCACTGTTTTTAGATATGAAGTTGTAGGCCGGGCCACTTTCGGTCACAATAAGATCGATATTCTTATCCTTATACTTATTGTGTAAATATGGTGCCAGGCTGCTGTCCTGATCGATGGCAAATCGGGCTGCATCCAGGTATTCATAATATATCTGAAAGTTTTTTTTGGTTTGACTCAGTCCTTTTCTTAGTCCCTCATCAAAACCGTCCTGCCAGGGCAAACCTTTGTGATATGAGTTGACCATTAACACGTTGCCCCGGGAAGTTTTTCCATGGGGGCTTTGACCATGCACGACATTTGTGGCACAAAGAATCAGAAAACATGTAAACACCATTACATGCAGAGTTTTGAATAGTGTATGCTTGATGACCACTTTAGCTCTGCCTCGGCAGGTGATGGTAAGAAGCAGAAAGATTATTGACCAGAGAAAGTGATCTGCAGATAGAGACAACCATTTTTCCTCCAGGTGTCTTCTGAATTATTATTAGGAGTCATCAAGCATTTCAAGGCCCGATAATACGAGCTGTAATTCATCAATGACGGGGCTCAAAAATTCGCCTATTGGTTCCTTTCGTTCCCTGCAGGCGATTTCAAGTAAATGGGCAGTTTTCTCAACGGAACGTACTCCAAGATTGGCAGCGACCCCTTTAAGGGTATGGGCGACACGTTCTGCCTCCCCGGGTTCGCCTTCTTTGAGAGCCAGACGAAACTGCTGCTCAAAATCTTTCTGGCTTTTATAAAATTTCAACAAGAGTTTTCGATATAGCGCTATGTTGTTTTGGGTAACACCAAGGCCCGCTTCCATATCTATTCCGGGAAGCTCCGGCAATACTTCCTGGGAGCTCTTTTCTTTATTGATATGTGTAACTTTATGAGAGGAATCAACTTGATCCGGACGAGTCCATTTTGCGATAACGTTAAACATCTCCTCAACGTTGATCGGTTTGGCAATGTGATCATTCATGCCGGCATCAAGTACCTTTTGTCGATCTCCTTTCATGGCATTGGCGGTCATGGCAATAACGGGCAGATCTTTAAAACGCTTCTGTTCACGAATCTTCCTGGTGGCTTCGTAGCCGTCCATGACCGGCATCTGGCAATCCATTAAAACGCATTCATACTCTTTTTTCTCAAGCATATCGAGGGCTATGGCCCCATTGTCGGCAACCTCGACAACCATACCATTGCTGCTTAACAGTTCTACTGCCAGTTCCTGGTTAAGTTCATGGTCTTCCACCAGTAGAACACGGGCACCCTGTAATTTGGCTGTAATATTTGCTGTCTTCTCATCTACTTCTGTTTTTTGATCTTTAGTTGCTTCTTTCAACCCCAGAACTTCCAGAATTGTGTTATTAAGGGTGGAAGGAATCACCGGTTTATGCAGCACCGCTGCAAGCCCCACGTCCTTACCAATCTCAATCAACTCGTTGCGACAGAAAGCAGAAATCAGGATGACCGGAGGCTTATGCAGAATGCGTGTACTGCTCTGAATCATTCGTGTGGCTTCCAGACCATCCATTTCCGGCATTTTCCAGTCCATCAGAATTAAATCGAACGAATGATTACCACCATCCTTTTCAAGTATCTCAATCGCTTTCTTGCCGGACATGGTACTTTCAACAGCAAAGCCAAAACGCTTGAGTAGCGTTGAAGATATTGCCAGTGAAGTCAGATTGTCATCAACCACAAGAACTTTAATTTGGCTGGTGTCACCGGTTAGATTGACGGCCTTTGGTATTTGATCCGGTTTTTTCTTCAATGACACCGTGAAATGGAATGTGGAGCCGACACCATACTTGCTTTCCACCCAGATTTTTCCGCCCATCATTTCCGTTAATTTTTTGGAAATTACGAGCCCAAGGCCTGTTCCTCCGTATTTACGAGTGGTGGAGCTGTCGGCCTGACTGAATGGTCGGAATAATTTTTTCTGCTGTTTTTCTGTCATACCGATACCGGTATCCCGTACAGAAAAGTGAAGCCGGACGCTCTTTTTTAAATCATCTTCGAGCTTTACAGAGACCACAATTTCCCCACCTTTTTCTGTGAACTTCATCGCGTTATTGCTGAGGTTCACAAGGATCTGACTCAGGCGTAATGGGTCACCGATGAGAGGGGTGGGTATATTTTTGTCGATATCAAACATGAGTTCGACACCTTTCTCTCCAGCTTTGAGGCCAATCATATTTCCAACACTGTCCAGGACCTGGTCAAGATGAAATTCAGTGAGCTCAAGATCTAGTTTGCCAGATTCGATCTTGGAAAAGTCAAGAATATCATTGAGAATACCCAGGAGCGATTCCGCGGAATAGTGGACCTTATCGATATAATTTTTCTGCCTGGAATCAAGCTTTGTCTGCAATGCCAGGTGCGACATACCGATGATTGAATTCATGGGTGTACGGATCTCATGGCTCATATTAGCGAGAAAATCACTTTTTGTCCTTGCCGCTTCTTCAGCAGCCTCTTTTGCTTCAAGGAGTTGCTGTTTCGCCTTTTTTTCCTCGGTTATATCAATAGCGATGCCATCAATGCTGACACTTTCATTTGCATCATTTTGGACGGCATGGGCTGTGACGCTTATAACGTGTTCGTTGCCGTTGGGGTGCTGATATTGCATCTCAAGAGTAGTTGTCTCAAGCTCTCCACTGATCAAGCGAGCAATATTTCCTGCTGCCTCTGCTCTGGATCGTGGCGACCAGTTAAAAACAGTTGTCCAGGGTTTACCGATTACTTCGCTTGATGAGAGACCGGTGAACGCGTCAATACCATTGCTGACATAGAGCAGTTCACCACTTTCCGGAACCAGGCTGAAAAGAAGAAATCTATCTCCAATATCTTCCACCAGAGAACGGTATTTTTTCTCGGAATTCTGTAGCCGGGCCTGCTGTTTTTCAATTACATTTCTTGCATGTCTCAGGGCGCGCAAGGGGATAAGTCGCATGGAGAAAAAAATAATCACGGCGAGAACAACTGCTATGAGTACAACCACAACTGTTTGAGTTATCAGGGATCGAAGGGAGAAGAGCATTTCCGCATGGCCTGCCACTTCACCATAATCATATACCGGAACACGCATTTTCTTCACAGGTGATAGCAGGTCTTGCTCGGTACCGATCTTCTGGAGGAGGTTGTGGTTATTATCTATAATTCTCAGGACATAGAGATGATGATCATACTCTTCGTTTAAAGTGATTTCATTGAGGATGACAGGAAAGTGGTGATCATCATATTCCCATGTATTTGGATGTTGGGCGATAAACTGGCTTATACGTCTTGCAGCATTGTACAATTCAGAATCCAGATGTCCCACAAGATGCTCATAATTGGCAATGAAGTATGCCGCAGGTATAAGCAGCACGATTGTCATGGAGATTATTATGGCCAGGCGGTTGACCAGACGAATAATAGAATTGAAATTATCATGTAGCATTAAAACACCTGGCACCCATTTTCAGAAAGAAGGTTCTTTGCCTTGGAGGAATAGAGAAAATCTAGAAATTGTCTGGCTGGTGAGCTGGTTGCTTTCCGGGTGATTAGAGAGAAGGTTTTATAGAGGGGATAGGTGCCATTACTCATATTTTCCACACTTGGGTTTATCCCCTCAAAGGATAATATTCTAAGTGGCCGGTTTTCTGAAATCAGCAATGACATCAGTGAACCGCCCAGGGCACCATCAATCTTCTCGATCATATCAGCATTTACATGATCATTCATGGCCATAGCTGTCCCTTTGTGGGATTGCGCCACAGTCATGGCCAGATCGAGTTCGGGTGAGATAGATCTGACCAAAACGGTGTCTGAATCAGTTTCCGGGCGGAGAATGAAACGTAAACGACTGCCGTTGGCCCAGTGTTTGATTTTGCCGCTGTAAATAGCTGCAAGCGTGCTTTTTGTAAGGTCTATTTTCTGGGTGTTTTTTTCTGAAACGACAAACACAAAGGGAGTTTTGGCTAAGGGGGTTTCAATTAATCCTTTTTGCAGCTCACTTGCTTTCAAGGGTCTTGCACTGACCGCAATATCAAGAGCTTCAGCAATCACACCTCGGATACCACCGCCTGATCCGGTAACCGGCATATTGATCTCCACACGAATGGATGGGTGTTTTTTTTGAAACTCGTCTGCCAGCTTTTTAATGATGCTGATTGCTGCACCAGTGCCGTTTATACGGACGACATTGTCGGCAAAAGCAATGGATGATAGAACGATTAGGAATAGCGATAGGACTAAACAGCCAAAAAATTGTTTCAATCGAACCTGTACCATATTTTCCTCCTCCTGTTCCTCATTATATCATATGTTTACAGATGTTTTAATATAATTATCAGTTTCGGAAATATCCTTTTCTGATTACCAATAAAGCTCAGCAATAAATTTTTTCATTGGGTGCTCACT
>CAZMFP010000071.1:0-7180 GCA_964565605.1 uncultured Desulfocapsaceae bacterium | reverse complement strand
GCCTATGAACTCTGACCTTGGTCAAAGACCAAGGGTTTTACTGTTAGACTAAAAAGCAGGAACTCTTTGCAAGTGGAGCAGCAAAACTCTATAGTCTTGTTCAGCCACAAATAGACAGTGGGAAAAGCAATGACCAGGGTCTTATATTAGGTTATCGTCATGGTAATTTTTCCGCTATTTTCCCAGGTGATATCAGCAGCCGTATTGAAAAAGTGCTTGTTGACCGAAACAAGGTGTTCAAAACTGACATTCTCCTTTCTCCTCATCACGGCTCCTCAACATCAAATTCCAACCTGTTTCTGCAAGCAGTCCAACCAAAATTCCTCGTTATCTCAAACAGTAGACGTGATTTACACTCAACGCATATAAAGAAACTGCTTCAACGATGTGAAAAACTCGATATTGATGTTGCCGCAACAGCCCGTTCGGGAGCTATCATTGTGCAGAGCGACGGGAAAGACTTTGATTTAAAACGTTTTATCGAGTAAAAAAATTATTGGCTCTTTCACTGATAGGAAAACAAATAGATAGCCGATTACCACTGATTCTTGGCCTTGACGGTAAGAAAGGTGTAAAACTGAGTTTTCCAGGTAATCATAAGGCCACCTTGAAAAATTGCCTTTTTGCCCAAACTCTTCGTTGTGAGATAATTTTTATCCTCGGAATATTAACTATATGCCTGTGGTAAAATTTGTCTCACGCCTCGACTTTGAACGAAAATGCTAATTTTTGAAGGTACCCTTAAATAAAGATATCTAACATGCAGAGTTCAAGGAACTGAGTAGCAGTGCTCTATACAGCCAGCAAAACTTGCCCCACCTGCCATAGTGATAATTATGTGGAACTGCTCCGCAAACCGTGGATGCATGTTGTACCGGGAGCAAAATACCTGCATTGTAAAGACTGTAAAAGAGATTTCATATCGATCAGCCCGCTGACTCTTGCCAATGAACGCCGTAAAAATGACAGATACACTGTTCACCATTGCCTGCTTGTCAGATTAAGGACAAAAAAGCTTCAATTTGGCCGAATCGCCGATATTCACCTTGACGGTATTCGATTCAATTACGACAAGGATATTCAGGAAATAGATCCAGGTGAACTCGAAATCGACATATTAAACTGTTTCAATGGAGCTTCACTTGATCGAATCCGTTTGACCATCGTCCAAGAGGCGATACGAAAAATGGTGGTGGCCACCGATCGCACACTTCATCTAAACGATGTTAATGGCAAGTTCACCCAGCTGACACATGCCCAAAAGAAATACCTGCAGGACTACATCAATACCTATAAACAGGACACAATTAAGAAGCACACTGCAAAAAAGGAAACGCCCGAGGAATAAAGAGTATCCCTAAGATTTTTCAAATCAGACTTCAGTAAAATCAGAAGGCGGTTTACGCAGGTGTTTGACAAACCTGGATTTTTCCACACAGTTTGAATAGGCATCATCGGTGCTGATCATCTTCCGGTCAAGATATTCCATAATGGCATCATCCAGGGTCTGCATACCGTACTTTTTCCCTGTCTGCATAGCGGATATAATCTGGTAGGTCTTTGCCTCTCGGATAAGGTTACGAACACCTGGTGTAGCAACAAGAATTTCCAAGGCGGCACATCGTCCTCTTACATCTTTTCGCTTAAAAAGAGTCTGGGAGACAATTGCCCTCAACGAATCAGCCAAAGTCGAGCGGACCTGGGCCTGCTGGTTGGCCGGAAACATCTCAATGGCACGATCTACCGTTTTCATGGCATTGATTGTATGCAATGTGCCAAAGACAAGGTGACCGGTCATGGCAGCTTCCATAGCAAGTGACATGGTCTCCAGATCTCGCATCTCACCTACCATAATGATATCGGGATCTTCACGCAGGGCTGCTCGCAGGGCTTGGGCAAAACCCTTTGTATGCAGACCGACCTCCCGGTGGTTGATCACGCACTTCTGGCTACGATGAACAAATTCGATGGGATCTTCAATGGTCAGGATATGGTCACGCCTGTTTCTGTTTGCCTCATCAATGATTGCGGCAAGGGTTGTTGATTTACCCGACCCTGTCGGGCCGGTTACAAGGACCAACCCTTTGGGTAAATAGGCAAGTCTTGGAATAACACCGGGCAGACCGAGCTGCTCACAGGTGAGGATTTCGCTTGGGATTTCACGGAATACGGCGCCAACTCCGTTTTTCTGAAGGAAGAAATTACATCTATATCTGGCAAGGCCTGGGATTTCATAACCAAAGTCAACATCGCCGGTTTCTTCAAATTCTTTGATTTTGTTCTCGGGACAAATCTCATACAGCATCGCTTTTAGTTCATCATCCAGCATCTGTTTGAATTTTACCCGTTCAAGATCACCTCTAATACGAAGAACCGGCTGCTGCCCAGCGACCATATGAAGGTCTGATGCCCCCTCATCATTCATCAATTTAAAGAAAGCATCAATCTGTGCCATATCTTCCTCTCGTTATATTTTGGAAACTAGCAGCAATTAATAAATCTTAATCTGATTACCAGGAAATCCTCAGTTTAACACAAAGTGTCATCAACCTGTCTGGCCAGCCAAACTGAGAACACCTCTATTTTCATCCAGGCTGAGTATCATTGGCAACCAGGAATCTTTTTGGACAGATACTAAATAACAACTGTTCTTTTAATTGCCCTTACCACATCATCAACATCATCCAACAGCTCGAATAGATACAGATCATCTTCATCTATTGTACCATTTTTCAGAAACTGCTCTTTAATCCAGTCAATCAGCCCGCCCCAGAAATCAGAACCGACCAGGATAACCGGAAATGGCTTCACCCTTTTTGTCTGGATCAATGTGAGTGATTCGAACAGCTCATCCATCGAACCGAATCCTCCCGGCATACAGATAAACGCCATGGAATACTTCATCAGCATCACTTTACGGACAAAGAAATAGGTGAAATCCAACGGCAGATTGGCATACTTATTCGGTTCCTGCTCATGGGGCAGATCAATATTAAGGCCGATTGAAAGGCCTCCCGCATTATAGGCTCCTTTATTGGCTGCCTCCATAATACCCGGCCCTCCTCCGGTAATAATGGAATACCCCAAGGAGGCCAACTTCTCGGAAATACTTTCCGCCAATTTATAATAGGGAGCTTTGCCAGGTGTTCTGGCAGAACCGTATATGGTAATAGCCGGCGTCTGGACAGCCGACATGGCCTCAAAACCAGAGACAAACTCGGACATGATCCTGAACATACGCCAGGAATCACCTATCATATCATTTTCAAGACAATAGCTTGACTCAACCTTAAAATTTCCGTGTTTAATAGTTGGCATTGTTTACCCTGCTTGATCCTTTTCCAGATATTTACGTGCCTGATCACCCAGTTCAAGATTGACCTGATCTAAATTGATCAGTTTTTCAAACCACTGTTTCGCTCTTTTCTTTTGACCCTGTTTAGAAAACAGAATCCCCATCTGTAAACGGGCCAGGTCTTTTGTCTTTTCGTTTCGCAAACAAGGCTGCAAATATTTCCTGGCCTCATCAAAGCGTTTAAGATGAACAAGAACTGTTGCCAGTCTCAATTTATAGAGAATTGAGTCCGGTTCCAGTTCAACAGACTTTTCACATAAAGAAAGGGCAATATCATCGCCTTGCTTCTCTTCCAGATAGAGAATACCAAGAAGGCTCAAGGCCGCTGAATCGAATTCATCAAAATGGACACCTCGCTGCAGCCAGGTCATTGCCTCATTTTTCTCTCCCAAACCATAACATGTCTCTCCAAGCAGTCGCAATACACGGTCACGATTCGGCTTCCCTTTGGCCTCATGGTACCATGGAAACAGAATAGTTTTTGCCTCTTTATAGCGTCCATTATTGCAATACAGTCTACCAAGACGAAACAGCAGGTCCCCCTTACTCTCCTCACTGTCTCTCTCAAGAGTATAGGATGTCAGGGCTTTTTCAAAACAGTCCAGGGCATGTTGATCATCGTTGTTTAATTCCAGAGAAAGTCCCAAATTGTACAGGGCCATATAATTATCCGGTTCGATGATCAGAGCATGTTTGAAGCTCTCAACGGCCAGTTTCTGCTTTTTCAACATACCGTAGGTAACACCCAGGCAGTTGAGCAGATTGACATCGGTATGACAGCAGACGAATCCCCGCTTATACTCCTTCAACGCCATCACCATATCACCTTCACCAAAATACCCATCACCACTGATAGTGAGGCTGATATGATCAAAAACCGTAACTACACCAGGGCCAAGAAAATTACCATGAACAATGGCTTTCCGGCAATTGTCCACCATCTCATTTTTTTTGAAATCAACATAGGGATAACAGCTGACTCCGGCAGAAACCGACTGCACACGGCCACAATCCTGATCTATTTTCTCTAAAGCCTTTTTTAACCAATCAACTGTTTCATTTTCTGTATATGCAGGCAATAAAACATAGACATCCCCCTCTTCCTCAACAACCATGCTCGGATCGGCTATAGAATACAAACTTTCAAGCATTTTAAGAATATCCGGGCTCTGCTGCTGAAATTTGGCCAGAGAAAAGGAATCGAGATTTTTCCATTTTGGCTGTAACCGCTTAACAACCTTCTTCGATCGGATTTGCAGTTGCTCACGTTCTTCATAAAGTTTGGGGCAATGGTTATAAAGAGAGAACGGTCCGCGAATCCGGGAGGTTTTCAATGCTGTCCATCCACCATCCAGTAATTGCTGTCTTCTCTCAACAGGACTACTCTCAATGTCAACGACCTCCCCAGCTCGACAACAACCGACATGAACAGCTTTAAGATTCTCACGCCTGAGCCAACCGATTAGAGATGTCCCAAACCGGGCGCCAAACTCCTTTTCCGGGTGAGAACAGACAAGACAAAAAACCAGATGACCGATGTGATGAATAGGGAACCTGTTTTCAGAAAAAAGTGAAAGCAGAGTTGCGCATTTCCGCGAGGAGTACATCGAGTCCAGGGACGTCTTTTTCCACGGATGCAGCTCGACAAGGAGCAGATGAATATCATTAAAATCATCAATCGACTCGAGTAATGAATAGAGGCTGACAATATTGAAAAAA
Organism: uncultured Desulfocapsaceae bacterium; assembly: GCA_964565605.1. GTDB lineage: Bacteria > Desulfobacterota > Desulfobulbia > Desulfobulbales > Desulfocapsaceae > CAZLGM01. The sequence goes on along the minus strand of CAZMFP010000071.1, from coordinate 2,106 downwards.
CCTGTTTCCGGATCTATTCGAGCGTGTCTGACCAGTTTAAATCGATCAACCAGTTCTTCACGAATTTCAAGCAGCCAATCATCTCCAACGTTCTTAACAAGAATCGGGTCAACATCGGTAATAATAGTTGAGACAAACTCTTCCTCCAGCGGAAAAGGAATAATCAGGCATCTGTCTCCGACAGTTGCTGGAGTACCTGTTTGCGTAACCTGCTCAAGAGTTGTTTTGATTTCTTCTATGTTTTCATAATCTTGGGAAAATACTCCCTCATCTACTGGATCGGTGGAAAAAAACACCTCTGAGGCGGTTGGGATTTTCTCTTTAATCAGATGAGCGAAAGATGTCCGAAATCGAGAAAAATCTTCCTTACACAAATGAAAATCATAGAGTGCTGAAGGGAAATGATGCATTTTTATTTTAGGAGAAAAATCGTTTCAAAGAATCGGCTAGTTCGACCAGTTCGTTATCCTGAATCGTTCTCATATCCAGGAGAAATCTCTCATCTTCAATTCTGCCGATAATAGGAATATCCAGGGTCCGAAAACTTCGCTCCATTTGAGATACATTCATCGTTAACGGGTCAAGGGAAATTGCCCAGCTGTCCAGTCCATACTCCGGCATTGCGCCTCCACCAACTCGAGACTTAGTCTGGATCAGCTCAACCCTGCAACCGGCTTCAATATTTTTACGGATTCTTCTTTGCAGACTCAATGCTCTTTTTTTAATAACATCTTCAGACATGGACAGCATGGCAAGCGTTGGAATTTTTTCCAGTGCCTTATCCGTGTCATAATAATTTCTAAGAATTGATTCTAGAGCAGCCAAAGTAAACTTATCAATACGAAGAGCACGGTTCATCGGGTTCTTCTTCACCCGTTCAATCACCTCCTTGCTGCCGACGATAATACCTGCCTGCGGACCACCAAGCATCTTATCCCCGGAAAAGGTGACCACATCAACTCCCGCCTTTACCACTTCACCAACAGTGGGCTCTTTGGGCAAACCATATGGAGAAAGGTCGATCAAACAACCGGAACCAAGATCTTCCATCACCAATAAATTGTTCTCTTGAGCAAGCTCGACCATCTCTTCGACACTTACCTCTTTGGTAAAGCCGATCACCCGGTAATTGGAGTTGTGAACTTTTAACAGCATGGACGTATTTTCTGTCATTCCATTTCGATAGTCCTTCAGATGGGTCCGATTTGTGGCACCAACTTCAACGAGTTTGGCACCACTTTTTGCCATCACATCAGGTATCCTGAAAGATCCGCCAATTTCAACAAGCTGTCCTCGTGAGACAATGACTTCAGTATCTTTAGCAAGTGTTTCCAACACAAGAAGAACTGCAGCAGCATTGTTATTTACAACAATCGCTGCCTCAGCACCGGTGAGCTCACAGATGATCTCTTCTACCAGGCTGTACCTGGAACCCCGCTTTCCTTTTAGAAGATTAAATTCAAGATTCGAGTAATAGGTAGCCGCTTGGGAAAGGGATTCTCCAGCATCAAAAGGAAGAAGTGACCTACCCAGGTTTGTATGAATCACAACACCAGTTCCATTTATAATTCGCCGAAGATTTGTTTTCAGTTTTCTCTTGAGTTCAGTTTGAAAAATATCGAGCCATTGATCCATGCTCTTTTTCTCACATTGCTCTTTTCCGGACAAAATACGTTGCCTTTCCTTCTCAATAGCTGTCGAAACAACTATTTTCATAAGACTGTTGGGACTGTCCGCAAGAGGCAATTTATTGAGTTTTTCGATGGCAACATCTATTTTAGGCAGTGCTCGCAAGAGTTTTTGTTGATCAGTCATGTTCTTAAAAGGAAAATAATGATTGAAAAAGAGTAAAAGATGTTTACTTTTTTATGTCAGGACTGCCATGTAAGTTTACGTTTATCGTAAATTTTTATCAATCAAAATAAGGCCGGATGGGGAAGTTGGTGGTTGCTTAATATATTATTTCTTTTTTTCAATTTTGCCATTGACAGAAGCCTTTTGATGATATACTTTCACCCGGTCTTTGCGACACCGACTTCGGGTCGATGTTAAAGGGAATTAAACGAACAAACAAGCCAAATAACCATTGACAAGAAAAGGTCATTC
>CAZMFP010000070.1:0-7706 GCA_964565605.1 uncultured Desulfocapsaceae bacterium | reverse complement strand
AGTGAGCACCCAATGAAAAAATTTATTGCTGAGCTTTATTGGTAATCAGAATTCCTTTTACTCGGCCAATTTCCATTAAAAACGGTTCTGAAAAAGCACTCTCCACTTTTTTCCGGGGTGATAGCAAGCAGATTCTTAGCAGCGAAAAAGGCTGTATGGTACCTCATCGTTTAATCAACAAAAATTTCTCCGTTGAAAAACCATCCTTATCACTGATCATCTTCCCCGAATATAAACCTGGGACACATCCGCAAATTGAGCAAATGAATGCAGCCGTGGGGTGTTCTCAACTCATTTCATGTTATGTGAATGCCAGAAATATCAAGGGGCACGGAATTGCAAAGATTGCAGCCATGGTCAGAGAGACACCGACGTACCATTTAACGTACGGCTCTTTTGATGGCCTTCGCTCAGTTCTCGCGAATGTGTTGCCTGCTCTTCCAGGATGAGAGCTTGTTCAGTGGTGAGATTGTTTCCGATTTAGCTTGCAGTCAGAGCTTATACGGCCCATTTTTGGTTCAAGATGGAATGAAATGATGATAACAATGACCGCTGAACGTTTAATTCTCAATTGTTGTGCCAGAATTCATTTCAACTCATTACATCAGGAAACACTTGTGTCACTTTGTGATGCAGGTGTCAACTGGGATCTACTTCTCAATCAGGCCGAAGCGCATGGATTGGCACCACTGTTGTCGAGACATTTGCAAGAGGCGAAGATTGAACCTCCTAAGGATGCTTTACGTTCACTGCGCTTATTGTGTCTTCGACACCGGCAGTCAAACAGCCTGATTGTAAAAGGGCTGCAATACCTCATTGCACTGCTGGAGTCAGATGAGATACCCAGTCTGGTATTGAAAGGTGCCGCTCTCTCACAGACCCTGTATCCTGAAATTGGTCTGCGGCCCATGAGAGACATCGATTTGCTGCTTGCAAAAGAGGATGTGGAACACGCGCAGAGGTATCTGCAAAAAAATGGTTTTGTTCCCTCCTCAGCACTCATTCCGGATGATCATTACCATCTGGTGCCGCTTCACTTGAATATCGACGGTTTCAATGTGTGCATTGAGCTGCATCATGAGCTGTATCCTGATATTCCACCGTACTCCAAAGCACGCCCTTTTACAGATCTGTATCAGAACAGCAGCACGTTTGCCTGCGACGGCATAACGGTCCATACACTTTCACTGGAAGATATGCTTGACCATCTGTTTCATCATGGGTTTCATACTCCTCTTATCCAGGAGCCGTTTAAACTCATTTCGATGGCTGATATTGTCAGTCTTGTTGAAGAGAAGGTTGATGAAATTGACTGGAATAAGATAAACAGGCAGATGCCGGAGTTGTTCAACGCGTTGCCTTCATTCCACTATGTATCTCCATTTACCAAGAGAGTTCTTGAAAAAATACCACCAATAAGCGGAAAGGCCCCAACCGGAATCGGTCTCCATTTCAATGGTTGGCCAAGATTACGGATAGCTCAGCTCAAAGAGAAAGGGATTTGGCATATTTTGCAAAGTACCTTTTCACCAAGTAGATGGTGGATACAGATGTATTACACACCAAAGAACAGGGCATCATTGATTCGGTGTCTGCTCGTAACGCACCCTGCTCATATTTTCTGGTGGGTGAAGTTGTTCTGGGATCTCTTTCTTGAAACTCATCTACCACAGGATTGCAGTGGTGAAAGAGGCTTACGGCCAAAATGGGTGATTGTAAAGCATGCAGGCAGGCTCATTGTTGCCATGTTCAGGAAATTTATATAGTTGAGGAAACTACCTTTCATCGTTGGTTGATAAAAGATGAAAATACTCCAACAGGAAAATGCTTTGAAGAATTTGGAAGATCAATATCCACCTGTCAGCTGCATGTGTCTTACCTATGGTCGGCCGGATCAACTTGAAGAAGCGATTTGCAGTTTCCTGCTTCAGGATTATCCTGGGAAAAAAGAGCTGGTCATACTCAATGATTGTACAAGACAGTACTACGTCTATGATCACCCGGAAATACGAATTGTTAATAGCTCAAACAGGTTTTCAAGTGTTGGCGTTAAAAGAAATGCATGTGTGAATTACTGCTCCTTTGACCATCTTTTTCCATGGGATGACGATGATATCTGTATGCCAAATCGGTTGAAGATTTCAATGGATAAACTTTTGAAGAGAAAAACGGGTTTCTTTAAGCCGAATTCTGCTTATATATGGAACAATGGACGGATCACTGACCTGTTTCGTGACTGTGTCATTCACGCCCAGTCATGCTTTACAAAGGATCTTTTTCATGCAATAGGTGGCTATCCGGATATCAATTACGGTGAGGACAGAGTATTTGAAAAGAAAATACCTGTTGAGCAGCGAAAATCGACTGATATAGCGGATCAAGACAATTACTACTTTTACAGGTGGGGCGGCTCAGGCAGTTACCACTTGAGTGGTTATGGTGAGAATGCGGATAAAGTACCTGGCGTCTTGATACAGCGGATTGGTGATGAGGTTGATGCATCAATCACAAATGGTTATGTGAGAGAAGGGGAGATTGGGCTATTGCCACAGTGGCGGTTTAATTATTTTTTTCAAAAAGAGCTGTTTGACCGTAACTATACTGATCCGAGAACTGATCTGGAGAAGATATGAACTAGATTGCTGGAGAACATCTTCAGTCAATTACTGTTTCAACCGTCTATCTTGAACAATCCATTTAATCCAGAGAAAATTGATCACGATACTGTTCGTCTTCCTGTGGCAATAATTCAAGCTGGGAGGCGATAGCTGGATAGGCCAGAAGAATCCCGTCGATTCCGGTCAGGTATTGGTCAATTGCCCTGTTCTTCTCTACCCACTTGGACATTGGTTCCATTTTATCTGGAAGATCACTAAGTATTTGATCGTAAACCGTGTGGTTATAGGCCAATGCATGGGTGCAGGTCAAACCGTATGGCTTCTGCAGGTAAGAACAGCCGGAAACAAACTCAAAGTCACTGCCCCACTTGTGTCCACCCAGGTAGAAGAGGTTCCATGACTGTTTTTTCAGTTCCAAAATGGATCTACTGAGATATTCCAGGGATTTTTCAAGAAAAAGAGCATCATCTTCAAAAACCAGGACATTATTCAGTTTACTTTTTTTTGCTGATTCAACAATCGCCCGATGTGATAGAGCGCAGCCGATATGATGGTTTTCAGGTGTTTCAATCGCGTTAAAAACGCGTACCCGTTTTGCTATCCCTAGTGCCTTGAATCTCCTTACCATTTTTTTCCATCTTATCGATTCACAATCAAGAGTAATACAGTAAAGAGCATCAAAGAAGTAAAAAGGAGATGAAATCTCTTCACTGATTTCATCAAGTAGTTCCATTGAGGGTTTTTCACCGAGCAGTTCAATGAAATGTTCTTTGATCGGACGAGTGTCCAGGCCGAGCTCTTGAAAGCCGAGAAGGTAATTGTGGACGCGGTCTTTCCATTGAAGCGGATATGGAACACCCATTGGCCGGCCGAAGCGATGCAACCATCGTAAAAAGGGAAGACAGAGAGTGCGGCCCCCAGCCTGGCGGAACTTTTCATGGATATAGCCTTCTTCACCACCAAATCCATAAAATCGGGGATTGAAGCCGGGCCAGATATCCCTGCGACAGCTGAACAGCCCCAGTCCCTGCATGGGGATATCGAAAGGTTCCCCATTCGGGTCATCCCCCTTTTCATCATGTTCCCAGATACCATACATTCCTGAACGCCATACTGGCTGGAAATGAGTCGATATGGAATGTAAATTATCATAAATCATTGGTCCCTGAAGTAGATCGCAACTGTCGGGATGACTGTCATAATATTCAATCAACTTTTTTAGGGCACCGGGAACAATCATCACATGACAGTCAATACAGAGAACATGATCACCGGATGCATACTGGAAGATAAAATCTCTTACCGCAGTTCCCTGTACCCCTTGTAGCGGTATATAGCGGAATCCGTCTACGGATTCATCAAGCTTTTTCAGGCTCTTGGCACAGGGGCCATCCGGATGATTGTCAACAACCAGGATCTCAGTTTCTTCAGTGACTTCCGGGTGGTAGAGCCGTATGGCTTGAACTGAAAAATAGACACCATCATAGTCATCATAGGTGGCCATGCCGATGGTCAGTTTTCGCTTCTTTCCCTTTGGCGTTACTTTTTGCAGACAATATGTCTGAGCTTTCTCCTGGGGATTTGAGAGTCCCTCAGTTGATTGAGTGCGAAAAACTTGAAATGCCTCAATTGTCTGTTTGAATACAACCGGGTCACAGCCTGTATCAAGCACATTGTTTATAATTGGTGCAAGGATATCGTCGAGCTGATCTAAACGGCTGTATTGAACAGTACATGCAGGAACATTCCTGGTCATTGAAGCAACCTGCGGTACTCCGCCAACCTGCAGGCGTGGTCTGTTGGCAACATAATTCAAAAGCCTGCTTGCTGCCAAAGCTGAACTGATTTGTTTAATAGTAGCTTTCTTGTTGTTTTGTTGATCGCAAAACAGCAGAAGAGATATTTCCAGAGGGTTTTGAACTGCAGTATCGTTCAGCAACCGATGGGAAAAGACACACTCCGTTTCATTCTGTAAAATATGTTTCTTCTTCTCTGGAAGAACGTAGTCATCAACGATAGGCAGGTCAGTTTTCTTCAGATGTAACGGTAGGGGAAGACCTGTACATACTGTTTTGTCAGCAGATATGGTTATCACATTATTTGTTACAAAATGATAGCCCATTGAAAGGAGCCTGGTAGCAAGAAGGTGTCGCCCGGAACCGGGCTTGCCGACAATCAACACACCCCTTTTGTTTCTGGAAAAAACAGATCCATAAATTGCCAGCTCGTTCTCAGTATTTTTAGCAAATATATATGAGCTCCGAGCCAGGAGCAGCAGTGCAAGGTCAGTTGGATTAAGTTGCGTTCCCGCTATTTCATCATCATGGGTGACAGAAAAGAGGTCCTGTTGCTGGTCGTACGCGATATTGATTGACGATTCAGCTTTCTTGGCAGAGCCAGTCGAAAGTTCCTGAAAAACCAGATCAACAAGGTGTGCAGCCTGTTGGGAGAAAGTAACTTGCAAGGTCTGGTTGCAATATGTGATGCTTCTTTGAATCATTTCTAAAAGGGGTGGTGATTCAGCTGGATGGGGCATAAATAAAAAAAGGAGATGTGCATGATGAAATCACATCTCCTCCGGCATTTATTGAAAAACCTACTATGCTTATTGAGTCAGTCTTGTCATAGATCAAGTAGTGGCAATACCCGATGATGTTGTAGAGGTTGCCTGATCTCCTGGTGGAACGGTAACACTACAACTACCCTGATTGACAGCCCCGGTAACAATTGTAACAATAGAAACCTTAGTAATTCCAGGCCCACCGCCAACAGATATTGTTGCACCGAAGGTACCATCTGCGGCAGTGGTTGTCGTCACAGTTACTGAATTACCGGCACCACCTGTAGCTGTAGCGATAATTGTTGCCGGTAGGTTAGCCGTAGGTGGGTCAACCCAGGCGCTAATCTCTACTTTCACACTATTTGAATCCTGGGTGCCTGAGGTCCGGCGAGCTGTACATGGGTCATGGAGAGAAACAGCACTGGTTGCTGCGTGGGCAGGCAGCACGATCTGACCAATAACAGGCCTTGTCCATTTTTCAGGTAGAGCACTGATGCCGGCTATAGCTCCGATGCCGATACCGATTTTTTTTATCGCTTTTCGTCTTTCACTGCTCTTGGGATCTGATTGTGGGGCAGTCTCTTTTTTATGATCAGTCATTACGTAACCCTCATGCTTTTTAGTTATTTGGTAGGATGGGGTCTTTCCCATTGAATTTTCTTTCTCAGTTGTAACAGCAGGGAAAGAAAACTTGTTATGCACATTCCTTAGCTCAACCAAAAATAAACTGAATGAGGAAAAAATGCTACAGGTTATAAGAGGCAACTAACTTTTTTTGGGGGGGGGAGATTGTCAGTATCGGTTTTCTGGTTCCGGATCAGTGGTGTCTCCTCGCTGACTCCACTATAAAAGTAATGGAGAAACAGCTATTTGTTTGTCAGGTGGCTTGAGTCATTCAATGGGCTCCTTTTTCCAAACAGATTGAATGCAATAAACGCATTGTCTTGGAGAGGAACAGTAGCCTACAACACCCTCCCTGATTTCTGTAAAATGGTAATAAGCAAATAAAGAGATGATATCTAGTTTTCTGTGAGATGCCTGGGCTATAGGTTGGGACAGAAAAGAAAAAGAAGGTGCATTTTGCAAATTTACACCTCCTTTATTTTTTTCTTATCAAGAACTTGATGAATTTATTGAAACCGGTTGGGTCATTCAAGATGCCACAGAGAGTAGTATTATGCTTACTGTATTGTTCTTGCTCCAGGAGGAACAGTAACTTTACAACTGCCCTGATTTGTTGCTCCGGTAACTACGACAACAATAGAAATAGAGGTGATTCCGGGCCCGCCGCCAACAGATATTGTCGCACCGAAGGTACCGTCTGCAGCAGTGGTTGTAGTCACTGTGACTGTAGAACCGGCCCCACCTGTAGCTGTAGCTGTAATGGTTGCCGGAAGGTTAGCCGTAGGCGGGTCAACCCAGGCGCTAATCTCGACTTTCACACTAGGTGAAGCCTGGGTGCCTGACGTCCGGCGAGCTGTGCATGGATCATGGAGAGTAACAGCACTGGTTGCAGCGTGGGCAGGCAGTACGATCTGACCTATAATAGGCCTTGTCCATTTTTCAGGCAGAACACTGATACCAGCCATGGCTCCGATGCCGAGACCAATTTGTTTTATTGCTGTTCGTCTTTGTCTGTTTTTTGGGTCTGGTAATACTGTTTTTTTCTTTTTATTATTTGCCATTATACAACCCTCCCACCAGCATTAAGTGTGAATCAATCATCTTATTCGTTGAATATGGGCATTATTCAACGGGAAAACAGAAGGATGCTTTATTTTAAATTATTTACTCAATCATCAAGAGTAACCTTGTCCCAGAATAAATACGAGGAAATATTTGAGTACGATTCTATTTATGCTACACTTTCTCGGGTATCTGAAAAAGGGGCTAGACTAGTTGAGAGGTTTTTCTTGAAACATTTTTAAGAGCAAAGAATTCAGATCCTGATCACGATGATTAAATCTAAACTCACACTCTTTCAGATGATAATAAAACGTTTTTTGAGAAACCCCATTAAATTTTGATAATCTAGTTTTAGCAAAAGACCAAAAGGACTCTATACCGTTAATATGTTTCCTACCACGTGCAAACTCATTAGCTCATGATGGACTCGGTAGTGTTTTTTATAACCAATATCAACCAAGCCATCATAGCCTCTCCAGCCATCAGAATGAATAACACTATCAGGAGAAACTTTTCCGCGTATAATCCCTTGCAATGTGGCTTTGGCACAATCTGGAACAATTTCCGTATATACTTTTCTTTTTCTCTGAAGGATACCAAATACTGGAGTTTTCCCAGCAGCACCTCGGCCCCTTTTACGACGAACCCTTTTAGCACCAAAATAAGATTCGTCAACTTCAACCACTCTGTTAAAAGGAGTTTCAGTTTCGCAAATCTCAACAATTCTTTTGCGAAATAAAGTCAAATATCGATTAACAGTATTTCTGTTTAATCGAGTAAGAATTGCAATTCTGATTACCAATAAAGCTCAGCAATAAATTTTTTCATTGGGTGCTCACTCT
>CAZMFP010000069.1:0-8264 GCA_964565605.1 uncultured Desulfocapsaceae bacterium | reverse complement strand
CTCTCCGGGCCTTTATTTATATGGTTTTATTTACATTTTTATGAGACAGCACTGTTCTCTACTACATTAACAATCTTCTTGAGATCTTCGACTTTGGCTAAACCACCTGGTATTCTAGGAACAATTGCATATGTCTCTTTATCTCTTTGTAAAATAGCACTTTTCGGTTGTTCTTCCATGATTGTCTCCTTTTAGGTGGAAAAACTCAGATAAGGTATTTGTTGCCCATATATGTCCTTACTGAAGGAACGTTTGCCACGCAGATAGTACCCAGACTGCTACGACAATAACCACAATGATTCTGGCGATGACTCCCCATATTGAATAGTTAGTATTATGGGCGCAACGCCAGACGCTTGTTGAGGCAAAAACAAGGTAACCCAGGAGAAGGGGGACAAGCAGCACCCCCACAAGTGTATCATCTTGGAATGCGCCCATAATCATGAAGCTGCCCAGGAATCCAATAGTGACCACAAGAAATTTACCAAAGACTCCGACTAACCAGAACGCTTGCCATAGACGAGCGGATCCTTGCCAACAACGCTTGAAGAAGTTCCGTGACGGTTCAGTGGTGACAGGTTTCATTTGCAAAACAACCCCTGGCAATATTAGTCAGTAAGTTGTTAGAGTTTTCTGAAAGAAGGATTATAGCTGATACGCTGGATCTGGTGTTAGTGTATTGGATGTGGGCATAAATTAACAGCTTATACTTCAATTTTCAGCACGCAACAAATAAACCTTGGCAGACAAATAATTATTCTTCTATCAGCGGATTCGAAGCGTTTTTGTCTAAAGGTGGTATGTTTCCTGCACTAATTATTCAGTAGGAAACGCATTTTTATAGAGCGCTTAATAGAGCTAATGTGGCAACAGAAAGTCGCAAAAGGAGACATGACAGATATGATTCAAAATGAATATAGTTTTACCAGGGACCTTCCAATTGAAGATTTTTATTCTTTACTCCTGCAACAGAAGGGAGCCCATGCCGGTTGGAAGTTTGAAGCAGCAGAGCCTATCTACACCATAGTTTGGACACCTATGATAATTCTCAATGTCTGGAGGCTTCACCCGAAAGTTACCGCAAAGCTGGAGGTTATTTCAGAAGATAAAACCTTGTGTAAAATTAAGGCGACTAATAAAGGATTCATGGATCCTTTTGGGCTCTTTAAAAGCTTCCATGACAAAACTGTAGAAAAGTTGTTCAGAGATTTGAAAGAATAGTCCCTTAACAACAACATTGTATTTGTCAGATTAGATCTGAAGCTTAAACAGAGTAAGAGTGAAATGAGTTCTTTTCACAAACCAACTGGCTGGTCTCTTTTTTACCTCTCTATTCTAATTTGCCAAGCGAATATGAACATCTTCAACTTGTCCGTAGATGTTTTTGTAGAATTAAGTTCCGCATCTCAAAGTTGAATATTTCTCAATTGCTATCTTGCCATTATTAGACCGAAACCACGAATGGATTCCTATAATATAAATTTTTTGCGTCAACCAAAACCAAGAATTACTCTATGATATTTGGTTGTTAGCTTGGCCCAACCCACCTGCTACAATCATTTTCCGAATGCACTCGACTTGACTGTGCCACATTGTGACATATAGTTTTCAGTGAAGGGAAAGCACATAGAGAACAACCCAATGATGTTTCTCTCACCAGCACTATCTTGACCGGATTTTACTTTTGCCCTTCCGAGTGAAGCGTCATAGCATGATTATTGATCATGCATCATCTACAGCCAAAAAATGGTTGTAAGATTGGCGAACCAACCCACAGCTCGTTGATCCTTATAATCCGGGGGTATCGATGGAGGCTACAATGAAAAATATAATCACCGCAATAATGACGCTCGCGCTAGTTGCTTTATTATCAGCCCCTCTGATGGCAGACAGTGAAAGTTGGGTTCCAGGCTCAGAGCAGCTAATTGCCCAAGCCAACGATGCCGGTGAAGGTTGGGGTTCAAACGCAGAGCAGCTAATTGCCCTGGCAAACGGAATAAATGAGGGCCTGGTAATTAAATGTGACAGAAATGGGCAACTCCAATTACGGAAAACCCAAGAGTAACTATGCAGCCCCGGTTAACTTAGGAACTGGAGTCGAGTAATTGAAAATTACCGATAGACTTAGGTTGCAATCCTTCACAATAACCTTCAAATGAGCATCTATGGTTGAATTATCTATACAACCATAGATGCTTTCCTGACTGTACAGCAGAATATCAAACCATCCAATGGTAACGTCTTTGGCCTCACGGGCTACCCCGGCTTATGTTACAGCATATCAAGCCTTGTTTTTGGGCAAACTATGATTGAGCTGATACGTAAAATCAACAAGTCAAAAACGTTCCCCACTACTAGTCTTAGATACAGAGGATCTCTTTCCCTCCCTTTTTTGCCCATTACTAGGGTTTTAGAAATACTCTATTAAAGGGGTTTTCATCGTCAACCTGTTGGCAAACAATAGATTTCCACCTGAAAAAGCGCTAGCTCGAATTTCTCACGAGGTGAGACGGCTGCTTATACGAGGAATATGCGTGTAAGCTATAGTTGTCTATGCTTACACGCATAAAGACGAAGTAGAAGCGGTCGTATCGCCTCGCCTTTGGTGAACAGTTTGTAAGCAACTAGCCGTTAACTGTGATCAGAAATAATCTCGCACAATCAACATGTTATCCGGTTGCGCTCAAACTGTTCATGAGAAATCCGGGCTAGCTTGGTTCGATCCCAGTTGCAGGAACAGTCTCTGGATGTTTTTGCAGGTTGTGCAGAACAATGAGACGACACTAATCTTCCAGTTGACCAATCATCGATGCACCATTCAAGACTTCCTTGAAAAGCCTTTGATTTCAAAGTATAGCTGATATAAGGGTTCCTTGGAAAAATTGGCCTTCGAAAGGCAGTTTTTTAAGGTGTCCTTAAGTACAAACAAAGGAGGATATTGTGAAAGATTATCTGGTCGAAGATTTAATGGTGCCTCTCTCCGAATATGCGACGATTAATGAGGAAGCTACCCTGTATGAAGCTGTCCTGGCCCTTGAGAAAGCCCAGGAGTTATTTGAAGACAAACATACACGATACCGGCACCGGGCAATTCTGGTACTCGATAATAATAAACAGGTTATCGGTAAGCTCAGCCTTTTTGACGTTCTCATGGCTCTTGAGCCGAAATACCAGGATATGACTGATGAAAAGGGAATGCAGCGCTACGGTTTTTCTAAGAATTTCATGAAATCGATGCTGAAAGAGTACAATCTCTTTGCCAAGCCATTGGAAAAACTCTGTTGTGAAGTAGGGGAGAAAAATGTCAAAGAATTTATGTTTACTCCTACCGAGGGTGAATATGTCCAAGCAGACTCTCCTCTGGATGAAGCCATTCACCTGCTGGTCCTTGGCCATCTCCAATCTTTACTGGTCACACGCGATCAAGAAATTGTGGGTGTTCTCCGTCTGACCGATGTGTTTGCCACAATCTTTCATACGATGAAAGAATGCTTCGACTAAAACTCTCTGTACGTAAACCTGTCATTTGGAGAGTTTGCCGCTCATTTTACTGGGAGTTATATTATAAGCAACATTCCATCTAAGTGTATTGTCCAAACAAGGAAGGGAAAATGGATACCAATCTAAACCTGTTGATCGAAGGTCTTCCGTTGTTAAAAGATTTGCCGCCTGATGCGTTGGAAGAACTGGGTGGTAATATTGAGAGGCGCAAATCTTACTTTGGTGAATATCTTTTTCGGGAGGGTGAAGGCCCACTACCTAAGGTGTACTTTCTTATTTCAGCGACTTGTGAAATTGTTGTCGGTCCTCCTGATGATGAGAAGGTTGTCTATATATCCGGTCCTGGCCAGCTGATCGGCTGGCTTACCGTTTTTACCACTGACCCTTTCCCTGTTTCCGCACATATCGTTGAATCAGGTGATATCCTTCAGATTCCGACCCATATCGTTAAAAAACTGATGGAGGAGCATTCGTCCGTTGGGGAAGTGTTTGCCTCAACCATGGCTCGCAGAATGCAGGATCTTTTCAGGCAAATTGGCTCTGAAGCGAGAAGATCACCGATGTCCCGGGCAGAGACATTTCCTTTTCGGAAAAGGGCAAGTGAAGTGATGGTGACTACACCCTTAACTCTTAGCCCGGATGATTTTGTCATTAGTGCTGCTGAAAGAATTTCGGAAGCTGGTAGGAGCTCGGCCATTGTCTGCAAAAACGGTTTTCCTCAAGGGATTGTCACTGAAAAAGACCTGGTCAAAAGAGTCCTTGTTACTGGAAAAGATCCTGAGACAACTCCAGTAAAAGATATTATGTCAACTCCTGTATATACCTTGCAGCCTGATTCCTATTTATATATGGCCCTTGGTATCATGCGGCTGAAGCGTATCCGCCACTTGGCAGTAGTGGATAATGATAGGCTTGTCGGTACTATTTCCATGAGAATCCTGATGGATATGTCATCAAGTGAGACCCTTGAGCTCGTTGAACATATCGCTGGAGCAGAATCCCTTGCTACCCTTAAGAGAGCGCGTCAGCAAAGTATTACAGTCTTCTCGCATCTTCTTGAAAGCGGAATGCCGGCTGGAGAAGTCAGTAAGCTGCTCTCCACCTTGAACCGGGACATTCATCGCCGGGTGTTGGAAATAACCATGGAAGATCTGGAGAAAGAAGGGAAAGGTAAACCGCCGATTTCTTATTGTTTTATTCTTATGGGTAGTCATGGCCGTGGTGAAAATCATCTGAATACAGATCAGGACCATGGGATGATACTGGCAGATCATGACCTTGACCAACGTGATGCCATTAACGAATATTTTGTCGAGCTGACTACCCGGCTTTCACATGCCCTGGATGACGTAGGCTTTACCCTTTGCACAGGTAATGTGATGAGTTCCAACCCCGTTTGGCGTAAACCGATTAGCGAATGGAAGGCCCAGGTGCGCGTGTGGTTGGCAAATCCTGATTCAAATGCTGTTCGCTACAGCACGCTATTTTATGATTTTCTGCCTATCTGGGGAGATCGCGCCCTGGCCAGAGATTTGAGGCAATATATAACCAGTGCAATTCAAATGAATTACACAATGTTAAATTCTCTTTTTGATGAGGCCTCACAGCATAAAGTGCCCCTCACCACATTCTTGAAAAGTTTCATTACTGAGAAATCCGGCCCTCATAAGGGACAAATGGATATTAAGCGATCCGGCTTGTTATTTGTGGTCGAATGTGCACGAATTTTAGCTTTGCGATACGGTGTCACAGAAACAGGAACCATTGAGCGCATTCAGGCACTGGTTGGGAAGAAGGAGATACCAGAAGATCAGGCAGATTTTATTATAACCTCCTACAAAACCCTTTTTCACTTTCTTCTGACGGCACAAATGGAGAAACTGAGTAATGGTGAAACCCCTAATAATTATATCAGTCCTTCAGAACTGCCTATCCAGGAACGGTATATGTTGCGTCATGCCTTGGAAGCCGCCGGTATCCTCCAGGGAATCGTTCGAGTGACATTTGGAGATATTTATTCATAGAAGAAGTGTAGGGTGGCTGTCTGCCATGGAGCTCGCCAGATAAAGTGTTAGCTTGGTCCTGCCCCGGTTGCCAGATAGAAATAGCCCGAGTCATGACAGGCGACTTGCCGCTCTTCCTTCAAGATAAGCATCTCCCACCATCCGTGCGGCACACTCTTCATCTTGTTGCATCCCAACGGGTTCCCCAGGGAAGGAAAACAGTGAAGAAAAGCACAATTCACAATATCGTTATACAAATCAGGATTACAAATAGTTTCATCATGCTTTCTCGTTGCCCTCCCAGTAACTGAACAAATATAGCCCTGGTCTTCTTCACACTGCGCAACGATTTTTGATTGTTGGCCTCTTTCTTGTATTGCTTTACTCCGCACTCTATGCGTCCTTTTGTTGTTTCTCAAAACAGGCCGAAAAATGGAAGGTAGAACCCCGGTCCAGCTCACTGTCCACCCATACACGCCCACCCATCATATGTGCGATTTCCTGTGAGATGGTCAGACCCAGGCCGGTACCCCCGTATTCGCGCGTCACCGATGTATCTGCCTGGATGAAGGGCTGAAAGAGTTTTTCCAGTTGCTCTTTCGATATGCCGATGCCGGTGTCGGTAATTGAAAAGATCAGCGTGGCTTCGTTCTCTGTCTCCTGTTGCAGGGACACAGCCACCATCACATCATTTCCGGGATGACTGAATTTCACTGCGTTACCGGCCAGATTTATCAGTACCTGGCTGGCCCGCAGAGGGTCACCAATCAGGGCGGTGGGGACATTCTGATCGACTTTGACCTGCAGTCGAAGGTCTTTTTCCTTCGCCTTCAGCCTGACAAGGTTGACCATATTGTCGAGGATTTCTTTGAGTCGGAATTCCGATTTCTCAATCTCCAGCTTGCCCGATTCGATTGCGGAAAAATCCAGGATGTCATTGAGAATAGAAAGCAGGTTGGTTGCCGAGCGGTTGGCCTTCTCGATGTAGTTGTACTGCTTGTCCGTCAGCTGACTTTGCATGGCCAGATCAGTGAATCCAATGATGCCGTTCATCGGCGTGCGGATCTCATGGCTCATGTTGGCGAGGAACTCACTCTTGGCCCTGGTTGCCGCCTCGGCGGCCAGGCGTGCATTGCGCATCGCTTCTTCCACTTTCTTGCGCTCACTAATGTCGGTTGCGATGGCAAACAGTGCTGGTCGGCCATCTAGAGCGATCGGGGTGAGACTGATCTCGGCTGGAAAGATTTCACCATTATCTCTTTTGCACAGCCATTCAAAGTGGTGATGACCCTGCTCAAAGGCAATTGCATTCATCCCTTTGATCTTTTGCTCGGAGCGGCTGCCGTCGGCCTGCAGTGGTGCGGAAAAGGCAGCCGCTCCCAAACCGGTCATGTGCTCGGGTGAGTCGTAACCAAACACCCTGGCAGCAGCATGATTGGCAATACTGAGTTGTTGTCTGTCCAGAATTATCATCGGGTCGTTCGATCGCTCGAACAGCAGGCGGTACTTTGCCTCGCTCTCTGCCAGTGCCTGCTCTATCTTCTTTTGTTGAGTGATGTCAAGAGCAATACCGATACAACCGATAATATTGCCGTCAGCATCCCATCTTGGGCTGGTCTGCGATCGAAAAAAGTGGCCATCATATTGGTCGTCATAGGTCGAGACTTCCCCCTGCAGCGTTTTCAGGTGGGCGTTTATTGCGGGGACTTCGGGCGAATCAGATTGAAAAAAGCTATACAGATCCAATCCCTCGTCGACGATTTGATTTGGCTTAAGCCCAAGGTCCTTCAACCCTCCACCCAGGCTTTCAGTAAACTTCAGATCACGATCAACACTCCAGAGATGAAAGTCGCCCTGACTCACTAGCATTTGTAATTTTTCTTGGCTTTGCTGCAGATGACGTTCGGTACGCTGTTTCTGCCGAAAGTTGTACAGACAGATGATAATAAACAGCAGAGCAACAACACCGAGTGCGACAAAACCCGTATATATCCAGGATTGATTTTTCTCAAGTCGGGAGTTGGACTGCAGGTGAGTGTCGGTGGGTGAGATTTCCACTATTGACGAACGGGTGCTGCCGGAACGTGTCTCTGCACCAGGAGTCTGATTAGTGGAAGAAGTGGAGGCAATGTTGAGAGGAGTCGTGTCATCAGCAGGACACAGGGTCGGAGCTGATAAGAAGAACAGTAACGGGATGAAGAAAAATATCAGTGCAGATATTGCCCGTGTTGCCACGGTCCTTTTCAAATTTTTATAACAATGGTTCGCAATAGTTTGTGCCATGGTTTGCCTGTCTATCCTCACCAATGATTATGTTTTTTATTGCATTGTCATATACACAAAGATCGACTCCGGGCACTTTCTTCATGCGGGTTGGCCACCCGATTACATTGTTATAATACCATATCCACGCGTCCACATCAAAAGGGTAATACTCAGGGCGAACAAAACCCCTATGGGTACATTTGATTTCTTGATTTCCAATGATTCTCAGCCTTGACGGTAAAAGAGGTGTTGTCAGTTTGGCTGGCGTATTTCAAGGATCACAGATTATTGTTGAAATGTATCTAACGGTAAAGAAATATTGAAAAATATCTATATTGTTCTCAGCAAGGAGTGATCCTTGACCGAAGGCTAGCCAGACAAATTGACAACACCTCGTGTTAGGCTGAGCTTTATGGGTAATCAGATTTAATTTTATCTTCTCGGAGTCTACGCTTCCATGAGAAGGTTTTGTCAAGAAGAGTTCGACATGGCGAA
>CAZMFP010000068.1:0-9141 GCA_964565605.1 uncultured Desulfocapsaceae bacterium | reverse complement strand
AGCTAACGTTGTTTTGACTCAATACCCCGTCCGCTTGCGGCGGGGTAGTTTATTCATTCAGTAGGAGGTTTTTCGTGTTTATAGAAGGTGATATGGCTGTATATCCGGCTCATGGTGTAGGTGTTATCGAGTCTATAATTAATCAAACTGTTGCCGGACATGACCAGGATTTTTATGTTCTTAAAATTCTTGACAACAACATGACGATTATGATTCCGACTCTATCAAGCGAAAATGTCGGGTTGCGGGCAATTATCAAGAAGAGCGAGGTCAAAGATGTTATCTCGATTCTTGAAGAGCGGAATATAGAGATATCCTCACAAACCTGGAATCGTCGTTATCGAGATTATATGGAGAAGATTAAGACCGGTTCTATTCATGAAGTTGCCGTTGTTTTGCGTGATCTTTTTCTGCTCAGTGTCGACAAAGATCTTTCCTATGGTGAAAGAAAAATGAAAGACACAGCAAAGCGGCTGCTGGTGAAAGAGATTTCCCTTGCCAAAAAGGTTGATGAGGAAAAGATTTCTCGTAAAATCGATAAAATGTTTTCGTAGTTCCAGTTATTTATTCCATTTTTATGATTATGGACCCGGGATGGCAGATGAGCAATCCCGGGTTTTAAAAGTATTTGTTTGAATAGGTTTTTCGGCCGCATGATCCCATGGCTGTCCAATGATGGAAACAGCCGGTCTTTCTTACAGCTTTAATATCACTTCCTTGATTCAGGCAAGATGTTCCTTTCCTGTAAATTAAAATTCTGAATACTATATTTTAAAAAGTTTTCTTGATCTGTGTTTTTAAATAACGCTTGAGTATTGTTATGACCGAGTTCTTTGAGTTTGTTATTAACGACAATCAGGCATC
Organism: uncultured Desulfocapsaceae bacterium; assembly: GCA_964565605.1. Lineage (GTDB taxonomy): Bacteria > Desulfobacterota > Desulfobulbia > Desulfobulbales > Desulfocapsaceae > CAZLGM01. The sequence goes on along the minus strand of CAZMFP010000068.1, from coordinate 8,277 downwards.
CCTGCGACTCGACCACTTTCTTGTTCGACAGATACCTCAAGAATCAAGAGCACGTCTCAGCGCTTCGGTACAGGCAGGAAGCTTTCTTGTAGATGGTAAAGTCAGGAAAAACAGCTATCGTCTAAAAAGCGGTGAAAAGGTGTCCGGGTCATTAGTTGAACAGCCGGTCCTTGAAATTTTGCCGGAACCAATAGAGTTCGATGTGCTGTTTGAGGATGATCACCTGCTTGTATTATCAAAGCCTCCAGATCTTGTCGTTCACCCGGGAAGTGGCCATCACACCGGTACTCTGGTTAACGGGTTGGTGTACCACTGTAAATCGATTGGCAGTGTTGGTGATTCCACCAGACCAGGGCTGGTCCACAGGCTTGACAAAGACACCTCTGGGATTATGCTGGTGGCAAAGACGCAGGTGATTCACCGGCGCCTGGTTGAGGCCTTCCAGGCCCAGATGGTCAAAAAACAGTATCTTGCTCTTGTTGTTGGCATAATGACCCAAAAGCAGGGGAGAATAGTGGCAAATATTGGCAGGCATCCGGTTCATCGGCAAAAAATGGCTGTCAGGCAGAAGGGAGGTAAATTTGCTGCGACAAACTGGAGTGTGGTAGAAGAGTTTGATGGTCGATACAGTTTGGTTCGGCTGGAGATTGAAACGGGTCGAACTCATCAGATACGAGTCCATATGGCTTCAATTGGTCATTCGGTTGCTGGAGATCAGATTTACGGTGGAAAACAGAATGGCAACCTTTTCCCAAGGCAGATGCTGCATGCCAGGCGCCTGGGTTTTGTCCATCCAGCTACTGGGAAGGATATGGTCGTTGAGGCACCCATCTGGCATGATTTTGCACAACTTCTGCAGAAGTTGAAAAGTGATGAGAGCTTCCGGTAAGTGATGTACTATTTTTCTGGCTTATCATGGCTTGCCTTATTATTTATTACACCGTTTTCGTAAGGATAAAACTTATCCAGACAGATGAATATTGGAATTACCGGTACAATATGCAGTGGCAAAAGCTCTGTTTCCAGGCTTCTGGGAAAGTTGCTTGGGGTCGAAGTGTTAAGCGCTGATGCTCTTTGTGAAAATTTGCTGGAAAAAGGCAATGCTGGCTATATCGATGTGGTCAACTGTTGGGGTGAGAGGTTTCTCGATTTTGATGATTGTATCGATCGGTTAGAGCTTCGCAAAGCCATATTTGATGATAGCTCAATACGCACAGAGCTGGAGCAGATTCTTCATCCCCTGGTTCATCGGCAGATCTTGGAGTCGAGCAGGGAGGCCCAGAAGCGTAATAGTTGGCTGGTAGTCGAAGTTCCATTACTGTTTGAAGTGGGGTGGCAGGGAAATTTCAACAAGACAGTTTTGGTTTTTGCTGATTCAGAAATATGTCTTCAGCGCTTGATGATACGCGATGGGGCAAATCGTGAACAGGGTGAGAAGATCCTGGCAGCTCAAATGGAAGCTTGCAAAAAAGTCCTTTTGGCCGATTCCGTTATTAACAATTCCGGCAGTTGGGCAAGAACATATTTTCAAGTTATTCGTCTGGTAAATAATTTGGATAACAAATTGATGGTTTAAGATAAATTTGTTTCATTGGTCGACTTGTTTTTGTGATGAAAAAGCTTGACAGTCAAAGCTTTACAACGTATAAGGGGAATGTATTCGAACTTGCTGCCTGTCAAAATGATTTCTTCTAATAATATCCAAAACCAGACAGACAGATTTCAGGAAATACCACAATAACCAACCATGTGAGGCTTGATCCTGTCACTATGTGGTTGTCGAAATAAATCCCAATCAAACTATTCCATTCTATTTTAACTAATATATACAAAAACAAAGTGTAAAAGCCCTCTTGCACCTCACGGGTTATCGGCAAGAATGCAGCTGGCAGTATCCTGTTTTGTCCAAAAAGTTGGTCAATATCAGAGTGTTATATCGGAAACTTCTTTAGTAAACAGAATCGTTTATAAAGGTGGTGTCCGATTTTGCCGGTAAAAGAGAGGATATGTACCTGGGTGAGCCTGTTATTAAATCCTGCCAACAATAAATAAGGAGAGAGAGGATCCATGAATCTGGCGGAATTGAAGGATAAGAAAATCGGAGACCTGGTTAAACTGGGCCGAAAACTCAACGTTGAAGGTGTTAATACCAAACGAAAGCAGGAATTGATCTTTGCCATTTTACAAGCCCAGGCCGATAAAGATGGTCAGCTGAGGGGCGGAGGTGTGCTGGAGATCCTGCCGGATGGTTTTGGTTTTTTGCGTGCGCCAGATTACAATTATCTGCCGGGTCCCGATGATATTTATGTTTCACCATCTCAGATACGGCGTTTAGGACTGCGGACAGGTGATACGGTGGAAGGATTGGTACGTGCACCAAAATCGGGTGAGAGATACTTTGCACTCCTGAAGGTTGAGAGTGTGAATTTTGATCCGCCAGAAGCGACCAAGAAGAAAACCGTGTTCGCCAACCTGACTCCACTACACCCCAATGAGAGGTTTACCCTTGAGTGGCAACCGGACAACTTTGCCATGCGTTTGATGGACATGTTTGCACCTATTGGCAAAGGACAGCGGGGTCTACTGGTTGCTCCACCGAGAACCGGTAAGACGGTTCTGATGCAGAAGATCGCTAACTCCATCGTTCGTAACCATAAAGAGGTGTATCTAATTGTTCTTCTGATCGATGAAAGGCCTGAAGAGGTAACTGAGATGGCTAGAACGGTTAAGGCGGCCGAGGTTGTCAGTTCAACCTTCGACGAGCCGCCACAACGTCATATTCAGGTCGCGGAGATGGTTATTGAAAAAGCCAGAAGGCTGGTTGAGCACAAAAAAGATGTGGTTATTCTGCTCGACAGTATTACCAGGCTGGCAAGGGCGTATAATACGGTTACACCTGCCAGTGGTAAGATCCTCTCTGGTGGTGTAGAGGCAAATGCTTTGCACAGACCGAAAAGATTCTTTGGCGCAGCCAGAAATATAGAAGAAGGCGGAAGTCTCACCATTCTGGCTACCGCTTTGATTGAAACCGGTTCGAGGATGGATGAGGTCATTTTCGAGGAGTTCAAGGGGACCGGTAATATGGAAATCATCCTTGATCGTAAGATGTCAGACAAGAGAATCTACCCGGCGATCGATATCAGGCGTTCTGGTACCCGTAAAGAAGATCTGCTCATTAAAGACAGTTCCTTAAACCGGATCTGGATTCTTCGCAAGCTGCTCAGTTCAATGAACCCTGCCGCAGCCATGGAGTTTCTGTTAGATAAGATGAAAACGCAGAAAACAAATGAAAGTTTCCTGGATTCAATGAACAGTTAAAGAAAAGAGATGAGTGCAGTTCTTCACTGTTTAGTTGATTTGAATTGGATGGTCAATTGTTGTTCTTTATCCCGTTGGTGTTACAGCTCAAATAGCTGTCTCATAGTCTTGTGTGAATAAAAAATTCGGCTTCCAGAGCTGGATTCTGTGTTTTATGTTGTAAATTTCTTTTCTTTCAGTATATTGGTTAGTTTGTTCTTTTAACTTATACAGAGTGGTTGATATAGATTTGCGTTGGAGGAAATAAGTCAATGAAAAGCGGTATACATCCAGAATACCATACTATTAAAGCAATGTGTGCTTGCGGTAATGAGGTAGAGATAGGTTCAGTTGAATCTGAGATGAAGGTTGAAATTTGTTCTGCCTGTCATCCATTTTTTACCGGTAAACAAAAATTAGTTGATACTGCCGGACGTATTGAGAAATACAAACAGCGATATGCTAAACATTTTGCCGAAAAAGAGAAAAAGGCAAAAGCAAAATAAGAAAGTGGCAAGGCGAATTGTCCTGGGTTGCTCTACAGAAACAGAGTATGAGAGACCTGCAATTCTGCTCAATATTTTCGGTTTGTCGGGAGTTTGCCTGGCTCGCTCATTCTCTTAGTTGATTTGAGCAGGTGCAGTTGAGTGATATTCATCACTTCACTTGTGTTCGAAGATAAACCCTTAATTCTTGAGTCTGAATAGTCGCTGAACAGGGAACTTTCTTTCAGGTCCGCAACAATCTGTTCTCATAGAGTACATCTCTTAGGTAGATGTTTGCTTGAATTGAGGACTGGATGGCTGTGGACTTTTTTATTGCAGCTGAACAGTTTTCCTGCAAGTGGAAGAACTAACGGCATGGCAGAAGAGGGTTCTGTTCATGAATCCATGGTGTGTGAGATATCATCTCTCTTTTTAGTTTACCAAATTGGCAAAATGATGCTTTTACCTTTGGGTGTTGATCCTTTGATATGGGATAGAGGCTGTTCCGATTTTTTTTCTCTTTTTATCTGTTCAATGCTATGAGCAGTGTTGAAAAAAAGGGTAAATTTGGTGGTAAACTGCACAACTAACTGTTGACCTGAAAAAAGAGTTGTGAAAATGAAAATACAGCTCAATCAGAAAATCCTGCATTCTATTAGGAATTTATCAACCCCATATACTTTTCGTCACTGATTCTGGAATAACTCATGTTTGAAACACTCAATGATATTGAAGAAAAAATAACGCAGCTTGAAGGCAAATTGTCGGATCCTGTCCTGATTAGTAATCAACCGGAATATCGGAAGGTAGCCCAGGAACATGCCCACCTGTCGAAGTTGAATAAGATGTATCAGGAGTACCGCAAAGTCCAGTTGTCCATTGAGGAAAACAAAGAGATCATAGCGGACGAAAAAGAGGATGAAGAACTCAAAGAGCTAGCCAGAGGTGAGATTGAAGAGTTCAGTTTCAGAGAAGCAGAGCTGGAAAAAGAAATTTCCATCGTTCTGCTGCCCAAAGATCCAAATGATGAAAAAAATACATTTCTGGAAATTAGGGCTGGAACAGGCGGTGATGAAGCAGCCCTGTTTGTTGGTGATCTATTCAGAATGTACAGCCGATATGCCGAAACAATGGGGTGGAAAGTTGAAACAATTGATTCAAGCCCTATTGGTATTGGCGGTTTTAAAGAGATTGTGGCGTTGATTTCAGGAGATCTGGTCTATTCCAAATTGAAATATGAGTCTGGAGTCCATCGTGTACAGCGTGTTCCGGATACGGAAACTCAAGGAAGAATTCATACATCTGCAGTAACTGTTGCCATTTTACCGGAAGCGGACGATGTTGAAATCAACATTGATATGAATGAACTCAAATTTGATGTGTTTCGTTCTTCAGGTCCCGGTGGCCAGAGTGTTAACACAACTGATTCGGCTGTCCGTATTACTCACCTCCCCACAGGTCTTGTGGTTACCTGCCAGGATGAAAAGTCGCAACATAAGAACAAGGCCAAGGCTTTGACTGTTTTGCGGGCCAGACTGTTTGATCAGATACAGCAGGAACATCACGACAAAATCTCCCAGGAGAGGAAAAGCCAGGTAGGTAGCGGTGACCGCAGTGAACGTATTCGCACCTACAATTTCCCCCAGGGAAGAGTCACAGATCATCGAATTAATCTGACTGTCTATAAACTCGATGCAATCATGGCCGGTAAACTGGATGAAGTTATTGTTCCACTTATTACCCATGATCAAGCAGAGCAGTTAAAATTTGTCCAGTAGTAAAGAGAGTACCTGCGGTTTTTTCCTGCATAGCCGATTAAATGTGGCAGCTCGCCGGCAGGCAGGATGAATCAGGGGTTATTCTGGTTTGATGATCTTGAGCAAATTCCATGTGAAGGATATATGCAGGTCAACGAACTTATACAGTATGGTATAAAGGAGCTGAAATCCGCAGGTATTGGTGAGCCGGAATCAGATTGTTTTCTTCTGCTTGGTTCCATACTGGGCAAAAATCGAACCGAACTGTTTATTGCGGCTCATGAGTGCATTGCTCCAGATGAGCAAAAACAGTTTCTCAATTTTCTTGAGCGAAGAAAAAGGCGGGAACCAGCAGCCTATATCATAAAAGAAAAGGAATTCTGGTCTCTGCCGTTCCATGTTTCATCCGATGTTCTTATCCCCAGACCCGAAACCGAATTTCTGCTCGAAACGGTTTTTAATAGTGTGCAGAAAAAAGGTCTTGTTTCTGGTCGCATAGCTGATATCTGCTGCGGGAGCGGGGTCATTGGCATTGTTCTATCTCTTGAGCTTGCAAAAAAAGTTGTCAGTGTTGATATCTCAGCAAGAGCTCTAGATGTTGCAGCAAAGAACAGCAGGCGCCATAATGTTGCCAACCAGGTTTCATTTATCCAGGGAGATCTGTTGAGTGGATTTCAGTCTCATTCTCTGTTTTCGCTCATTGTCTCTAATCCACCCTATGTCTCCCGGCATGAATTGATTAATTCATTGGAACCGGAGGTGACTCGGTTTGAGCCGCATCTTGCCCTGGATGGTGGTGAGAGGGGGATGGAACTCATCAGACAGTTGAGAACACAGGTGGTGGACAGGCTTTTACCGGGGGGATATTTCTTCATGGAGATCGGTTTCGATCAGGGAAAAGAGGTCGAGGAACTGTTCAGTTTACCATACAGAGGTTATCGCCCGCTTAACTGTGTTAAGGTTATACAGGATTATTCCGGAAGAGACAGAGTTTTATACGGTGAGTTGCCACTTTGATGGTTTGAGTAAGATAAAGAAAAAAAGAAAAGCGAAGCATTATGGAAAAATTGATCATTGAAGGCGGTAGAGAACTGAACGGAACCCTACAGGTCAGTGGAGCTAAAAATGCGGCCTTACCGCTAATCGCCGCTACTTTATTGGCACCGGGAACCCATACACTGAAGAATGTTCCGGATTTGCGGGACACGCGGACAATCCTTATGCTGTTGGAATCGCTAGGTGTACGCTGGACAAGAGACGGATCGACATTGACCATTGATGCCACCGATCTTAAATTTTCCGAAGCCTCCTATGATCTTGTTAAAACAATGCGTGCTTCCGTTTTGGTCCTGGGGCCGCTGCTTGCAAGGCTTGGAAGAGCTAAAGTCTCTCTCCCAGGTGGGTGTGCTATTGGTGCCAGGCCAATTAATTTTCATATAACCGGTTTTGAACAGCTAGGTGTAAGCTGTAACCTGGAGCATGGATATGTTGATGCCCATATCAATGGCCGGATGAAAGGGAATGTGGTCTATTTTGATATTCCATCGGTAACCGGTACCGAAAATATTCTTATGGCCGCAGCCTTGGCCAAAGGAACAACCGTTATCAAAAATGCGGCCAGAGAGCCCGAGATCGGTAACCTGGTTGATATGTTAATGAGCATGGGAGCCGACATAGAAGGGAGGGGAAGTGAGAAACTGATCGTCCATGGTGTAAAAAAACTTAAACCGGCAACCTATACAATAATTGCTGATCGTATTGAAACGGGTACATACTTGATTGCGGTAGCTGCTACCGGCGGTGAGGCTACCATTAGCCATTGCAACCCTGCTCATTTACCATCACTGCTTGAAAAGCTAAGAACAGCTGGGGTTGAAATTGATGAAGCAGAGTCATCCATCAAAGTGCGTTCAAATGGAAGCGGAGAAAATGAAAGAATAATCAGGAGTGTGGATATTAAAACGATGCCATATCCAGGTTATCCAACGGACCTGCAGGCCCAGTTCATGGCTTTGATGTCGTTATCTTCAACTGTTTGTGTGATTAATGAGACCATTTTTGAAAACCGCTTTATGCATGTTGCCGAACTGCAGCGTATGGGTGCAGACATTCGAATAGACGGTCGTTCTGCGGTTGTAAACGGTAAAGGTATAGATGGTCTCAATGGAGCACAGGTCATGGCTACAGACCTGCGTGCCTCATCCTCTCTTGTTATTGCTGGTCTTGCGGCAACTGGTAGAACAGAGATTTCCAGGATCTATCATCTTGAACGGGGGTATGAAAATCTGGTCGGGAAGTTGAGTGGTCTGGGAGCAAAAGTCTGGAAGGAAGACGAGTAGCGCGGATATGCCTAATAAGCAATAGGCCTATCAACGAAAATTTAGAATTTTCTGATTACTTATAAAGCTCAGCCTAACACGAGGTGTTGTCAATTTGGCTGGCTAGCCTTCGGTCAAGGATCACTCCTAATCGAGGACAATACATATATTTTTCTACATTTCTCTATCTTTAGACACATTTTAGCAACTATCGGTGATCCTTGAAATACGCCAGCCAAACTGGCAAAACCTCTTTTACCGTCAAGGCTTAGAATCATCATTAATCAGCTAATAAAAAGCTAAAAGAGGTAGATCGGATTGGCTATGAAATGAAAAGATATCCAGGCGATAAATGTCGTTGGAAGATTTTTATTGCGTAGCTCGGGTTTAATACCCCGCCGCTTGCGGCGAAGATAAAGT
>CAZMFP010000067.1:0-9711 GCA_964565605.1 uncultured Desulfocapsaceae bacterium | reverse complement strand
AAATCAGGATTTATCAGTAACAGCTATCAGCCAAAATGGGCCTTTAGTAACTAAAACACGGAAAAAAATTGCAGCTACTATCTTCAACCTGTTTAACTTCTGGGATTTTCAGGCATTAAGGTTTATTTCAAAACAGAAAAATGAAAAAAATGTGTCTTGCAATCGGGAAGTACTCATTTTTCAAAACTGGAAAATAACGATCGAGTCATTACCAGGAACCAAAAAACGAACTGAAGTTGTTAAAAAACTAGGTGGTTATGCAGTTACACATGTGGGCAAAATCGAAAAGTTTGATGGCAGCCTATACAATACGAATGAAGCAGAAAAAATCCTTGAAGCTCTATACTATTTCTTTTCCTTTGTGCGTGGATTTTGGATGCATCCTCAGCTTCCCATAGGTTTTGATCGGAAAAATACTAAAGTTTGGGAAGTATGGATTAATTATCAAACTAGTTCTTGGCAAACAAGTAACAATTGGTTTGATGTACATCATGGTGAGTTTCTATCACTTCTTTTTCCTGGTTTCATGAGGGCTTGGAACAATCCACAGTGGCAAGAGACTGTTATGGCAGCGGTTTATTGGTATATTAAAGGAAACACTCTTGCCGCAGGTACTGATGGTTCCATTGTATTAATTCAATCTGCTTTAGAACGGCTTTCATGGGAGTTTCATGTAAATATAAAAGAAAGTATAAGTTCTTATGGTTTTGAACGTTTACCTGCTGCAGATTGTATAAAGCTAATCCTTTCTCATGCAGGTATACCTCTTGATGTCCCGGTTGAATTGAAAACAATGACTTCAATCGCCAAAGAAAGAAATCTTGATGGGCCTTCAGTATTTACAAATATTCGTAATCGCATAGTACATCCAGGAAAGAAAAGAGGAGGAATAAATCCTTTAAAATCACCATTGTTTGAATGTTGGAATCTTGGACTTTGGTACCTGGAATTACTCCTTTTATATATATTTGATCACAAAGGAAGTTATGCAAATCGGTTAAAACTTGATCGATGGGTCGGCCAAGTTGAAGAGTTACCTTGGAACAAAAATATCACGGAACAATCGCATTAAAGGGACGGCAAGAACTCGGCGGTTTTCCGGTGTAAGTCATCTCGCTCTGAATTTATCGGTTTTATTTTAGTCTTTACCACATGCTCTTGCCACCCCTTATGCGTGCCGATGGCTGACTGTGAAAGAAAAAAATAATAAATACACACAAGCTTAATAGATGACTGCTTGCTGATTCGCGCAACGCCATCAATACGCTGGAGCGGAAGCCCACGAGCAGAGAAAAAGTAGGTACAAAATGTCGGATCAGATTAATAAGACAGACCCCAAACAGTTTTTAATTCAGACTTTTATAAGTGTGGCAGTTGTAGTTTTAACCCCTCTACTTACGCTTATTGTTGTGCGGTATCAATTAAGCCATGAATATGAAAATTGGAAAAACCAGAATCAATTGAAGACATTTCAAGAAATTCAAAAACTGAGAATTCAAACTGTCGAGAGGATCACAAATCTAAATAGTGATCTTGATATAGCTCGTGCAGAGCTGATAGTAAATAAATATCAGGCTTCGATATATGGCGAGCTGGAATTGAAGCAATTTGAGCTTTCTGAGCAATTGAAAATCGATGAATCGAAGAAAAAGAATGATGGTTACTCGAACGGATTTTCCGAGGCAAACGAAGATTTCAAAACTGCATTTAAAAGACATTATAGTATAAAAACAAATATTAAATCCTGTATACAGTCTTCTATTTTCTTTTTTAGTAAGGATACTATGGAAGCAATGCAAGCTTATGCAGAGTATTTGTTCTCAAAGGATTACAAGTCGTTCGAGAAAAAGGCGGATATTGATCGAATATTAGAACTTGTTTCAGGCGGTAGGCATCCCATGTTGGCGATTTCGGATGTCATGGAAAAAGAATTATCAAAGGCTCCAAAAGATAAGGAGATAGGTAGGCTAAGAAACGATGTCATGCAGGCCATGGTTCATGATGTTTCCATCGGCTATTGGTCATCAGAAAACGACTTGTCTAACAAGACTAAATCAGCCAACGCAAAAAGTCACACGGCTGATTAGCGGCGTTCAACTTAACATCAAGTGTTATCAATTTGTCTGCCTGGCCTTCGGTTAAGAACCACTCCTGGTGGAGGGCTGTACATATATTTTCCAACTTTTCTTTACCAGCCCAAGTGTTCTATTGGCTTGACAGCTCAGGGAGCACACAGTATACAGACAATCTTGAGAGTAGAAGCTGCTGATTGTTGGCTGGGCCAATTTGTCACGTCAGGGTTCCAATTTTAATTACAATAGAAATCTCAGTTGTTTAGGTATTTAGCGTTTCTGGTATGAGGCCGGCAGGCAGAAGCGAGAATGAGTATCGGTATCTGAAAACTAAGATAATCAAGAAGGATGTTATTATGAAATCGTATGATATTGCTCTTTTTCCCGGAGACGGGACAGGTCCTGAAGTGCTTCAGGAGGGTAAAAAGGTACTTGAAGCTGCCTGTGCGAAATATGGAGTGAAGCTGAATTATGAAACCTTCGGCTTTGGTGGCGAGCACTATATGAAAACCGGAGAAACACTGCCGGATGGTGCTATAGAGGACCTCAAACAACACGATGCTATTTATCTGGGAGCAATTGGCCACCCTGATGTTAAGCCGGGAATTCTCGAAGTGGGTATCCTGTTGAAAGCTCGATTTGCTCTTGATCAATATATCAATCTCCGTCCGGTTAAACTTTACCCCAACGTTTTTACGCCAATCAAGGATAAAGGGCCGGATGAAATCGATTTTGTAATTGTCCGGGAAAACAGCGGTGGTATCTACACAGGAGTTGGCGGAGCATCAATGGTTGGTACCCCGAATGAAGTGGCGACTCAGGTTATGACATACTCAAGGCCGGTTGTTGAGAGATGTATACGCTATTCATATGAGTTGACCAGGAGAAGGAATAAGAAGAAGCAGTTGACTCTGGTGCATAAAAATAATGTTTTAACCCATGTAGGTGATTTGTGGGTGAGAACTCACGAAGAGGTTGGTAACAGCGATTATTCCGACATTAAACAGGATTACAATCATGTGGATGCCTGTACCATGTGGATGGTCAAAAGCCCTGAGTTTTATGATGTTATTGTTACAGCCAACCTGTTCGGAGATATTATCACCGATCTGGGAGCCATGATTCAGGGTGGGATGGGTATTGCTGCGGGGGGTAACATCAACCCTGAGGGTGTTTCCATGTTTGAACCGATTGGTGGTAGTGCTCCGAAATACACCGGCATGAACATCATCAATCCTTTTGCCGCGATTTGTGCAGGGGGAATGATGATGGACACTCTGGGTGAAACAGAGGTCGCAGAGGCCATTGATAAAGCCGTTTATGATGCGCTGGCTTCTGGAAAGATTACGTCGATGTCTGCAGGCCAGATGGGTATGGGAACCACTGAAGTCGGTGATTTTGTCGCTTCTCTTATTTAGGTGCCGCAAACGACTCTAACTCTGTACAAATCATCAGTAATATATACGGGCTGCAAAAGAGAATTTCTTTTGCAGCCCGTTTCTTTTTCATAGTCTTTCGAGTCCAAGCTGTTGAGCATTACAACGTGGCTGGCTGGGGATATTCGCAGCTCTAATTATCTTTTGAAAAATGATCCTTTGGAAGGAGGATTTTAAAAGTAGTTCCTCTTCCGGCAGATGATTCCAAAGAAATAGTTCCCCCATGGTTGTCGATTACCTGTTTAACCAGGCTCAACCCAAGCCCTACACCTTCCTGGCTGCCCAGGTTAGAGCCGCGATTGAATTTTTCAAAGATACGGTCCTGGTCCTCCCGCGGAATCCCTGCCCCCTGATCACTGATGTTAAGACAAAAGCGCTCTTTTTCTTCTGTGAGCTTCAGTCTGATTGTTGAACCTGCCGGGCTGAATTTTATTGCATTATCAAGCAGGTTGATGAATCCCTGTAGCAACAAAGGTTCATCACCAATCAAAGGTGAAACTTTTGAGGGGATTTCACTTAAAATTGTAATCTGTTTTTTATCAGCAACAGGAGATACTGCATTGATGCTGTCAAGGGTGATAATAGCAATGTCCAGGGGGAAGGTACGTATTTGATATTTACCCGATTCTATTCTGGCCAGGTCGAGGAAGTTTTCTATAAGCTGGTTGAGACGCTCTGTCTGGTTTCGGATTTCTCTGACAAATTGTTTGGGCTCGTTTTCAAGAGTGTCAATCAACATTTCACTATAACCAAGGATGGTTGTTAAAGGGAGTTTAAGCTCATGAGAGACGACACCGAGCAGGTCACTTTTCATTTTCTCAAGTTCATGGATGTCCGTGACATCGGTTATATTGGCAAGAACTCCTGAGAAGCGGGAATGAGCTGTTTGTACACCATGTATTTTGACCTGAAAGTAATGCTTTCTTCCACTATGCAGTACTGTGATATCAATGGTGAGACTGCTGCCGTCAAGATCCAGTGTGTTGGCAGTCAAAGGAATAGCAGTTTCAGAAGAAAGGGCGTGGTGATTGATCTCTTCTAGAAATTGTGGAAGGTCAGGCAGGTCTTTGATTGTTGGAAAATGTTGGTGCCAGAACAGGTTAAACATTGTGTTGGCAAGAATCACATTTGAATTGGTCCTGTCCCAGAGGATCAATGGATCGACCTCCTCTTTTAGTAGATGATTGATGAATTGATTTTGCAGGGACAGGGCAGCGATGCCGTCATGTAGCCTGTTGAAGTACCGTCTGAAACCACCAGTCGAATGAGAGTGTGCTCTCTTGCCGGCTGGAGGCAGCAACTGGTGGGGGATGTTGGTATAGGTTGCGTTTAGACCTGTTTTAAGTTCATGGTTCAGCTGGCTAACTTCGAAGACCAGTTTTCGGGTAAGCCAGAGTCCTTGCAGGCAGAGATGAACCAGGTAGCTTAAGAGAAGGACGAGGAGGGGAATGAACGGATCGAAGAAGTAGTTATTGAAGAAGAGGAGTATCGAGGCTCCTGGCAACAAAATGAACGCGGTAATATTGAGCAGTATGTTCTGCCGTTCACTGAACGTGGGCCACAAAAAAACCGCAAGGAGGAGAAAACAAGCTGCCACACCCCAGGAAAGGAATGTCAGTTCATGTAAAAAACTGTTTTCTAAAAGGTTGTTAAGAATTGTCGCCTGTATTTCAACGCCGGGAGTGGGGTGTTTATCGGTGAATGGTGTTACATGCACATCACCTAGAGCAACAGACTGGGCACCGATCAGTACGAACCTGTCTTTAAAAAATTGAGCAGGAATATGACCGTTGAGAACATCATAGTAGGAGAGATAAAGAAAGGTGAATTCCGGGCCATAAAAGTTGATCAATCGAGGCTGGTACAGGTTAGTTAAATTGACTGGTGAATCTGCCGCCTCAAGGAGAACAAGAGAAAAGGCCTGCAGGTGTTGCTGAGGCAGAAGTCTTGTTTTTCTGACAACACCACCATAGCCTAAAATTGAATCAATATGGCCATAACCATAGAAGTTATACAGTGTGATAGCAGGTGACTGGATCTCTCCTTTGTAATCGCTGGCGGCAGTAAAGACGATGGGAGGTTTGAGCTTGATCGATTCATTGAACAGCGCATCATTTTTTGTGACATCGCTGAAGAGAAAATCAAAGCCGATTGCTTTTGCCAAGGAGAGCTTTTGGACTAATGAGCCGTGCAGTTCTCTGGAAAAAGGCCAGGCGCCTAGTTTATCAAGAGAATCTTCGTCGACACCGACAATGACGATGGACTGGCTGGTCTCCCTTTCTCCTCGGATTTGAAAAAGAACATCAAGGGTGGCCCCGGAGAATGCTGCAAACCCATTGGTAAAATAGATAATCCCGCAAATCAGAAGGGTGATAACAGGAGTGAGTAGTTTACTGGCCATCAGGCTGGATCCTGGATCCGTGAGCTTTCGTTGGACTGCATCTTTGTTCGATCAAAAGCTCTAGAAGATGAGTCTTGTTTTGAACCTTAAATTAACTTATTTTAATCTAATTCCCTCGAATTCTCAGCATAGGTAGGAACTTGGTTTTTTTTAGTATGTATCAGTAGGAGCCGATGCAAGGCCGCAGGTCGTGGCAATTTCTCCTAACCACCTGAGATTACTTCGTTTCACTCGCAGCGACTGTGTTTGCTCTTTTTGATAAGCTGAGGTTCTTTCCAATTTGCTGAGTAATAGGGACAATCAGATAATTCAATGAATAAACAGTATACACCACATCACCAGTCAAAATACAAATCATTATCATATTGAACCATTCTGACGAAATGGTACCCGAATTGTTTTACAGGAAGGCAAGAAGCAACAGAGTGAAGATTGTCAGACCATAGGCAAAAGAGAATGGCTCCTGCGGAATAGTGAATGTTTGGGGGGAAGACCACGGGCTTTTCTGGCCATCAGGCAAAACGGAGCGAACCCTGATATGGTAATTGCCCGGCTCAAGGTAGCTCTTGATTGTATAGGAAGATTGCTTGAGCCCCTTTTCACTGATTAGCGGATTGCCAAAATCCCCTCTAAAACCAACCTGTAGTTCAAAGGTAATACCATCTTCGGCTGCTGACCATTGGAGTGTGAGACCATCTTCGGGTGAGCCGGTGATGGGCGCCAGTTTTGACGGTTTGGCTATTTCAAAGACAAGAGGGGAAGAATAGAGAGATCTGAAGCCGTCCGGAGCAATTGCCTGAACCCTGAAGTAGTATCTGCCCGGTTCAAGTTGTGGAGTTTTGTAGTCTGTTTGGGAGAGTTCTTTGCTGTCAACAACAGTGGAAAAATCGGAATCTGAGGCCAACTCTATTTTGTAGCCCTTTGCATGCTCAGACTTCAGCCAGACGATAGGAATAGACGGCTCAAATGTTCGCGTCTTGTTTCTCGGCTCGGAGATGAGTGGGGCGCCTGGAATAGTCCGTATTTTCAGTGGGTATGGGCCACTTGCCAGGCTTTCAAAACCTTGATTGTCGATGGCTGTGAGAAAACAGTAATAGGTACCGTCTTCAAGAGCGGCCAGCATGAATTTTTTACCGGGCTCTTTTTGTTGTTCAAGTAGGGTCTTTTCTCCCTGCTTGTCTCTGGTTATTCTGAGACGAATGGAGTTTGCTTTTGTATGTTCAGGTGCAAGGATGCTTACCGGCAATTGCTTATAAACGGGTTCCAGTTGTAGAGACGCTGGTGGTGACGGCAGCTTCACAGGTGGTGTTGGAGGGTTGTCTTTAATGACTTTTGATCCCAGTCCTTTATCGAGATTAAGAGCCAGGCCGCCAGCTTGAAGATTGACAGTACCGTGTAATGTTTCTGTGATATTGGTCTTGGCATCAGCCATTTTCAACCGAAACTCGGTTCCGCGCACACCGGTGACTGACACAGGGGTACGGGTTTTAAAGGTTTCGTTCTGCTTTAATTTACGCTTGATTTTATGGGTAATTCGACCTTTTTCAAGGAGCAATTCCACTTTCAATTTGTTATCGGCCAGGCGAACCAGGTAATTGATGGTTAATTCTGAGTGGGGTGCAATTCGAGTATATCGATGATCAGGAAAAGCCAGGTGGGCATAAGATCCGGCCCCGGTAACAATTGTTTCTCCTGGAAGAAGGCTGTCGTTTTTATTTATTTCTCCAATGGTCCTGTCCCCTTTACGCTTATAGACTTCCCCATTAAGAGATATGACCTTGGCGGAAAAATTGGTCGCCTTGAGGAGGTTGAGGGGGACTTGGAGAACCTGCTTTTCGATGATCAGGTAAGGTGGTGAAAGCTCATTGAGCTCTGCAATTGTCTTCCAGTCATGTCGATTTCGACAATATTTTCTGGCAAGTTTGATGAGGTTAGCGCCTTTGCCTATATGGAGAGGAACCAGATGTTGGGAATCTGAATTAGTGGAATAACTTACAGTAGGATGAAAGAGCAGTATGCATACAATACCAAAAAGGATGTGCAGAAAGAGACGACGAAACGATTTGAATAAAGGCATGGGCAAACAATGAGTGGCGGACTGTTTGAAAATTTCCGAATAGTACTTTCTAACTATTCGTTATGATAATAAAAAAATGAGAATTATTCAACCAGCATGTAGCCGACGCCCGTAATTGCCTTGATCTGAACATCTGAAGCGTCGTTATCGTTGAGTTTTCTTCTGATATTGGCGATATGCATGACCAGTGCTTTTGTCTCGGAGTCGGCTTTATAACCAAGAACATTCTCAAGAAGATCACCGTGGGTGGCAATCTGCTTCTTTCGCTTTGCCAGAAAATAAAGCAGGTCAAATTCAGTTTTAGTCAGGGGGATCGCCTGATCTTCAGAGAGAAGAACCTCCCGTGTTCTGGGTGAGATAACAAGTGGACCAACAGAAATTGGATCTAATACATGGCTTCTGGTATCACTGTTCAGTCTTCTGAGTAGACGATTGACTCTTGCAAGAAGTTCTTTAGTCGAAAACGGTTTGGTCAGGTAATCGTCTGCACCCCGGTCAAACCCCTCAACTTTTTCGTCAACACCGCTCCGTTCAGTTAACAAGATAACCGGCACATGATTGGATTCCCGCCGGAGTTTTTTGACAATAGCAAAGCCGTTGATATAGGGTAGAACGACATCGAGGATAATGATATCAGGTAGGAGTGAATAAATGTGGTCAAGTCCCGTTCGGCCATCTTCTGCTGTAAATACTTCAAAGTCGTTGGCAACAAAAAAGCTGCGAAGCATCCGCATAATTGCCTGATCATCTTCAATAATCAAAAGTCTGTATCGGGGACGTTTTGTCATATCAATGCCTAATCACTCAGATAATCTGGATAATGTTCTTTGGCACAATCTGGACAAATTCCGTGACTGACGGTGCTTGGGGAGCGGTATGAGGCACCATTTGCTGTATTTTCCCATTGGTTGCTCCCAATTTTAATTTTATGGCAAAAACAGCAGGTTGTGGGGATTATACCAGGCGATTTCGCACCTACATGAGTGCTTTTTGACTGAAGAATCTTTTTTGCGCAATCTTTTTCGGTTGGTTTTTTACCAGTCATCTTTGGTATCATATGAAAATGAGATTGCATTTAAAATCGCCCCGATGAGTGTATAGTTGTGCGTTGCTGATTGATAGTCACAGCGTCATAATCAGCCTGTTGAATATGTGTATATACACTCCTTCCCAATTGTGTAACTAATCAAGTAGTTTATACGGCTATAACAATTTTTACCAGTAAAGATCTGGTAAATATTGTCTGGTCTGTAAAGCTAAAAGGTTATGCACTATCGGAATGGCGAATTGCCTCAGTGGCGGCTATCCTGTCCGTCATTCCTTTATAAAACACGACTGTTCCTTTGTAAAACTTATAATAGAGTACCTGATTACCAATGATTCTCAGCCTTGACGATAAAAGAGGTGTTGTCGGTTTGGCTGGCGTATTTCAAGGTCACGGATTATGGGTTTAAATGTGTCTCAAAGTAAAAAAATATAGAACAATAAATGTACTGTCATCCGTTAAGTAGTGATCCTTGACCGAAGGCTAGCCAGACAAATTGATAACACCTCGTGTTAGGCTGAGTTTCTTGGGTAATCTGGATTGAGTATGTAAACAAGGTACTAAATATTAGCAGAAAACCAAACTGTAAAAACAAAAGGAAAAGCCAGTGGAATATTGATTGTACTGTAAGGGGGTCCAAGGTGTAAATACTTATGAACAAAGGATGTGTGGTTGGGATT
>CAZMFP010000066.1:0-10908 GCA_964565605.1 uncultured Desulfocapsaceae bacterium | reverse complement strand
ATACCTTTTTTCTATCTACTCTACTTTAATCCTTTAACATCCATACATACTGTATATAAGCCTGAAGTTCAGGGTATCCAAGTATTATTCAATAGTAAGTAAGATTGTTATGTTGCAAAATAAAAAAAAAATTGATTACCCCTATTATTAACCAAATTGAGAAGGGATTCGGCTTATCAACGGAAATTAAATACAGTCGTTGCAAGTGAAACGATGCAATCTCAATCGGTTAGGTGAGATTGCCACGGTCAGTGACTTTGCTGCGACGACGACTAATACTTGCAAAGAAACTACATTTCTTTCCTATACAGAGAATTAGAGATAATCTAAAAACGAGAAATGCCATGGTTTGACAAAATGAAAATGAGCGGGTAAGAGTTGCCGATGCCTATTTACCAGCTTGATGAACAGATCGTTTTTCCTCCTCCGGAACTGGCCGACCCAAACGGTTTACTGGCTGTAGGTGGTGATCTGAGCGTTGAGCGGTTAGTTGCTGCTTATCGTCTTGGAATATTTCCTTGGTATTCAAAAGACGATCCGATACTCTGGTGGTTCACTTCACCCAGGCTCGTGCTCTATCCCGACGAACTGCACATTCCTAAACGACTGCAGCGGGATATGAGAAGCAGGGAGTGGATAATCACTTTTGATAACGCCTTTACTGAAGTTATTGAAGCTTGTGCCCATGTTCCCAGGAGAGAAGAACATGAAACATGGATCACAGATGAAATGATTGATGGTTATGTTAAACTCCATAAACGTGGATATGGACATTCGGTGGAATGCTGGTCTGAAGGAACTCTGGTTGGGGGCTTATACGGCGTTGCACTTGACAGGGTATTTTTTGGAGAGTCTATGTTCACAAAGCAATCAAACAGTTCAAAAATCTGTTTTATTCATCTTGTTACAAGACTACAAAAAAATGGGTTCCGGCTTCTCGATTGTCAGATGACGACGGATCACCTACTGCAATTTGGTACACGGGAAATTTCCGGCTCCGTTTTTCGAAAGGAGCTGCAAAACAATATTACTCACTTATCACCTGACGGAGCTTGGTGCAATGACATTACGATCAGAAAATAATGGATGTGACGGTTGCGGAATTCAGACATCACTGACGGACTACTCTGATAAAACATTCTGTAGCGACTGCCTGGACATAGCAAAAGCGATTTCCGAAAGACCAGAGCTTGTATCTAAGATATGTACTCTCACCCGAACAGGACAATCCGCCAAAGGTAATGGAGAAACAGTATGCCAACCTCAACCTAAACAACTGCCGGATGTTTTGGATGCTGTTCGATTCAGAACAAGGGACAGAGATTCAAACACCTGGTATGTCTCGGTGAGTGAACTTGACGGCAACCCGGTGGAAGTTTTTGCATCAACAGCTTTTGACCGCGATCAGCATCTTCAATCGCGTATCTCACACCTGACAACAATAACCCGGCTTATATCACTCATACTCAGACACATATTTCTTCATCAACCCATTAACCTGGAAAAAACACTCAAGCAGCTCAACCGCAGCTCTCGCCAAAGAAACGATCTCCCCGACATGTTGACCGGTGTATTGGCCAAATATATGGAACAGGAAAAGAAACTTAAACAGGGCGCTGCAGTTGAAAAAGAAGTTTAGTATTGCAAGGCTGATTCAGTAAGCAACTAACCCGATTTTCTCGTGAACATTTTGCTAATAATAGATAACATGCCTATATTGTAAATAAATAATTTGCTTCTTCAGATTCTGTTCTTAACAAAATGTTCACCAAAGGCGAGCCGATCCAACCGCATCTGCTTTGTCACTGATCCAATAAGCATAGGAAACTATAGCTCATTGGATCGTTTCGCACATATACAGCCGCCTCGACTCGTGAGAAATGCGGGCTAAGAGTAAATCAAGCCACAAAAACAGGGTTCAATACAAAAACTGATTGCCCTGAAAGCTCCACCTAACCGACCACATTTCTTGTGTCGTACAGGCTGAAAATCAATGGCAGTCAAGAGAAGAAATTAAAAATTGAACTCAATTTCCATGGGAACCTTCGCCTTTTCAAAGTGTCTTAAAACCTGGCGAAGACTATAAAGATCCTCAACTTTGAAATCAAGCTGCCAGTCCGGTGTCTTAGTGGGAACTCTTGTAAGCATGGACAACTCGAACATTCTCATCTGTTCGGGAGCAGAGCTGACAAGTGTGGTCACCCGTTGCCTGGTCAACCTCAAGAAATAGATGGACTGTTTTTTGGGCAAAACGGTTTTTTTCAGGGTCCATCTCACATCAACGGCATCTTCCCGCTGAAATTCAATTTCCTCCAACTTACTGCAATTCTTATTATGAATTGACAAGCCATTTTCAGTAAGCAGCCCCCTATTTACCTTATCTGTGGGATCGGGCTTGCAACAGTTTGACAGCTTGATTGAAACAGGATCCAAGGTTGTCAGCTCCACCCGGTTAATCTTACCGGTCGGCTTCATGAGCAGGGAATGACCACCATAAAATGCCTGTTTAATGGAATCGATTACCTTGGCCATTGGGGTCTTCGCCTCGGCAATATGCACATACAGGTCATCAATGGATTCCAGGGAATATGTTTGTAGAATCTCCTTGAATTCTTCTTTTTGTAAAAGCTCTTCATCAAATCCGTAGTTCTTAATCTCCTGGAGAAGAGTTGATCGACCGACATGGAGGCTGACCGGCCTCCTTCTTCTTCGAAGAGCTTTTGACAACTCTGATCGAGCACGAGGATCCTGGCAGATACTCAGCATCTCAGGATCAAACTGCACATCACCGGTAGAGCGGATAATTCGAACCACATCACCATCTCGCAGTCGATACTCCGGTCCGACTTTTTTGTTACCGACCATTGCCCCAATACAACTATGACCAATTGCCGTATGAACTTTAAAGGCAAAATCAAGAACTGTCGAGTTGATCGGCAAGTAAATCAAGTCCCCTCGAGGAGTATAGGTGTATATGGTTTTTTTCCGCCCGACATCGATCATCTGCCGATAGGAGACCCGCACATCTGAGCTGAGCAGATCAAACATCTCCATGATTTCTCTGATAAACCGTTCCTGTTTGCTGCTCTTGGATGTCCAGTTTTTAAAAAGGCCGCGTTGGGCTTTTCTGCCCATCTCTTTTGTTCGTATCTTCACCAGAAACTCTTTACCCTGGACAACAACACGGGCGTGAAGTCCCTGATAACCCGTCGGTTTCGGATTTGCAATAAAATCACGAATAGTACGTGGAATAGGGGGGAATGCCTGGTTAACAATTCCAAGAGTCTGATAGCAGGCCGCTTGGTCATCGGCAACAACAACTATTTCAATGGGGTTGTCGATTTCCTTTCTTAGGATTCTGTTAGTGGTATCAAAATAAGCCCAGAGTCCCTTCACCCTCATTGAAACGTCACAATGGACCCAGGCATCATTTGCTGCCTGGGTAATCTTATCAATTATGTCAAGGGCGATGGGAGACTGCTCGAGCTGTTTAATATGCTGGTTTAATTTAGCACCCTGCCTTGGAAACCTGTAGAGAAGAGCCAGATTATACATTTCCCGACGCAAACCATAGAGGCCAAGAATTGTTGCAAGAGGTGCATAGATATCGATTGTTTCATCGGATATTCTTTGCCTCTTAGCCTTTGGCATTGCTTTAAGCGTCCTAAGATTATGCAATCGGTCGGCGAGTTTAACCAACATAACCTCGGGCCGCATGGCAGCACCCGAAAAGATTTTTCGATGAACCTGTTTGGATTGATTCTGCTTGCTCTCAGAGGAGTGGGTGACTTTCGTACACCCTTCAACAATGGCAGCAACATATGAGCCGAATTTTTCACTGACCAGTTCAACCGTTACCTCATCAACATCTTCAACAGTGTCGTGAAGCAGGGCAGCAGACAGAATCTCGGGATGAACAACATCCATCTCTTTTGCTAATATCCTGGCAACCGAACAAGGGTGGAGGATATAGGCATCACCTGATTTGCGCCACTGATCATCGTGGGCTTCAACAGCAAAATCAAGGGCTTCCCAGAACAGTTCGCCATTGGGTGATTTTTCAATAAATGGGGAAATCCGGCTACGATAGAGCTCCAGATCAAATGGAATACGCTGCATGTGAATCCGCTAACTTATGGGCTTAGGCATGGCAACGAGAGAACCACTGTATACATCCAGAAGTTCACTCTTATAAAGTGCTTTAATTTAAACTGAATTATTTTACGGAGTGAGCTTTACTTTTTAAATGCCACTACACTATGCTACATTCAACTGGAAAAAGAAAATAAAAACAGAGCTGAATGAAAAAAAGAAAAAAGTATCGCAAAACAGCCCCTTACAGGCAGCGCAAATCCAAGCGAGGTAATAATATTTCCCCCACCGCTTCAGCATTAAAAAATGAACTGCTTGGCCTGCTGTTTGAATCCGATCGACCACAGACTATCCAAGATATCTCGGGGCGGATAAAGAATCCCCTGTTCACACGAAAAGACTTGAGTCAAACCCTTACCAGGCTGATCGGTGAAAAAATAGTACAGAAGAGCGGCAAAAAAGGGTTTGCTCTTTCCAAGGCTCACAACCTGGTCACCGGGGTCATCGATATGAACCCAAAGGGATTTGGCTATCTCACCAATATTGGCGACAGTGCCCCAAGAGCGCCATTCCCGACCATTACCCGTGATGGATTTATTTCTGCCGGCCGCATGGGAGGCGCACGGCATAGTGATCGTGTTCTTGCCCAAGTCACCGATATTCGTCGAGATAATAGGCTCAATATGCGAGTGGTGAAAGTCCTTGATAGAAAAAGTGACAGGCTGGCGGGTATTTTAAAAAAAGACAGGTCCGGCTTCTATGTCCAACCGGAAGATCCCAGGTACCCAATTGTTCGACTACCTGGTGAAAACAAGGCCGACGCCCACCTGGGTAAATACGTTATCACTACTCTTTCCCAAAAGAAGATAGACTCGACAGTACCTGCAGGGAAAATCACTGAGGTTCTCGGCTCCCCCGACAGTGTCGATGTGCAGATGCGGCTGGTCATCGAACGGTATCACCTGCCATTTCAGTTCAGTAAAAAAGTAATACAAGAATGTGCCTCTTTACCGACAATTGAAAAGGAGGCTGAACAAGATTCCAGCCGAATGGATTTACGACACATCCCTTTTGTCACAATTGATGGTGAATCGGCCAAGGATTTTGATGATGCTGTGGCAGTTGAGCAGATTGGAAAAGGATTCCGCCTTTATGTTGCCATCGCCGATGTTTCCGCTTTCGTCAGGCCGGGAAGCCAGCTGGACAAGGAGGCGTATGAACGGGGAACTTCCATCTATTTCCCGGGCCGTGTTATCCCTATGTTACCGGAAAAACTCTCAAATGATCTCTGCAGCCTCGTTCCGGAAAAAGATCGTCTAACCTTTACAGCAATCCTTGATTTTGATGGAAGCGGCAATCGACTCAAAAAGAAATTCAGCCGATCGATCATCTGCAGCCACAGACGCTTGACCTACCAGACAGTGCAAAAAATTCTTATTGATGGTGATGAAGAGCTTCTAAAAACCCATGAAACACTGCTGCCCTCCCTGGAGTCAGCTGCCAAACTGGCAACACTATTGAAGAAAAAAAGAGAACAGAGAGGCTCCATCCATTTCACCATTCCGGAACCGGAAATTCTTCTTGCCAAGGGTGGAACCATCAAATCGATCAACAGGGCAGAGAGGTTTTTTGCCCATGAACTGATAGAAGAATTCATGCTGGCAGCAAATGAGGCAGTAGCTGCAACGTTTACCGAACGCAGCCTGCCGACTCTGTACCGGGTCCACGAACAACCGGACAGCGAAAAAGTAAACGAATTCATCTCCTTTGTTTCAACCATCGGCCTCCATCTGCCAGCCTATGACACTTCTGCCGATTGGTACAACCAGGCACTGGACAGTGTCAAGGGATCACCCAAGGAGTATATCGTCAACAACCTATTGTTGCGGACCATGCAGCAGGCACGGTATGATCATGCCAACATTGGCCATTTCGGCCTGGCAGCAATCGATTATTGTCATTTCACCTCACCCATAAGAAGATACCCGGATCTAGTGGTTCACAGAAATCTACTGGAGCTGATTTCAGCACCGCCTGACAAAGTAAAAAAGAGCAAGGCAAAAAAATCCGATGAAACTGCTTCACACCTGTCAACCCGGGAACGGGTGGCTGTTAAGGCTGAACGGGATATGAATGACCGACTGAAGCTGCAGTTTATGAAAAACCATATCGGGGAATCATTTGATGGGATTATTTCAGGGGTGAACAACTTTGCCTTTTTTGTCGAACTCATCGACCTGTTTATCAGTGGTTCGGTCGCACTCTCGAGCTTGACGGATGATTATTATTTTTACGAACCGGACCGACATCGACTGATTGGCGAACTCAGTCATAATGTCTTTCAAATCGGTGATCTACTACGAGTAACTGTTATCGATGTAGACGATACCAGGGGACGGATCAATTTTCTCCCGGAGAATTATACCGTTTAAACAACCAGCGTTTAGGTCTTAGCTGAATATCTCCTTAGAAGTAAGAAAACCGTCCCTGTAATTATTGTGATTGAAGCCAATCTGAACAGCTTTTTTCAAATTGTTCAAATGATTCACCGGGAAGAAGAAAGGATTGGTTAAAGAGCTTCTGAGATGGTTGGCTATTTCCCGAAAGACCGGACAAGTACTTGTGAACAGGACGTTTCTGGTTATACAGACAGGCGACCAGCCCCCAGGAACGGGCATAGAATTTTCCAGACATGAGTCTAGGGTCTTGATTTTGAATCAATTCTTCAAACTGAAGTGTTTCCCCTTTTTTCAGATAATGCTGCAAGAGTGCCAGTCGTTCATTCTTTGTTCCATCCAACACATGTTGAACACGATTCTGTTCAAAAAAAGCGGCGACACCTTCATCCAGCCAAAAAGGGATTCCAACTCTTAACTGCAATCCACTGTGCAGTGCGGCATGAGCAGACTCATGCCTGAGAACAGTAAAAAAGCGTGAATCACCTGGCTGTCCAACAACAACCAACACGCTTTCATTGTGATTATAAAACCCGGTTGCCTGATGACGGGTACGGCTTCTATGAAGAATATCTTTACCGATTTGCTCTTGTGGAGAAAAGATCAGTATAGATATTGGTATCGTCGGCAACTCAATATTCAACCAACGACCAACCTCCTTCCAGACATCGAGGATCTCTCCCATAATCCCCTGGCCATCAACATTGGCTGGTAAATGATGAATCCCCAAAGACCCTTTTTCCAATAAGGCTTTAGCGTGAAAATATGGTTTAAGATTCAACTGTTTTTCCGGTAAAAGCGGTAGACTGCAACCGCTTATAAGAAAAAGAGATGATACCACCAACCAAATAAAGACTGGAGTCAAATTCTTCTTCATTGCACCCAGAACACATCAAGCAGAGTATTGTTAGAACAGACAGAATTTGGAGATCCCATAAACGACAAACCAAAATCGTTAAACAACTATACACTATCTCATCCTGTCTCACTATAATAGATCGCAATATCAAACAAATAGCGATCTATATGTTATCAATATCCTTTCTTCCCAAAACCCTTTGACAATGATCCTTGACTTGACCTATCAATTCGTATAGAAATCCTGTATAATTGTACTTGGTTTTCTCACATAAAGGGAAAATTCAAACTAAAGGAGACTGATCATGGAAGAGACTCACTGGTTGCTAGCCATTCTAACCAACCCGTTTGCCAAGGGACTACTTGTGGGACTTGCTCTTTGCATCCTCATATATGTGCGTGGCCTTCTACGCCGACGGGAATTGACAAAGGAAGTCAATCAACTTAAGAATCATCTGCACACCAAGCTTGAGATTGACTCCGAGGAAAATGAAAGAAGGAAAAAAGAGATGGACCAGCTCAAGCATGAGCGGGACAATCTGAAGATTACTGTCCAGTCCCTCAACCAGAAGCCGGGACGAAAAGAGATCCGGCAATATTTTCTCTACCAGACAGCCCTTGATATGATGTTTGAAAAAGCGCCCGGTTTCGCACCTGCCTGGCAAATCACTTTGAAAGAAGCTGAGAGGCTTTTTGATAAATCAGAAAAGGGTGTTGTTCCCCTTCTCAAACGTCTAATGCCGGCTAGTCCCAGTAAACAGTCTGAAGAGTATGAAAAAATCAGCAGAACATCTTTAGACGAAACGCAGATGCTGGAGAAGCAGTAATCTCCCTCCTACCCAACTCAACGCTCCGGTTTACTCTTTGAAGTAAACCGGCTGTAGTCTCTCATGTCAGGTCAGCCTTCACCCCTTGATCAGATCGGCATTGTCCTGATGGAACCCAAGTTCCCGGAAAACATTGGTGCGGCCGCCAGAATTGCCTGGAATATGGGTTTATCCCGACTCATTGTTGTTCGAGATGAGTTCCCGGATTATGAACCCATGGCCCAGATGGCAACCCACAAAGCGGTACATCTGATCGATAACATGGAGTTTCATAACGACCTGGCAGAAGCCCTCAAACCCTTTTCTCAGGTTGTGGCAACGACGGCCAGAAAAGGACGTCAACGCCCTGTTGAAAGGAGTCCGCGTGAGGTGGTAAAAGAAGTTGCCCCACTGCTTCCAAACAATCAAATTGCCTTTCTTTTTGGTCCGGAAAACCGGGGGCTGACAAATGATGATCTTCGATATTGTCAGATGACCTCAACAATTCCTTCAGCCGGCTTTTCATCCCTTAACCTTGCCCAGGCCATTGCTGTCCACTGCTATGAACTACGCTACACTTTGATTCATGAGCCAAAAAATATCCAGGCTTCACCTCAATACGCCTCCTCATTTGAACTGGAAGGGATGTACTCCCATGTTGAGAAGGCACTGCTCGAGGTTGATTTTCTCCAGGAAAAAACTAAAAAATACTGGATGAACAATATCCGTCAATTTCTTGGTCGTATCAAACTGACATCAAAGGAATCAAATATTATCCGCGGTATCTGCCGCCAGTTTCTCTGGTATCAGTCCGTACAGAAGAAGAGGAAATAGAGCAGACGAGCTGAATCGATCATTTAAGTTGAACCCACCTCTATCATCATCTGTTGATTTCAAGCATGAATAGCCCTGTCGAAATCCTTGAGCTCTTTGTCAATTTAAAGAAGAGGATGGAGCTCTATTCTCAAACCGTAACCGAAACAGGCTGCCAAGCGCCCATCGAGCAAGAAAAAGAACTATTTGATTTTATAGACAAATGCCAGGCTGCGCTCATTCAATGCTCTCGACAGCTGGAAGAGACCACTGTCGAATTACAGAAGAATGAGTTAAAACTAGCGCAAATCCTCCAGTCCATGGATGATTTTGTTTTCTCACTTGACCCTCAGCATCGTTTTGTTTCAGTAAATGCCCCTGTTGAGAAACTCTTCGTAAACAAGAAAGAGTTCATCGGCAGAAAAGTCTCCGACGTTCTTCCTCCACATATCAATACTCTCTACATTCAGGCATTTGAAAAGCTCCACACCTCAGGTTCGGCTGAATTTGAATATGACCTTGAAATGGGAGGCAGCCTTCGCTGGTTTCATCTGAAACTAACGCCAATCCGAAAAAAAGGGAAATTTACTGGTTCTGTTGCTGTTGTACGTGAAATTACAGCAGTAAAACAGATCGAAAAGGAGCTTAATGAAAGCAAGGAAAGATATTACTCTTTTTTTGAACAGGCAGCGGATTCCATTGTTCTTATAGATGGAGAAACGGGAGATCTGGTCGAATTTAATAAACAAACATACAAAAACCTTGGCTACACCCAGGAAGAGTTTAAAAACCTGAATATTTCCGATTTTGAAGTCATTGAATCAAAAGAAGAAATACTCCACCATTTGAGAAACATCATATCAACTGGAGTGGACTCATTTGAAACAAAGCATCGCACAAAGAATAATGAGATTCGCGACATACATGTCAGCGCCAAGAGACTATCTATCCCTGAAAAGAACACCATTCATGCAATATGGCGTGACATAACGAGTTTCAAGAAACTGGAACATTCTTTAAGAGAGAGTAAAGAGAGGTATCAGGCACTGTCTGAAGCAACATTCAATTCTGTTTTCATATCTGAGAACGGAACAATCCTCGATGCCAACAAAAGGTCAACTGAAATGTTTGGTTATTCGATTAATGAATTTGTTGGTCGTCCTATGGCCAGCCTGTTCGATTCAGACCAGACATCTTTTCCTGCCCATTCGCTTTTCACACAAGAACAGATCCCTTTTGAAACCATTGCTGTGAAAAAAGATGGCGGAAAATTTCATGCTGAGATTCAAATCAAGAACTCTAAATATTCAGGCAGACCAGTACAGGTAACTGTAATAAACAATATTGATCTGTATAAAAAAGCTGTGAACAAACTCCAGAGAATTCATGAAGATCTGGGAAATCTTGTAAGGGCACGAACCAAAGAGCTTGAGAAATCCAAAGCCGAGTTAAAAAAAGAAATAGAAGAACGAAAAAAAACAGAAGTTACCCTGTTGCACCGGGAAAATGACTTGGAGAAACGAACTCTTGATCTGGAAACAATGAATTCCGCCCTGAAAGTACTGCTGGATAAAAGAGAAGTAGACAAGCTAGAGCTTGAAAATAATATTCTCTCAAATGTCAAAACCCTTCTGCATCCATATCTTGAAAGACTTAAACAATCAGGATTGCATGATACTCAACGCACTCTAGTAAACATTCTAGAATCAAACCTGAATGAAATTGTTGCTCCTTTCTCTCGTACTATTTCATCAAAACTACTCAATTTAACACCTACCGAAATCCAGGTCGCACATCTTATCAAACAGGGTATGACAAGCAAAGAAATAGATAAACAACCGACCCCAGAGGGGCCGGTATTGATTAACCCCTGAAAGGGGATT
>CAZMFP010000065.1:0-12060 GCA_964565605.1 uncultured Desulfocapsaceae bacterium | reverse complement strand
TATGTCGCAACACCACCACCATACTCATCGGTGGCTTTCATGAGACGCATCATGAGACCTGCAGGCTTGCAGTAGTTGGGGTTAACATCAGCAGCGGTGGAAGCACCGACAAACTCATGATAACGTTTAACAGGTGCATAAATCTCGTCAGCAAGCTCTTGGGCTGTCTGCTTGAGCTCAGGTGTGAAGTCGGCATTGTCACGGCAGAACTTAACCATCTGCTTGGCAACGATACGACCTTCAGCATGGGAACCGGAAGAGAACTTATGACCGGAAGCACCAACACCATCACCAGCGGTGAACAGACCGTCAACTGTGGTCATACGGTTGTAGCCCCACTTGTACTGATGAGAACGAGGACCGTCTACTGAAGGTACCCAATCTTCTTCAGGACCGGAGGTCCAGATACCGCAGCAACCGGAGTGAGATCCGAGCATGTAGGGTTCTGTCGGCATAATCTCTGAGCCTACTTTTTCAGGCTCAACATTGGCACCAGCCCAGAGACCAGCTTGACCAACTGACATATCCAGGAAGTCTTCCCAAGCCTCAGACTCGAGATGCTTCCAGAATTTCTTCAGTTTCTTGGCATCCATCCCAGCCTCTTTCCGCTCATCCAGGAAGGCGTTCAGGGCAACGTCAGTGGCCATATAAATAGGACCGCGACCAGCTCTCAATTCCTCAATCATCAGATGGTTACGAAGACAGGTCGGGGTAACGGCAGAGGCACCATAAGGCATGAACTTCTCGAGTTCTTCCTTAACGGAATCGGAGTTAGCATAGAACTCACCAAGGCCGTTCTGTACTTTAGCTTTGAACAGGAGGAACCATGCTCCAACAGGACCGTATCCGTCTTTAAAACGGGCAGGCGTGAAACGATTTTCCATCATGGTCAGGGTAGCACCAACCTGGGCACACATGGTGTAGGTGGAACCAGCGTTCCATACCGGATACCAGGCACGTCCTTTACCCTCACCAGTAGAGCGTGGACGGAAGATGTTAACCGCGC
Organism: uncultured Desulfocapsaceae bacterium; assembly: GCA_964565605.1. Lineage (GTDB taxonomy): Bacteria > Desulfobacterota > Desulfobulbia > Desulfobulbales > Desulfocapsaceae > CAZLGM01. Next base: position 11,054 of record CAZMFP010000065.1, on the reverse strand, counting down.
CACCGCAGGCAACGAGAGCAGTTTTACAACGGAAGACATGAACTTTGTTCTCACGGGTGGAGAAACCAACAGCACCAGCAACCTGGTTCGGCTTGTTCTTGTCAAGCAGCATCCTAACGATGAAGATACGCTCTAAGATGTTATCTTCGCCAAGAGCAGTTCTCGCAGGCTCAGCTACGATACACTTGTAGGACTCACCATTGATCATGATCTGCCATTTACCGGTACGAACCGGGGTACCACCTTCACGCAGGGTTGGAGCCGGCTTGGCACCGTCGAGGTTCTCACCATCAGCATCTTTCTTCCAAACGGGCAGTCCCCATTCTTCGAACAGCTTTACAGACTCATCAACGTGACGACCGAGGTCATAAATGAGGTCTTCACGAACAACGCCCATCAGGTCATTACGAACCATCTTGACGTAATCTTCAATTGGATTCTCACCAATGTAGGTGTTGATAGCGGAAAGGCCCTGGGCAACAGCACCAGAACGCTCAAGAGACGCCTTGTCAACAAGTGTGATTTTCAGGTCGTCATCGCACCACTTCTTGATTTCGAAAGCGGTACCACAGGCGGCCATACCACCACCGACAATCAGTACATCCACATCGTGTTCGACGATCTCGGGATCTACTACGGCAGCGAGTTCGCCTTTTGGTTTATTAGGTAATGCCATATTTACATCTCCTTATAAAAGAATTGTTTTGCAGTTTACTTTCTTTCAGTACTTACTTGGGAGTCGGAAGATCGCTCTCGAGGAGCAGACATTCGTCGTCGAGATTGGCGCCCTTCTCACCAACATAAGCATTGGCAGCACCTTCTGCTGTTGTACGAACTGGGAACTTGAAACGCTTCATGTTACCATTACGGAACTTAACGGTCCACATAATGGAGTCAGCACTTCTCATTGGATGAACCTGGCCACCCATGGGTACGAAGTCATCATAACCACGTACAAAAATGGCACCTTGCGGACAAATCTTTACGCAAGAGTAACACTCCCAGCATGCATCAGGCTCTTGATTGTAAGCCTTCATTTCCTCAACATTCAAGACCATCAGGTCATTGGGGCAAATGTACATACACGCGGTTTTGTCGCCACCTTTGCATCCATCACACTTCTCAGGATCTACATAACTTGGCATTAAACTACCTCCTCGGTTTGTTTTAATTATTACGACACCTACAACGAGAAATAGGGTCAATTCTACCTACAAAAAAAGATGCTTCAGCACACAGCATAAAACCTGCTGGAGCAAAAAATACACAAAAAAAACCACAACCACTTGAATTTTCAAGTGGTTATTTTATAACCTGGAAAGCAAGAGGACAAATGAATGATCACTCATTTTTCCTCGAAGTCAGATATAGTTTGAAGAACGGGAATTGTCAAGAAAATTTATTCTAATGGGATTGTTAAGTTCAACTAATGAAAGCCCCATTATTCGTATGTATCGCGTGCAAGAACCTCACGAGGTTTGGCACCATCAGCAGGGCCGACCACACCCTCTTTTTCCATCATTTCAATCATTCTTGCCGCCCGGTTATAACCGACCCTAAGGCGTCGCTGCAGCATTGAAATGGAGGCCTGACCGGATTCACATATAATAGCTACTGCTTCATCATACCTTTCATCCGCTTCTTCACCGTTACCAAGCTCTGATGTCGACGGCTCTTTTTCAACCTGTTCAATGATTGCTTCATCATATCCGGCACCACCCTGATTTTTGAGGAAATTCACCAGCTTTTCGGTCTCGGACTCTGAGATATAGGCACCATGGATACGTTTAAGCATTGAGCTTCCCGGAGGCAAAAAGAGCATATCCCCTGCCCCCAACAGGTGCTCCGCACCCATAACATCAAGAATAGTTCTGGAGTCGACCTTCGATGAAACTTTAAAGGAGATACGTGTTGGGAAATTGGCCTTGATCAGACCGGTCAACACATCAACTGATGGCCGCTGGGTTGCAATGATCAGGTGAATACCTGCTGCCCGTGCCATCTGGGCAAGCCTGGCTATTGATGTTTCCACATCTTTGGAAGCAACCATCATCAGATCTGCAAGTTCATCTACGATAACCACCACATAGGGCAGTTTCTCTTCTGCTGTCTGGTTATACGAGTCGAAGTTTTTCACTCGGGCCTCTTCCAGCAATTTATACCGCCTTTCCATCTCATGGACAGCCCATTGCAATGCTCTTGCGGCCAGCTTCGGCTCGACTACGACCGGGTGAAGAAGATGGGGAATACCCTCGTAGCCGGACAGTTCAATCCTTTTCGGATCGATCATGAGAAATCGGACTTCTGCCGGAGTGGCATTAAAGAGAATGGAGGCAATAATGGTATTTATAGCCACCGACTTTCCGGAACCGGTAGCACCGGCAATAAGCAGATGCGGCATCCGGGAAAGATCGGCCACACTAGGGTTACCGGCTACATCGAGTCCGAGCGCGATACTCAGTTTTGTATTTGACTTCCGGTAACTGCTTGAACTCAATAGATCCCGCAGATAGACGATCTGTCTCTGATCGTTTGGTATTTCAATACCAAGAGCCGCTTTGCCGGGAACAGAACCGACAACCCGAACGGACTTGGCCCTGAGCCCCAAGGCAAGATCATCGGCCAGACCAACAATCTTATTGATCTTAATGCCGGGAGCTGGGGAATATTCATATGTGGTCACAACCGGTCCAGGAGAGATACCGACAACTTTACCGGAGACACCAAAATTTTTCAGTTTCTGCTCAAGCTTTTTAGATATTCGATAATAGACCTCTTTATCGACCTTTTCGATAACCTGGTCCTTTCTGTCTAAAATAGATATTGCCGGCAGTTTCCATTCACCCCGATCAACCGGCTGCATGGTGAAATCGCCATCCGTTCCTTCTTCCTCCAAGGCTCTGGAGAGCTCTTTTACCACAGGAACTCCGGACTCGCCCTGCGGCTCTAATACGGATCCTGTTTTTCCGAGACGAGGTGCTTTTTTCTCTTTTTTCTCTTTTTTTCTGGCAACCGCTATTTTTCTTTTCTCCCGGGTCTTTGCAACCGATTTCTTCACACCTCGTCCAGCCAATCCGAGCACAGAAAGCAGAAGGGCACCAATCCATTTTCCGAAACGTGTTATTAAAGAGAAAAGGCGATAGGGGGAGAACTGGGTCGCCAGCATGACACCAATCAGCAACACCAACACCAGTATAAGAACCGAACCAATCTCACCGGCAACGGATTTCAGCATGAGGAAAACGGTTTTACCGAGAAAACCACCAGACTCAAGAAAATCTTTCAGTTTGATTGAAAAAGAAGAAAGCAGGCCACACGATGCGATGACAGAAGCGGTTAAACCTATGGTTACCTGTGGTAATCGCTCAAAGGCCATCCTTTTGGGACTGAAAAACAGCATGGAAAACAGCAGGAGAAGCCCTGCCAGAAAATAGGCACCCAAGCCGGTAAAACCGATCATAAACTGGGCTGTAACTCGTCCAACCTCACCGCACCAGTTTTTCTCCATTCCCATATCGGCGGAAATGATCGACACAAAAATAAAAACGGCCACAAAAATACCCAGGATCGCTACTGCCTCCTGCTTAAAAGGGGGACCGTTTTGTTTTTTCGTCTGAGCCATTGCTCTACTCTGTCATTGATGAGGAACAACAATTAGCAGAAAATGTTGTACTCGGGAAATGAAAAAAAGGCAAGGAGATGACCTCTCAAGAGACCGTTTGGCTCTCAGGTCTCCTTGGTATACGCCTCTGTAAGTTACTGTTCTTCCTTACCTGCCGCAAGAGCTGACCTGACGCCGTCAAGCACGCCATTGATAAATGGCGGAGAATCTTCTGAACCGAAACGTTTGGCGATTTCAAGAGCCTCATTGATCACTACCTGGTCAGGCACATCGTCGCAATAACGCATTTCAAACACTGCGATTCTCAGCAAGTTTCTATCAGTTACGGAAATACGCGACAACCTCCAGTTGCGGGCATTTTCCTCGATAAGCCGGTCGATCTGGAGGCAGTTCTCCATGGTACCTCTCAGCAACACCAAGCTATATGACCTGGCTTTTTTGCTGACCTGGTAAAGTGTGCAAAAATCAGCAAATCGATCTTCCAGCGCTGTATCCGGCGCCACCTTTTTCAGGACGAAGTCGTCTTGAAAGAGAAACTGCAGTGCAGCTTCGCGAGCTTTTCGGCGTATTCCCATGAATTTAAAGGGCTCTTGACTGTCTTTTTATTAAGCCAACGAATCAACCAGGTTGGTCATTTCAATGGCAGCCACAGCCACTTCCGCCCCTTTGTTACCCGCTTTTGTACCGGCCCTTTCAATAGCCTGCTCAATGGTTTCCGTGGTCAACACACCAAACAGAACAGGGATGCCGCTATCCAGGCTCACCTGGGCAACACCTTTTGAGACCTCATTGACCACAACATCAAAGTGAGGGGTAGCACCCCGAATAACTGCACCAAGACAGATAAGGGCATCATATTTCTGTGAAGTGGCCATTTTTTTGGCAACAAGTGGGGTCTCAAAAGCACCGGGAACCCAGACAATATCAATATCAGCATCCTTTGCCCCAGAACGCACTAGTGAGTCCAACGCCCCATCAAGCAGTTTTTCAGAAATAAAAGAGTTAAAGCGAGAAACGATAATTCCAAACTTCTTGCCATCAGCCTTGAGATTTCCTTCGATAATATTTGCCATTTCAACTCCACTAATATTTTTCTGTTCCCGTATCAGCTCTCATGAACCCTTCACTACCGGTCCATAGTCAAAACCCTCAGACATCATTTAACTAGATTAGTCATCCACCTCGATCAGATGACCCATCCTGTCACGTTTACACTGGAGATACTCCTTGTTCTGTTCACCGGCCCCCACTTCAATGGGGAACCGATCAACGACTTCCAGACCATACCCTTCAAGACCGACAATTTTTTTCGGATTGTTCGTCAACAGACCCATCTTACGAACCCCCAGGTCCCTCAGGATTTGAGCACCAATACCATAGTCTCTCAGATCCGCCTTGAAACCGAGTTTGATATTGGCCTCGACCGTATCCATACCTTCTTCATCCTGAAGATTATACGCCTTGAGTTTATTCACTAGGCCAATGCCTCTACCTTCCTGGCGCATATAAAGAACAATGCCACTTCCTTCCTGATCGATCATTTTCATGGCAGCACTCAGCTGCAGACCACAATCACACCTGGCAGACCCAAACACATCACCGGTCAGACATTCGGAGTGAACCCGTACAAGCACTCTTTTATCCGAATCAATCTCACCTTTTACCAGAGCGAGATGCTCGTGGGAGTCAACATCATTTGTGTAGACAACTGCTTTGAATTCACCGGCAAACTCAGTTGGGATGCGCGCTTCGGCTTCACGATGGACAAGCATATCCTGCCTGAGACGATAAGCCACCAGATCAGCAATCGTTGCTATTTTCAGACCATGTTTTCTGGCAAATTCCTTAAGATCCGGCATCCGTGACATGGTGCCATCTTCGTTCATAATCTCACAGATCACACCAGATGTTGTGAGCCCTGCCAGTCGTGACAGATCAACAGAACCTTCGGTCTGTCCAGTACGTACCAACACACCACCTTTACGTGCTTTGAGCGGAAAAATGTGCCCCGGGCTGATCAGGTCCCGAGGACCCGATTCCGGATCAACCGCCACCTGGATAGTACGAGCCCGGTCTGCTGCTGAAATACCGGTTGATACACCGGTCCTTGCCTCAATCGAGATGGTAAAGCCGGTACCGTATGGAGACTTATTCTTCGACACCATCATCGGTAATTCGAGTTTATTCACCAGATCCGGACTTAACGTCAGACAGATCAACCCTCGACCGTATTTTGCCATAAAATTAATATGCTCAGCCGTTACAAACTCGGCTGCCATACAGAGATCACCTTCATTTTCCCGATCTTCATCGTCGACCAGGATAATCATCTTCCCGGCTTTAATATCTTCAAGAACCTCTTTTATTGGACTGACAGCCATAGTGCTCACTTCGTTTTGCGTTAAAATGGAATGAACTCAAGTTATTTCAAGAATCCATGCTGGGCTAGAAAGGCCGGATTGATTCCACTACCTTCCTGTTTATCATCTCCTGCCGGTTTAACCGACAACAATTTTTCTACATATTTACCGATTATATCAACCTCAATATTCACACTATGGCCGCTTTGCAGATCGCCGAAAGTGGTAACTTTAAGGGTGTGGGGGATAATAGATACAGAAAATCTACCTTCATGGCAACTGTTTACAGTTAAACTGATCCCATCAATGGCAACAGATCCTTTCTCTATTACATAGCGGTCAAATTCTTTGGGCAGGGAAAAGGTGAAAATGGTATAATCGCCGCTGGCCTTTCTTTCATGGACATGGGCCACACAGTCGACATGGCCGGAAACAAGATGACCGCCCAGCCGATCGGAGAGTTGCAACGCCCTTTCCATATTAACTGTATCGCCCACATTTAGACTTCCAAGGGTCGTTCGTGAAAGACTCTCGGGTGACACATCCACTCTAAACCGGCGACCTTTGATTTCGTAGGCAGTTAAACAGACACCGTTAACGGCAATGGACTCACCTTCTTCGGGGTCGCTCAGCTCAAAACCCGCTTCAAGATCAAAAGCCATTCCACCGCCGATTCGCTGTTTGGCAAGCAATCTGCCAGTACCTTGGACTATTCCCGTAAACATCGCCTTTTGCCCTGTCAGTTTTTAACGCCTTCCTGCCTGCATCAGTCGGCAGAACCGAAAACCACCATGTTTTCAGTCTTTTATCTGTCTACTGAGATGCCAGAAGGGCCTGGGCCTTTTCCCGATAATTCTCAGCTATTGAATTATGTTTGAAACTGGCGTGAATCGAGGCAATCATCTCAAAAACATCCGCTGCCTTCTCCAGATTGTCATCTTCCTGGTATAATTCGGCAAGATCTTCCAGTACTTTCACGCTGTTGGCCGGATCATTGTTAGAAGAATACTGATCCAGCATATCCAAACATTCTTTTATTGCCTTGTCATACTGCTTTAACCCACGATAAACAAGGACAAATTGTTTCTGCAGGCTAATCAAACTCATCCCATCATTTTCTTTTTCACAAATATCCCAGGCTCGCTGATAATGGGCCATGGCCTGATCATACTCTTTTCGTTGCAAACAAACGTTACCCATTTGATTACTGGCATTGGCAATACCATTTTGATCTTCTCGCTCTTCATATCCAAGAAGCGCATTATGAAGAGAAACGGCAGCCTGTCCCAGCTCACCATTTTCCAGATATCGTTTTCCCGAATTATAATCTTCTTCGACGGGATCACTGCTTTTTTGTTCTTCTTTAGAGTCCTGACTGTTTTTTTTCATTTTTTATTTCCTCCATGAATCAAGGACACAGCCTTTGCAGCTTGCTCGGCTACGGTCGTCTGAACAGCTTCTCCATCTTCCCAGATGACGAGTTCTTCCTGGTCCTGGTTTAATCCCATTAGTTGCATCACCGCTTCACTTGCTTTTATTCGCCCCAAGAGCCTTGCCAACTGACCTCTCATGGCTGGGTTGGGATGATTGAGAAAATGAAAAAGGGAATAGAAAGGGGTGCTGCGAATCAGGTCCGGCCTGGTTTTGGCAATCTCAGCCATTGACCATACCGTCTGTACCTGGGTTGATTCCTCTGATACAAAGTTCAGTAAATATTGGGTGAAAGCCCCGAAGACATCGGGACGTTGCCCGATAACAGCCCCGATGGTTTCCACCATCCCCCAAGGTGTTGCGGCAGAATCGTTGCATGCCTCAAAAAGCCTGTGAAGCAGTTCAGATACTTGCCCCGGCTGTCTGGAAGCCACATGTTTGCAAACCTGACCGATTGTCCAGGCAACCTGCCAGCGTTCTTCTTCTATGGGCGTGTACAAGAGCCGCTGCATCAGCCGCATGGTCTTCTTATCATCAAAGCTTAACTGAACAAGCTCACTCACATCTCCCTCCAGAACAAGCTTTTTCACCAATCTTTTATTGGCTTTCTTCAGCTGACGATCCGGATCAAGTTTCGGTTCCAGGTTATCCTGCATCTCTTTTGCCTTTTCAAGCTCCTCTTCAGTCTCTCCCACCTTTTGGGTCTGTTTTTTCTTGAAACGATCGGCTATTTCCGCTATTTCGGTATGGAGACGAACAAAATAGAGCACTCCGCGAATCAGACGACCATCAATATTTCTTGTTTCAACAACCTGGTGGGTTACATCATCATAATCTTCGATCCGGCCGGTCAGATAATCATCCTCCGGGATCAGCTCCCAGGCAAAATCCCAATTATCACCACAGGCATAGACAAGGGTTTCGACCATGGCCGAGCCGATATTGTGCCCGGTTGGATCACAACTGTAGACCGCACCACAGCGGCAGTTACCCACTTTGAACTCACCGAGCTGTCTGGCTTGCACACTTGATGCCTTTTCAACCTCCTGACCACAGAAGGGACACCACGGTTTTTTTGTAACGATAGCTTTACTCACCTGTCGCTCAACCTCCGTTATGCCAGCTTTTCTTCGAGCTTGGCAGCAAAGGTTGGATCAACGGAGTAATCAAGTGATTTTGCTTTTTCCATCGCTTCAGCCGCTTCAGCAAACATCTCACTGAAATAAAGAGCAACAGCAAGATTATTATAGGCAAGACCCGACTCCGGCTCCAGTTCAACGCCTTTCCTGGCGGCTTTTAATGCTCGTTCGTCTTCACCTTTCATCGTTAAAACAGAGGTGAGATTCATCCAGGCTGTACCCAGCTCAGGAGCACTTTTAATCGCCTTGTCATAACTTTCAATGGCCTTATCAAGCTCGTTTCGCTGCTGATAAATAAGACCGAGATTGGCATGGGCCTGAGAGGCATCCGGAATCACCTTGACAACCTTTTCATTCAGCTCCTGGGCCTTATCAAGATCTCCCTGGCCGAAATAAATTGCACCGAGATTCACCAGGCTCTCAACCGCCCACGGGTCCAACTCAATTGCTTTTTCCAATGATTGTTTTGCCTCGGCAACTCTACCGGCTTTGAGATACACCAGACCAAGATGGTGGTGAGCCATCACATTATCCGGAAATTCCTCACATTTTTTTTGCAGTTCTTCGATTACAACATTTAAATCTTCTTTTAATTCTTCAGACATGTTTTCCCCTCACATCAACAAAAAAATATATGATCGCCATGTCTCCAATGAACACCTTTTAGTGAAACAATGACGCTCCTGATTCCTGTAGCAACATATGAAAACAAACTGTGCAGATTCATCCGGAACAGTACTTAAATTTACAAATCACGGACGAGCGCCTACACTATAGGCACCTTCAACGTACTTGCAAGTAAAAAAGAAGACATATAAAAATGAATGGCAGTTCAATAAGATGAGGAAGAGTGCCGGAGTATAGCGCTATCAACAGAAGGACTTTTGCTGTACCACTGTGAGGGCTTCCAGAAAGCCGATGAGGTGAACAAAAACAAGATTCAGTACACAGTGATGGCACAACTGTCTTACCGATCGCCCTAAGAAGTTGTACCTTGGAACCGGCCGCACACAGTCTCAGCGATTATACTTCTCAAAACAGGAGAGGGTCAATTCTTTCTGTTGCTCAACAAGAACCTGTTTTGCCTGGGTTACATCACGACCGATCTGGGCTGCAAGTTCATCCACTGAAGCGAATTTTCTTTCCGGACGAAGGAATTTCAGCAGGTTGATCTTAATGGGCTTTCCGTAAATATCCTGATTGAAGTCAAAGATATGGGTTTCGGCTACAAGTTTTTCTTCTCCAAAAGTTGGATTATAGCCGATATTTATTACACCACCGTAGCATTTGCCATCGCAAATAACCTGGGTTACATACACACCGATTTTTGGAACCAGATCTTCTTCATCTACATGGAGATTGGCAGTTGGAAAACCGATCTCTGTTCCACCCCGCTGCTTGCCGACCTGAACAACACCTCGTATCTGGTACGGTCTGCCCAGCAGCTTGGAAGCATCTATCATTCTCCCTTCAGCTACAAGCTCCCGAACCTTGGTAGAACTCACCAGCATATTGTTCTCATAATGAGCTTCCACAACTGATACGGGAAACCCTTTTGCTTCTCCCCGTTCCTGTAAAAAGCTAATATTTCCCCTTCGCCCCTTGCCAAAGGCATAATCATAGCCAACCACCAGCTCTTTGACACCAATCCGACTGACCAAAAAATCATCCACGAACTCTTCCGCGCTCATAGCGGCAAATTTCATACTGAACGGCACAATAACCAGAACATCCAGGCCGGCCATTTCGATAAGTTCAGCCTTCTGATCACAGTTGGAGATCAGCTTGATCCCATCAGGCCGTAACACCTGTAAAGGGTGCGGGTTGAATGTCACAGCAACCGATGTGCCGCCGGATTGATGCGCTTTCTGGACAACTTCAGAAAACAGCATCTGGTGACCAAGATGAACACCATCAAAATTGCCGATGGTCACACATGCGTGCTGAAATGGTCTGCTTATTTTTTCAAGTTCCCGATATATCTTCATCTATATTCGGTTCTTCCATGGTTTTATGATTCTTTTGCGGGCCGTTATTCCTCTGGTAGTCCACACTATCTGCCTTGAGATACAGGGTTGAGATCACGAGAAAAGTGTGATTTTTATTCTTCTTTTATTCCGAACACCAACCTCACACGCGAACTCAGGCTACAACATAAAGCGAATTCGAAAATAGTCCATATTTTGTTTCTTTTTTCCGCTCACATCGAAGAATTTCTTGACAAATACATTTTCAACAAGCATATTCTCCTCACCACAGCCGAAGTGGCGGAATTGGTAGACGCGCTAGGTTCAGGGTCTAGTGGGGGTATCCTCGTGGAAGTTCGAGTCTTCTCTTCGGCACCAGAAAAGTAAAGGGCCTGTAATCATATCTGATTACAGGCCCTTTTTACGTATCATCACTTGCCGGTATGGCAAACGTCTAAGCTGAATTTCTCATAAACATTTCAATAAACAACCGACCCCAGAGGGGCCGGTATTGATTAACCCCTGAAAGGGGATT
>CAZMFP010000064.1:0-12910 GCA_964565605.1 uncultured Desulfocapsaceae bacterium | reverse complement strand
AGACCGGGGTCAATTGGAACTTAAAACTGATGACACAGAATTTTGAATACTCCCACTAAAATCGAAGTATGCCATTTCGATTATGCAGTAGAAGTGTAGATATCGCTGGTTATGGCTTTGCTGAATCCGACACAATTAAAAAAAACAATCGTTCAATTCACCCACTTCTCTATAGTTTGCAGTAACTGATCACATTCAAAAGGCTTTCCGACAGCATCATCCATTCCGAAATTTTTCCCGTATGCTTTGTCATCATCTTCCGCTGTCATTGCTATCACAGGAATTTCTTTGTAACTCTGTCTAATCTGTTTGAAGGCTTCTATTCCACCCATGCCTGGCATGTGGATATCCATAAGAATGGCATCAAAAGGTTTATTTTTTAATATTTCAATAGCTTCCTCACCTGTTTCTGCTTCTGTAACAACACACCCGGCATCTTCAAGAAAAAATTTTACGATCTCTCTATTTATCTCGGTATCCTCGACCAGGAGAATCTCAGGCGGTGTGGTGCGTTTTTTTATGTTTCCAGATTTAGGCGCAGGAGTTTGTTGAGCTGTTTCCTCTGGTACAATAAAAGGATATGTCGCAATAAATGTTGTACCCTCATTCTCAGAGGTTTTAAAAGTAACATCACCTTGAAGATAACGGTTACTTAAAAGTTTCATGCTAAATGTGCCGATTCCACGCCCCTCACCCTTGGTCGAAAAGGAACGCTGGAATATCTGAAGTTGAATATCTTTTGGCATAAACCCTGGATTGTGTACAAAGAATTTAACTTTATCAACTTCCACGCTGCATTTTAATGTTACAGTTTCCCCATCCTTGCAAGCCTCCAGTGCATTTTTAGTCATGTTGCCGAGTATTCTGTGAAGAAGTATTGCATCACTTCTGAACGTAACCTGTGCAGAACCAGGATCTACTGCCACAGACTTGTCCTCAGAAATTTCATGGTTTCGATAAAGCTCGCTGACTTCATTAATAATTTCTACTGAATCAATAGTATCCGGATGTACCTCAAGTGTGTTCTGCTCTGCTGATAGAAGCTGCTTCTGACACTTTATCTCATCTATAAGCTGGGATGTAAGCGAGCAGAGAGTACTGACTGTATTTTTGCTGCCATTAATCTGAACGTCACTTTCCGCGGACATCTTTTTAAGATATCCGTAAATGCCGCCAGCAGTATTGAGCACATCGTGGAAAAATATTTTTTCAAGTGACTGCCGTCTTTTCGCATCACTTATGTCTGTCGCGATCATAACAACATAGTCATGGTTACGTACCTTCATTGGGTATGTCCATACCTGCAGGTTCAATGCATCCCCTGTCTGGACTCTTATCCGGCATTCGCCGAGTACCTCTTCCCCTCTAAGGGATCTGAGTATACCATTAACAGCACCGCATTTGGCACAGGCTTCTGCGGTTCCGCACCCGCCCTCGGCACTTAGTCCATGTACACAGGACAAAGCCTCTCCCGGACGTTTACCCAAAACGTCTTTTGCCTCTTTCTGAAGAAGTTCAAGAACGGCTCTGTTACCGTAAACTATTTGCCTGCAGTCATTCAGTACGATAAATATCTGCGGCATCGTGTCTATGATCTCTTTAAAGATCAAATTGTCTGAAATGATTCCGCTTTCCTGTAATACTTCGTCGTATGTTTCCCTCTCAGCTGGTGCGAAATATGTCTTCATAATGCCGTTTCCTAAATATATTGATGTAAATAGAAATCGTATGCTACTAAAAGCAGATCGCCAAGCTATTAATTATAGTTTACACTTTTTTTAAAAATATTTTAAAAGATATTTGTTCTCTTGTTCAGCGATAAATTTGGTTCGTCTTCCAAAATTGTTAGTAATGGGATGGGTGGTACCACTTTGCTATGGCCACTGTAGAAGCGTAGGGCAGTAAAACAAAAACCCGATACGGAATAATTCGTATCTAGTTTTTCTATAAGAAGATTCGGCGACATCCACCTCCTCTGTAAGTTAATAATCCAATGCAGTATCGCCGGCCCAGAAGAGCATTGCCGTGCTAGCTGGGATATCAGGTAGTGCAGCATAACTTCCGTGTTTGCAATGGAAGCGGGTGGAGCCTCTTTGATATGACTATCGAAAAAGTACCCATGCCTGTATGACGAAAAACGTCAGGTCCTTACTGTCTTGCAAACTCATGAAAAAACCGAGTACAACGAACCCACTTTCAACAACAGTTGCTGGGTATTGATGGAACTAATTACTGCGTTTGAAATGGCCTGCCGGGAATGTTGAGTTTCCATATGGATGTACAGGGACTGGCTCCCGGTATTTTACCACTTTCATGTAATGTGGGCGGTGGAGCATACGCGGCCTTTTGTAATTCTCTTTCACTGCACACCCTTGTCCTGGAAAAACGAATCTTAGGGTCAGGTCTTAAAAAATAAGATTTTCTGTAGGGTGTAGGAGCATATCTTCCATTTGAAGATAAAACCTTGCCTAAATGGCTAGAGCTTATAAAAGTGATAATTCAAGACTTGACCTCGTTTCTTTCCGAAATGTACCAAGAAATTCTATCCGGACATCACCATTGATTATGTTTAGAGTGAAGATTCGAATAGTTGTTATGGCTGGAATTCCATCTATTTATAACCCTGAATGGTGGTTACCTGCCGGGAAAGATTTTCTGATTGAAGCTCAACTTTGATAGAAGTACCAGACAGACCACACAACCAAGCTAAACCGTCGATTTTTCACGGTTCAGGCCTGGTTGTATGTATAGCAACTTCATGCCGTAATTAACCATTAAAGTTGTGGGTCAATATTGCCTGGACCACCGCATTCAGGGGTATAACAGGTGACATTCTTGAAGTCACAAACTTCTCCACAGCTAGGACATTTGTCCGGAGGATTTGGAGCTTGAACGGTTCTGCCACATTCACCACATTTCCAATGAGGGTTGTCATTTGCTGTTGGGGTTTGGCCCATGTTTCTTTTAATTTGAGTCATAACGTGCTCCTTATATAAAAGTGTTGGAAATTTACAAACTTTCCTTACCATTTTTAAAATAAGCATTTTTAATAAGACTTCTTGATATTTTGCCCGTTTTAGCCAATTTTCTTAATGGCTCTAAGTTTCTAACTGGTTGATGACGCATAGGTTTGGGGCAGATAATCTTTATGGTTGTTCTGTATAGTTCAAAATTATTGAACTACAATTGGCAATCACAAATACCTGAATCCATGATGGATCAAGTTGTTGAGAAGGAGAACACATTGATATAATCAGTATTGTGAATTCTTCTGTTCTGGCCTTGAAGCAATTTTAAGGTCAGGTCTTGAAATATAAGCTTTTCCGAACTATCCCATAAATCCAAATTGGCAATAAATTGTCAGGATTGTATCTTTCCATGACATGGTAAAAGACGTTTCGCGTTAGATGATGGGAGAAGGAATTCTCAGGGCTTGAAAAGGCAGCCAAAACAAGGAGTTTTGTCCTTGTTTTTACATTATCGGGCGACATTTCCGGTTTCAAAATCCTAATTCTGGCATTGTGGGGGAGGGTGTGAAAAGCAATTACTTATCACCTATTGAAGGACAAACTGTACCGGAACCAGCACTTCCATATCGACGGCACGACCGTTTCTGCTTCCAGGGATAAAGCGCCATCGATGGACCGTTTTCAACGCTGATTTATCAAGCAGTTTATAACCGCTTCCTTGTGACACGATGGCATCTTCAACTGATCCATCCCGTCGAACTGTAACCTTGAGTACAACCGTACCCTGCTGGCCACGCTTGCGACAAAGGGTTGGATACTCAGGTTTGGGATTTTTCCGGTAGATGGGAGTGGCTTTGACGATGGTTGCTTCAGGCTCCCTGGTTTCCTGTGCCAGGCTTTGCGAGTGTTCTTGAACCGTTTTGATTTTCCGCTCTTTTTCTCTGGTCTCTATTTTTGTTTCGGTAACCGGCGGCTTTGAATCAGCGATCTTTTTCAAAGGCTGTTGTTTCTTCTTTGGTTTTGGTAGGACGGGTTTGACGACCTTCTGTTTTTGGGGTTGTCGGATTGCTTTTTCTTCAGGCCTGCTGTTCTTGATCTTTGTCTTTGGAAGAAGTTTCCTTTTTTGTTTAGAAACCGTTTTGGTGATTGGTTTTTTTTCCACCAATGGTTTTGGTTTTTCAGGAATCGCCTTTTGAACGGAACCGGCCAGTCGGAGATGTATCGACTGATCTGCTGGAAGTTCCGGTTGACGAATCTTTGCCTGAAACCAGGGCAACTGAAGGACAAAAAAATGAGCTATACAAGCGCAACTAAAGGCAAAAAGCAGTCGCCTCATCGGGTCATCACTCCGTGCTTGCCTGCATGGAAACAGTTGTAATACCTGCTTTTTTCAATTCATCCAGAACCTTGTACAGCTGTTGATAAGGAGTTGTCTTATCACCGAAAAGTAACACCTGGACCTCTTTTTTACCCCCGGTAAATGGTTCAAGATGTCGTGCCAACTCATCAAGGGAAACAGGCTGCTTATCCACAAAGATCTGTGGCCCTGTTTCTCCCGGACTAATTGAAATGGAAAGGTTGTTCTTCTTTGTTATCTGTGCCGTGGTAGATTCGGGCAGATCAAGATCCAACCCACGATGGACCGCCATAGAAAGCATAGCGTAAATAAAAAAGACAAGAAGAAGGAAGACGATATCGATAAGCGGCAGCATCTCGATACGGGGTGGTTTGGGTTGTCTTCGTCTGATCTTCATAATGGTGGCCGTACGCTAATCTGATACGCTCTCCTGTTTCCCAGAACCGGTCGTCAACTTCCTATGAACAACCTCAAGACTGGTAGCGTACTTCTCCATAATATGAATGGCCCGGTTAATCCGAGAATGAAAGTAGTTATATGGAACTACCGCAAAAATGGAAATTGCCAAACCTGTGGCGGTGGTAATCAGAGCCTGGGCGATACCGGCTGTGACCAGTTTTGGATCAGCAATGCCGCTTGTTCCCAACATCTGGAATGAATTGATGATCCCGAGTACCGTCCCCAAAATACCCAACAATGGCGCCACGGTAATCATGGTGTCCAATACCGGCATAAAACGGCTCATTCGCTGAACAATAAGGTCCGCTTCCGCCTCCATGGCTTTGCCCATATCATAATCACGATGCAGAATACCGACGATCAACAACCGAACGATATGATCTTTACACTCTTTTGTTTTGTCGCGGACCTCATCCCAATTTCCCATTTCGGCCAGAGCTAGCAGTTCATCCATCAAATGCCGATCCCGCTTGCCTTCCAGAGACAGCCAGAAGATGAACCGTTCTATAACAACCGTGAGAACTACTATTGAACAGATAAGCAGCGGATACATAATCGGGCCGCCGCTCTGTATCACATCAATAATTTTCATCCATCTCCTCCAGATGGTTTTTTTTTACTACCTGCCGGTTTGCCGATCCGGTTTTCTTTTGACCTTACTGAGTTGCGGGTGAATGAGTTCGACTATGATTTCAAGCATCTCCGCAAAGGTCATCGGTGATGGGCTGCATGCCAGATTGGGATTGACAAAATGGACCCGCCTGTTCTTCACCGCGTTGATCACCGAAAACCGCATCCAGTTTTTCTTCTGCTCGGCGGCAACGCCGGTTTCACTTCCCATTATAGCAATAATGATCACATCGGGATTTTTTGCAATGATCTTCTCAAAATTTGTCGTCCCCTTCTTCTGGTCCGCAATAACATTCACCCCGCCACTGTAGCGGATAAAGTCGTGGGTAAAGGAGTCTGGTGTCCCCCCGTAAAGGGGTTGGGAACCAATTTGAAAGAACACTTTCTCTTGTCGCAGGTGGGCAACTCTTTCAGCCACCCCGGCTACCCGCGTCCTTGCCTCATTGACAATATTCCTCGCCCGCTCTTCCAAACCGAGAAGACGTCCAAGCCTGAGAAACTGTGAGCATATCTCATCAAAAGACCTGGACTGTTTGAACTGCTCGACATGAATCCCCGCCTCTTTTAATTTTTTCAACTGGTGTTGTCCCGTCAGACTGGTTGCCAGAACCAGGTCCGGACGTAATCCGATAATCTTTTCCAGTGAGATCTGAAGAACCGAGCCGACTTTTTCCTTGTCCTTTGCTCCTTCAGGGCGTACGCAGTAATCGGTATTGGCCACCAACCGATCACCAGCCCCAAGCAGGAAGACGTTCTCGGTATTAATCGGCCCCAGGGAAATCACCCTTTTAGGATAGTGCCCCGCCGCCGTTTGACCGGGCGTCGCCCAGATGAAAAAGACCATGCCTACAAGAATAATGGGCAATATCATTTTTTTCATTGGTATCAGTCCTGATCGCGAATGGAAATCTTCTCGGCAGCCCCGGCAAGCAGAGCACGCAACCCATCTTCCAAGACAACCGGCAAATCTCCCAAATCAATTTCCGCTATGTCAATTTCTTTTCCAGCAATTTCAGCACCAAGCATCACGTTCCAACTTTCCATGCTCCCCACGTCATCAATCAATCCCCGTTCATATTGATCGCTCACAGCCATGAGCGAGACCAGGTAGTTGCTGTATCGGGGCTGCAGTAGCAGTTTTTCCACCTCTGTGGTTAATTGCCTCGCCCCATTCCCTGAGAGGTATCGACTGCAAATCTCATAGAGATTAATTTTCCTCTCTTTTAACCGTTGAAAAATTGACCGTTTACGAACAAAGCCATTCTGATGATGAATTGCCCTCTCAACACCCTCATAGACGGCTCGGCCGATGAGTTCCCCCATTTTTGTGTGACCACCGCTGGAATCAATAGCAATCCCCTCACCGGAGACCACCATCACATTATCCGTACCGGTACCGGTTGCCTGGGACGAGCCGGGAGAATAACTTGAACGGATATCCATATCCTGGAGCAGGGCAGTCTTCGACTCGGTGGCACTGATAATGGCCCTGGTCATGGCCCTGGCACTGAGTTTCATGTTGGTCAGCAGGATAATGTTAATGGTCCCGGGCTGCTTTGATCCGCTGCCGCTGCCCGGTTCATAGAACAACCCTTCATCGATCGATGTTCGCATGGCATTGCTCTTCACCCCTGCAGTGACACAGGCAATCACTTCCATCTCTTTAAACCGTTTTTTGACAACAGCTACGTTATCCATATCGGCCCCGGTAAATAGCATGGAAGTTTTCTCACTATCCAGATCAATCACCCTCAGGGTATCTTTTCTTAAGCTGTCCACCCCCTGATGGAGACCAAGCCCCCATGTGGGCGGAGGGAAAAAATGGTTGGCAACCGCGGTGATATTCTCTTTTTGACCATCAAGCGAGGAAACCACCATTATTGGGCGCGTGAACCGGACAACAAGAGTTTTTTGGCGAAAATCCTTGATATCACTGTAGACAATTTCCGCATTCTCTACATAATCGAGTTCAACCGGCAGCTTTTTCCGGTCAACAACCCTCTCTTCACTGACAAAATTGAGAGGATCACTGAACTCACGTTTATAGATTGAAGCTGAGAGCCAGGAGACAAAAAAACCGCTGTATGTTGATGGCCGACAGGTGAGATCACAGGGAAAAAAGAAAATCTGTTTTTTCCGAATTGCTTCCACGTCACGCCAGCCCGGCTGCTCAAGCAGAGTAAGAAGTTGGCGATCATCTCCACACCCGTAAATGACCTGAGGGTCGAAACGGCCCCACTGCTCCAGGCTCACTGGAATAACCGGCCCGTTTTCCCCAAAAGTTGGCGGAATACCGCCTGCGGCACGAATAAACTCGTTCTGGAACGAATCATCTCCAGGGGTAGACACACCCCTGTGACCCATAATACGCATGACCCGTTTTCGCTCATGAATCGGTATCGCGGTGACTTTTGATTTGATAATAGAGAGTTGTCGTCTCTGCTCATCGATGACGGCCGCGGCCTGCTCCTCCCTGTTGAAGAGTAAACCGAGCATACTGATCTGAGAGAACGCGTCCTCAATCGATGAGGCTGCCAGTTGGACCAGAACAGCCGAACCGGACAGGCGCGCAACCGCCTCTTTCTGAAGAGAAGAATAAAAAATCAGATCCGGCTCAAGGGCAGCCACTTTATCGATATCTGGTTGAAGAAAACCTCCGACAACTATTTTACCAGCAGCACTGGGCAACATCTCGGAATGATAAGTGATTCCGACAACCGAATCGGCGGCGCCGATTCGCATTAATATTTCGGTGACGGAAGGAACCAGTGAGATCACACGCTGCGGCCGGTCGCTGAGTGTGATTCTGTATCCTGCAGAATCATTGAAGGTAAAGGGATAGCGCTTGGCAAAACTCTGCAGGGGTAAAAGAATCAGAACAACTGCGAGTAAAAAAAGAAGTTTTATCCCTTTCATCATTTTCTCTCAAATCAAAGGCGCTGCTTCGGTTCGTTCCGAGGCAGCACCTTGAGTCATTTTAATATTCCCAGGTCAGGCTCAAGAATACGCTGCGTCCCGGCATGGGAAAGCCCTTGACGTAGGCATAATCCTCATCCAGAAGATTCTTGATCCCTCCACGGAGGTTGAGGCTCCCCCATGATGCGTCTTCCATTATCCGGTAGTTGGCCGTCAGATCAGCAACCACATGGCTGTCAAGCTCGACAACCGGAGTGGGGAAAGCACCTGATTCCCAGTCCTGTACATCCTGACTGCCGGTATAGGCGATATTGAGCCGACAGGAAAAATCATCGCCATTACTGACAACAACCCCTGTTGAAAAGGTTGTGGGACTGACGTATTGCAGGTTATCACCGGTCTCCTTATCTTCATAATTCACCAGCTGGGTCAGATTCACATAGGGCCGTACTTCCCACGAAAGATCAAGGGCAACACCCAGGTCATAGGATAATTCCGCCTCAATCCCTGAAAGGGTCGCACTGCCAATATTGCGCCAGCTCTTGGAGCCATCCATCTGATCCGCCGTTTCAATCTTGTCTTCAAAATCGGTATAAAAATAGGTCATAGATGCCTGAAAACCGTTTCGTTCATACTCGAGACCGGCCTCGTATGTTGAACTCTTTTCCGGTTCCAGATCCGGGTTGCCCACGGTTCTACCGCTAAAGCCAACAAAGTCAGCGGCAAGCTGATCGGCAGAAGGAACCATAAAGGCCTGGGCATATTGGGCTCTCAACTTCAGGCTATCGGTCACCATCCAGCTCAATCCGATTTTGGGGGTCAAATGGCCCTGGTCCTCATCTCTTCCCGCCGGGTCAATCATACTGACCTTGAACCAGTCATATCTCAGACCGATATTAGCAGTCAGCCTGTCATTTAATAAACTGGTTTTTCCAATGACAAACAGTGCGCCATTGGAATACTCAGCTTCCCTTGGTGTCCAGCTGTTTTCAACTTTGTATCCAAGCCAGTCGACACCGCCTGTCAGCGTCAGGTTGCCAAAAACACCTGTAATCTGTGCCTGGGCTCCCTGCTGATCTGTTTCATTTGATGACTCAACACCATCGTCCCAGCCATCCGGATTTGAAGCGACAGGGTCCTGCCAACTGTTTGTGTCCTGGCCGATAAAGTACCGTACCAGCCATTTATAGTTGCCGGCAGCACCGGTATAATTCAAGTCGATCGAACAGTTCTTCTTATCGGTTGTATCATCGGTATCGACCATGCTGAAATAGTTAGGCGAGCCGGCACCTGAGACCGTATAACCGCTGAGAATCAGACCGATTCGATGGCGCTCGGAAAATGTGTATCCAAGATTGGCGGAAAATCCGGTTTCTGAATCTACACCACTGTTCTCATAGGTATCTCCACCGCTGATGGTATAATCGCCCTTTGTCTGGTAGGAAAAGCTACCGGCAAAATCTACTCCATTTTGTTCAAAGCTCACTCCCACTTCCGTTCCAAATGAACCGAAGGTATCGGCACTTCCGGTAACTGAAAATGAGCTTTTCTTTCCACGGCGGGTAATTACGTTAATAACACCACCCATTCCGGCAGAACCATACTGTACAGAGCCGGGCCCGCGGATAATCTCGATGCGTTCAACATTTGCAGTCAGAATCTTGGCCACGTTACCTGTACCGGCACGACGGCCGTTCAACAACACCAGGACATGCCCCTGAAGATCGTTTCCGTGGGTATCCGTACGGAAACCTCTAATGGCAACAGAGGTCAGGCTACCAGGATATTTCTGCACATGACCAAGCCCTTTTTCAGCCAACAGGTCACCTACATTACGACTAGGGGAAATTGCCAGTTCTTCACGATCAATGATGGTGATATTGCTGCTTACTTCCTTTTTCTTTTCCGCCTCTCTGCTAGCTGTAACGACGACCTTGTCCATCA
The DNA here is from genome assembly GCA_964565605.1 of uncultured Desulfocapsaceae bacterium. Lineage (GTDB taxonomy): Bacteria > Desulfobacterota > Desulfobulbia > Desulfobulbales > Desulfocapsaceae > CAZLGM01. The sequence continues at coordinate 2,635 of CAZMFP010000064.1, read as the reverse complement.
TGGAAGGTTGTGTCGGTACGGCCGCGACTGATTGCTGCACCATCATGCACCCGAGCAGTTGAAAAACGAGAACAGGGTACCTCTTTTTCATTTCTTCTCTCCTTTTCAAAATTGTGTACAGCCCGGGTAATTAAAAAAAAATCCCCGGACCAATAAAATTGATCCGGGGATGCCCTTGTTTAATCCACAGATTCGCTGAAAATCTCTTGTCCACGGAGATTTCCACAGATAAAAGAGCACAGGCTCTCTCATCTCGTACGGCTGAACTTCTGTTACCGTACAATCTTCAGGCAGGTCTTCTGACTTTCCCCCTCTTCCAGCGGCCTTCCCATCAACTTACAACGAGACAGTGGCACTCAACGACTAAAAGAGTTCCCTGCTTTGGCAGGGCAGGATTACAGCGGCGGGCCCGTCCCGGAATCACACCGGGTTCCCTCTTTCTCCACGTAAGTGGAACCTGAAAACTCTCAAGATACCTACTTCAAATAGACAACGATGTCAATATTGGAATTTACAGTGTATCCTTATATCCCCTTGTTGCCGGTAGCGGCAACATTATTGGGATAACAATTTTTATTCCTTGAAATAGTATTGGCGCTGTTTTAGGTGACCAAATATTCCCTTACCTGTAAAACCACAGGCCTCTGCAGCCAAGAAGCCGCCTTAAAAGCGGACCAATGGTCAACCCCTGCCCAAGGATGGAGAAAACATCTATGACATCGGTCACTGCCAGAATAGGATCACGGACTTCAGATGGAGGGAGCGAAAGAGCTTGAGCAGATTTACGGGGATGGAGACACTGACCATGCGACAGACCAGAACAAGTGGATTGGCCAAACATCCCAGAAGCAGATGATTCCAGTTCATACTGATAACAATGATCTCAAGCCCAATAAGAAGAAAGAGAACGGTATTGAGAATCTCGTCAACCAGCTCCAAGAAAGAGTCAAGCCGTTCCTGAGTACCCTCAGACATGGCAAAATTTCTGGTTGGAGCATTTTCCGGCAATAACCAATATCTCCTATAAAAACACTGACAGGTTGTTTGCAATCTCTAATCATAACAAACAGATACAAAATCAACTATATCCTTCCCGGAAGGCGCATATCGTCTATAACAATTTTTCAGGTGAGAATACTGCCCCAAAGAAACCTGATCGGTAAAGTGATGAAATTCGTATTGCGGTTGCCGGGAGAGTAACACAGATTAAAAACTTTCGAGCCTTTATTCGCATCATTGCCTAAATAACCGCCAAAACAGAAAAAGTTTTTAAAGCGCTGATATTTGGTGACTGGAAGAAAATGGAAAGGTATTACACTCAATGCCGGAAACTGGTAACTCAGTATCAGATTGAAGACAACATTAAGTTTAAAGGATTTTGCGACCTGATAAATGAGTTCGCCAAAGACGATGCTCTGCTCATAAAAAGTTATTCAGAAGGATTGCCTCAAGTTAATCTGGATGCCTTTGCTAGTGAGCTAACGGTTGTTGCCTATGATGTCGGGGCTGCAAGGAAATGTTGAATTTTGGTTTGACTGATGAGAAACCGGAGTACATCTTTCCACCTGGAGATATTGCGAAATATCTCCTTGATCTTCAGGCATACTCGCCCAAAAAGTGTCAATTGGGCATTCAAGGCAGGTTTCAGTTGGAAAAATCGTTTCCCAACGCTACGGCTTGGCCTGGATAAAATTTTCAGATCTGGCGTTACTCCTGTCGATCGGTATCTGGGCTCTTCTGGGAGGAACCTATTGGATCGTTTTTCGCAATCTCGAAACAGCGGTTCTTGTCTATCAAATGGTGGTTGTCACCTCGGTACTTGCACTGTTTAATGCATTCCTTTTCAGGTTCTTATCAAAGAATAAACAGTAAACTATTCACGTTCTCTGCTTCGCAGAGGGGTAAGAAAGAGTAGGAAATGGTAAAAATAAAAACCCCGATACGAATTATTCGTATCGGGGTTTTCTGTAAGAATTCGGCGGCGTCCACCCCTCCCTATGAATCTAAAGCCCCATGAAGTACCTCGGCGCAGAAGAGCGCTGCTGCGCTGGTTGGGACAGTAGACGTGCAAAGATGTTTGAATAAGAAGAGCTGAGTCATACAAGTGTATACACAGCTCTTATTATTCAAACAGGTTTGTGAGTCTACTGTGCCAGCTGGGGTAGCATAACTTTCGTGTTTGGCAATGGGAACGAGTGGAGCCTCTTCGCTATAGCCATCATGAAAATGTAGAGAAGAGAATAAAAACAAAAACCCCGATACGAAATAACTCGTATCGGGGTTCTCTATAAAAGAATTCGGCGGCGTCCTACTCTCCCACACAGCTTCCCATGCAGTACCATCGGCGCAGAAGAGCGCTGCTGCACCAGCTGAGACAGAAGACGTGCAATGATGTTTAAATAATAATTGCTGAGTCATACAAGTGTATACACAGATCTTATTATTCAAACAGGTTTGTGCGTATCCTGTGCCAGCTGGGGTAGCATAACTTCCGTGTTCGGAATGGGTACGGGTGGAGCCTCTTCGCTATGACACTATAGAAGAGCAGGGTGGTTATACAAATAAAAAAGGCTCAACCGAAATAATCCAGTTGAGCCTTTTCTATAAAAGAATTCGGCGGCGTCCTACTCTCCCA
>CAZMFP010000063.1:0-13537 GCA_964565605.1 uncultured Desulfocapsaceae bacterium | reverse complement strand
CTTTATCTTCGCCGCAAGCGGCGGGGTATTAAACCCGAGCTACGCAATAAAAAAAAGACCTTTCAGGTTTTCCACACTGAGCCCTATACGCACTTGTCAAGAAACTACCGTTTGTGCACCCAGATGCAAAAGAGTGCTTTGGTAGAAGCGAAATATTTCAACACCTCATTTCGGGAAGAGAATGTCAACGATAATACCTTTCGTTGTTGACGTACTAGAAAGCCATATTGATCCCCTGACCATAATAGCAAATACTGAGTACCAATATTAGCCAGGAACGATGAAGATCCCCCATTAACAACCAACTAAAATTTATTCAGGTATGATAACATAATTTTCCCAAAAAAACCACTTTTTCCAACCATAGATCATATTCGTTTATCACAGGGAGCTTGAATTAGCTTGTAGAAACGTTTATTCACACAACCTGCCAACACCCCAGTTTGGCAATTTCATCAGTTAGGCATAACTGTATTTCTAACGACTCATTTTGCTGAGTTAATATTCTGAATCGCAGCAGCCTTATCTCCGGTGACAAAATATTTCAGACCTTTAAGGATGATTTCAAAACGTGCCTGCACAACATCCCTCTCAGATTTTGAAAAAGGGGCTAAAACAAATTTATTAACAGGCATTTGATTTCCACCCTCCAACCGTTCCGGTCGGCCGACACCGAATTTTAGCCGATTGAAATCCTTGGAACCCAGACACTGAATGACAGAACGAATCCCGTTGTGCCCACCGCTTCCTCCACCAGGAACAAGCTTCAAACGACCACAACCCATATCGATATCATCATGGATAATAATTATCTTATGGGCTGGTGTTTTATAGAAGTTGGCAAACCTGGCCACTGACTTACCACTCAAGTTCATATAGGTCTGAGGTTTCAAAAAGCAGATCGTCTTTCCCCATAATGTAACTCGACAATATCTGGCATCCCACTTGCTGCCGGACAACTCAAAGCCAAAGTGACTCGCTATCTCATCAACAAGGTGAAAACCGACATTATGCCGCGTTCCCTCATATTTTTTCCCAGGATTACCAAGCCCGGCTATAATATAAGTGGTCCCGTTCATATATCCATTTATGCACAAATAGAAAATCCGAAAGGGTTTTCCCCTTTCGGATTCAATTTAACTCATCTGTAACAGCTTCCCAGTCCGGGTAGTCTGTCCTGAAAAGAACTGAAATTATTCTTCCTCTTCAGCAGCCTCTGTCTCTTCAGCAGCTTCTACCTCTACCTGCTCATCTAAATCTTCGTCATCTTCCGGTTCCTTTCCAGGTACTGCAACTTTCACACAGACAAGCTCTTCGTCGTCAATCAAAATCACATTTCCCGGAATATCAAGAGCCGACAACAGTTTCTTGTCGCCAATTTCAAGCTCGGTGATATCAAGCTTAAGGTCATCCGGTATATCCAGCGGAAGACCTTCAAGAAGAACCGTTTGGTGCTCTACAATCAATCTGCCACCTAAATCGACACCTTTAGCAGTTCCGATAAAGGTTACAGGGACATCAAACTGCTTCGGTTTTTCGATATCAATTTTATGAAAATCCGCATGGACAACAGTATCACGCACTGGGTCAGTTTGAACATCTTTAATAAGCACATGGTGGGTTTCCCCATTATCCAACACCAAAGTGACCATTGCGTTTCTTCCATGAAGATGAAGTAATTCATGATAAAACGGCACCGTTTCAAGCTGAAGCGCCAACGGTTTTGTCCCGGATCCGTAGAGAACTGCTGGTGTTTTGCCATCATCTCGCATACGACGCATGGCTCCTTTACCAAATTTTTCTCGAACAGAAGCCGATAATTCAACCTGTAACATCTTTTATATCTCCTTCATTTTCTCTTCTACCGGTAATGACTCGATATACCGGTACTAGCTTTTAAACTATTCTTTATACAAACAGTGAACTAACGGAATCCTCATTATGGATGCGATAGATGGCATCGGATAGCAACTTGGATACTGACAGTACTTTAATCTTCTCACATGCCTGTGCTTCTTTAGTCAAAGGTATAGTATTGGTCACCACAAGGGTTTTAATCACAGATTTCTGTATCCGGTCAATAGCCGGACCGGAAAGAACAGCATGCGAACAACTTGCATGAACCTCCCTGGCACCATTCTTCATCAGTGTCTCAGCGCCATTGCATAGAGTTCCGGCTGTATCAACCATGTCGTCAAGCATGATAACCTTCTTGTCTTTCACATCACCGATCACATGCATTGCTTCACATTCGTTCGGTTTGTCTCTTCGCTTGTCAATGATTGCCAGCCCTACCCCAAGCCTTTTAGCAAAAGCTCTGGTCCTCTCGACACCACCGGCATCGGGAGAGATCATCATCACTTCTTCAAAATTCTCCCGAATATGTTCGAGTATAACCGGCGCGGCGAAAAGATGGTCCACAGGAATATTAAAAAAGCCCTGAATCTGTCCGGCGTGAAGATCCATGGCAAGAACCCGCCTTACTCCGACAGCCATGAACATTTCAGCAACAACTTTTGCTGAAATAGGCACCCTGGGAGCCACTTTTTTATCCTGGCGAGCGTAACCGTAATAGGGCACAACTGCTGTGATCCGTCTCGCTGAGGCTCTGCGTAAGGCATCTACCATGATCACCAGTTCCATCAGGTGGTCATTCACCGGCATACAGGTCGGCTGAACAACGAAAACATCGGTACCCCGTACATTTTCTTTTATCTCAACAAAGACCTCACCATCGCTGAACTTTTTTACCGTGGCTTTGGAAAGAGGCAGATTCAAATTTTCTGCTATTTCCTGGGCCATTTTCGGATGAGCATTTCCCGAGAAAATCTTAATTATGTTCGGCATAATAGTGTGTCAATGAATGTTGTTGTTATCAGCCGTATCAGACGACCGGCATTTCGCTTCAATTCACTGCTGTGTCAACATAATGGCTGGGGCGGCAGGATTCGAACCTGCGCATGCCGGGATCAAAACCCGGTGCCTTCACCGCTTGGCCACGCCCCAGCACATTTTGTCAGAAAAACGTTTTCACCGTACAATTTTTTCAGCTTCACGACCACATCTTCTAATTGAAACTGAGAAATTTTAGTATTTTCAAAAATTCCAAACACCGTCGGGCCAGAACCCGACATGAGCACCCCATCGGCACCAAACCCGGTTAATGTCTGTTTTATCTCATTTATAACCGGATAGCTCTTTACTGTTACCTTTTCCAGATCATTGTACAACTCACTGAAATGAAATTGGCGGTGCTTTTTTTTAAACCCCACATCTTTAAAAGTTTTATCAGTGGTTGTCAATGTATAATTTTCATAAACCCAGCGAGTTGAGACCGAGAACCCTGGATTAACGAGAAGAACATCACATTTTCCAAGGGGCTCGACCACATCCATTTTCTCACCGATACCGGTGGCCACAACTGCAGTTTCGTCATGAGCAAAAAAAGGGACATCTGCCCCCAACGGGCGGGCCAACTCAAGCAACTTCTCTTGACTCAAACCTGTCTGAAAAAGAATATTGAGTCCTTTTAGAACTGTACCGGCATCACTGGAACCGCCCCCAAGACCAGCTGCAACTGGAATGTTCTTTACCAGATGGATATGAACACCACAGTCATCACTCCTTGAAACAGAACGAAAAAAGGCATCAGCAGCCTTCCAGGCTAGATTGCTCTCATCTTCAGGAACTTCAGGATCAGTGCAGCTCAAGCTGATCCCCGCTTGTTTGCGAATGGACAGCGTAATCTCATCAGAGAGATCAAGCTTCTGCATACGTGTTTCAAGCTCGTGATATCCATCCGGCCTCTTGGCTAGAATATACAAGGTCAGGTTCACCTTGGCAGGAGCCCTCAAATGGATAGAATCTAACGGTGTCACCGCTATTTTTTAACGGCCTGAACAAACTTCAGTTTCACATCGTAGAGAATGTTTTTCAACATTTCCTCTTCCTCGGCAGAGAGGTTCCCTTTGGTTTTCGCCTGTAGCATGACCAAGGTATCAATTCCATGTCGTGCCAGCTCAAAATCAGGTTCTTTTTTTCCGGTCCGCGGATCACCGATTTCACCAAGATGATAGAGAACGGATGTGTTCATGGACATGACAAATGCTGGAAAAGTGACTTCAGGCATTACACATTTGCCATCCTTATCCGGCACCTTGCCTTCACCGCACGGGCATTCGTTTTCGTTTTTTTCTTTTTCCATATTTCTTCGCTTGATGTGGGGCACCCGGAAAAGAACTATTCCGGGCGCCTTGAAACCTCAACTATATCTTTCTCTTTTTATCGTCTAAAGTTCAAGAACAATGGCATCAACAATATTTTCAAGCGCTTTTACTTGACCAAGCAGTTTATCATCAATGGGCTGATCGGTATTCAGCAGGATAATATTCTTACCCTCTACCGTCTGGCCCACAGTCATGGAGTTAATATTAACCCCTGAATTACCGATTGTTGTCCCAAGCGCCCCGATCACACCCGGTATATCATTGTTCTGGACTAACAGCATGGGGCCTTCAACCAGTGCTTCTAATCGAAACAAGTTAATACGCACAAGTCGCGGCTCATTCTTCCCAAATACTGTACCAACCAGAACATTTTCTGCTTCATCAGTTTTTACAGTAATTGTTAACGCATTGATAAAATCATCGGTTTCTTCAGTTTTCGATTCAATGATTTTAATACCGCGATCCTTGGCAATCATCGGTGCATTGACATAGTTGACAGCATCCTGAATAATCGGTGTAAACAGTCCTTTAAGAAAAGCAACCGTAACCGGACTTGTATCCAGTTCGGCCAGCTCACCGCTGTACTCGATATTCACCTCCTTGACAGACCCTTTAGTCAACTGCATATGCAGGGATCCGAGCATTTCACCAAGTCCCACATACGGGTTGACCTGCATCAACACATCGCTACTGACTGACGGAACATTGACTGCATTGGCAACAACCCCATTTTTCAGATAATCAGCCATCTGTTCGGCTATGGTCAAGGCCACATTTTCCTGAGCCTCACTGGTTGAAGCACCAAGATGGGGAGTACAGATAAAGTTGTCTAACTTCAATAAAGGGCAGTTTTCAATAGTAGTTGGCTCTGTTGCAAAAACATCGAGCGCTGCACCGGCAATCTCCTTGTTGACAAGAGCTTCATACAAAGCCTCCTCATCACATACACCACCCCGGGCACAGTCAACAAAGAGACCATCGCTTTTCATGTTTTTGAAAAAATCGGTTGAAAGCAGGTTTTTTGTCTCCTTTGTCAGGGGAACATGAACAGTGATGTAATCAGATCTTTTAGCCACCTCTTCCAGGCTCACTCGCTCAATGCCGAGTTTTGCAACCATCTCCTCCGGCATGTGAGGATCATAGGCAATAACTTTCATCCTCAAACCTTGAGCACGGCTTGCGGCTATGGCACCTATACGACCGATACCGACAACCCCAAGGGTCTTACCGGTCACCTCACGGCCCATAAAAAGTTTCTTCTCCCATTTTCCTTCTTTCATGGATGCTGTCGCTTGCGGAATATTCCTGGAAAGTGACATCATCATGGCAATGGCATGCTCTGCAGCCGTTGTTGCATTGCCATCAGGCGCGTTCATTACCACAACGCCTTTCTGGGAAGCAGCCGGAATATCAACATTATCAAGACCGATACCGGCCCGGCCAACTACTTTCAACTGATCTGCCGACTCCAGCAGATCTGCTGTTACTTTTGTCGCACTCCTGATTACCAGACCGTTATAATTACCGATAATCTTCTTGAGCTCTTCAGGAGCAAGGCCTGTGTTCACATCCACTTCCAGACCCGCTTCCTCCAGGATCTTCACCCCGGAAGGGGAAAGGCTATCACTAATCAGTACTTTCATTATTTCTCCTTCATCTATTTCTCAATTCAAATACCGCTTTTTGTGGCATAATCAGACAAAAAGGCGGTAGAGTTCTCTTTGCTTTGTAAAAACACAAAGTATAACGGGTTAGGAAAAAGAGGACAACAAAAATACCTCCTAAATCAATCTCTTTTCTAATTACCCTGAAAACTAAGCCTAACACGAGATGTTGTCAATTTGACCGTCTGGCTTTCAGTCAAAAATCATTATTTGACGGAAGGCAATACAAATATTTTATTCATTTTCCCTCGTCCTGGGACACATTTGAGCCATACTGTTTGATCCTTGAAAGACACAAACCAAACCGACAACGTCTCTTTTATCATACAGGATTGGAAGAATTGGTGAGAAACTTAGCTTTGGTATGTATCAGTAGAAGTCGCAGCAAAGCCGCAGACCGCGACAACCCCACCCAACATAATGATATTTCATCGTTTCACTCGCAGTGACTGTGTTTAATTTCCGCTGACATGCTGACTCTCTTTCCAATAAGCAAAATAATAGGGTAATCAGAATCTCTTTTTACAATCCCATTGTGACTCTTCATTCAAGCCAAAACAATTTGGCCTTCAATGATAGCTATTGAACAATCGAAGAGAAAACGATATATAGCAAGCCATATTTATATTTACGTGCAACGAGAGTTTACTCAGCATAAATCATCACTTCCAGGGAATACTGAATGACCGAAACACGACTTCGCTTTCCGCCCAGTCCGACAGGCTATCTGCACATCGGAGGAGCTCGAACAGCTTTATATAACTGGCTGTATGCCAAGAAAACCGGGGGCAAACTGATTCTTCGCATAGAGGACACAGATGCCGAACGCTCAACCAAAGATTCCATCAAGGGTATCATCGACGGGCTGGAATGGCTGGGAATCGACTGGGATGAGGGCCCTTATTTTCAGACCGAGTATGCAAAAGATCATATCGAAGCTGCCCAGAGGCTTCTAGAAAATGGGTCTGCATACAAATGTTTCTGTTCAAAAGAGGAACTTGACGCAAAAAGACAAGCGGCTTTAGCCGCCAAACAGAATGTCGGATACGACTCTACTTGCCGCCATTTAAGCGCAGAACAGGTTGCTGAAAAAGAAAATGATGGCCTCCCTTATGTCATCCGCTTTAAAGTTCCTGAAAGAGACGAGATGCTCGGTTATGAAGACAAAGTCCTTGGAAAGATACAGTGCCACTACAAGGAGGTTGAAGACTTTGTTATTGTCCGATCCAACGGCAAACCGCTTTACCTGCTCTGCAATGTGGTCGATGATATTCGGGACCGTATCAGCCACATTATTCGAGGTCAGGATCATATGACCAACACGACCAGGCAGGTTCTGCTCTATGAGGCTCTTGAAGCTCCTGTTCCGGTCTTTGCCCACATGCCGCTGACAATGGATACAAAACGGGCAAAAATCTCAAAACGATCCCATGGCGAGATAGTGGCCGTTCATTTCTACCGCGAACATGGTTTTATTCCCTGGGCCTTCTGTAATTTCCTGGTCCTGCTTGGCTGGGCGCCAGGTGATGACAGGGAAATATTCAACCGGGAAGAACTGATTGAAGCCTTTACACTTGAGAGAATCAATAAGGCCAATTCTGTCTTTAACTACCGTAAAGGTGATCAGAAGTTTTTCACCGATCCCAAGGCCATTGCAATCAATGAGCATTATCTGCGCACCATGGATATTGGTGATATTGCTGAGATGATCAAGGAGGATTTCATTAAAGAGGGACTTTGGGATGAAGCGTATGACAATGAGAAGAAAGAGTGGTTTCTTGCCACTCTCGATCTGATTCGTGACCGTTTTCACACGCTTAAAGATTTTGCTACCAGAGGAAGAGCATATTTTGATGACAATTATGACATCGAACCAAAACCGTTGAAAAAAAATATCTTAAAACACCCCGGGTTAAAAGAATGGCTGCCCATGCTGGCGGATCGATATGAAAAACTGGCTGAGTTCAACCTTGAATCGACTGAGCAGAGCGCAAGAGAACTTGCCACTGAGCTTGAGATCAAACCCGGTATACTCATAAACGGTATGCGGACAGTGGTAACTGGACAGCTTGCCGGGCCATCCATGTTCGATATTCTTGTTGCCATCGGCCAAGACAGGGTTGTTCGTCGTCTTCGTGACATCGACAGGTTATATAAATAGACCAACAAAATATAAAATGGACAAAGCAAACACAACCGAGAAGCCGCTTGATTTTATCAGGCAAATCATTAGAGAAGACCTGGAAAGCGGCAAACATCCAACAACGATTACCCGTTTTCCCCCGGAACCAAATGGTTTCCTTCACATCGGCCATGCAAAATCGATCTGCTTGAACTTCGGCATTGCCGGGGAAAACAAGAGTGTCTGTCATCTCCGCTTCGATGATACCAACCCGAGCAAAGAAGAGATGAAATATGTCGAGTCAATTATTGAAGATGTAAAATGGCTCGGTTTTAACTGGGGTGACAACCTCTTTTTCGCCTCCGACTATTTTGACAGGCTTTACGATTTTGCCGTTCAACTCATTAAAAATGGTAAAGCCTATGTCTGTGACCTCACCGGTGATGAAATCCGGCAATACCGCGGCACATTAACAGAAGCCGGAAGTGACAGTCCGTATCGGAACAGGTCAGTTGAGGAAAATCTCGATCTGTTTACCAGGATGAGAAACGGTGAATTTGAAGGAGGAAGCCGGGTCCTGCGAGCCAAAATCGATATGGCCTCTGCCAATTTAAACATGCGCGATCCTGTTCTCTACCGGATTCTCTATGCCTCTCATCATCGAACCGGTGACAAATGGTGTATCTATCCCATGTATGATTATACCCATTGTCTTTCTGATGCCATCGAAAAAATCACCCATTCCCTCTGCACCCTTGAGTTTGAAGACCACCGTCCTCTGTATGACTGGGTACTTGACGAACTGCAGACCGACTGCCATCCGCAGCAGATTGAATTTGCCCGACTCAACCTGACCTATACAGTGATGTCCAAGAGGAAATTGCTGCAACTTGTTGATGGAGGATATGTGGACGGTTGGGATGACCCGAGAATGCTGACCGTCTCAGGTCTCAGGCGTCGCGGCTATACTCCTGCTTCCATTCGAAACTTCTGTGATCTTATCGGAATTGGCAAGCGGGACTCATGGGTCGACATGACGGTGCTTGAGAACTGCATCCGGGATGACTTAAACGACCTGGCACCCAGAGTCATGGGAGTCCTCAGGCCGCTCAAGGTGATTATCGACAACTATCCAGATGATCTGGTTGAGAATATGGAAGGAAAAAATCATCCGAAAAATCCTGAAATGGGTACTCGAACACTTCCTTTCTCAAAAGAGCTGTATATCGAACGAACCGATTTCATGGAAGATCCGCCTAAAAAATTCTTCAGGCTCGGCCCTGGACGTGAAGTCAGGCTGCGGTACGGCTATCTTGTTCAGTTCGTTTCAATGGACAAGGATGAACAAACAGGAGAAATCACTGCAATTCATTGTACCTATGATCCTGATTCAAAAGGAGGCAATGCACCCGATGGCCGTAAAGTGAAGGGAACAATCCACTGGGTTTCCGCCTCTCACGCTGTCCCCTGCCAGGTACGTCTCTACGACAGACTGTTTAATGTGGAGAATCCGGAACAGGATAAAACGGTAGACTTTAAAGAACATCTCAATCCGGATTCCATGGAAAGGCTGGAAAATTGCTTTGTCGAACCATCTCTTTGTGATCTTGAGCCTGGGAAGCAGGTTCAATTTGAACGACAGGGATATTTTTGCCTCGACCCTGTCGAGTCGACCAGGGATAACCCAGTTTTTAACAGAATTGTTACCTTGCGGGATTCATGGGCCAAGATGCAGAAAAAGTAGCATATTTGAGAAAACAACAACCCTATGGCAATTGTGAACATGCGCAAGATGCGCAAAAATCAGTCGGGAATCATTACAGCTGTGAAAGTGGGCGGTATTCTTGGACGCAGGATCCGTGAAATGGGATTGGTACCGGGAACTGAAATCACTATCCAGGGAAGAGCCCCATTAAATGACCCGGTTGCCCTGCGGGTCATGGGCGGAACGTTAACACTGAGAAACAACGAAGCTGATCATATCAGTGTTGACGTTGAAGAATAGCCCTTGGCGGTACCATTTTTATCATAAAAATCATATCTTTCTACGTGTAAATCCCAGTTCCTTTTGGTAAAATAGAGTTATTCAGTAAATATCGGCTACTTACCTAAATCATTCTGAAACTGGAACAAGGAGAAACACCGATGCCACTGAGAAATTTCCCGGAAGCGGTAAAGGAATTCGCCATCCAGGTGTACCAGAAGCCTAAAAACCCTGAAGACCTCACCAAAACCCATGTCGCCTATACCGGCACACCCCAGAAACATTATCACGATCAGGATAAGGTGATTCTGGTCATCGACCCGTATAGTACACATGTGTCATACTACGAGTTTTTTTCTGCAGATATCACCTTTGTTGAAGAATTGCAGACCATTGTAGACCTCAAAGGCCAGACTGTTCCCATTACCCGCCTCTGGGTAAAAAAACAGGCCATCGGTGTTCACTGCACACCCTTTGTAGTTGCCGACACCTCTTCGGGTAGACTGTGAACAACTTATCTGTCATGACACCATGCATTGCACGCGTGGTTATTTATTCCTCACCAAGATAGGACGACACCGACCGCGTCAACCGAAGCTTTTTGTCCAAATCCATCTCCCCTTTCTGAACTTCCAGCAATGCAGAAGCGAGCTTTCTATCGGAAGACTGATAGAGAGGGATAAAAGCATCGGGAAACCAGTCGGTTTTAAATGCTGCTACACGATAGGCTTCTAGTTGCGGATTCCATATCTTTGACCAGCCGGATAAAGCTGAGTGGCATTTCAAGAGATATTTACAGCGTGACAACAATAGAGAATCGATTATAGCGTTACGTCCAATCGCCGTATTCTCATTAGGTTGATTGCCGCGAAACAGCGGTTCAAAATCCTGTCTGCCTCTGCTCGTGTTCAAAAGAGAAGTCTCTTGCCCTCCTATTTCTGGAGATCCAACAACTGAAGGGTTTGTGTATTTTCTCTTTTGCGGAAATGAAATTACCGGCAAAGGTAGCACTCTTTTGGCATGAGAGATAATCCTCTGCTCATCTGAAGCCAGAAAGACGAGATCAACGCCCTCCTTTTCCCGTATTAAATCCAGTGCCGTTTGCAGGAAAAGCTCCTCCGACACAGGGTTTGTCCAAGGATCGATCAGCTTGTCGGTTCCCCTGTAATGCAGCCCGACTATTTTCTGTCCATCATACGGGGCAAAAAATGTATCAACAGTATCCAACACCACCATTGGCAATTTGAAAAAATGAAAGAACAATCGCTGGGCCAATTGAAAATCAAACTGAAAACTGTATTGCGGATGCCCGACTTCTCCTTTTAGCTGTTCAAAGGGAATCATCTCAGGCGTATCAGATTTATCAGTTTGATAATTAAGAGATAATAAATCAGGAAATATATTGAAGGCAGGCGGTGATCCGTAATGTTTTGATAAAATCCGCCATTGAGGCTTCAGATTATTCTTTTCCAGGTAAGGCAGCACCTCTAGACACCAGATCAATGCCTGACCAAACAACCCTTGGTCCAAATAGCCTGATTGTATCAATTGAGCTGGAAACATATATTGATACCCGAACTGAAAATTAAATGGTTAACATTCTCCACAATGTCCTACTCAATCTCTTTAAGCATCCCGTCAATAACATCTAGGCCGCCATGCCAGAACCGATCATCATCAAGATCAATACCAAACGGTTTCAGTAACTCATACGGTGAGTGACTGCCACCCTGGGCAAGTAATTCCACATATTTTGGAACGAAGGTCTGCTGATCCGATTGATACAGATTATAAAGGGCGAGCACCAGCAATTCTCCAAAGGCGTATGAATAAACGTATCCCGGTGCATGGAGAAAATGGCCGATATATGCCCACCAGATCGAATATTCCTTACTCAATGAAACCGAATCGCCAAACATCGGCTTCTGGGTCTGAATCCATAATTCAGAGAGTTTTTCTGAAGACAGCTCTCCTTCGCTTCTTCGACAGCTATGGATTCTGTCTTCAAACCTGTTCATGGATATCTGCCTGAATACAGTGGCAAATATTGATTCGAGTTTCTGACAGATAAAACTCTTCTTCTGCGCTTCATCGTCTAAAAGACCAAGCTGGCGATGAAAGACAAGCAGTTCTCCAAAGACCGATGCCGTTTCAGCTAGAACAAGAGGTGTGTCACTGTTGAAATATCCTTTTTCCCGGGCCAGATACTGATGAATACCATGGCCAAGTTCATGGGCCACAGTTGCCACATCCCGTAGATTGCCCGTGTAATTCACCAGAAGATAGGGATGGGCATCAGGAACTGCCGGGTGGGCAAAAGCACCGCCTCTTTTCCCATCCAAGACAGGGGCATGAATCCAGTTTCGATCAAAAAACAGACCACCGATCTGAGCTAATTCCGGAGAAAAATCGTTAAAACTGTCCAGTACCATCTCCCTGCATTCCTCCCAGGAGATCAGCTTGTCCGGCAAGTCGGGAAGAGGCGCGTACCTGTCATAATCCTTCAACTCTTCAAGGCCGAGTAATTGACGTTTAAGATGGTAGTACCGATGAACAATGTCGTATCGTGAAACACTCGCTTCAACCAGGGCTTCTACGGTCTCACTCTTCAGTTCATTTTCCAGATCACGGGAACTGACCCAGGATGAATAAGATCTCAGACGATCATCGATCATTTTATTAGCCAGAAGAGTGTTAAAGATGTGGGTGAGCACGTGAAGCTGGCTTTTTAACCCTGCGGTCAAGTCCGAGGCTGCCTGAAAACGGGTCGTTCGGTCAGGGCTGTATAAATCAGACAATACCTCTTCCTGCCCCCGCTTCTTTTCACCAAATTTCAATTGAGCCATCACCTTTGTGAAGAGCTTTGTCCAACTAGATACACCAACCGGTTCAAATTCTATCAGCAGGGTCTCCTCAGCCTGCGACAACAGGTGGGTTGCATATCGGCGTATCTTTTCCAGGTAGTGGTGATGCTGCCTGGTTTCTTCAGCCTCAAGGAAGTTCCCGGCATTTTCCTCATCCATCTTGGACCATTCCAATTCAAAGAAAACAATATCTCTGTTGATGGCACTTGATATTTCCATTGTCCTTTGAAGAAATGCACCTGCCTCTTCATTATTCACCTGGGTTGAAAAATTCAAAAACGAATAGGTGGCCAGCCGGCCCAGGTTCTCGGCTATTCGTTCAATCCTTTTAACAGTCCGGGCAAAGACTGCCGGTTCCAGCTCTGCCAGGCGACCGGCAAAACCATCTTTTAATAGTCCGGCTTCCTGCCGACAGAGATCAATATCATCGTCAATCAGTTCATCTTCTAGAGATTCATAAAGATCATCGAGGTTCCAAACCACGTTGGTGGTGCCCAGTTTCTCATTTAGTTCAGTCGACATTGTTTTTCCTTGCCATGATAAATAAACAGATTATCGTTGCTCAAAATAGAGCACTGACTAACCATCTTGTTCGCAAACAACATTAAAATCAGCCATACTTCATCAGTGCTGTCTCATAGTTAATCAATAAAAAGAGGCCCGGAGAGCCCTTTGTG
>CAZMFP010000062.1:0-13849 GCA_964565605.1 uncultured Desulfocapsaceae bacterium | reverse complement strand
TAACTTTATCTTCGCCGCAAGCGGCGGGGTATTAAACCCGAGCTACGCAATAAATTAATAGATGAATTAACAGCTGCTCACATTGAAAAAATCAATGTCGTTGGTAATACAACACTCTCTGATGAGAAGCTGCGCCGGATTTTAGTTAAGTATACTGGTCATCCTCTGACTACCGCAGAAATTCATGAAGCGGCAAATGCCTTGATGCAAGCCATTCGCAATGAAGGAGCCTTTGCTGCCAAGGTCTATATTCTTCCTCAGGATATCATAGACCATACCATAACGTTGAATGTCATTGAAGGGCACCTGGCAGAGAATGGTGTCGTTCTTGAGCATTCCAGTTCCCGTGTAAACAGTGAGGTTATTCGCAATCAACTTGTTCACACACTTAAGCCTGGCAGTAAAATAACATCTGACAAATTTGAGCGGGCTATCTATCTCACCAATGATCTTCCTGGAATAGCCGGGACAGAAAATCTTCTTTTTCCGGCAGCAAAGGTTGGAGAAGCAGGGCTCGAGGTGATTACCCGGGATGAAGCGCTTGTGAGTGGAAATGTGTCATATGATAATTTTGGTGATTATGTTACCGGTCGAAACCGGGCTGCAGTTACTGTGCAATTAAACAGCCCAACCGGTCACGCCGAGCAGATAACGGTTGGAGGAAATGTCACTGAGAAAGGGAGCGCCTTTGGTTACATAGATACGAACCTGCTGCTTTGCCCAACCGGATTGAGTGGAGGGGTGTCAATAGACTATCTGAATTATAAAACTGATGAGACAAACAATCTTAGTGGAACCGGTCTAGATGCTTCTGTGTATTTACGGTATCCTATTATCCGCTCCCGTCTCTTCAACCTCAATTCCGAACTGAATTATACCTATTCGAACCTGGAAGATGAAAATGATCTGGAAAAGGTCAGTGATCGTGTTTTGCAGATTGTCAGCCTGAAAATCTCTGGGGATATGTCCGATCACCTGCTTGGCGGGGGTGTGACGACTTTCCAAGTAGAAGGTTTTGCAGGAGACGTGAATCTGGATGGCTATCTTCCATTTAAGACGGATGACGCACTCCATGCCAATACCCAGGGGAGTTTTACCCGGATCACTTATAGTCTGACGAGGCTGCAGCATCTAGTTGGTAACCTGCAGGCTTATGTTGCCGTAAATGGCCAGTTCGCCTCAAAACATATGGATTCCCACCAGTCCATTTCTTTTGGAGGCCCGTTTGAGTTTCCCGGTTACCACAGTGGTGAAATATTTGGTGATGAAGGCTGGATGTTCCATGGAGATTTACGCTACACCATAGATACTCCGCCGTGGGGTGGCGAATTGCAGGTGTCATTATTCTATGACTATGGGGAGCTGACAACCCACACTGTTGAAATTGTGGGTGGTTTTCCAGTAGCCGGTGCGGCAGATACCAGCTACACGTTGCAATCGGCAGGACTTGGTCTGTCACAGAGCTGGGAGAATATAACCCTGAAAGGTGTTCTTGGCTGGCAGATCAATAATGATATCCCGGATAGCCTGCTGGATGATGATGGTGACAGTAGCCTCCAGGGCTGGATACAACTCGTCTATCATTTTTAGGAGAAGTAAAACAATGAAACTGAAAATATGTACCTTTTGTATAATTATAACTTCATTTATTCTGTATTCACATTCAATATATGCATCCAGCTGTGGTACGAGCTCGGGCCCAAGAGACTGTCCGCAAACAGTCGGACAGAAGGGTAAGCATAAAAAACAAGCAACAAAGAATCCAATAAAGTTGGGAAAAAAAGCCCATTCGAAGGGGACAAAGAAGTTGGGAAGCGTTGCCAAGCATGAGCACAAGACAAAACTTCAAAACAAAAAGAAATCCAAGAGTGTTGTCAAAAACAAGCAGAAAAAACAACATCAGAATCTGAAGAAGTATCATAAAGCAATGGGACATTGTTTCCATGTTGTCCAGCATGGAGCACCAACCACAAGAAGCTTGCCGCTCTCCGCCGTTGGGCCGCAGGTACTCTATTTTGCCCATCATATTAGTCATCAAAATGAACAATTACCAGAATCAATGGTGCAATATTATAGGAATCTTGGGTATATAAACCCCGATGGAACGCTCTCACCACGAGGCGAGGCTGCGGGAATAATACGGCTTGCCCCTCATGTTGCGGATGACGGCAAGAAGTCCAAACAGCCGGTGCCTGATATGGCTGCAAAGACACCCACCGCTCAAAGATACAGGTCGTTTGACCATTCTGTCAGTGGAGTTAATTATCAAGTTACGGATCCTTCCGGTACAACAACTCAACTTGATAGTCAAACTGTTCACATGATCCAAAGGGATCCAACGCTTACAAACCCTGATGGTACATTGACTGCTTCTGCACAACAGCAGGGACTAACCATGGTGTCACCACCGACGCCATCTCTGCTGCCATCTCGGCCTCAGGCCCAGATATTCTTAAAAGTTGGCAACAGCATGACTCAAATCACTCCGGATATGATGGGTCAGTATCAGTCTCTGGGATTTATTAGTCCAGCCGGCAAGATCACCCCCAAAGGTCACAATTTAAAAGGTGGAGTAAAATTAGTACGTGTTGTGCCCCGGAGTGCAAGTGGCGGGAAGACGTCCAAACAACCGGTACCTGATATGGCTAAGGCACCGCCTCAGCAGCAACAGGCAGCGCCGTCACTGCAGCAGGGAGTGACCACGGTATCGCAGCAGGCCCCTCAACAGGGACCCGGCTTTAAAAAAGCAAAGCCTGGCTCCCAGGCCAGTGGAACACAAGCCCAGCTTCAGCAGGCCCCTCAACAGGGACCTGGCCATAAAAAAGCAAAACCAGGGTCACAGTTGACCAGCGTAATCCCCCAGGCTCCTCAAGCTTCGCAACCGGGTCTGACGGCTGCACCAACAGGTGCTCCAGGGATGGCCCCACAGCAGGGTGGTGGAGTTATACTGTCTCAAGCCCCTCAACAGGGACCCGGCTTTAAAAAAGCAAAGCCTGGCTCCCAGGCCAGTGGAACACAAGCCCAGCTTCAGCAGGCCCCTCAACAGGGACCTGGCCATAAAAAAGCAAAACCAGGGTCACAGTTGACCAGCGTAATCCCCCAGGCTCCTCAAGCTTCGCAACCGGGTCTGACGGCAGCACCAACAAGTGCTCCAGGGATGGCCCCACAACAGGGGGCACCCACACCAGCTCAAGCGCCGCAGGCTGCTGCCCAATCACTACTCGGATCGGGTAAGAAATCCAAACAGCCGGTACCTGATCAGGTTGTGCAGAAAACACCTACAGTACCAATGCGACCACTGGGCCATTCTGTACCAGGGATTGTCTATTTTGGAATTGCTGGGAATGGACATACTATCCAAATAGGATCAAATTATGCTCACTTCATTCAAAGACATCCCAACCTTACTAACCCTGATGGTACATTGACACCTTACGCCAGGCAGCAAGGGTTTACCATGGTGGCGCAGAGCCCCTCCAAGAAATCCAAACAGCCGTCGGGCCCTGGTCAAGTACCCACACAGACTGTTACGCATGCACTGCTGCCGGTTGAGAAGGGTGAGCAACAGGTGCCAAAAATTGAAACTTCTAAAGTCCAGGGACAGATCAGTGTTGCCAGGCCCCACCCCAGTCACCATGTAGAATTATATCGACCAAAAGACGCGGGGATATATAAATACGAAGAGGCAAGACAGATGCCAGATTCTGATTTTCACCTGATGGTGCTCGGCTTTAAGGGACCCTAAGTATAATTTGGTCATAAAAACCACCCCGAATCGTTAACATTACCTTTTGGGGTGGCACTATTGCTAAAACGGATAAGTATTCATTTCTGTTCTGCTTTCCAAGATATCTCGAAAACGTTATGAGTGAAATAGACCTTTATCAGAAACGCGAAGAGTCCTCTCAAGTATCTGTTGTGAATACAGTTGTTTTAGTATTTACACTTTGTCTCCTCATTGGTGGCAGTGGGCTTGCGCTGGCTCAGGATACCAAGATACCGCTGGTATCACAAAAACCAATTACAGAGAAAAGAAGAAGTGTCATTATTTATCCTTTAGGTTTTGAAGAAGCAGCAAAGAATTTTGCCTATCTTCATCGTGAGTTTGGTGGTACAGAAGCAATAGTTGTCTCGTTAGAACAGATCAGGAAAGCCACTGGAAAAAATCTAAAGATTCATATCCCATTTGATGGCTGGGAGAATAAACGTCCCAAAAGGATTAGAATTCGAAATTATGATTATGATCTTGCAAAACGGATCATTGCATATCTTCAGGAACTGGAAAAACGTCATGAGATACTTGCCGTGTTGCTGCTTGGAGATGGTGAACATATACCGCCCAGCTATTATTTTCATGTTCCTTACATGAAGAGGATAAAAGGGGTGAGTAAACCGTATAACGAATGGATTGCCTCGGATATATTGTATGGGTCACCCGATCTTGATTTTGTCCACGAATGGGCCGTTGGCAGAATTTCTGTTGATACATCGAAGCAGGCTCAGCGAGTTGCTGGTAAGTATTATAGATGGTTTGTTTCAAATAAAAAAAAGAAGAATAAATCATTTATCTATTTTGGAGGCAATATCCGCCATGATATGGCGTATAGTGGTGAATTGCTCTTTCTGATGTTAGAAGAGGCTGGTGTTATAGGTGAGCACATTATTCATTACTTTGAGAGTGACAAGAAATACACTATCGAACATTTGGAAAACAGTTTTCTCAGTGATCAAGGATATCTTCATTACATTTTCAGTCATGGCAGCGGAGATGGCTTTGGGATAAAAGGAAAAAGTCTCCATTCGCATGAAATTGCTAAAATGCCATATAAGGATGGTCTTCCATTGGTAGTCTCTTCCTCATGTCTGGATGGAGGTTTCGACTACGACCTTATCGATGCCCCGCATGATTTTGATGGATATTCTATCGGCGAGGCTATTCTTCGGTCTCCAGGTGCCGGCATAGGGTATCTTGGTTCTTCGCGAGTCAGTTTAGGTCAATTTCATTATAGGCTTTACGATGGTGAGATATCCCCTCACAGTATGCTCTATCGGTATATGCCGGGACTTCTTTTTGAGTTTCTAAAATCATACCATTCCGGTTCGCACCGGCTGGCAGATGCTTATGTCGAGGCTCATGATCAATATCGAAAACTCTTTGGTATAAAGAAACCACAAGATTTTGCTACCTTTGTCGAACTGAATCTGCTTGCTGACCCTGTTACTATTCTTCCTGAGCCTCAAGTCGTATCACATGAACTACCACATCTGGAAATTGTGTCTGAGCATAGGTTTCGTCACGGAAAGGTGCTTGTTCCAATTAAAAAGATTGTTCAGTATCGGATGAGCAAAGAGAGTCCTTTTAATTCATTGGAAGTGACAATTGTTAATGTACGGACAGGACATGTACTGCTTAAAAAACAGGTGACAAAAGAACATGATCTCAAATTTATTCCACCGCAAAAACGTAGTTTTCTTTTACGAGTGGACTTTCCTGACAATACGGTTAATTGGCAGTACTTTCAAAGTGACAAGTTTTAATCTTTAATTTTATATATTCTAATAACAGCAAATCTGGAAAGTACCCAAATTGACGAATCGCCGATTAAAGATCAATCGGGGAGAGTAAAAGATCTATTTGTCTTGCCGCATCGCATAACGTGCTGCCAGGGTTTGTGTTAAAACGGTATTGAAGGAAAACTCCGGTTGTAACTTCGGTAAAACCATCGGTTGTAGTGGTGAGCCCTGCTGATCCGAGAGCAAACCAGTTTCCACCCAAATAGCGCATTCCACGAAGTTTCATGCTGACACTGCCCTCAGTTTTGCTCTCACCTTGATACGAACCAGTGAGATCTGAGTTGTTTAGAAATCCGGTATTCAACCCGCTGATATCAGGATTACGATAATGGGGTGCGTCTTCTGTTTCACTCACAGAACATCTGAGCGAAATTTCCATATCCAAGAGATAATTTCTGCATTCCCGACTTTTTACGCGGATAAATGGTCCAAGTGAAACTTTATATTTTGGACTGTCGTAACCTCCATGTCCGTAGGTGTAATAACCATGATTATCTTGAAATGACAGGATCTCTGAAGACAGTCCTATGTTGCGGGAAAAGGACTTCCAATCGTCTGTCCGGCCAGCGCTCATTGAAATTCCCAAACCATGGTTATCTTCAACATTTTCTCCCCAGTAGTAGTGGTACTTCCCTTGAACAGTAAGCCAATAAGGTCCATCAAGTTCGAAGTTTTTTTGTCCGATAAAACCGGTTTTAAGTACCCGGCCCCACTGTTTTTCACTGTAGGGGTCATCTTGACCAATCCAGGAAAGAACAGATTCATCGACTGATTTTTGTTCCAATAGGATTTTCCATGAGGATGGCGCCCGGGCAGATGAAGAGTACTTTATAGAAAACGTAGGTTTTGGAGTCACAACTCCATTCATCGGTGTACTTCCCAGTGCCATCTTCCAGGTATTTAATCCTTCTTTTTCATAGAGTAGTTTGAAGTCATAAATGGTTGCAGTTTCAACCATCTCTCCGATTGATAATTGAGGATAGGCTATTGAACGGAAAAAGGATCCGGCATAAGGTCTTATTCCAGCTGAGCCAGAATCCAGGTTTATGGTAGACACCTGGAGATTCCAGATATGACCTGTTGCTGCGGTTATTTCACCAGTGAGCGAAACCCCTGTGGCGCTCAACTGTGATAAACCCTCATCTCCAGAGCGGTAATTATAGAAAAAACCAGTTGAAAGCTTTGGCTGATCACACCCCCTGTAACAGGTGTCAGGGCTGTCATCAATACCGGCTGCGGTTACCAGACCGATATATTGATGGTAGTAACCACCCACCAGATGATTCAACTCCGAATCATCTGATTGGGCCAACTCTTGAATGAAGGCATCAAGGGAGTCTTGATTTTTAGTGGATTTCAGTACGGTAATCAGGTCTGAAGCAGCTTTTACTGAACCGGTATTTCTGTATGTCTGTTCAAGGTGTTCAATGAGGCCTTGGGGTCGGCCCTGATGATAACGCGACCATTCAAGCAACTCTTTTAAACCGTGATCATCAGGATCCATTTGTACAACATATTGCAATGTTTCTTCTGCTAAATTGTATTTACCGGCCTTGTAGTCGGCCAATCCTTTTTCTTTGGTTAAATTGAGGTGTAACTTGTTGATTTGCTCACTCCTTTGACCGGAAAAAGCAGCAATAGCACTTCTTGCCTCTTCTTTGCGGTCAAGCTTTATGAGGCTGTAACAATAACCAAGAAGAAAATCCGTATTAGCTGGTGCTCTCCGATGAAGATCCGTAAAGATTGTTTGAGCACATTGATAATCAGCCTGGTTGTAGCAATCCCAACCACTTTGTGCCTTTTTTGTTCGTATCCTTTTCAGCCAAACGGATTTATCTTTTTGTAAAAGGAGTGATGAAGCTCTATCAGCTTCCTGAAATCGGTTTTGCTTAATCAGCAGATCAAGCAGTGCCGCAGTGGTCTCATCAAGCTTGTACTGTCTTTTAGTTAATAAGAAAAAAATGTCAGTGGCCTCGGCTTGTTGTCCAAGCGCTTTCAGGCAATACCCCAGACCGAGAAGGGCCTGGTTGTTTTGGGATCTTTGCAGAGATTGGGAACCAAGGCGAAACTTGGCACAGGCCTTCTGATACTGCTGCTGGTGTAAATGTTCCCAGCCCTGTGAAATCAATGAATCAAATGTTTCTTTTTGCTGTTCACCATGTACCATCGAAACAGTGGAGGTGAACATCATAATGACCAGAATGATCAAAGTTTTCATAGGCCTGTCTCCTGACTGGCTAAAAGATAAAGCGCATGAGAGTAATAATTGAGGGGTTCTGATTGCAGCCGCGATTTTGCCTCTTTCCACAACCAGGAGGCTGTCTCTGTTCTTTCAAGAGTTTCTGCAACCAGTGCCATAACTGCATAAAAACCGGCGGGACCGGGCCAGATGGACATTGTATTTCGGGTAAGATCAAATGACATGGGGACAAAACGAATCTGACCGATTCGATCCAAGAGCTTTGGTGCTCCCGAAGATTTATTAAGTTTTTTCTCCAAGGCCAGAAATAAAAAAACTCGAATGGCTTCAAAACCAAATAAATCACTGCGCTTGGAAAAAACAGTACCACCGTCTCCGCTCAATAATAACCAGTCCGGTGGCAGATTCAGCTCTGAGAAGGTATGGTTTGCAACCATGCTGAGTCCGTCATCATATACTTTGAGCCATAGATCCTGCTTATGATGTCTGACAAAGCTTGAAAAGGCTGGAAAGACCAAGTAGGACGGGTTTAAAATCAGCTTGGTCCCATGATTAAAACCATGATATCCGGGAAGCAGGAGGGTTTTACCATATTGTTGAATTATCAGCCTGGATACCATGCTGTCGAGAATTTGATGCGCTTCTTTCTTATATTCTTCTATCCTCCACTTTTCAAAGGCTGACAACAAGCTATAGGCAATGAAAATATCACCGTCTGTGGCATTGTTGTAATCCAGAATGGTCCATTCACCGGTGACTCTTTTTCCCCAACTCCAGCATATTAATGCATCTGTGCTTCTGACTTGAAGGTTGTCTTTCGTCCAGTTCCATAAACGTTCAAATATCTTCCGGTCATCGGCCTTGACCGCAAGCAGCATACCGTAGCCCTGGCCTTCAGAATGGCTGATTTCCTGCTGTTTGTAATCAATTACCCGGCCATCACTATTGATAAATTGTCTCTTGAAATAGTCCCAGCTCCCGGGGGCAGCTCCCTGACAGAGCTGGATCATACAAAAAAGATGGATGAAAACCAGCCAGGCAAGTGTCCATAGCCGTGTACACATAATACCTTTTTGCAGCCCCGGAGAGGGGATCCTTCTCAAGCTTCTTGTCTTTAAAAACCGTATTACCATGGGAGCATGAGGTTTATGCCTGTTTTCGGGCTAAGCGTTTTTTCAAAAGATATGTTATTAGCCCGGCAAGGATGATGAATGAGCAGGCCAGAACGATAAAAAATGTCTTAGGTGACGTGTTGACATAGTAGCTGATCAGACTCACAGAGCCAATTTTACCAATGGAATACACATTATGAGTTTTGTAGCTGTTAACAGCAATTGGCTTTTGTTGTAAGTCGAGTATTGCTGCCCCAGCCCGACATTGGTACTGAACTGTCCGGTCCCATAGAGCAGTAGAACCTTTTTCAATGTCTTTTGAATCATCAGCAGTTACCAGGATTACGCTTCGCATCGGACTGACAGGAGACTCAAATTCGTGGAGCAGCATTTTTCCGGGTCCAGCAATAAGCTCCATGCTCAGCAGTGACACATCGGTGGCAACAGGTTTTGGCACGGGTGTGACCGGAAGAATAGATTTTTTGAATGTGTTCCAGCCGGATTTTTCCCTGATGGTTCCCGGCAGTCGACCCCAGAACGGTTGTTCGATTTTTGGAAACAGCGGAGAACTATTGAGGATATTCTCGGGTATCGATTGAAGTGAACCTATTATCAGAACTTCGGAATCACTCTCTGTAGGGAAGTTCTTGCTGATTTTCAATCCAAGGGGCGGTATTTTCGTTTTTTGACTCAACATAGAGATGATACGGATGGCCGCCAGTGCAGACTCTGCTGTTTTGTCCGGCAGCAGCAGGCGTGCTGTACTGAAATCGGGTGAAGATGTCAGTGGAAATCCATCGTCAAGAAGGGCGTCCAGTCGCGGCATTTCAGTCCAGTGAGAAATTTCCGGCATAATTATTCTCGAGTCCTGGAAAATGGTCAATGCCAGATGTTTACTCTGCAGGTACTCGCAGTCTCCTGTATGGAGCGGTGTTAAGATAGGCTTGAACTCTAAGGTGTTCAAACCGGATTTTAAATAACTCACAGGCAACACAATGCGATAATTACGGTACTGTCCGCCAGTGATATTATTAAGGGCAATGGAGGCGATAAAGAGATTGTTGGCCATAATGTTCAAAGATGAATCTTCTCTCATCACAGCAGCATGGGAAAGATTTACCAGAAGAGAGAAATCTCTATTGGAATCAAGCAGCATATCCGATGGCAGATGAAATGTTAAAAAAGCGGAATTTGCTTTCAATCCGGACAGGGTTGTTGTCCGAAAACCGAGTTCCTTGAATTCATACTCCTTCTCGGGGGCCAGTACATTGTAGCCGGAGTAGCGGGTGATTTGAGGCAGAATCATCTCACCTACTCTGGAACTCCTACCTGCCGGCAAAGGATTGGAAAGCAGTGAAAAGGATTGGGCAGTATTTTTAACGGCAGCTTTGTCCCTGCCTGCCAGGTAGATCAAAGCATGGGTTCTATCCTTTGCAGACAGGCTCTGTTTCTGGCTATCGGTTATGACTTCTTTATTACGAGGTAGATGGCGAATGCCGATATTATCATCTACTTCGGTTGTGCCATAGGATAACAGGAGATCATTAACAAACGTATGGGTGCCGATGATGATATTATCTGTATTCGGTTTTATGTTCTTATGGCCAAAGGTTATGTCAAGAGGCCGATAGTCAAGTCTTAATGCCGCCCCTGATGCGGCAAGTATTGCCATCTCTATGTTCTCGTCAGAGAGATTCTCTACAACCAGGTGGAGAGAAGATGTTCCAATGATTTTAGGATCAAAGATGAACTCCGACACAGATGCCAGTGATAGCGGGATTTCTTTTAAATCATAGTCAATATCTATTGCCGATTCGTAGAATCGGAGCACTGTCCATACTTCTGGAGCATCAAGGGGGATGCAATCTGTATCTTTGAAATTTTGTACAGCACTAATGGCCAGGTCGTTATAATCCTTGTTCAGCAAGGATATTGGGATATCGATAACAACTCTGCCTTCAGGCGATTTTGGAGACAGGGTAACCTGATGGATCGGGATTTTATTTATAGAAATTATAAGCCGTGATCTTTTTTCTAAAAGAGCTGTCGAGTGAACATAGGATAGTATCAGCTGCGCGTTTTTAATTGTCCAGCGTCGGGGGACGGGAATTTTGATGGTGTGTTCTTCGTTGTAACCTTCAAGTTTGACGACTCCGGGTTGGTTATAGCGAGCGGAAATTGATTCTCCCTCCGCCAGTGTGGCTGCAACATGAGAAGGGCCACACAATATCAGAATAATTCCACAGAAAAGCAGCAATACTGATGAAAAATCAACGCCTGTATTTTTTCGCATCCTTTCCCCCGTTACCTGTTGATTGTTTGCAGGGCTTTTAAGCCAAGACCTCTCATGTGGCGCCAGGTACCCAAAATACCAAGTTGTAAAATATGGGTAAAAGCTTTGTAAAATGAGATGTTGGTCTGCCTTTTTTTCCAGTAGTTGTCCCAGCGGTCACTGTCGCCATAGATATAATCGGTGGTCGTGTAAAAGCTGAGTTCATCCTCATATTGAAATTGACAACCCAAAATCGTTTGGCCATCGCGCCGGCTTGCATGCAGTACCTCCACCGGAAGGAGGAATATTTTGCCGCTTGAATCCCGAGCCATGACTTCCAAATGATCTCCTTTTGTAATAGAAGAGGGACCATCAATGGTTATACCCATACCTTCTTCGGAAATATCTGTTGTGTAAGCAGTGATTGAAGGCTGTTGTTTATCACCATCTTGTGCTCTGAGTTTTACTTTTTCGACCACGTCAATTCGATGGGTTTTACGAACCTGTCTGTTTTCCCAGACCACACCCAGGCAGAGAAGGAGTATGAGAAAATTGAATGTTCCCCAGGTCACACTGATGGCAAGAGCCTCCCAGAGGCCGGGAACGAGGAGGAGTCTGTGTAATGCCACCGGGTACATAAGAATAAAAAGAAATAGCAGGATATAGAACGGGTAAGCAAGCTCACTGGGACGGTCCTCATCCAGGCTTGTTCCTTTCCGGGTGACTGTGAAAGTAGGTGAGCGGGGAGAGCGCAACACCCGTATCAAAGCGGGGATATTAAAAAAACTTAAAGCCGTTTCATACAGTTCGGAGAAAAACGGATGTCGAACCTTGCCGTACATCAGGTTGCTCAGTACCATTGATGCGGCAAGATAGGGGATTGGGTAGGAAAAGCACTGACCAAGGGTTGCATGATATATCTGAATATCACCATAAAGAAAGAGGAAGGGCGCCAGGATAAACATAAAACGTGCCAGCCCGAAGAGCCAGAAGGAGCAGGTGCTCAAATAGCAGATCTTCTGGATCATTTTTAATCCTTTATTAAAAAGTGGGTTTTTCAATAACAGGATCTGTATCATTCCCTGGGCCCACCTGTTTCTCTGGACAATAAAATTTCCAAAAGTTTCAGGGGAAAGTCCACACACCATTGGTTTGCTGATATAAACACTGGTATATCCTTTCCCGTGGAAAAAGATCGAGGTTTCAGCATCTTCGGTGATGGTGTCTCCCGAAATTCCTCTACTTTCATCCAGGTGTTTCCTACGGAGAACGGCAGCAGAGCCGCAGAAAAATGCGGAATCCCAGAAATCAAGGCCGGGCAAGACCTTGCAGTAAAACATTTCGTTATCTCCCGGGCTGTTTTTTCTGGTATTGAGATTTCGTTCAATGGGATCCGAGTTAATAAAAAAATGGGGTGTCTGTACCAGGAACAGTTTGGGATCTTTCATAAAGTTGCCAACAGTGTTTTTTAAAAAATCACGGGTTGGCACATGGTCGCAATCTAAAATAACAACAAGGTCTCCGTCTGGATTGGGTTTGCCGCTACTGGTACCGTAGAGGGCTTCATTAATATTCCCGGCCTTGGCTGAATAATTGTTGTCACGGGTTAGATATTCAACTTCAAGAAATCCGGCCAGAAGCTTTAATTTTTCATGACGCTGTTTTGCGGCCGCCGCCTTTTCAGGGTCAGGGTCATTTCTTTTTTCTAAGGTGCCGCCGTCATCCAGAATATAGATAGTTACTTTATCTTTAGGATATTCAAACAATGAGCAGGCACTGGCTGTGATGGCCACCATCTGCTCTGGTTCGTTAAAGGTGGGAATCAGTACATCAACTGTGGGTAGATCCGGATCATCAGGATCTATGGGTTCAATTTCACGGGTTAAGGGTACGGAATTAACCAACATCCCTAAGAATTGGATGATCATTGCATACAGTTCTGTAGCGAACAGGGCAATAACGAAGACAAAAGCTATTGGCGTTGTATAGATAAGGGTTTCAGTCGAACGGAAAAAGAAGTACCTCAATCCCATGAAAATGGTAATGATCATTATTAGAGATTGCAAAAAGAGCGGATGCCGAGACAGCAGCTTCTTGAGCAATATGGCTATCAGCACAAGGCTCCAGGCCATTGTTGCCTGGCTGTCCAGCGGGAGATAGGCAA
This sequence comes from uncultured Desulfocapsaceae bacterium, assembly GCA_964565605.1. Lineage (GTDB taxonomy): Bacteria > Desulfobacterota > Desulfobulbia > Desulfobulbales > Desulfocapsaceae > CAZLGM01. The sequence goes on along the minus strand of CAZMFP010000062.1, from coordinate 527 downwards.
CAGTTCCTGTCAATATGACAGCCATGGCAACGGTCATTATGGCCGCAAGAACCCAAATATTTCCTAAGAGGGGGTTAAGTGTGTCAGGCACGGCCTGTTTTCCCATGATTTTCCTTTCACAATAAGTGTATTGCTGCAATGGTGAAGGGTGGTTATCCCTTTGCCGCAATACATCCGGGAAGCAGTAAGTGGAAAATATTATCTCTTATACTATATGGTATATGGCATTACCGAATCGTATGTCAAGCCAAACAGAGATACAAACCTTGAGTGCGCAAGTATGCTACCATCAGAAGTTATGAACAGTTGATTTCAGAAGAGTGTCATTGGCAGCAATCTCTTTGTAATGACACCGTTAGAAAAAGGTTGTGAAGTTGAATAAAGAAAAAAATACAAAACTACCAGATAGAGACAAATACCATTCTGCCGACAAAACGAGGGTGTTCATAATTTTGTGTCAGTAAGCCAAAGTTGATATATTCAGCGAGAAAAGGAGAACTGGCATGAGTCACAAAGATAACGATTTC
>CAZMFP010000061.1:0-15055 GCA_964565605.1 uncultured Desulfocapsaceae bacterium | reverse complement strand
CGATACTAATTGGCCGTGAGGCTTATCCATTCTCTTGGTTAAACTTAGCTACTGATTTACTCCTCTACTATTTAATTGAGTCTTTCTTGGAATTCTCATCCGGGTTTTGGATGAGAATTACTTAGAATGACTTATCCAGCTTGGCTGGATGTCTTATATAATTACAAAGGACATTTGTCATTTACTCCCGCCAAAGGCGGCTGATTGACTGGCACCTGTCCCCTGTAACCTGATACCTGATTTTCGGTGGCAATAGCGAAGAGGCTCCACCCGTACCCATTCCGAACACGGAAGTTAAGCTCTTCTGCGCCGATGGTACTGCATGGGAAGCTGTGTGGGAGAGTAGGACGCCGCCGAATTCTTTTATAGAAAACCCCGATACGATTCGTTTCGTATCGGGGTTTTTTGTTTCTCCCCTGCCCTGCTTGTATCTTCTGCCAAAGGTAGGAAACTATTCTGTCCTCTGTCCTCTGACTTCTGATAACTGTAACGAAGAGGTTCCACCCGCCCCCATTACCGAACACGGAAGTTATACTGCACCATCTGGAGCATTATCCGTACAAACCTGTATGATTAATTAGAACTGTGTATACACTTGTATGACTCAGCTCTTATTAATCATACATCTTTGCACGTCTGATATCCCAGCTGGCGCAGCAGCGCTCTTCTGCGCCGATGGTACTGCATGGGAATGTATACTCATTGGGAGAGGTGGACGTCGCCGATTCTTTTTATAGAAAAACCCGATATGATTCTTTCATATCGGGTTTTTTGTTATACTGCCTTATTATCTTTTTGTGACTATAGCGAAGAGGCTCCACCCGTACTATTACCAAACACGAAAGTTATGCTGCACAATCTGAGATACCAGCTGCACAAATCTATATGAGTATCAAGATCTCTGTATACTCCAGTATTACATAGTTCTTGATACTCATACATCTTTTGCACGTCTGATATCCCAGATGGCGCAGCAGCGCTCTTCTGCGCCGATGGTACTGCATGGGATTGTAGATTCATGGGGAGAGGTGGGCGAGGCCAAACTCCTTTTATAAAAAAATCCCGCTCAAGCTGATAAAAAGGTGATGTGAATCGATTACGTGGATGGGTATGATTCTTTTGTTGTGGGTTAAGAACGTTTATCATGGGAAGGTGATGATTGAGCAGTGGGATTGGGTTCCCGCAACTCCTCAAAGTCTTCCAGAACAGGGATTTTCTCCGAGTGAATTTCCTCTAGAAGCGACGATGGTTCAGTAGAAAATTTTTGAGCTTGTTTAAGAGGATCATAAAAACAGATGTTGTACTCTTTGATCAAATTCAGATGTTCCCACCGCCTAATATAGTACTCAACTATTGTCGGTAACTCAGTAAAGATGCTCTTTTCAGGCGTTGGTAAACCAAAGCTTGAATTCCTAAGTTTTTTGGTGGAAAGAGTCTGGGTATAATAACAGTTTTCCATGAACATCATTTCCGCTGGGAGCCTGGCCTCGATCCCCACCTTATTCAGCCCCTTGACTATTTTTTTCAAAAAACCTGTAACAAACCTGGCGACAGGATAGGAAACGTAGAATTCCTTGGGAACTGAAATGTTCAGGTATGACTTGATCGTCAAAATAAGCTCGCTCAACTCCACAGGGTTGTGATCGACGAAATGATACGTTTGCCCTGAGAACTCCTCTCTTCTCTCAAGAATATAATGGACAAAAGGGGGGACCTTTTTTGAGTGGGTATACGAGTGAAGAATCCCTTTGCTGGTGAACATGAATTGCATTGACTGCTTGGCGATAGTAAACAGCATTTTGTGGAAACCTTGGATCTTATGATCATGTTCTCCGTAAACTATACCAAGTTTGATAATGGTATAATCGAGGCCTCTGGTTTCGTGGAGGTGTTGAAGAGTTTTTTCTGCCATCAATTTCGACTTGGCATAGTTGGTCATCTCTGACGTCAGGGTTTGAAGCTGATTTTCTGTTATATCCTCGCCGTTAGGCAGCGTGGCTGCAGAACTGAAATGAATGTACGGGATTCTTAGAGCCATGGCGACTTTGGCAAGATTGATGCTGCCCAGATAATTAATCTCGTACGAGAGCTGCTCGTCACTGTCAAGGGAAGCTATAGCACAGTTGATGATGAAGTCAGGGCGGTAGCGTTTGAAATACTGTTTAATATCCTCCGACTCTCGCAAACTTAACTTCTTGATGTTGGGAGAGAGTATCTCGTATCCTTCAGGGACTACGGTTTTGAAATAATGGTTCAAGGTACCACCTATGAGTCCGGAACCACCTATAAGCACCCCTAGCTTTTTATTAGAAACATCAACGTATTTTGCAGGCTCTTTCAGCTTATCGAGCAGGTACAGCGGACGCTGCATGCCTTCTCCTTCCTCCAGGGCAACCTGTTTGTAAAACTCGCATTTTTGGCAGAGATCATGTTTTTCAGCATAGGTCCCTTGCACCTTCCCACCACAGAGAGTTCCTGCAACAGCCCAGCAGGCCCTGCCGGAGTTCATACCATCATGGATTCCATCAAGTCTTCGTTCAGTCGCAACCGGACAGGGTTTATCATTCCCGTGAACCTTTGCATCCGGCCCTCTGCCACAGTTTTTAAAATCCCAGCAATTTTGTTTTTGTTCTTTCATAACGATGTCGAATGATTACCCATGATTACAGAATATTCATTAACAGTAAGATATTCTTATAAAAGAATCCAGTTCTTAGCCAAAAAAGAACGATTAGGTATGCCAGGTCATATTTCGGACCTGGAATGGCCGGGCTGATGTTTCTTATCCTTATTAACAAGACAACTTGCTTGAATTGTTTGGAAGGTGATGAGGTGGATGATAAATAGGTGATAAGTAATTGCTTTTAACACCCTCCCCCACAATGCCAGAATTAGGATTTTGAAACCGGAAATGTGGCCCGATGATGTATAAACAAGGACAAAACTCCTTGTTTTGGCTGTCTTTTCAAGCCCTGAGAATTCCTTCCCCCATCATCTAACGCGAAACGTTTTTTGACATGTCAGGAAAAGATACAATCCTGACAATTTACTATCAATTTGGATTTATGGGATAGTTCGGAAAAGCTTATATATTAAGAGGTGAAGCATCACTGCAACACAAAAGGGTCAGGTCTTGAAATATAACAATTCTCCCTTTTCCCTGGTAATCATAAGGCTAATCGTTGTGTAGTATAAACAACGGAAATTTCCTATCTCTCGCTGGGTATATCTAGGTTTCGGTAGCCATAGATAAGAGGCTCCACCCGTCCCCATTACCAAACACGGAAGTTATGCAGCACAACCTGAATAGTAGCGACATAAACCTGGTTATACATCTGATATCCTGAAACCCACGCGGAATAACGGTTGGAAAAGCAATAATAGCAATGAAATAAGGCAGAATCAAATGAATGACTCTGCCTTATTTTAGTCGGTCCTGAGAAACAACATATAGTGTTGAATTAACAAGATAAATAGCGATAAATGTGTTAATAAAATTACAAGAAACTAAACAATAAACTTCACTTTTCATGCAATTTTTGACATGAAACCGAAGAAGTCTCCACAGAATAATCACCAATCAAATTTGTTTCGCCCTGAGCTAGCCAATATGATCAATCCGGCCCATTCGCTGGTAAAATTATCCAAGGCTATTGATTGGGGGAAACTTGAGAAAACATTTGGCTCAACCTATTGTCCAAACAATTGGAGACCGGCGATCAGTACTCGCTTAATGATATCCTTGATGACATTCTATCCCACTCCTCCCATGCCGACTGTGTTGCCATTATCGGGCCGAGTGCCGGCTATTTTCCAGACCCGCTTTTTGAGCGGGGTGTTCACCTGATAGGAGGAACAAGAGTACTCAATGCTGATGCCTTTCTCGATCGTTGCCGCTCAGATCGTCCCTGGAGCGGGACAACTCAGAAATATACTTTTGTCAATGGGGAAACCCCAGCCTATGAGGATTTGATTAACGGGTAAAAATTACCGACGTGTTAAAAGCTAATTATCGCTTTCAATAAGTGAGGAAAAAAGGCCGCAGCGATGAACAAGAGATTTGATCAATCTGATTTTATGACCCAGGAGAGCGCAGCTGAGTCCATACCTGATCTTGAATCAAAACACTTACAGGTTCGATGGAATATCGATGCTTTCCTGTTTTGAGGGCACACCGGAAGTACCATTTTCAGTTTTATACAGGATTGCATAGGATACCGAACCGGATTGTGGTGGATCGGCATCGATAATTCGATCGGTTCCACCAACACGGTCGGCAATAGTTGTCCATCTCTTTTGCGAGTCTGTTTTTCTTAGAACAGCAACCTGGAGGTAATCAGACGGCTCCTTAAACTGAACAATTATATGGCGAAAGGGCTTTTCTTTATATTCACAGTCCGGCCTGTCAGCCCGGGGGATATCCTTTGGTTTCACCCGCACAAACAGTTTATCGCTCATCTTGCTTCGGCGTTTATCCTTCCCCTCGGCAATCAAAGCGTACCAGTAATCCTCGCCGGGTCGAACAAAGGTGTCTACATGTTCCGTTGCTGAACCAGCTAACGGCTCACCAATAATCAGTCCCAGATCTTTTTCGGTATTGCCCCGCACAACAAGAATTTTATCGGTCTGCTCCTTTTTACCGGTGGCATAAAAAGAAAGTCTGACCACTCCTTTTTCTCCGGTCACCGTTTTCAGATATGGCCGGGGAACATTTAGCAGTGTGGGTAATTGAACAGTGATCTCATTGGATGGTTTGCTGCGTTTTCGATCCAACCCCACACTGACGACCCTGTACTCAAACGTCCCCACTGTGCCGTAGGGGAACATATCATTATACACCGTCCTTTTACACAGGTGAGCATTCAGACGGGTCCATCTGTCGGAATCGATACTTTTCTTTTCAATAAAATAACCGCCGACGGCCCCTTTCTCAGGAGGTTGCCAGGTGAGCTTGATTTGAATTGGGTTGGCGGTACCACTTAGTTTGGTAGGTGGCGGAGGAGCACCGTCGGTTAAGACCGTAGCGGCGGCTGATGATGATGGCGCACCGACTTTGCCACGGGGATCAAATGAACGGATTCGGTAATAATAGTTGCGACCGCCCATGACAGCCGTATCCGTGAAGGTAAGAGTACTGTTGGCCAGTCCTTTTTTTAGGGTAACCGGTCTGTAGAGATCGGCACGGCCTGTGGTGCGCTCAATGATATAGCCGGCAGTGAACGGGTTGCTGCTTTTTTGCCAACTCAGCTCCACCTTATTGACTCCTCCCTTTGCTGTAAGTGAAGATGGTGGGACCAGGGCTTCCGAGTCTGAATTAAAGACTTTCACTTCGCCCGGCAGAGACCTGCGGCCAAAGAGATCTACGGCGATCACTCGGTAGGTGATTTCAACCTCAAGAGGGGCTTTTGTGTCGATAATTACCGGTTTCGGTTCATCTGCACCATCATCGGATTTGTTTTTGGCGCGTAAGAACACTCCTTCGGTCACGTTTTGCCACCCTGAGTCACCAAATTTTCTTTGAACAACATAACTGATAACAGGTGTAGGCGGATTGTTGAATTCCGGCCAGAAGAGACCAATTGCTCTTTCCCTGTTGCTCGCGGTAATTCCTACAGGAGCTGGAACCGGAGGTGTTGCCTTCCAGCCGTCAATAGGTTCAGTCTCAAAGAGTGTGTGAACAGTAGCGCCTTTTTTGTCGGTCATGATTAAACGATAGCGGTGGCTTCCCTTGCCAACTCGTATCCGGCAGCCGATGCCAACAGCTTCGCCAATGCGAAAGTCGATCGCCGTACCCATGGCGATTAGTCCAAGAGCCATTTTCCGTTCTTTCTCAGTCAGAGTCGGCAGCTTCAGAAGCAGCTTCTCCGTTGACGCACTCTTTTTGGGATTTATTCGATCAAGATCAATTTTTCTGGTCTCAGGCATCCACTCGGCAATCACTTTATTGTCATCTATACGCACCAGTTGCCACCCTTTTTCGGGGAAGAACTCCCAAACATGCTGCCAGACCATCTGCACCTCTCCTTTCCCATCAGAAGCAAAAAACATTCCGTTTTTGGCCAGGCACTCAGGCGATATCCAGGCCGTCAGAGCCAGGATCAGCAAACTGAGAAGCAATGCTTTCGTAGCGGTTTGGTATGTCTTTGACATAATAACTCCTTTTAAACCTTTCTGATGTCCAAGCTGTTCAATCTCAGAATCCCTCAATCCATGGAGCAAAGCTCAGACTTGGAAGGACACCAAGGTCAAAACCTATTGTTGCTATAACCAAACTTTTTTCATAGCTGCCTGTGAGCAATAAGGGTGAACAACAACCAACAGCAAATTTCATACCTTCGCCTATCACTAGATCCTTAACCGGGTTAACAAATGCTATGCCTGTTGTGGACACTGCTTTACCGTGAAATGAAAAGGGATCATATTGAAAAGCAACATTTGCTCCCAGCTCGGCATACGCATGCAAATAGCACCCCAGAAACTCTGGTGTCTGCAGATCAAAACCTGCATGAAACCCAAAGTAATTGCCGGTACTATCAAACATCAGGTACCCATCTCCTCCAAGCAAACCATCGAGAAAATCTCCACTGATTTTATTTGTTTTATTCCCGATATAAACATGCCATGAATCCGAACCAAAAAGAATATTGGCATTACCATTGAGATGAACTACTTCGTAGAATGTTTTATCAAGTGTAATATCTCCTTCGAACCGATCACTGGCAAATGTAAATTCACCAGATAAACCTAAATCCTGGTGCGCTACCCTGATATCATCAAGAGTTATGGTGACACTTGCTTCATTAATATCAAGGGTCAAAGCACCTTCAGCTGAAAAGACTGATTCATTAACCACCGCGACACCAACTCCGGCTGAGAGGATAAAACCTCCTGCCTGAGGCCCGGGACCACAACCTCCTTCACGAAGTCCGTCCGCCGAGAAATTTTCACCCATCCCACCGGAAATTTTGTTCAGAATAACCGAGGGGTATATTTGAATGTTTAAGCCGTCAGCCTTTGCCGACATCATCCAATAGGCTTGTCCGCTATTAAAGTCTCCATAACGAAATGTCATATCGATTTGACTGCCGGCACCAAATAATTCAGTACTGACTGTTGCACCAAAGATGTCGTAATCGCAAACTCCAACCGGTCCACCCTGGCCTGATGATCCGGCGTCGGCAAGAAGTATCATGCCTGGATCGGGCCAGGCATCGCTATATGTAGTGGAATAGGTGTTATAAGCCAGCAAGGTCCGGTTGTTGGTGCCTGCAACCTGTGATCCACCGAAGTCATTGTTATAGTTGAGGTTGTCTATAGTTGATACCTGTAGTTGGTTATTACCGCCGCCACCAAATGTCACCTTGATTTTATCTCCGGTTAATGGGCCGATAACAGGTCCGGAAGAGGTAATCGTATCATGGCTATTGCCCGAAACAGTATAGCCGAGGGTGGTGGTTGCATCGTTAAATTCGGTTCCCAGTTTCAGTGAGGCATGATGGGTAAATTCAAGAAAACGTGTTCCTGTATCGATATCAGTATTGGTATGGGAAACCTGTACCGCTCCTCCCAATGTGCTGGTACCCGTATATTGGATATTTTTTGAAGTTTCACCATTGGCAAATTGAGCCTCGTTATTAATGGTAAAAAAGAGACCGGGAACAACAAGATCGAATGTTTCGTCTCTATTATGAAAGGTGAAGGTTGTCGTGGTATCAATGCCCCATTTCTGGTCACGGGCTTCAAAGGAATGGATCTGAACAGACATCTCCACCACCCCATGTTCCTCTATAACAGCACCACCACCCAAAACAGTGGAGAGATCCATTTTAGGCTCAACCGTCTGACCATGATACTGAAAACTGACATCATCACCTTCCAGCTTTACATGCGGCCAGGTCATCTCGACAAAAAATCCGCCATAATTACTTGTTACAACTCCTTTTGCAGCCTCAATATCAATACTGTCAAAACCGATCTTGCCTCCCTCGGTGCCAAAGGGCCAGTCTAATGGTTCGTTAGAGCCGGCTCTGCCACAGATACCGCCGGCTGCCACTCCCCAGTCGGGGGCAGGAATTGGTCGGTCTGCAAGGTTAAATACATAGGGGTGGACTAGCGTATTTGATCCAAGGTGCAAACCTGCCCAGCCAGGACCTGCGGAGTGATTACAGGCTGCTGTTCCCTCCGTAAGACTGAGATCAAGGCGACAATCAGGGGCTTCTATATTGATAAGGCTCCAGCCGATTCTGGTGAGCGGTAGAGCAATGGGGGGGGAATACCAGTCACCTTCCGGAGTAAGCGGGGCGGTGAGGTTTTTCCACTTTGCAGCCTTTGCGGATTGCGAATGCGCAAGGTAGAGGGTCGGGTCGTTGATCTCCGCATCCAGGGTAGCGTTAACAGCATCCTGTGCAGTACCCTTTAGTTTTTTAAGCTCCGCCTTTACACCCGCAAGATTATCCAGCTGTTTACTGACTTCCTGGTTTAACAGGCCGGAAGCAACGGTGACACCATCCGCATCGATCTGCCAGTTCTGAAAAGCAATGGGAACAAAATATTTCTTACTGGAAAAATGGTTATGAACCATTTTGAAGATCAGGGAGCCCCGGCCACTGTAGATGTCTCCACTCGATTGCAGATTCTGCAGGTTACCAACCACAAAATAAGACCCGTCCGCCACCGGAAAATGGAATTTGCACACTTCATTCTCTCCTGCAGCTTTAGACAAATAGGCCTTGGGGGTGGAAGAGACGCAGAAAGGTGGAGAGTGAATACAGGGAGAAAGGTTATCTTGTCCTTCGGAGCTTTTTGTATAAAATTGGGTAAAATCGGCATTGTCAGTTCTGGAAGACACCTTCAGAGAACCAGGGCTTACAGGGATAGAGGCCTTTGAGGAAGACTTTCCTACCGCACTGCTCAACAGAGCAACGCTGTCAACGGTTGAAAAGGTCGGGTCTTCAATAACACGGGCTTTTACCTTGAGCGAATACTCTTTCTGTTCTTGTATCGGCAGAGTTGGGGATGGAAATGTGATAGTGGATTCGATCGGTTCTGGCCATGAAGCAGGATCGCCTTTGAGGCCCGTTCGCAGTTCAGAGGGACCGACTTTGATGGTGGACGATTCCAGGATAACGTTATCAAGCACCCAGTCGAGCCGTATATACCCCTGACCGACATAGCTCAGTTCCGCATCCGTCCAGAGGCCCACATCACAGGACAGGACGGTGGCGTCGGGTCCCTGCTGCTGGTCAGATTCACTATTGGCAGGCTTTTCACTGGTCGTCTTTGACCTGGGTGAAGAGTTGGTATTCAGAGACAACTGATTGACCTGATACAAGTCGGGCCCGGTATCAGTAGAAAACTTAAGAATTCTGATGGACTTTAGCTGTAATGGCCCTATGGCAACGGGGTCTTGAACGACATAAACATTAACCGGATTACAGTATACCTGAAAGACCCGGCCGGCTGCGGCTTCACCAGTATCTCGGATCGGGTCTTTAATAATAAAATCAGCTGGTTTATTGGTGCCGGTGGCTGCCAGTAAAACAGCATCTCTGTATGAGTCCGAATCAGGGACATGTCGAGCTGTTGAACTGTTATTAAACTTTGCTATGACACCAGCTTGTCCCACGTTATCAATGGGAATGACATAGATACGTACCGGGTATGTACCCGGTTTTGTATAACTATGCTCCATGTCCAGTTGCATAAGATCGGTGAACTCGTGGGCAGCCACAAGAGTGCCGGAACCGGCACTGCCCGGTCCCTTGCTGCTGACAAGGTTGGCACTGATAGGTTCCGATGTACCGTCACCCCAATCAATAAATACATTATTGAAACTATATCCGTGGGTTGTTGCAAAAAGGGGGGCTTTGTTGATTGCGTCCCCGTCAATTGCATTCATACCTCCACTTACGGTTGCATCAGGTTCAGCATCAATTTCCCAAGAGCTATTGGCCAGAGTGAATTGCCCTGAGATCCTGACAGTCTCACCTGGATAAATAGCCAGATCAAATTCTTCGGTGATTTTTTTATATTCACCGCCACGTTCGGCTAAAACGTCGAGCTTGGTGTTGGTTGAATCACATAGCGCTCCGGTTGGACTGTAGCCACCCAAACGTAACGGCCACCGCTGAGACCCTTCAATCACCTCATCATCCAGAAGCCCATCAACCTCCCAGTAGAGAGTGTAGTACTTACGTTCGTCATCCGGTGATATTATCGGAGGGCTGGTGTCAAGATAGTCCTGAAACGCGCTGTGTAATTCAAGCAACAAATCCACACTTGAATCAAAGGTCTCATGAGGATTGCAAAAAGCCTGTGGTTGCTGGTCATCCTGTGGTTGCAACGGGTGTCGGTGGCTGTGCAGCACAGTGCCGTCTGCCGTAGTAATGCGAAATTCATAGCTGTCGGCATCAGCAGACGGGCATGATTTCTCTTTCCATCTAAATTGTGTTCTCTCTGTGATTGGCGGGGGGGATTGTGTGGGTAAGTATTGTTTTCCAGGATCTGCATTCGCTATGATCAAGTATGTTGGTTGCGGTTGGAGCAACTGTATGCCCGAAGGTAAATTGTTGGCTATAACAGGCGGTAATTCAGGGTCAACATCATCAGTTGGCGCAACTTCAACAACCCAGCCATCGAGTTTAAACGCTGTTTCAGCCTTTCTACCAGCGCTAGCGGTGTCAGGGTAGACCTCAACTGTGCGATGGCCTATCTGGGCATCCTTTGCCACTTCAATAGCAATTTCGAAACTGGAAGAGGTGATTATCTCATTGGTCCCTTTCGAGCTTGCTTTATGTATTGATGTTGTTTTAATCCCGGGGCCAAAATCTATCTTGGAAAAATTCTCAATATTCTTGCCGGAGAGCACGACACTGTATTTTTCACCTTGTTGCCAGGTGTCCGGCTGCAGACCGTAAATGATTGGCTCGTCAGGTGCCTGTGTTACCAAGTCAGGGACCACCTGAAGTGATGCTGTGGCTTTGTATTTTCTTTCTTGAAGATCTAACTGAATTTCATGTTGGCCGGTGTTACAAGTTGAAGCCACCGCCAGTTTTACCTGAACTTCACTGCTCGTTGTTGAGTATGGAGCTGATTCGATCAGTGAGATGCAATCTCCGAAATCGAAACGGGCCGAACGGGGAACATTGCTGAGACCAAGCTTGACGCTGGTGGTTTTTCCTTTTGTGAGGGTGGTAGGGATTGCTGAGATGATATCCGGCCTCGTGTCCGTTTTGACCTGAACGGTTAGACGTTTGCTGTTATTGTGGTAGTTGCTTTCTTTGATGGTTTTTGTCGGATTGACTTGAGCGATAATCTGTTGACTGCCGGCCTTGCCGCCAATGGTAATTTCAGCGGAAATAACAACACTCTTTTTTGAGCCAATGGCAGAAATAATCTTGTCTTGGTACTTGCTGTTATAATTAAAGCGAACTTTAACCCCTCTCAGCCTTTCTGTACTATTGTTGGTTACTCGTGCAGTAACTTTGACAGTTGCATTGATCCTGGGATTTTTGTTGTTCGAATTGAGGCTCTGAATGGTAAGATCAGGAGCAGAAGCCGCTTTAACTTGGATTTTTGCTGTTGCAGTATATTTCTTCCGGTCCATGATGATATGGATTGGGTACCTGCCGGATCGACAGCTGGAGGTGACCTGCAGTTTGAGCTGCATGGAATTCTTAATGGAGGGATTGCCCTTGGTGGAGATGCAATTGCCAAAGTCGAGTCTGGCAGAACGATTAAGGTTCTTGCCCTGTATTTTTACTGTGGTTATTGTTCCTTGTTCAAGAGATCCAGGGCGAACCGTGAGGATATCCGGCTTCTCTTCTTCCAATACCTGAAAGCTCTCCTGCAAACTGTTATTTGTATAATTACTTTCTTTAATTGCTCTTGTCGGATTAACCTGCACCTTTACCGTTTGTCTGCCTGACTTTCCTTTTATGGTAATGTCGGCTGAGACTGACCTGGTTCCTCTTCCTCTAATAGAAGAGAGGATTTTGTCCTGTTTTTTCCCCTGAAAGGTAAAACGAACTTTCACCTTTCTGAGACTGCTTTTACCGGAATTATAAATGGTTGCTGTGACCTTTATGGTTTGACCAAGTTGAGGTTTGTCGTGGGAGAGTTTGATCTTGCGAACAGTTAAATCCGGTACAGATTTTTTATCTGTGGAGGGGCCGAAAGGCCTATCAGGTCGACCAGGTATAGATGATGACCCAGACCCGCCCGGACTTCCAGACCCGCCCAGTCTTCCAGACCCGCCCGAACTTCCAGACCCGCCCGAACTTCCAGGTGAAGCTGATGGTTCAGACCCAACCGGTCCTGCTGCCACGTCTTGAACAAAGAGCATACAACCACCCAGACCGATGAAAGCGCACAACGCCAGACAGGTTACAACACGGAACAATGATAAAAGGTTGTTAAGCAAGGAGTTCGGTGGAATGGTGCGGTCGGCAGAGGTCATGGCATTCACTAAGATAAGGTTAACTTATCGAGCAATCGATACTGAATTGCACAGTATAAAAGGGCCTGTCACCACAGAATGAAAATGTCAGGTCGTACTTATTAGGCGCTACCATAAATCACGATAAATTGCAAGCTTAAATGGATCTTCTGAATAATTGTCATACTCCAAAACGTATATGAGGTCTGAAATCGAAAAGAAAATGTGATTTTGTCTTTTAGTGCAAAACTGGGGACATCTATGATAAGTAAAGTCAAGTGGAAAACGGAGATTTCCTGTTAGCCCTACCGTGAAATTAAATTTACAGTACGGAGTTCGCTCTATTTTTTTAATCAACGATGACGGGGATATTGGGGACGGGATATTGGGGACGTTCATGAAATTATACCTTTCTTTGTTTCCGTTTACTTGCTACATTGACCACCATGCCAAGGAAAGCAAGGATAGATGCGCCCGGAGCATTGCATCACATCATATGCCGGGGCATTGAGCGAAAAAGAGTTTTTCGAGACAATAAAGACCGTAACAATTTTGTTGAACGGTTGGGTGATGTTCTAACCCAAACCGAAACCACCTGTTACGCATGGACGCTTATACCGAATCATTTTCACCTGTTACTGAAAACAGGACCCACTCCCATATCAAGTGTCATGCGCAGGTTGCTAACCGGTCATGCCGTATCTTTTAACCAACGACACAAGCGACATGGCCACCTTTTTCAAAACCGATATAAATCCATCCTTTGCCAGGAAGATGCCTATCTGCTCGAACTGGTCAGATACATCCATCTTAACCCATTGCGGGCAAAACTCGTTCGTAATTTCGGGCGATTGAAGCACTACCGCTACAGTGGTCACAGTGCATTAATGGGAGAAGTTGTAAATAAATGGCAGGATACTGAGTATGTTCTCGGATACTTCGGTAAACGCCTTTCATCGTGCAGGAAAAAGTACGGTCTTTTCGTAGAAGACGGGATCTCCGAAGGGAGGCGCGATGATCTGACCGGAGGCGGTTTGATCAGGAGCATCGGAGGCTGGAAAGAGCTGACTTCTATGCGTAGCATGAATATTCGCCAGTCAAGTGATGAGCGTATTCTAGGTGATTGTAATTTTGTTGATGCCGTTCTCAAGCAAGCAGAAGAATCCATAGCCAGAAGAGATCGGTACCGGTTAAATGGTTTCGGGGTTAATGAATTATTACAGAAGGTAGCAGACCTTTTCGGGCTTAAGGCAAACGACATTCTCACACCCGGTAAGCAACCACAAAGAGTCGCGGCACGTAGTCTTTTTTGCTTCTGGGCCGTTCGGGAACTTGGTGAAAAGGCAACAGCCATAGCTGAAAAACTCAGTTTGACACAACCCGCTATCAGCAGAGCTGTTCAACGGGGAAAAGAACTTGCTGAGAAATATAACTACCGGTTTCCAGAAAGAAACTTATAATTTCATGAACGTCCCACTCTTACACACTCTTACACGATATTGTGGAGTAAGATGAATTGCGGTTGTGTCAAAACGACAGGGTCACTCATGAATCAAGCCAGAATACGTTCCATAAGCCTGTCCACATCACTCATAAAAGCCGGATGCCGCTTCAGTCGATCTTCAATGCCAAGATACCATTCGGTATCACTGCTTTCACTAAAACTCATCAATAACTCATCTGTACCAGGCGTAACGAATGGGAACAAATCACTTTGTGGAATACCGGATTTGCCTGGAAACTGAAATACAGGGGGGCTGGGAAGCTGTTTGCCACCACCAGGAGCAAAAGGGCTTCCAGGACTGGTCTTACCGGGAATCTGGAACTGCGGCGGCTCGGGCTGGGTCTTGCCGCCACCGGGTATTGTGATCTGCGGCTGACCTCCAGTTGGGGGAGCAGGAGGTTGACTCACAGCAGGTGCAGTCGGTTGTTGAAATTGTTGTCCAACCGGTGGACCGGGAAGTTTGCCGCCTGAGGCTGGCGGAGTACCCGGCTCGGTCTCACCGGGAATCTGGAACTGCGGCGGCTCCGGCTCGGTTTTACCGCCACCGGGTATTGTGATCTGCGGTTGACCTCCAGTTGGGGGAGCAGGAGGTTGACTCACAGCAGGTGCAGTCGGTTGTTGAAATTGTTGTCCAACCGGTGGACCGGGAAGTTTGCCGCCTGAGGCTGGCGGAGTACCCGGCTCGGTCTCACCGGGAATCTGGAACTGCGGCGGCTCCGGCTCGGTTTTACCGCCACCGGGTATTGTGATCTGCGGTTGACCTCCAGTTGGGGGAGCAGGAGGTTGACTCACAGCAGGTGCAGTCGGTTGTTGAAATTGTTGTCCAACCGGTGGACCGGGAAGTTTGCCGCCTGAGGCTGGCGGAGTACCCGGCTCGGTCTTACCGGGAATCTGGAACTGCGGCGGCTCGGGCTGGGTCTTGCCGCCACCGGGTATTGTGATCTGCGGCTGACCTCCAGTTGGGGGAGCAGGAGGTTGACTCACAGCAGGTGCAGTCGGTTGTTGAAATTGTTGTCCAACCGGTGGACCGGGAAGTTTGCCGCCTGAGGCTGGCGGAGTACCGGGCTCGGTCTTACCGGGAATCTGGAACTGCGGCGGCTCCGGCTCGGTCTTGC
>CAZMFP010000060.1:0-15629 GCA_964565605.1 uncultured Desulfocapsaceae bacterium | reverse complement strand
CACAAAGGGCTCTCCGGGCCTCTTTTTATTGATTAACTATGAGACAGCACTGATGTACCATCTAAAGACAATCAACCTGTCACATCCGAACAGCTAATTGATCCGAACAAACCCACTCCGGCCTGGCTGGTGGAAGTTGGTAACTATCTTTCTCAAATCACCACATTTTATCTTCCAAACAATCCAAATCTATTTACGCTTTTTCCAGATGGAAGAATTACTGAAACACTGGCCATAGCCGATATTAGCGGTCAAATTCAAATCAGAAAAAGGACGATAAACGAAGAGGATCTGCCGACTAGCAGGGATGAGTTGAAACAACAACTCAGAGATCACGGATTGTCCGAAGAAGAGGCCGACAAAGTTTCAGAAAATGCCTCTGATAATCTTTTAAAGAAAAATCTGATTGAAGAGGGTTTTACCAACTCTGAACTCATCTCAAGTTTGATACTGGACTTTTTAGATTATGACAAGATCTCACAGAACCTCAAACAACAAGAAGAGCTGGAAGAACTCCTCCAAACGAATATCCAGCTTCGAGAAGCCGAACTCTCCGTTTTAAACTCCGGCATTGCTCTACGAGACGCTATCGAATCCGGCGATGGTACCAAGATTGCCGAGGCAATGCTCGATTATGTCACCGCCTCAACCGATTATTCAGAACTAAGCGGAATCAATACAGGAGTGTCTAAATCTGTTGATTCAGCCTTTAAACTGGCGGCCAATAGTTTAGGCCTGGCCCATGCCATGGAAGAGGGTGACGGTTGGGGAATCGCCATGGAGTCAATGAAGCTTCTTGGCAATATCGATACGTTTATGAAGGAAAATCATGAAACTTTCGGTACTGATGCCAAAGGCATTCTCGACAAAGGCGAAATACAAGCTCTTCAGCTTTCCCAGGCTGTCCTCAGTCTAGCCCAAGCAATTGATGGTGGAGACTCCTTTGAGATTGCAGAATCAACTGCGAACCTCTTAAAAAATCTTGATAAAATTTCTGATAAGAATTTTCTCAGCCAAAGTGATTGGTCCGGTATTGTTTCCATTGCTTCATTGGTCTCAACCATAGCCAACCTTGACGATCTGCTGGATTCAGGGGACGCATTACAGATCGGTCTCACTGCAGCAACTACTATTAATGATGCCATTAATATCTATAATACCTTTTTTGCCTCCAGCGGTACTTCTATCCTGGGATATAGTTCATACCTTGGCTATGTTGCCGCTGCTGTCCAGCTTATAGAGGGCGATACCAAAAGCGCCACGATCACCGCACTCAGCACCTACTTAATGACGATACCCGGCTATGGCTGGATGCTTGCCGCCGCTCTCCAGGTATTTAATTATTTGGGAGCCTTCGGAGACGATATCCCGGAAGCCACCGCCTCATTTACTATTGATGCCAACGGCAACCTGGTAATGGAAGTGGGCGGTGATGATGAACTGCAGGCTTCTGCGGCAAAGCTTGGCAACTACATGAAAAAAGTTATTACTAATTATAAAAAGAACGGTGGACGGATTGTCATCGACGGCAGTCTGCCAGCCATAACTGTGAAAGGAGGAGAAGATCCGCAGATCAGATATTCAAGCGATACCGGCGGCTCGGTGGCTATTAACATCACCGATACCAAGAAACTGGGCCAAGAGATGCTGGCGGCCCTCACCGCCCGTGATCGTGGTGATCGGGTTGATTCGGCGATTAAGGTATCCAAGGCTGTCACCGGCAAAATCGACATGGCAGAGGTTAATAAGATCCTGGCCGGTTATGGTTTTGTGAAAAAAGGGATGACCTGGCAATATGGGGAATCATGGGCTCCCCGATATGGAGTCGCCTATGGGGCCGGGATCTTTTACGGCGGCGGTAATGTGGGGCCACAGGGGCAACATTTTATCGCCAAAGACAGTAATATCAAATCCCTTGCACCCCCTTCCAGGCTGCTGCCATCACAAAAAATGGCTAAAATCACCAAGACCGTTTCCATGAACCAGAATTTTGCCGGAGCAGGAGCTATGCTGTTGGCCATGGGGTTGGGGATTGAAAACGGTATTGCAGCCATGGACCCAGCGCTTTTTGGTACGGTTGAAGCCGAACCTGTTGATGACGCAACAATCAAGCCGCTCAGTCAGCAGGAACTGGATGTTTTCGGCAAAGCTACCAGTACAAACCATGGCGCCACCGATTTACCCTGGGCTTCTTCCAACACTCCCGCCTCTCTTACAAGCCCTGAGGCAATGCAGGAATTTATCGATCTGCATTGGGGAAAAATATTCGAAGGCAGCTCTGAAGGCGGCACTCCATACTCCCCCTTACTGCCCGATTCGGCTTTCCGCTACCGGGACGGTAAGACAATTCTTACCTCCTACGGCAACAGCGCTGTCTATCCAATCTGGGAAGATGACAGATGGCAGCCTCCCGAAATGGTGAGTAACCGGGTCGAAGAATCCCAAAATAATCCGGAACAAACGATTGGCAGCAGCAACATTTCTTCTGAAGAGGTATCGATAGAAGAAAATGCGTCATCTTCTTCTGGGACACCCTTGCGCGTCCAGACCGATTTTTCCCTACCGGAAGATGCCATCCTACGGACCACCGAAACTGCTCTTGCAGGTCTTGGTCTTGGGAAATACAACTCAACCGAGGCAACCCCGGAATTTGTTTCTCTTGGCGCGGCAACAGGTGGTACTGTCTATCAAGACCCCAACGGCGATATCCGCTTTGAAGCCAATCCCGGTTTTGTGGGAGAAGGTTCATTCCAATATAGTGTTCGTTTGGCAAATGGTACCATTCTCACAAAAACAGCTACTGTCGCGGTAAGCGAAGTCAATGACCTGCCGATTTTAGTCGATGACTCATTTACCCTGACGGAAGGTGAAAGCTTCAATCTGGCAAGGCTACTTGAAAATGATACGGATGTCGAAGGAGACAGTTTACAAATCGATCATCTTCGAGGCCTCGACAATGCATCTGTTTCTCTGGTGAATGGTGAGCTTATTCTTACTCCGAGAGCGGGATTTCACGGTGACATCGAATTCTCTTACTGGGTCAAAGACCGGCCTGAGTCCTATCCGGTCCTGGCCACTGCCTTTCTAACCTATCTCGAACATGATTCCTCTCCCGCCCCTGCCGATGACCGATATCTCATTCTGGAAGACACTGAGCTCACCGTCACCATTGATGAACTGTTAGCCAACGACAAGGAGTATGACGGAGAATCGATCAAGTTTATCGGAGTCACCAGTGGCCTCCATGGAACGGTACGTGACAACGGTGACGGCACTATCACTTTCATTCCCGATGCCGATTACTCCGGAAGCGAAGCGGGTTTTAACTACCAGATCAAGGATGAATCCGGCTTAGAAGCAACCGGCTTTGTTAAAATCGACGTTCTCGATCAAAGAGAAGCACCGGTTGTCTCGGCAACCAGTAGGCCACCCATCAATGAGGGTGAGACCATCACCTTTACCCCGGAAGAAATTGCCACCTTTGTCTATGACGGCGACGGTGACAATCTGCATCTTGATTTTATCCAGAATATTGTCGGCGGCACTGTAGTTATCGAAAACGGTTACCTGAAGTTTGTTGCTGATGATGATTTCAGCGGCAAAGCATCTTTTGATTATCAGGCTAACGATAATCATCGCGGTGTTGTTCAAGGAAACCTTGAGTTTGATATTCTGCCTGTCAACGATCCTATTGATACAGGAAATGATGCTTTTAGCATCAATGAAGAAACAGCACTGATAACTTCCATCACTGAGATAACAGGCAACGACAGCGACCCAGAAGGCAGCGTTGTTGCTTTTCTCTCTCTTGGTGCGGCACTCCATGGGAGTGTTGAATTGGCTGTCGATGGAACAATTACCTTTACTCCGGACAGTAATTATTCCGGTAGTGAAGCTGGCTTTCACTATACCGTTGCCGATGATGAAGGCTTAGAATCCACTGGTTTCGTCTCAGTGGATGTCACAAATATCAATGACGCACCTGTACAGACGGCTGCCTCCTTAACCATTAATGAAGACCAGCCTCTTGTCTTAGATTCGGCCACTATCGAGCGTTTCATCCAGGACATTGACGGTGATGAGGTGACTATCACCAGTATCAATTCTGTTACCGGTGGTTCCATTTCTACTGTTGGCGGTCTATACACTTTTACTCCCGATGGTGATTATTACGGACCGGCATCATTCAGTTATTCTGCTGAGGATTCAAACGGGGCAACTCTCAACGGAACTATTGATCTGTCTGTTTTATCGGTTGATGATCCTACAGATTTCGGGACTGACGAACTGACAACAACAGAAGAAACAGCTGTCATCACAACAGTTGCGGCACTGATGGCCAACGACACTGATGTTGACGGCGGACTGGAATTTGTTTCCATCGGTAGCGAAATACATGGAACCACTCAGCTGAACGGTGACCAAATCATCTTTACTCCCGACAACAACTATGCTGGAACAGACGCAGGATTTTCCTATACGGTGAGAGACGGTGAAGGCAACCAAGCGACTGGTTTTGTGAGTATTAGAGTGGATAACGTCAATGATATCCCGGAAATCGTCTCAAACAGTCTCACTATTGCTGAAGATGAAGCCATTGTATTTAACAGCGTTACACTCAGCCGGCTGGTGAACGACAACGATGATGATACCCTTAGTATTACATCTGTTTCCCAGGTCAGCGGTGGAACAGTGAGTGAGCAGAACGGTATTTATACCTTCACTCCCGATGCAAATTACTATGGAGCCGCAGCTTTAACCTATACTGCCGATGATGGCAAAGGTGGAATCGCTACATCCGAGCTTTCGATCACCATTACATCGGTGAATGATCCGACCGATTTCGGCGACGATACGTTGCAGACCTTAGAAGAGCAGGCCGTGCAAACAAACATTGAACGGTTGATGGCAAACGATTCCGATGCGGACGGCAATGGTGATCTCAGTTTTGTCTCCCTTGGTGCGGCCAGTCACGGCATTGTAAGCCTGGAAACTGATGGAACCATCACTTTCACCCCGGATAAAGACTACTTCGGCAATGATGCCGGTTTTTCCTATACAGTCCGGGATAATGAGGGCCGTGAGGCGACCGGTTTTGTGGCTGTCGAAGTCGCTAATGTCAATGACGCGCCGCAAATCCTAAACAACCGTCTTTCCATCGATGAAGATATGGTTGTTCGCTTTACCGAAGATGAAATTGGTGGTTTTCTTTTTGATGCTGATAATGATACACCGAGTCTTTCAAGCATTACCAATGTGATCGGCGGCACAATCACCGTTTCAGGTGGCATATACAACTTCACCCCCATCGGTAATTATTACGGGAACGCTTCTTTTGATTATGCGGCAACAGATTCTGCAGGCATCACGGTAACCGGTCATATGGATATCGATATAACCCCGGTTAATGATATTCCAACAGTGGCGACAATGAATGGTGTAATGAATGAAGATGATGAAATCACCTTCCCCATCTCATCGCTCATCGTTGGCGCATTCGATATTGAAGATGGGACAAACCTGCAATTCAACGTCATTACAGATTCGCTTAACGGTGACGCCTGGGTTGATGATTCTGGTATCGTTCATTTTTCACCATACAGTGATTTTTTCGGAAGCAGCTCATTTACCTATAGTGTCCTCGACAGCGAAGGCGGAACAGGTCTCGGCATCGTGAACATCGAAGTGAAGGGAATAGAAGATGCGCCGGTGGGCACCGACGACCAGCTTACAGCCTGGTCGAATAACTCTTATGAAAATATCTACTCCGGCCAATCGCTGCTGGCCAATGATTACGATGTTGATTTTGACCCACTGACCATCGATTCGGTGGGAGACGCGAGGTTCGGGACCGTTAGCATCGATGGCCAGGGCAATATCCGATATGTAGCCGCTTCCGATGACTGGGTCGGCATCGATACCTTTACCTACACCGTATCCGACGGCAATGGCGGTTTTGCCGAGGCAACAGCCAACATTGATGTGAAAATTAATACCTCACCGGACAGCTACTCCGAAGTGCTGCTGAGCAGTGAAGATATCATCGGTAATATTGATCAGACTACGCTGCTTGAAAACGATTCGGATGTAGACGGCGACACCTTATTTATTTCAGCTGTCGGCAACGCGGAACATGGTGGTGTCGAGTTACTTGCGGATGGAACAGTCCGGTTTACACCGGAGCTGAACTACAACAATCTCTATCCTGGCAAAGCAAGT
This sequence comes from uncultured Desulfocapsaceae bacterium, assembly GCA_964565605.1. GTDB lineage: Bacteria > Desulfobacterota > Desulfobulbia > Desulfobulbales > Desulfocapsaceae > CAZLGM01. The sequence goes on along the minus strand of CAZMFP010000060.1, from coordinate 9,410 downwards.
TTTGAGTATACGGTGAGTGACGGCATCAGTGATCCGGTAACCACCGTAGCCTTTGTTGACCTGGAGCCGGTTAACGATGCGCCGATCATTGTGTCTGAACGGATCGGTGGAGCAGTTGAAGACAATTCCTTTTCCTTTACCGTGGGTCAAATTATTGCTAACGATTACGATATCGAGGCCCAGTCTCCCTACGAGACCGACTCTTTCACTTTTACAGGTGTCGGGAGCGCCTCCCATGGTTCAATTTCATGGAACCAGTCAACCAACACTATTTATTATGTTCCAGACCTGAACTTTAACGGTACGGAAACCTTTTCCTACAAACTGACCGATTCAACCGGTGCAACAAGTGTTGCCAATTCGTATATTTATGTTCAGCCGGTTAATGATAATCCTGTTGCCCAAGTCGATTACGGTTCAACTGCTGAAACGTTAATCTGGAACAGATACTCTATCTCCAGTCTACTTGGCAATGACTATGATGTTGACGGGGATTCTCTCTCCATCACCAATGTCCATGTGACCCGAGGATCTGCCAGCGCAGGAGTTTCAGGCGGCTATCTACAGGTCAAACCTTCACAAGGGACACGACATGTTGAAGTGAGTTATACCGTATCGGACGGGCATGGCGGCACAGCTCCCTCCAAGCTGATCCTACCATCGATTATTGAACATAATTTTGCCCCTGAATTTACCCACATCGGAGTATCCAGTTGGCGTTATGAAGACTGGTCCGGGGCCTGGGATATTGATTTTGGAGCGGGAGTAAGTGATCAGAACTCCGGAGACACCCTCACTGTTTCTGCAGCCCAAGTAAGCCATGGTCGTGTGACAAAACACTCAAACAGCTCATTTAATTACTGGGTTGACCTGGGATATCGAAGTGGCTCATTCACATTGACAGTTGTTGACCAGAAAGGAGCGTCGGGAACTGCTTTTGTACGAATGTGGGGAACAGCTCCCCTTGAAGATGATGGTATTGACGCCACATTCGGATACAGAGTTAATATGCCGGTCGTTCTTGATCTGGACGGTGACGGGATCGAACTTTTAGGGAAGAGTGCCGGAATTAGCTTTGACTGGAGTGGAAACGGCAGACCGAATCAAACCGGCTGGGTTGCTGCTGATGATGGCCTGCTGGCCTATGACTATAACGGCGATAATAAAGTAACTGAAGCTGCAGAGATTTCATTCAAAGATTATCTGCCCGGGGCTACAACCGACCTTGAAGGATTACAGGCATTCGACACCAATAGCGATGGTATTTTTAATTCTCAAGATGAACAATGGAAAGAATTCGGGATATGGCAGGACAAGAACAGTAATGGTGTAACAGATGATGGGGAGTATAAGAGCCTGAATGCTCTTGGCATCACTTCGATTGGCCTGAATAGCGACAAAGTATTCAAGGAAGATGAAGGCAACCTGATTTTCGGCTCCTCATCCTACACAAAAAATGACGGCAGTAGTGGTGAAGTTGGTGATGTGGGCCTCCAGGGAGAGGATATTCCAGTTACATCAAAGAACAGCAGTGCTCCAGCAGATGAAGAATCATCAAGCGATGAGAGTGCTGAGCAGACTGAAGAATCGGGTGAGAATAACCCGGAGACAGAAAGTTCTGAAACAACCGATGAAAAATCCGAAACAGAGGGAGATGTTGGAGAAAAAGAGGATAACGGAGAAACCTCGGAGGGTACTGATTCAGACAATTCAACTGATGACGATTCCGGTTCTAAAGAGAGCAAGAAGAAAGATGACGACCTCGATGAAGCCGAGATAAACCGCTTAGCTGATCAATTGCAAAACGACAGCGCGACTAATGATGAAAAGAGATCATCGGAAGAAAATTCTATTCCTGACATTCCTGTTGATAATACTGCGCAAGCTGAAGATGAAGATATTACTGATGAACTGCCTCTGGCTGCGTAATGATAGCCATTCAGGGGAAATGTGCTTTTGCTCCGGTATGGACATAGCTGAAACCTGCTGGTAAATCGCTAATCCAGCGGAATGTAAGCCGGAATTTAGAATTGTCACTTTCAATTGAAAAGCCTGGCATAACGCTGTTGGAACGATCTAAAAACTTTACTTTAAAAACACACCAGAAATTATGAGTGAACAAAAAACCAACCTTACAAGCGCACTGTTTTGTGCGGCCATTGTCTCAAAGCTCCACCAAAGTCCAGTTACCATGGAGCAGATCAAACACTTTTTTGGTGGGTTCCAAGGAGACATGCAGCCAATTAAATTAGCGGAGATTCTCCATGAAATCGGTTTCAAGGCCACTGTAGTTAAAAAAGAGTTGGAAAAAATCAAACCCGCTTTCTTCCCACTTATCGGCCAGCTTGAGAGTGGTGATTTTATTCTCCTTGTTAAATCAGGTGACAAAGACGGTTCAGTACTTGTTCAAAAGCCGGGTGAAAAAAGAGGCCAATGGGTCTCTATAACAGACTTAAAAAAACAGCTCCAATCTCAAGTTATTTTAGTTAAACGACAGACAGAACAACACGGCCAAATAACCGACTTTGGAATCAAATGGTTTTTAAAAGCATCAATGAAGTACTGGTCTGTTTTGCGTGATTGTCTTCTTGCTTCTTTTTTTGTGCAGATTTTTGGCTTGCTCTCGCCCCTGGTATTCATGATTATAATCGACAAGGTTTTAGGCAATAACAGTTTATCGACTCTGGATGTCCTGATATTCGCCCTGATTGTCGTCTCACTTTTCGAAATCTGCCTAAATGGCTTGAGAACCTACCTCATGTCCCATACAGCCAATCGAATCGACCTCATGCTTGGTGTCAGGCTGTTTCGACACTTGATAAATCTTCCTCTAAGCTATTTTGAATCACGACAGGTTGGAGACACTATTGCCCGAATGAGAGAGCTTGAGAATGTCAGGCGATTTATTACCGGCTCCGCCATGATGCTCGGGCTGGATCTTCTTTTTCTGGTTGTCTTTCTATTTGTGATGTTCCTCTTTAGTCCGTTCCTGACCACTATTGTCCTATGCGCTATGCCGATCCTGTTCGGTGTTTCTTTCTTCCTCACTCCATTTCTACGCGACAAACTGGAAAACAGGTATGCAGTCGGCTCAAGCAATCAGTCATTTTTAGTCGAAACAATTGGGGGAATTGAAACGATTAAAGGGACAGCTTCTGAGCCTCGCATCAGAGAAAAATGGGAGAACAGATTAGCTGAACAGGTCAAGATCGGTTTTGCCGGTGGCCATCTGGCCAATTTTCTAAGCCAGACCACAACCATAATCAGCAAAATTCTCTCGGTCCTTCTTCTATGGCTTGGGGCCAAGGAGGTTCTTGCAGGTAATTTGACAGTCGGTCAACTTATCGCCTTTAACATGCTGTCTTCAAGAACAATAGCACCAATTCTGCGATTATCACAAATCTGGAAAGAATTTCAACAGGTCAACATCTCCATAGCCCGGATCGGTGACATTTTCCAAAATCCTGTGGAGCCCGGCTTCAACCCGGACAAGGTCAGCCTACCAGCCATCAAGGGAGATGTGAAATTTGATCATGTCTCGTTCCGATACAAACCGGACGATGGTAAAGAGATCTTAAGTAATATCAACTTTTCCGTTAAAGCCGGTGAAGTGGTAGGTATCGTTGGCAGTACCGGGTCCGGAAAAACTACCTTGGCCAAGCTTCTGCAACGACTCTATGTTCCTGAAAGAGGCCGAATACTCATTGACGGCATCGATCTTTCAATGGTTGATGTGTCTTGGCTCAGGCGGCAAATCGGGGTTGTCTCACAAGACGGCGTCCTGTTTAACGCCTCCATCAGGGACAATATCGCCTTAAATGCTCCCGGATTGGAAATGGAAGCAATCATTGAGGCGGCAAAGCTGGCTGGAGCCCATGAGTTTATTCTGGAAATGCCGGACGGTTATGACACTTTCGCCGGAGAAAGAGGATCACTGCTCTCTGCTGGCCAACGTCAACGAATTGCCATTGCCCGGGCTTTAGCCATAAACCCGAGAATGTTAATCTTTGATGAAGCGACCAGCTCCCTTGACTACGAATCGGAGTTAAGGGTTCAAAAAAATATGAAATTAATCTGTGCAAATAGAACGACTTTCATCATAGCCCACAGGTTGTCGACCGTCCGCCATGCTGATCTCATCCTCACACTTGAAAATGGTCGACTGGTTGAAAACGATTCCCCAAAAGAGCTGCTGAAACAGGAAGGAAAATATGCGCTCCTCCACTCCATCCAGGAAGGAAGTTATGGGTAATTGATAACAGATCATTCCAGTATGCTCTCAGCAAATACATGCACTATTAATATTTCGCTGGATTATTAGCAGGTTGCCCTGAACTTGGTTCTGGACCGGAAGAACAAGAGCACAAACCATCATTCGAGTATGTGTCTTGGTCAACTTCACAGAGAAACTTATCTCTTGATTCCTATCAAGTCCGAAATGACTGATATATGAAACAAAAAGGACACACTATGAATTTTTTTAAAAAAATAAAAAAGCAGAATGAAATGAGGCGTGATTATGAATTTTTACCCTCCACTATTGAGGTAATGGATAGACCACCTGCTCCTTATTCAAGGGCTATGATAATTTTCATCGTTGTCCTTGCAGCATCTGTTATTGGTTGGGCCTATTTTGCTAAAATGGATATTGTCGTTTCAGGTACCGGTGTTGTTGTTTTTAAAGGAAAAGTAAAGGTAATCCAGCCTCCTGAAGCGGGCATTGTCAGCGCCATATATGTCCGTGACGGTCAAACAGTAAAAAAAGGTGAACCTCTGGTCACGCTGGATAGTACTGACAGTGAGGCGGATCTGAATGTCTTGCGAAAGGAACTTGTAAAGACCGAACTGACGATCGCAAATTTAAAATCACGGTTAGAAAATGATGAAACTCAATTTGTTTCCTCGGTAAACGGAATAAAAGAGGCCGATGAAGAGAGTTTTACAATTCATCATCAATTGCTCCTTCGCTCCCTTCAGTCCCAGCGGAAACGAATAATCACCATGGATCTGGAAGTAAGCCGTTGCGGTGCCGAACTAGAATCGATCCGATCCAATGTTCAACGGTTAGAGAGTTCGCTGCCTCTCATCCTCAAACTCTATAACAAAAAAAAGATACTTGCAGAAAAAGGGATGATCGCTGAAGGAGATTTTCTCGACACCCAGATAAAGAAGACCAATGCCCAAAAAAATCTGGAAACAGAAAAAAAACGGCTGAGAGAAACGGAATTACGTCTTGCAAAGGCGCGAAAAGAAAAAGAGCTGGTTCTATCTCAGTATCAGCAGAAATTATTAACGGAGCTGGCTGAATCGGAAACCAAGCAGAAAAATCTTATCCAGCAGTTGGCAAAAGCTGAACAGAAAGGAAAAAACCGTATTCTCAAGTCTCCAATTAAAGGAATCGTTCAACAACTTTCAATTCACACTGTTGGAGGTGTTGTGACAGCAGCTCAACCCCTCATGGTTGTTGTACCGATTGATGACGGTTTGGAGATAGAAGCAAAACTCTTGAACAAGGATATCGGCTTTGTTACCCAGGGAAAAGATGTTTCAGTGAAAGTTAACGCCTATCCTTTTACCCGATATGGTGATGTACCCGGAAAAGTCGAATGGGTTGCCAGGGACATGGTGCTGGACCAGCAGATGGGGCCAATTTATCCCATCAGGGTATCAATCCGCACATACCAATTGCCAAATAAAGTGAATGGACGTCAAGGTCTTATAACCCCGGGAATGACAGTCACCACTGATATCAAAGTAGGCACAAGACGGGTCATCGACTATTTCCTTGGCCCAATCATGCGTTATAAAGATAAAAGTTTGAGGGAAGTATAGTTATGGCTGATAAAAAAATGGGCTCTGAACAGACAGGAACTAATGAGAAACTCAAAGAAGAGATACTGAAGCAGTCGTTAAAGGTTCTGAAAACCTTACCAGCCATGGGGCCGGTACTTTTTCTCTATTTACAATCGTCCCATCGGCGATTTCATTTTATAAGTGATCTTGAATGGCTGCTGATTCCGCCGCTGGTCGCAGGACAGTGCAAATTATATATGAAAAAGGAATACCCCCTCTCCTATGTCAGCTGGGCTTTTTTAGATAAAAATAGCGAAGCACGCATGTTTAAAAATGGTGGCAAGTTAAGGCCTGAAGATTGGAACTCCGGTGACCGTTTATGGCTCATTGATATTGTCGCTCCATTTGGAAATGTTGAAAATATCCTTGCCGATATCCAAAACAATGAATTTCCTGGTGAAACTGTTCATATAGTTGCCCCCGACCCTAAAACAGGTGGCATTACTTCCCGCAAATTGCCTCCTCTCAAGAAAACAGAGCAAAAGAAATATGAAAAAGGAAGCATGCATTGATTTGTAATTAGCTGGAAACTTCGCTTCCTATTGTTCCTTTACAGTATTTTAATCGGCTATTCCCGCATGATATTAGCTGGAGTCTATAGTGTTGTCATCTCATAGGGATTCGGCTAACACCGGGATGACTTATTCCACCAAAGAGACAGAAGCACATAAAACTATTACATGACAATTAAAAATGACTATCAAACGATTTTTAATATTTCTCCTTTACCCAGGCCTAATAATCTTTCTTTTAAATATATCTTCACAAGTTGCTCTTGCCCTTAATCTGGAACAGGTCATTGAATTGGCAAAACAGAATGACGCAAAATTTCAAGCTGAAAAACTTGATGCTGAAGCCGACAAATATAGTAGTCGACGTCAAACTTCAGCGATGGGGCCACGTGTTGTTACTTCTTATAAATATTTACGAAAAGAAGAGCTCTATCAACCTGATGCCTCGGCTGAGGTTGACGATTCAATAGAGCTGAAAGATAAGGATGCAATCATAGACGACGGCGAAATATCCATCAGCGTTACTCAACCAATTATTGATCTCCCAAAACTAAATACCGTACGATCCGGCTTTCAGAAAATACAAATTGCCAAGCTTCGTTTAAGAAAGGCTGAAGAAGATCTCACTATTCATGCAATCGAGAGGTATTACAAAATCCTTTCAGCTGAAGATGAGATGAATCTGGCGAACTCAAAATGCCTTGCTCTCGCAGAACTTATGAAAAAGACCAAGGAAACTCATCGGCTTGGCTTAGGCCCGGTCTCCGATCAATACGATGTAGAAGCCCGTTATCAACTGGCCTTAGCCTCGAGAACTTCATCCATCGCCAAACTTGAAGATGCCCGTGAAGCTCTTTTGGAACTGCTGGGTGTAAATGTTATTGATGAATTACAGAGGGAATCAGAGAGAGCTAAAGCTGTAATGCCTGAACACAACCTTGATTACTGGTTATCATATGCCCAAAAGAATAATGTGGATATGCGTATGAAAAAACTGCAGATGAAATCAGCAAATCTCAACATTGAAATTGCTCGCGGGAGACTTTTTCCAACTCTGAGTATGTATGCCGAATATGAACTGCAGCAACCGGATGATGGGTTAGACGGCTATGGTTGGGTTCGTGAAACAGCAGAGATAGGTTTAAAGTTTGAAATGGAACTTCTCAGTGGCGGACGTGATCTTGCTGACTTTATGGCTCATAAAACACGACTGAAATCAGCAAAAAAACGGGTCGAGGCAGCCCAACGCTCTATTGCTCGTTCAACTAAATCGACCTGGAACAATTTACAGAGTAAACAGACAATGATCAGCGCTTATAACAAAGCAGTTATTGCAAGCCAAAAATCATTGGAAGTTGTCCAGGCCGGATACAATGAAGGACTCAATACTCTTCTTGATGTGCTTAATTCACAAAGAGATTATTACATTTCCAGAAGTCAATACCAGAAAGCCGGTTACGATTTTCTGGTAGAAAAAGCAAAATTTAAGCAACTTGTAGGTCTGTTGGTTTCACAAAAATAAATCTTCCAAAACCAAAGAACATTTCAGCTGGCCTTTCCAATGCCGGACTGAAATATGAAGTTTCTGGGCCTGATTGAATTTAACCTTAAGCAGAATAACCGTATTGGCAAGATTAAGATTATTCAGGCTTACTCACTTGAACGGATTTTTTTCGTTCCTCGAATCAAGGAGAATGGGATATAGACGCTTTACATTTTCCGCCCCCCAAAAAAAGTAAAAATGGATTGGAAAGCCCCCCTGACAAGACCATCAGTGGCACGTTGATCCATGAAAACTGAGATGATTTGCTACAACTCAACGCAACAATCAAGCTCAATGAGAATACCGCCTCTGACATCTTCCGTTGGATCATATGACGTTTCTGTCCGTCGGCTCACAAGTTTACACTCCGGCTTCCTTCAAACCTCACCTCGCGATGGAGCCCTTGCCTTCGGTTAGTAATTAATGCTATGGTTATCCTCACATAGCATAGGAACACTTACAGGGGACTTGAACCCCATTAGTTCACACCCATGCCGGGCGTACACAATGCAATTCACCTGAAAACAAGAGGCTGGAGATACAGGTAACTCATCTTGCGCTCAATTTTCATAGGTGTTTCAAGCATCTCGGCACGCACTCTTTTTTCAGGTTATCTCTGCTGTATGCTCAAATAAAATTGACACTTACTTTTAAGGTAATTACAATGTAATTATCAACAATGCTAAGGAGTGATAATTATGAAAGCGTCAATAATAAAAATAGGCAATTCTCAAGGTGTGAGAATACCAAAGCCAATTATTGAACAATGTGGTTTTGAAACAGAGGTAGAGCTGGAAGTACATGACCATGAAGTCGTTATCAGGCCACTAAAAAATCCTCGTTGTGGTTGGGAGTCTGCATTCAAAGCTATGGCAATAAACGGTGATGATAAAATTATTGAAACACCGAAAAGTGATTGGGATGAGGAAGAATGGGAATGGAAGTAAAACGTTTTGATGTATTTCTCATAAACCTTGATCCAACCATTGGCCATGAAATTAAAAAGACAAGACCTTGTCTCATTATTTCACCAAATGAGATGAATCGTTTTATCTCTACGGTAATAATAGCTCCAATGACTACGAAAGGGAAAAGCTATCCATCAAGAGTTTCGTGCACTTTTCAGGGTAAAAAAGGGCAAATCATTTTAGATCAAATTCGGACTGTAGATAAAAAAAGGCTTGTCAGGAAGCTCGGGAAAATTAGTAATAAATCACAATTGAAAACACTCAATATTTTGCAGGAAATGTTTGTATTATGAGGTGGTTGGAAAAAGGGAGAATAAAGGCATATCAAAGCAATTCATCTGAAAACAAGAAGTTGGTTGTATAGGGAACTTTCCGCTGTACGCGATGTTTATTGGTAGTCCCATCATCGTTCTACGGACTCTTTTTCCAACTGATTCCAGCCGTGAATGAGATCATTATGCATCTAAACAATTATGAGCATTTCTGATTACCAATAAAGCTCAGCAATAAATTTTTTCATTGGGTGCTCACTCT
>CAZMFP010000059.1:0-16007 GCA_964565605.1 uncultured Desulfocapsaceae bacterium | reverse complement strand
CCCTATACCATATCAGCAACTTAAGCTTGCTGAGGAATGTTGGTAATCAGAAAAGGAATTATACGGTGATCATCAGAGGACAACACAGTCAACTCGTCTGTCAGGTAATTATATCCCCTGGAGGCAAGCCAGGCAACCAATGTACTCTTACCTGAGCCGCTGTTCCCTGGGAAAAGGACACCTTTATCGCCACAGCTGATCGCTGCTGCATGGATGGCATGTCCAATATCGTTGTTTATTATCGAGTAATAGATAACGTTATTTACCATGATGTCGGCAAGAGAGTGCAGGCACTCTCCAAAGTAGAGTTTCTTTTCTCCATTCCAGAGTGACATCATTGGCTGTTTGCCTACAGCCATCACATCGTATACAACTTCTGGTTCAACCCTATTGTCTTCGACCATCAAGTCGGAAAATAAAAACTCAATGACATCTTCTGCCTGGGACCCATAACAGTTAATAGTGATGTATTGCCCACAGAAACCGATTGTATATTTACGCTGCTGAATCATTGTTTATTCTATGATGAAAATAATTGATTATACTGGTGTTGATATAACGGGATAGAGACATGTTGGATGTTGTTCTTCTATCTGGAAAACAACCCACCTTCAGTTCCGCTTAATAGAGTTCCCGGCAATTGTTCACGGACTCTGATCGTCGGTGGCAACAAGCACTTCATCCTCTACAAGAGAGTCAACTGCCTTTAGAACATCCTCACGTATGACATCACTCTGTTCTGAATACTCCTCTTCCAGCAGAGAAATAATTTCCCCAACAGAAAAACCTTTACCGCACATCTGCCAGACCAGATAGGCCGTCTCATTCAAATAGACCCCCTTACTGGCAGAGACGGAGTATAACAGGATCTCCTGATCAAAATTCTCTTCGATAAAGTCCGAATTGATTTGAAATTTACGGTTATCTTCCATTCTTTTTAAACCTCAGTTTTGACCTGTTGTTTTACAAACAGATTCTTTCATATAATAATCAACACACAAACACCACAGCAACATACCCTGCCAGTTAGAAAACTCAAATAAGAATCTAGTAATCCAAACCAATGAGAACAAGATCGTTTGGTAAGACCGCTTTAGTTATCCGCCAATTATTCTCATTTTTTTTCAGAATAATCTCTAAGTTGTACGTTTCGTTCACTTGGCGTTGCCTGATTGTCGTTCCATCAATGACGACACCGCTCAACACTCTGGCCTGCTTTTCCGGTTCAATCTCTACAGAAACATCTCTAAGATCAATCCCGAGAAGAGAAAAGCGAGTACGCAACATGAACAGATAGCCGGTGATCAGTTGACGATCAAGCTCTTCTCTATAACCACGCTCGGGGATGTCAACCAGGCAGATCGATGCCAGGCGATCTTTTACTGCCCGTATTTTCAATGACAGCTGAACCCGGCTTTCTCTTCCATTTTTGCCAAGCTCCCTGGCCATTGTGAAACAGAGACGCCTGACGACCTGTTCATCGCTATAGTAGTGAAGCAGCAAGCCGCTACCAGTAATAAAGCACAGAACAACTCCTGTATAGAATATCTTCTTGATCACGGGTTCAGGAAAATTGTAACTACTGGTCTTTATCACTCATCAAGCGGCCGATCTCATCCTCACCCAAGGGTTGATTATTCTTTATTGAAAGGCTTGTTGCCCATTCTTCTTTGAAGTTTTTCTGTATTTTCAGATTGAGTAGCAGGGTGACACTCATGGAGAAAAAGGCACCCAGACTTGCCAGCGCCATGTCCTTATGCGCATCCCAGACATCTCCCTGGGTACCGAGATAGGCAATGCCCAGATCTCCACCAAAGAATTCTGCCGCTCCCCACTCAAACAATTCAAACATCATAGAGGATGCCATGGTGAGTTCAAGTGGGAAGAAATAGGACCAGAATCCTTTTGCATCTGCTATCCGACAGTACACCTCTCTTATCGGATAGGCCAGCAAAACACCGAAGAGAAAATGGACCGAACGATCAAAATGATTCCGTTCCCACCCCATAAACTCATTGAGACTGAAATTAAATGTTGCTGTTAAAAAAGAATCATAAGGAACTTTGGCATAGGTATAATGAGCACCAATCTCATGCAGACACATAAATAGGAAAATGAGACTGTAGGAAATTCTTGAAAGGGGAAAACGATTGTATGTAAGGCCAAGGACAACGATAAAAATAACTGCAAGGACATTTTCCAGAGCCCAATCACTCCTGTCATGTGGCGCAATTGCCAGAATAATGAATTCCACACTGAAAATCAGAGCAAGAACAGCCAAAAACTTCTGATGGGATATCTTCATATCAGTTGTCACTTTCTATAATTTTATCAGGGATCGAATATGTGCACGGTACTTCTGCCTGGCATAGCCCGCAAGCATAAGTATTAAGATCAAATTTCTGTTTGATATACCTGTTCATGGAATGTTCGGTATATTGCATACAACGCTTTTTATCGTGCCCTTTCTCGCTCAAAGCCTCAACGGGGCATCGTTTGATACATTTTCCACAGCTGCCGTCCTGATAAAACAGACAATAGGCATGATGATCATCATAGGGCCTGGGAGTAGGCTCCACTTCAATGGCCGCTATCACAGAACCCACCCTGACAGCTTTGCCTACGGCAGTAATCAGTCCATCACACAGGCCAAAGGTTCCAAGCCCAGCTGCATAGGCCGCGTGTCTTTCAGACCAGTTGGAGCAGGGTGCATAAGGACCAACATCAACCCGTTTCCACGATGATGACAGCATTGGAGCCAAGGCAGAAACACCTTTTTTATTCAATCGGCTAACAACATATTCCCGCAGCCGGATATTACAGTCTTCTCCCATGGCTCTCGTGTGAGCCCAGCGCCTGGACGGCTGTTTTGTTCTTTTTGCCTGTTCTGTTCGTATGGCTTTGCTGGACGGTAGTATCCAGCTGATCACGGTCAAGTCTGAAGGCCGCATTTCTTTTGCGGGAAAAGCGGACAGAAATAACTCAAGCGGTGAGAGGTAAAATGTGCCGATATGGCGTTTATATTCTCGATAGAGGGGATCATCCCCACTGGAAAAGCCAACCAACGGCTGATCAAAGATCTTTTCATCAAACGGCGGTCCCAGATTGTTCTCATCGGAAGAGGCTATAAAGTCCTTGATCAACGAATCGATAAAAAGAGCCGCTTGACGTGAATCACCTGGGTTGAAATTCATATTCTGCTTTTCTGTCAGCAACTTTTCACACTCATGCAGATATCAATAATATGATGCTTTTCAGGATGTTCTTCCGGGTTGTTCAGGTATATCTCATAGCTCGGACGCAACATATCGATTTCATAATTGCTCTTATCTATCCACTTCACAATTTCAATCCAGGCCTGAGCATATTCGTCAGGCCCTGACAACTCAGCCTGCATAACAACGTATTGACCACCCGGTAACACCTTCTTTTCAATCTCACCTTCAACTGTAGTTTCATCGGATATGGTCATGCAGACATCCAGTGTCAGGTCTTCCGGTTCGGTAACATTTGGATCATCCTTATATGATGAAAGAAACTGGGTAGAGGGACCCATGATTCCTTTTGGACCAGCCCAGTTGTAAAGTTTAGTAAACAGGTCATGAAAGATTTCAGCCTTGCCGATATAGTTACCGACAAAAGAAACAAAAGCCACTGTTCTCTCTTCAAGCTGCTGAACCTCTGGTTGACTTGTTTTCATCAAAACCTCCTCGTATTTTGTATCGGGGTAAATGATCGCCCCCGCTGGTTATAAAGGTTAATCGTTCGAAATCAAACACAGAGTTTATAGATTGTTGATTTCCACCTGCAATCGACAGTGAATGGTCACAGGTGCCCCAGGTTTTTACAGGCGTGGTTGCCTGCTATAGCACTATCTATGCGGGCAGCCACGATCGTAAAAAGATGGGTGCCTGTGATTATTTACTGTCGTTCGGCCAGGGTCCCATTGGAAACGGTTGCTGCTCACTGTTAAAACTCAGGAAAAGTATAATCTCGTAGATATACTTCCCAAGTCCCCTGCTAAATCTGAGCAACTGCTCATTTGGTTCATCAGTAATGAGGACATTGACAAATTGAAACAGGACGACTCCAACAACAACCATTTTAGCAATACTGTATAAAAAGGCAAAAAGAACCATATAAAGTCCGCGCCACCAGATAGCTTTTTTATCCTTTTCCTGTTTGATCTCTTCGGTCATGACTTTTCTCCTATTATGGTGAAAGTGACACTGTTTTTTACTTCTCAATTCATCCTTTCAGGCGACTCAGCGTAAGAGCTATCCAAACAAACACTATAAGGAGAAAAAGAAGAACTTCAACGTGAAGAAAAGATTTCTTTTCTGGTAACCGGTATTTCAAAATTTGAGCAAAAAAATGGTATCACCTACTGTTCTCCCAGGCTCAATCCATTTCCATGATCAACTCAGATAGAGCCGTCTGTCTCATGGTTGTATCCCTGTTTTTCACAGCCATTGCAAGGGCCTTGCGCGTACCTACCAGAACAGCCAGTTTCCTTGCCCGAGTCAGTCCGGTATAAAGCAGGTTACGAAACAGCATTTTAAAGTGTTGAGTCAAAAGAGGAATGATGACCGCTTCAAATTCACTACCCTGAGATTTATGGATGGTAACAGCATAGGCAAGATCCAACTCAACAATATGTTCACTCTGATATTCCACCACTTTGCCATCGGGGAAAAACGAAACACGGCAAAACAGATTTTCAGCATCAATATCTTCAATGACACCAATATCACCGTTAAACACGCCAAGATCGTAGTTGTTCCGACGATGAATAACTCGGTCACCAACCCTGAAAATCCGCTCACCCACTGCAATCTGGGCTTTTCCAGGTCCGGGAGGGTTGCCATTCTGCTGGATCAAACTGTTTAGATTCAGTGTTCCAAGGCTTCCCCGGGTCATTGGAGAAAGAATCTGTATTTCTGTTTGAGGGCCAAAGTATTTTGGTATCCACTCGAGATAGAGCTTATTTACTACTTCAGCAGCCCTGAGCCCGTAATGCAGGGATGACCAAGGATGTACCTTTTTCAACACATGTTTCAGATCGTCCACATCGCTTCTGCTCGCTGATAGTTTTTCAAGATCGACATGGGCAAATTTTGCAGGAATAACAATCTCCGTTTCATAGGGGACAAGCTGTTCATTCGTCCTGAACTCATATGGATTAGACTCATAAGTGATATCATCCTCTTGAGTCTGCTGCCCCTTCAGTCCTGACATCTTTTTCACTCTGCTGATGAAACTAAGCTGTTCCCGGGTGGCCTCATCGGAATCGACAAAAATGCAATCCTGCTGTTCTTTCCAGATTGCCGGCTTTTTAAAGGGCGAATCAATATATGGTATTTCGCCCCCGTTAATTTGATGGGCATAGCGGATAATTAACGATTCTCGTGCCTGGCGGAATATTTTTGTCAATCTGAAGCATTGAACCTGGTCCGAACCAACAATATCCTTCAGCACATTGCCGGCACCAACTGATGGCAGCTGGTCGGCATCTCCTATGAGAAGAAGCTGACTGTTCTTGGGAAGTGCTTTTAAAAGGGCGGCACTGAGATTAATATCCAGCATGGAACACTCATCAACAATAAGGAACTCAACATCCAGTGGATCGTCTTCATTTTTTTTAAAACCCCTCAACTGCCACTCCAGCATTCGATGGATGGTTTTTGCCTCCCTGCCGATCACCTCACCCATCCGTTGGGCCGCCCGACCGGTGGGCGCTGCCAGCATTACCTTAAGGCCCATTGCTTCAAGTAATTCAACCAGGACCCGGGTGGTGGTGGTTTTTCCACACCCCGGCCCTCCTGTTAACACTGAAACCTTTTCACAAACAATTCCTGAAACAGCTTCAGCCTGCTCATCACTGAGCAATATTTTTTTCTTTTGGCAACAGCGCTCGATCCAGTCCCGAATCCTGTTTGTATCCTGCGCAACAGAACCTTTCATGGAGCCGATCCTGCGAGCAACGTACAACTCATCATAAAAAAGTGATTTGGAATAATAACAGGATTCGCTATTGCCATTCTTGACGATAAGCTCTCTTACCTTCAGCTGATTCCGGTTCTCCATTTCTTCCAAAATTTCAACCAGATGTTCATTAAGATTAAAACCGAGTAACTCCTGAGTTCGTTTGCTGATCTGGGTTCGGGTAAGATAGCAGTGACCAAAATCCCTTGAAGCCGCTAACACATGATTAACAGCAGCCATAATCCGCTGAGGACTATCGGATGCAAGACCAATGCTTATGGCAACCTTATCAGCTGAAAAGAAGCCGATCCCATAAAAATCGTTAGCCAGCCGATATGGATTTTCGGTAACAAGGGTAATGGCCTCATCGCCATATTCCTTATAAATTCTGACAGCAAAAAGCGTCGATATACCATGGGATTGGAGAAACATCATAACCCTTCTGATGGCACGATGTTCGACCCACGCTTTCTCAATCATCGCCAACTTTTTCCGGGCAATGCCTTCCACCTCGGTCAGTCGTTCAATCTCATTTTCAAAAACATCCAGTGTCTGTTTTTTGAAATGACGAACAATCTTGCCGGCAGTCTTTGGACCCACCCCTTTAATCAGGCCGGATCCCAGATATTTCTCCAAAGCTGCCGTTGTTGCCGGTTTGAGTTCTTTGGCCGCAACAGCCTTAAACTGACGACCAAACTGCTTGTGGATGGTCCAGTTACCAATAAATTCCATGGTGGCCCCGGCAAACACTTTCGTCTGAAAAACAATCACCGTTTCCTGCTTGTGGGGGCTGGTAAAGGGGGATACCCGGAGCACACTGTAGCCAGTATCACTGTTGTGATAGGTTACCCGATCGACAATACCGCGAATACTCTCCTGGATAATTCCCGTCTGTTGTGGTGTCATGTTCGAAAATAATAGGTTTCAAATCTAATGAACATCATCTTTAGCAACTATAGAGTGTTTCACCATCAATAGCAAAAGTGGTGTAACCTTTCAGCCATCAGTTTCTCTACCTGACATTCTTGTGCCGAGCTGCTATTGTAAAAAAGAGGATGTTGAATGAAAATGGCAAGATCACTAGTAAAAATAGCACACCACAAACTGTGGATCTTTTGCTGCCTCATCTTTTCAGTACTTTTTATGGTCTCTCTTCTCTCTTTTTCACGGATGCCGGGCTCTTCGTTCCAGGGAGCTCTACCGCCCCTTGATCCATCCCAGCAGAAATCCGCTGTTTTCCTGCAAAACCACGTCCATACACTTGCCTATACCATCGGCCCACGAAATGTGTGGCAACCGCCCTCCATGGCTCGCTCAATAGCTTATCTT
The DNA here is from genome assembly GCA_964565605.1 of uncultured Desulfocapsaceae bacterium. GTDB lineage: Bacteria > Desulfobacterota > Desulfobulbia > Desulfobulbales > Desulfocapsaceae > CAZLGM01. The sequence continues at coordinate 8,693 of CAZMFP010000059.1, read as the reverse complement.
ACCAAGGAGCTGGAGAGTTATGGTTACCAGGTTTCTTTGCAGGAATTTGTCGCCCGGGGAAAAACAGTATCCAATGTTGAGGTGGAGATACAGGGAAGCGAAATCCCCCATGAGATTGTGGTGATTGGCGCCCATTACGATACTATTGAAGGATGCCCGGGAGCCAACGATAACGGATCAGGCGTTGCTGTATTACTAGAACTGGCCCGCCTTCTTGTCGGCAGTAAGCCAAAGAGGACCATTCGCTTGGTCGCCTTTGCCAATGAAGAGCCGCCCTTCTTTTACACCCGTCATATGGGCAGCTACCATTATGCCCAGCGCTGCAGAAAAAGAAATGAGACAGTCACTGCCATGGTCGCTCTTGAAACCGTTGGTTTTTACAGTGATGAGCCGGACAGCCAACACTACCCTTTTCCCTTTTCGTTTTTCTATCCGAGCACTGCTGACTTTATCGGTTTCGTTTCAAATTTCGGTTCCGGCTCTCTTGTTCGCCGGGCCATTGGTACCTTCCGCAAACACACCTGTTTCCCCTCGGAAGGACTTGCTGCACCCGGGTTTATCACCGGTGTCTGCTGGTCCGATCACTGGGCTTTCTGGAAGGCCGGTTACCCGGCAATAATGATCACCGATACTGCTTTTTTCCGCTACAACGCTTACCACACCCCATTTGACCGCCATGAGAAGCTGGATTATGGACGAATGGCCAGAGTAGTCAGCGGCCTGGTCCCCACCGTTTTGGATCTTGCCGGTGGTGAAGTGAAACTCCCATTGAATAAAAAATCCAACTAGAAAACGATGATAACAAGACCTGACCAATCCTTTCTCGACACAGTTCAACTCAACTGCGATATTTCCGATGCCCGGGATCATGGCATCTATTCAATCTGCATACTGGTGCTGAGGCTTCGCAGCCTGTATAAGTGGGAAAAGGAGATCGAACCCTGGGATGAACCAGAACCAAGTGTGATGCTTGACTGGATAGATACAAGGGAACAGTACTGGGACACATTGCTTGACAGGGATTTTACTCCCATTGAGATGAACGGAAGCGTGTATGACCCATTTGATACCAGTTCAATCAATGATCATCTGATTAAAAACGGTCTCTTTTATGGCGCCGGTTGCGGTCAATCGATGAAATCAATCTTTTTTGTTGCTGAAATTCTTGAAGAGTACCAGGTCGGTTTGAATCGAGTGATCATTCTCGGTCGTGAATTTGCCCGGGAACTGGCAGGGCCCTTCGCTCTTCGGCAGAATGGCAGTATCATTATTCGAAGAGAACCGTTAAAACATTTCCTTACCAATCATCTCCAGGATATCCTGCCTTCAGCCAGAGAGGTGATGGCAGAAGTTTTCAGGAAATATTCTCCCGGAAATAAAAGTTGCACCCTGCCCAAAGAAGCCATCAAGCTCCATCTGAACACCATTATCAACCAGGAAATTCCTGTCTTTATCCACCATGAAATTGGTGAAACCCAGAACACACCGCTGAGCGGTGAAACATTTCAACGTATCATCTCCGACTTCCCGGACTCACTGGTCGAATTCTTCTGCAGAGCTGTAAAAGATATTCTTGCCGATACCCATAAAAACGGAATGCTGGGATTTATCATCCAGGAACAACGGCAACAGTCGCTTGGACTGTATCTCTCCTTTTTAAACGGAATCAGGCGTCTACTATTCCCGGAAATTGCCGAAGCTATCGAGAATTTCCTTCTCCATGGCCAAGGGAATTGGCAAACAATCGAGCAGGCCCGCAAAACAGGGTGGAACAACAACTTCGAACGGGCAGAACAAATAATTGAAATCGTCAATAGTTCAAAAAATAAAAATGAGATCAACGAGAAAATGCAAAAAGTGTTTTTTCAACCATTGAATATCGGTCAATGATTGAACTTTTTTAACACTATCTTTCATTTACTCGGCCCGGATTTTCATGAACATTGTCTGATTACACAACTCCTCCCAACAGCGTCGAATTACTCGTTAGTAAAAAGTAAATTTAGATGAGGTGCTGTGCTGATGCCGGTCTATTTCTGCTGATTATTCAGATTATATTTGTCGAGTAAAGCTTGTCGTTTTTCATCGGACAAGGAACCCATATATCGTTTCCAACCGGGGCACCAGCTGATATGCCAACGCCAGATTTTTCCAAGAAGTGAATTGGAGTTGTTGTCATATTTTGCCCGAAACGAACATTTCTCACAATTATGATCCGCCATTGATTCCCCCCCACCTCGCATTTCTAACGAACAGTTTTAGCGCAACTCGATAACATGTTAACTATGCCAGGTTATTTTTGATTATAGTTGACGACTGGTTGCATACAAACTGTTCACCAAAGGCGAGGCGATACGGCCACTTCTACTTCGTCTCTATGCGTGTATGCATAGGGAACTATAGCTTACACGCATGTTCCTCGTATAAGTAGCCGTCTCACCTCGTTAGAAATCCGGGCTACTCTTTTTATCTTTTTTGGGTTTCTTCTCCTCCACCAACTTCCCTTTCTCCCATATTCCTTCTATCACTTTATCTTTTGAGACATACAGTTTTCCGCTTCCGTGGGGCATACCGTCTTTCCACTCACCTTCATATATTTTATTACTTTCGGTAAAGCCAGTGCCGATACCATCCTCACAATCGCCCTCCATGCATTCATCGCCCCAGAGAGGAGAAGTAAACAGCACAATCAAAACCGCTGACAGTAAAACTATCACATTCTTTAACTTAAACATTCTTTTCCTCCGAATCATAGTTAAGATAAGCAACAAGTCTCATACATATTTTATACATCATCGGTCTGTCAATACCTCTACTCATTTCTTCAAGAGAAACAGGTGGCTGATACATACAGAATAATTATGAGAAATATAGGCTAATGTCGTGTCAATGATGAACCGTCGTATAATGCGCAGTAATTTTTCATACCAGTGAATTGTTGGTTTAAACCTCATAGTGGGGGGGGCTATGTGGCTCAGGCCAACAATTAACTGGTGTGGAAAAGAACAAGGAGTATTCAACAGTTCAGCGTTGATACGACACTAAAAACTATAACTGATACGAAATCCAAGCTCATCCATCCCCTCGTTTTCCTCAAATAAAAATCCATTTGACTTATGTTCAAAGAGAATGGAAATCCAATAATCTTCAGTTAGACTGTAACCAATCTCTAATGGGATGCGGAAAAGTACTCTGGATCCAAGTGATTTTTTATCATCCCTCTCAGTTCGAAGTTCCCCATCATGAACAGCCAGGTTAATACCAGTAGAAACAAACAGTCCATTTTTATAAAATTTTTCCCAAAGAAAACCACCATAAATCGAGCTTGTATCACCAACATTACTGATATTAAGACCAACATTCGGTCGTAATTCACCAAATAAAAACACCCTGTTCCAGTTGTTCAGTGTCAATTCGATATTAACAACAATACCCTCTTCTCGCTGAAACCAACTCCATAGAGAATCAACATCGTGTTGAAGAATGCCAACGGAGATTCGATTTACACTTTCTGATGTATTGTTTGTTTCTTTTGATGAGACATCCTGAATAGAAAACAGAATACAGCTTACGATTATAATGAGGCAGGAGCGGGAAGGCCCATCAACATAAACTCTTTTTGGACCTTTTAGCAAACCAAGAAATCGGTCAATCTCTCTCATTTATCTATTTTTTCTGTTTCTAATTACAGACTACCAGCCACCACCACCTCCACCGCCACCGCCGCCGCCGGATGAACCACCACCAGAGCTGCCGGAGCTTGATCCCGGAGCTCGGGAAGATGAGGAAATAGTAGAAGACAATGATGGACCTAGGCTTGATGCCAGAGCCGATGAGCTAAACGGTCGGCTGCTGTGATACCATGAGGGCGAATAATTATCCTCACGACTGGCCTTTTCAAACAACTCATTAAACTGCTCGCCCCATTCCTGCTCCACACCAAGGGCAAGGGCCCATGGTAACAGCTTTTCATAGAGCTTGGGTGTTTTCTCAGGAGGATTCAACAGATTAAGCCGATCCTTCTCTGCAACAGTCATATACAGCTTTAAGCCCTCCAGCTGATCCATTATCTTTCGTCCCTGGAGCGTCGGAGCTTTAAGCAGATGATAAAAGAGTATATTGGTAAACAGTGTAAAGAATAGCGATATAACTGCCGCCACCGATGTCGCCATTCCCATAGTCACCATACCAGCCAACAGACCTCCCAGAAATGGCAGCATGAACAGTGTTGAAAAAAATGCTGACACCTTGGACCAAATGCCAGATCCAGTTGAAAAAGCGATCTTCCAGCTGTTATATGTCCTTAAAAACAAGCCGTAACAGCCGACTGACCATAGTGAAAGCCACAGTGTTAAAAAGCCGGCTGTTATTATCTCATCAGCTGTAATGATCATTGCAAGAAGAATAAGAAGCGTAATAAACCCACCGGGTACAAGATAAATAAAGTTATTTTTAAAGTGCATTTTCTCAAAGTCAGTCTGAATTGACTGCTTCATGGCAGAAATCGCCCCACGAATTTGTTTGTGATGAGAACGTTTAAGCTCTAACCGTTCAGATTTCGAAAACAGTTTTGCCATTATTTTTGCCTCACCACTCGACAGTGGAATCTGCTCTTTGCTCCCTCCTTTCTTGATAACAAACGAACCATTTTTATCCTCAATCTTCAGCTGGTTTTTCACCGCCATATTTACAATTGCCGAAGTAAAGGCCTTATTGTCAAATCCCATCTTCATGACAAATCGGGATGCTGCCGGGGTAAAACCTTCAGGTGGTTCAAAACGGGGAATAATGGCACCGGCATCTGGATCCTTGCCGACTCCAGCCCAGGCAATAACATAGTAAAGCAAAAGAAGCAGAAGACCTGACAGACCTACCATTGCTTGATTATTATCCCCTAGAAAATGAAATGCCTTATCTGCTGTACTCGGTTCTTTTACAATCCCTTTCGGCCAGGAAACAGCCACAGTCAATCCTTCCTTCGGACCTAACCCAGAGGTTGTTTCAAAGCTGATTCTGTTTCCATACTGTTCTGTTGCATGAGCATTGGAATTGCTGCTCCCCTGCCGACCGGTATAAGCCCTGTACTGGAGTATTTCGGACGCAGGAGGAAGAAGAATGGTTGTAGTTGCAAGCTCTATTGGAAAGGCCCAGCCGTTGCCGGTTACATTCCAGTACAACTCATCATAATCTAAAAAAAAACCGATCTGTCTGTCTGTATGGTAAGTGATGGTATAGGTATGCGGGCCGGCTTTGAGAAAATGGTTCTTATCGCCAATATAGATTCGTATCCCGTTATTCTGGCTTTTGGTATGATGGGGTTCAGCTTTCCCATTTCGGGTAACATTAACCAACTCAAACCCGACCTTCATTGTGCGGCCACTTTCTGTCGTATACTTTGTTGGAAAATCTCTGTAAATTCCCCTTCGGATCTGTTTGCCCTCGGCGATGACCGAGATTGTCTCTTTCACAATCAACCTTCCACTTGTCTCGACGGTAACCTTGGAGTCAAAATGGGTGATTTTTTCAACCGCAAAAGCCGGAATACAGAAAAACTGGAGTATAAACAGGTATAGAACTGTTCGACGAATGGCTTTCATAATCGTAACCCGGCCTACTTAGTCCCGCTAAAATCGACTTTCGGTACAGCTCGTTCCGACTCGTCGGTAATCTCATAAAATTCGGCCGTTTCAAAATTGAACATACCGGCAATGATTGAGTTGGGAAAAGTCTCCACTGCGACATTGAGATTGCGGGCTGTACCGTTGTAGTAACGCCTGGCCATCTGGATCTCATTTTCGATCTCGGCAAGCTGATCCTGTAAATCGATGAAGTTCTCATTGGATTTCAGATCCGGATAGCTCTCGGCAACGGCAAAGAGTTTTCCAAGGGTTCTGGTTAAAAGCGATTCAGCGGCGGCCTTTTCCCCTACTCCTGATGCATTCATCGCCCGGCTACGTAATTCAGTCACTTTTTCCAGCACCGATCGTTCATGGTCCATATAACCCTTGACCGTATCAATGAGATTTGGGATGAGATTCGTCCGCCTCTTGAGTTGGACATCTATTCCTGACCAGCCCTCATCTTTCATATTACGTAACTTGATCAGCTTGTTGTAAATCGAAATCGCCCAGAGAGCGATCAATGCTATGATCACCAGGATTGAAACAAAAGGAATCATCATGACATTTACTCCTTCAATAAGTTATTGACAGATGGATAATAACTGATATTTGTTTTCTGCTACTGCCCACACACTATACAGTAAAGAGGCGAACGAAAAACAGTTATTTCTGTTTATGGATGTCAATCTTCCCAGCCGTTATATTTGGTCAATCACCCAGAAAAACAAAACCGCAGCTTTCATACTTATATCTGATTACCAATAATTCTCAGCCTTGAAGATAAAAGAAGTGTTGTCAGTTTGGCTAGTGGATTTAAAGGAGCATGGGTAATGGTTCAAATGTGTTCCAAGGTAAAGAATTGTTTTAAAATAGATGTGGTGTCATCCTCGAAGGAGTGAGGAGTGTTCCTTGAGCAAAGACTAGCCAGACAGATTGACAGCACCTTGTATCGGGCTGAGCTTTTCGGGTGATCTGTTAATTGAATGTGATTACCAGTCAAACTCAGTTTGAAAATTTTGCAGTTGTCTATGATCCAGCTGTGATACAGGATATGGACGATTATTGGCGAACAACACAGTTTGAAGAAATTGAGAGAGGGAATTGCCGATTCTTCCTTCCCTAAAAAACGGGAAGGAAGAATATTGGTTTGAAGAGACAGTTCTTTAACCGTCAAGGCGGAGAATCATTGGTAATCAGGTACGGATTACTAATGATTCCTCTACTCTTCATGCTGCGTTTTGAGGATTATAGATAGTTTTTTATTCAATTGACACGCCAGTCGGATTTGCACCTTCGCCGAGATACCATTCGATCTCAACTTCCAGGCTCATCTTCATTCCACGTTTTTTCTTCTCTTCTTCCACCTTGGTCTCAAGGGTAATATTGGCTGGAATGTTGAGCTGGACTTCCTGGCCGTTTCCTTTAAGCAGCAAGTTGCCGGACTCTATTTTATCGGCAAGTGTACGGAGAAAACTGGCAGTCTCCTGGGTGCTTTTCGGTTCTTCCGTCTTAAATAATGTTCTTTCTCTACCCATGATTTTTTTACCTCCTTTGCGTCTGAGTTTTTTTAAACGCCTTTTTACTCCTCCTTTGCGTTTAAGAAAACAATTCACGGCCTCCTGACAAACACCAGGGATTCTTCTGTTCCCATGCTCCCAGTCCTGATAGGTTCGATACGGAGTTGACAGCAACTCGCTCATCTCTTTGAGCGTCGCACCGAACTTCATCCGTATTGCTTTCAGTTCTTCAGGGGTCATATAAGCCGCTTGATCCAATGGGGTACCTCTAGAAAGATGGCGCCTGTTCTTTCATGGTACACCTGTACTGTATTAACCATATTTTACACGCAATGCGTGCATATTGTCAAGAAATAATGTGCACGCACTGCGTGTGCACCCGAGATTGTCAATGATCTTTCTTTTTATCCACAATCATCCCAGACCAGCCGGTACAGAAAGCACAAATCAACAAACCTTAGTGTTTCCAGGTAATAGGATTGACCTTATAAAACGACTGAAGCTCATTATACAGCTCAGGGTGTTTCTTTTTGAGTTGTTTAGGTTTTTCGAAAAATGTCTCTGTTGCCACCGCAAAGAACTCTGCCGGGTTCGTTGCGCCATATTTATTCAAAACACTTTTTTTCCCCTTGAGCACGCTGTTCTGAAGCTTGCGGTACTCTTTGGTAAAGACCTGCGACCAGGCAGTATAGGCAGACCGCATACCCAGAATCGGAGCGCCATCCGCCTTTCCGTCCTCCTGGTCCAACTGATGGGCAAACTCATGCATTGCCACGTTATGGCCATCCCGGAAATTAAGCGCTCCCTGTTTTACACTATCCCAGGCCAACACAACAGCACCGCTGTTCCATGACTCCCCGAGACGGACAGACGGGTCGGATGGCGGCAGACTCAAGGAGTTTCGATTGTCGGCAACATAGGTGGAAGGATAGACCAGGACCGAGTCAAGCTTAGGATAACACTCCTGTTTGCGACCTAAAAGCAGCATACAGGCCTGAGCTGCTATGGTCACTTTGATCTCATCGGTTAATTCAAGGCCGCCACACCCTTCAAAATTCTTTTCGAATATAAAGATACGGGTAAGATCCTGGAGCTGTCGCTTCAGATCAGCAGGCATCTTCTTATAGGCTGGTATATTCCTTTTCATGATCAAGTGGTATTTCTTTGGAAAAGGCGAGGCCAACATCACCCACCTCTTTTTCCACTTGATCGCTGAACGAACAAATATAACTAGCCAGATAAGAGCGACACCACCTGCCAGGAACATGAAAATTTTCATTTCGGTAATCCTTTTAAGCAATCAGCCATGTATGTTCATTCTAAACAACTATGAGTACAATAACTTTGACACATTCAACCCTCTTCACATTTCTAGAAGTCATATCCCTTTTTTACTCTCAAAACAAGCCTACCCAACATTTCTCATAAACATTTTTCTTAGAACAGATTACACGACTTTTTAGTTAATAAGATATTTTCTTCTTTAGATTCTGTTCTTAACAGGTAAGGTAAAATGAGAAGGCTGATTCTCCACGAGCTATGGTATTATCCATTC
>CAZMFP010000058.1:0-16890 GCA_964565605.1 uncultured Desulfocapsaceae bacterium | reverse complement strand
AGCTAACGTTGTTTTGACTCAATACCCCGTCCGCTTGCGGCGGGGTAGTTTATTGTTTTGGTGAAAATTTCAGGAACTGAGTTGATCGATGTCCTTTCAGCTTACTCGTGACATGGATACTCTTTTTCTTTGCATAGCTTGCATCTGTAACTACAGGAAGGAACGTGATAGTATTTTGTGCAAGTTTGGCAGGAGTTGGTCAAATAAGTAGGTTGTTACCTTTTCCGGGTTATCTCAACAACATCAATTTCTTCCATTGTGGAGAAAAGCCGCCCAGCACTGGTTAAATGGTCTGACGTATAGAGACAAAAGATTGCAGCGGCGGTGGCAGTGACTAGATAGAATGATTGTTTTGGTAAGGCCAAGGTGCGCTATTGCACCATTTGGCGTGTTGCGCAAGTGCATCTTCGGGAGAGCTAACTGATATTACAACATAAACCTAGTTGGTGCAAAAGTGCAACGCTGTAGCACTAACAAACAATACAAAACATCAAAATAGTAGGAAATACAAGGAGAAGACAGCGAATGTCTACAATATGCAACCATTGCAGGAAAGAGAGTGGATGATGCAGAAATAGGATTGGCAGAACAGTGACAGGATCTGAGAGAAACTGGCTGGAAACAGGTGATCATTTTTTTTGGACATATTCAGATTGTTCTGTTTGGCAATGTCTGGAATACGGTCAGGTGTGTGACCAGGCCGACCAGATAATATTAAGGCCCATTGCCGCAAGAGCAATCAGCAGGATTTTTCGATACGACTTTTCATTAAACCGTGCTGAGAGTGATATTCCCAATTTACTGCCCACTATTACAGCGGGAGTTGCCATAGCATAGGTGAGCAGAACCGTGTTGGTGATCTGACCAGTCATGGCTTTACCAGAGACAATAAAGATACCTGTCACAATAAAGCCGGCCCCCAAAAGTCCTTTTGCCGCACGGGAATGGCAGTTGATACCGGCAATATAGGCGGCCAGTGGTGGACCGTTGAAGCCAAAAGCCATGCCCAATGTAGAGGACAGAAAACCTGAAAGGTAGCCCCATGCTGAATTCAGTGTTTTATTGTCTTTCTGTAGAGACAATAAACTCCAGATTGCATAGCAGATGATGAACAGCCCCATGGCCATCTTCAGGTGGGATTCGGAGAGATATTCGAGGATATAGACGCTAAGAAAGACACCGGGAATGGCTCCCCAGAAAATCTCTTTGACATAGACCCATTCGATATCCCTGCGAAAGGTCCAGCAAACCTGTACGTTTAAGGTCAGTATAATTAACGTACAGCTTGAAACAGCAACAGATAAGTCCATGGACGGGGCGATAAAAGGCATGGCAATGATGGCAGCGCCAAAACCGGCAATACCGTTGATAAAGCCGCCTGTGAACCAGCCGAGAAGGAGCAGAGCCGTGTCAACCATAGTCGATCCTGGAAGAGGAGAGAGGAGGTGATGCCATCACTGTAAAAAACTTTGAACCTGACACCGCGATCCGGTTAGAAATCCGGGCTACGATTCCGACTTGTTTTTCGCTCTGGTCTTCCGGAAAATTGTAGATCGGTTGACCTGCAGAATTTCTGCGGCCTTACCGATGGAGCCATAGGTCTCAATAGTATCGTTAATGATATCTCTTTCGATGTCGACCAGGATATCTTTTAATGATTTCTTTCCCACATCGAGTGAAAAAAGTAGAGAGTTTGAGTCGTTACAGGTTTGGATACTGTCAAATTCAGGCGGCAGGTCCCTTGCTTTTATGGCGCTTTGGGTGGCCATAACCACGATACTGTGGATAGTGTTTCGAATCTCTCTGACATTGCCGGGCCAGGAATAATCAAACAGCTTTTGCTCCGCACAGTTTGTAAATGACACTGTTTTTCCGTATTGGGCATTAATCTGTTTGAGAAAAACTTTGATAAGTGGAATGATATCGTCTTTTCGCTCTCGTATACTGCGGATATTCAGCACAGCGACTTTCAGCCTGTAGTAGAGATCACTCCTGAATGAGCCCTCTGCGACAAGCTCTTCGAGGTTCCTGTTGGTCGCTGCCACGATTCTGGTGTCTATGGGGATTGTTTGTGTTGAACCGACCCTGATGATCTCCTGGTCATTGATAGCTCTGAGCAGCCTCGTCTGCATGGCAAGGGGCAGCTCGCCGATCTCATCTAAGAAGAGTGTGCCGCCTGATGCCTTCTCAAAATATCCCTTTTTCCCTTTTGAGCTGGCTCCTGAAAAGGCACCGGGGGCATAACCAAACAGTTCCGATTCGATCAGACTCTCGGAGATGGATGAACAGTCAACTTTGATGAACTGTTTTTTTGCTCTTAAGCTCTGGTTGTGGATCTGGCGGGCAAAGACGTCTTTACCGACTCCCGTTTCACCCAGTATAATGACTGTGGCGTCGGTTGGGCCAATCGTCTCAATCTGTTTAAGAAGGGCAAGGGTGTGTTTGGAGACTGCGACTATACCATCGATGAGAAAGGCATCTTCAGGATCGATGGCGGCTATCTGCTGCTGATAGATGGAGATCAGCTCTTTCTGTTGCAGGATTTCCCGTTTCAGGTTGTCAAAGCTGGTCATATCACGGACAAAGGTGACCACGATATCAACATGTCCGTCGTTGTCTTTTACCGGGTGGCCGTTAATGACAACATTTCGTCCATTGAGTTCCTGGACGATCATGACCTGATCACCGCTGGAAACAACTTCAGGATTAACGATGCGGGTGAAAACTCCTTCATCCAGCAAGGTTCTTATGTTTCTTCCCAGAACCTTTGACGCCTTGATTCCGGACAGCTCTTCCCATTGTTTATTGACAAAAAGAGTAACACCTTCTCTGCATGAGATGTAGACGGCATCAGGGATCATGTTCAGGATACACTCAAGGTGAGGATAAAGGGTTTCCTGAACATCGCTGATCATGTTACTCATTTTTTTGTCCTTGCACTATGGCTTCAGATCTTTTTGCGGCTCCGCATCCTGCTTTCTCATTTCCTGCTGCCCTAAAACTAGTCTACCAGAAACTCTTTTAAAAAAGAGTTCTTATCTGTTTTTCAGGTGATACCAATGGAACAGTCACACGGTCAATCTGTGGGATGAACTATACCGGTCGGTTATCGGCTCAGGTGTCCAGAGCGCAATCAAGAGAGGCAATGGCTAGCGGAGTCATAAGCAGAGGATTTTCCGGAATAAGAACCGGTATGCCCATCATCTTTTCAAGAATGGGCTGCAGGCCCGGTAAACAGCATGTTCCGCCTGAATATATGATCTGCTCAACATTGTGGCCTTGGATATGGTCGGCCACTATCCCACAGATACGCTCGAATGTGGGCCTTGCAATATCCAAAATACCATACTTTTCGCTCTTTCGTTTGCGCCGCTCGGCTTCTTCAAACGAAACCTGGAAATGACCGGCTATAACAAGGCCTATATGCGTTCCCCCGGTCGGTTCATCACCGGAAAAAACGATTTTGCCCTTCTGGACAACTGCTGTTCCTGTTGTGCCGCCGCCGACATCAACAACCGCTGTTTTATCAAGGCTTAAAAGATGGGCCACGCAGCTGGGTTCATCCATCACCTTTTCAACATCCAACTCGACCGCCTCAACAATATTGGTGGAAAGACGCGGATCGGTCCCGGGGGGGAAGGATGTTGAAGCTGTGAAAATTTTTATTCCCAACCGTTTTTCCGCTTTTTCTACCAGCCGGGTAACCACATCAATTGCTCCGAGATAATCGACAACAACACCATCCCGCACTACTTCAGCCCACTCCAGAAATGCTGCTAACGGTTGACCACTCCCATCAACAACCATAAGTACAACATCGGAGGTCCCCAGATCAATACCGACATGATACGCTCCGGTATGTGAAAAAGGTTCCTCCCTGTTGAGTATCTTGGTGGCAGTGGCCAACCTTTGAGCAGCTTCTTCCCAGGAGATTGGCATAATCAGGCAATTCTGAAGCTGCCGACCAGTGTGCAGCGCCTTAAGCGGACAAAGGTTTTGGCATTGGTGACACCTTCACCGGTTGGGGTGGAAATCGTCATGCTGGTCCAGCCTTCACCGCCAGCACCAAGGCCAGCGACAAACGGGCCGTTTTTCACAAAAAGACTTGTGTTTACTCTTTTTGCCATGGTGTCCATATTTTCGATGTTTCTGGAATGCAGTCCAGCCGAATGGCAGTGGCCGTGCTCAAAGAGCATGGCCCATTCCAATGCCTGTTCAAAATCTCTTGCTCTTAAAACAGGTACAAGAGGCATCATCTGTTCAATCACTGCAAATGGGTAACTTGTATCCGTGCCCACGTCAACAATTAAAAGTCGACAGCAGTTGCGTACTGAAAAACCACCTGCAGCAGCAAGCTCTTTGGCATCACGTCCAACCCACTTGGGGTTGGGCCGGGGATTGGGGCCAGGATAATCGATGAGCACCTTTCGGGCAATGGCATCGGCCTGTTCCAGAGTGATTTCAACAGCGCCGCAATTGGTCATTTCCTGCTTGAGTTCATCAGCTATCGATTCGACTGCAATGATCTCTTTTTCATCGCAACAGACAATATTATTATCAAAAGAGGCCCCATCGTAAATACTTTGAGCAGCCCGCTGAATATCAGCGGTCTCATCGACCACCACCGGCGGGTTGCCGGCACCGGCCGCGATCAGCCTCTTGTTCGTTATTTTACGGGCAGCAGCAACAACACCCTCGCCACCTGTTACGACCAGCAGATTAATACCGGGGTAGGTGAACAGGCTCTGGGCAACTTCGATGGAAGGCTCTTTCACGCAGGTCATCAGATTCTCAATCTGCAACTCTTCATAGATCGCCTTGTTGATGATCTTCATTGATTCCTGGGTGACCCGCTTTGCTCCTGGGTGAATGGCAAAGACAACCGTATTGCCGCCGGATATCATGCTAATCCCGTTGTTGGCAATTGTCGCTGCCGGATTTGTCGAGGGAGTTACCGAGGCAATGACACCCCATGGGGCGTTTTCGACAAGTGTCAGACCTGCATCACCGGTGACAGCACTGGGGTAAAGCATTTCTGGCCCTGGTGTTCGCTCAGCCACCAGCAGGTTTTTTTTGACCTTGTCCTCAATGCGGCCCATGCCGGTTTCATCGACAGCCATCTCCGCAAAGCGCCTGGCATTGGTGCGGGTTGCCCGCCTGATCACCTGGACTACCTTTTCGCGCATGGCAATGGTGGATATGCTATCCAGTGCTTTTTCAGCGGCAGCCACAGCATCTTCGAGGCGGTCAAAGACTCCCCAATCCCCGCATGTACCTGCACCTGTAGCACAGGGAGGAGCGACGACAGGAGGGGGATCGTCAATGTTGCGCATGACTTCCCTGACTATTTCTTCGATAGTATGTTCATTCATTTTTGTCATCCTTCCTCCGATAAAACAAAAAAAGTATGCTTATTTTTGATATAGGGTCTCCCGACCGCATGTTATCTGATCAACGATGCCGATAACGCTGAGATCTATGGGATTGGAGCCGTCAAGGATCATGCGTGCCGAACTGCCACGCACAAGCATGACCATTTCACCTTTTCCTGCGCCAATGCTGTCTACAGCAATCTGGCTCTTTTGCCTGACTGTCCCATCCATATCAACGATATCAACTAGAAGAAAAGTCATTTGAGGCAACTGTGGATGACGTGCTGTTGACACCACCTGTCCGACAATCTTACCAATTTCCATTTTTCTTCTCCTCCGGTCGTTGCTTAACCACTTCAGCTACTGATAACTACTTGGCAACAGGTACAAAAATGTCCTGTTCGCTGTGCAGCAGCAAAGCTTCAGTGCTGCAGTCAGCAACCGCTAATTTTTCTGCTTACTTTGATTTAATCGGAAACAGTGATTCAAGATCATCGTGTGGTCTCGGAATCACATGAACGGCAATGACTTCACCTACTTTTTCAGCGGCAGCGGCACCGGCATCGGTGGCAGCCTTACAGGCGGCAACATCACCACGAACCATGACACAAAGAATTCCTGCGCCGATCCGTTCATAACCAACAAGCTGGACTCTGGCTGATTTTGCCATAACATCACTTGCTTCGATTAATGCCGTCATACCTTTTGTTTCTATCATTCCTAATGCATCCATCATGTCGTGCTCCTTCTTTTTTTGTTTAAAGACCTGTTATCAGGCTGTTTTCATTTCTTTGTTCGTTTTGTTGTTCTTTTTTTTGCGGCTTTTGGTTTTTCAGTTGGTTTTTTTGCAACAATGCTGCCGATATAGTCATCAACAAGATTCTGCACACTCTCACTGGGCCTGGGAATCCTATGTGCGTTTAAGAATGTTCCCATTCTGGATCCTGAGGCTTTTGCAGCATCAACAGCAGCATTACAGGAAGCCAGGTCACCGGTACAGATCACAGTGATCATTCCAGAGTCGGCATTTGCCACGGTTTCGATTTTGACATTTGCGGCTTTGACCATCACGTCAGCAATCTCAATTGCTGAAACAAGTCCAATGGCTTCGACAAAACCCATCGATTCATTTCTGTCCATAGTAACCTCTTTTATTCGGCAGTCTTGCCATAGTTCCTATTTTGTTTTCAATCTATCACACTATAAAGCGCATCAGGTCCGGGTCTATGGCAGGAATAACAATCCTGCGCACCAGCAAGCCGCTCTGTTTTGCGGATTGTGCACCGGCTGAAACAGCAGCCTCGACTGCCGCGACATTACCTGTAAGTAAACAGTATGCTTTGCCTCCCAGCCCCATTGCGATTCTGATCTCACTTATCTCGACATCGGCTGCCTTGACAGCCGCATCTGCAGCAAGAATGGAAGCCGAAGCAGAGAATGTTTCAATGACACCTACAGCCGGCCCAGGTGCGGCAGTGGTTGTGGCCGTCATAGCCGGAATTACAGCCGGGCTGATGTTGGCGATGACAAAGTGGTCAACAACCGTATCAGGAGTAGAAGCCAGCCCCGCATCAATTGATGACTTGACCGAAGCAACTTCACCATGAACAGATGCAATAAATTTGCCTGGGCAGATAGTTTTTATAACCAGGGGCTTGATTGTGGCCGCCTTGACCATAAAATCGGCAGCTTCAATTCCAGCGGCGATGCTGTTGAATTCGATCATGCCCACTGATTGAATATCGGCTTGTAAATCATGCATATCAGGTTCCTTCTATGGTTATTGAACTGTCGATGTTTTTTATGACTCCGTCAATAGAGGCATGAATTTTTGCACCAAGAGACTTTTCAGGGATCTCAGCAATACAGTCGCCACAGCTCACCTGATCTCCAACAGAAACTACCGGTACTGAGGGGGCACCGATATGCTGCTGCAGCGGTATCCGTACAACTCTTGTCTGCAGCTTTCCGGTGAAATCCGGGTGGATATCCAAATATCGCTCAATATCTATTTTCATTGCAAGTCTGGTGGTCGGTACCTTCCGGTACGAACGAAACTCAGTCTGAGTGGGAAGAACATCTCTTGGGCCGTCATATTGAATGTTCTGTTCCCGAAAACGTTCCTTGAACATCTGATTGATCCGTCGGGGAGAAAGACGCATGGGGCAGGCAAACAGTTCACACACGCCGCATTCGCAGCACATCATCGCCTGGAGTGCGCCAAGACCCTGGTCAACGCCACCTGAGAAGGCGCGCATCACTTTATGGGTCTCAAATCCATGGCCCACCAGGTACCGGGGGCACAGTTCCGTGCAAAGGCGGCACTGAATACAGGCTGTAGCAGCCCTTTTCTGCATCACGGAAACCGGCAGGGTCGCCGCTTCATGAAGGGCATGGCCCCGCGGTAAAATGATAATACCGCCTGTGGTCTTGGTGATGACTTCGGTTGACATCTGCTGTGGGTCGTCAATGAATGGACCCATCATCGGACCACCAAGAAGAACAATCGGATCTGCAACCAGAGCACCGCCGCACTGCTCAACACATTCCATAATGGGGGTTCCGATGGGAACTGTTACAACTGAAGGTGTTGCCACCTCACCTGTGACTGTCACTACCTTGTCGGTTACGGGGATTCCGTCCATTGCCCGTGCCACTGAGAAGAGTGAGCCCACATTGGCCACGACGATCCCTTCGTCCTTAGGAAGCCCTAAAGGTTTGATGGTCTTTCCGGTAATTTCGTGGATCAGGATCTGCTCATCACCTGCCGGATAGAAGTTGTCAAGTTCTGCCAGTTCCAACCCCGAAGTTCCTATTGCTTTTTTAAACGCACCAATAACGTCGGTGTATTTTTTCTTCAGTCCGATGACACCACGTTTTGCACCGATTATCGACATGACAGACTGCATGGCCGAAACAATCTCGGTAGCAGAGTTTTTCATGATATGCTGGTCGGAGTAGAGCAGCGGCTCACACTCACAGCCATTGGCTATCAGCATGTCAGCCTGCGTGTCATACTTGACGTGCGCGGGAAAACCGGCGCCGCCTTCACCCACAATACCCGCTTCCCGGATCTTGTTGAGAAATTCGCTGTTTGAAAGTGTGTGATTACTCATACCAGGCTGAATATCCTGTTGAATTATTGAACTCCGGGTGTGATCATGGTTCCTCGCTGCATGCAGAGGCCAAGAACTGACACATTAAAAATATCATCACTACTGCAGCCCCGGGACAGATCGTGCCATCCTCCCTCAAAACCCTGGAGAAATGGTCCTATTGCTTTATATCCCGCCATCCTCTGCAACATCTTGTAGGCGATATTGCCCGCCTCAAGAGACGGGAACACAAGAACATTGGCCTTGCCCTCAAGAACACTGCCTGGTGCTTTTAGTGAAGCAACGGACGGCACAACGGCGGCATCGAGCTGCAGTTCTCCATCAACCTGGAGATCCGGCGCCCTGTCTCGTATTTTCTCCACCGCTTCCCGGACCACCTTTGCCCGGGGATGTTTTGAGCTTCCCTTGGTTGAAAAGGACAACATGGCAACCCTTGGTTCCTGCTTAAGCAGGTTTCTGGTCTTTTCAGCCGAGGCAATAGCAATGTCAGCCAAAGTATCCGAGGAAGGCTCCGGTACAACGGCGCAGTCGGCAAGGATATATTGGCTTTCACCATCCTGTGAAACCATGAGAAAGAAGCTGGAGATGGTTTTCTGCTTCTTTGGCAGGATTCGGATTCCGGCTACCAGCACAGCTGCAGTTGAGGAGAGATTTCCTGCAACACCGATTTCGGCAATTCCTTTTCTCACCAGCATGGCCGAGGCGGCAACGGAGCAGCGCATCGCTTTCTCCGAGTCCTCAAGGGTGATGCTCTTGCCGTTTTCTTCCTGTATCTCTTTATAGAGCTGTATATTTTCCTGAAGGGTTTCTTCGTTGGTGTGATCGATTACTGTGAAGCCGGAGAGTGGTTTTTCTGCATCCAGAATCTTGGATTTGACTGAGAATGGCGACTCAACGAGCAGAGGCGTGGCTACTCCTTCTTCTTTAAGGCGTGTTGCCGCCTGCAAGACCCGCTGGTCCAGGCAATCCGGAAAGACAACGGTGCCGGGATTTTCCCGGCAGGATTCAATGCATGTATGCAGGATAGACACCGACAGCTCCTCTTAAACGTTTATGCAGGTAAGTTTTACTTTTGAAGAGGTGCTGTACACAACGCTCACCCCTTCCTTTAAATACAGGACATCACCCGGCCCTGCTTTCATACTTTTACCGTTCACTTTCACGATAAGATCGCCTTCCACAACCAGATCAATTTCAGTTGCCTCAAGTGTCCTGTTAAATGAGGCTTTTTCCCACTCCATGAAAGTAACGGCGCAGGAACTCCCCTGGCACGGTCGGACAACATCTGAAACCGTGACTTTGCCGGGAACGGCGGGTCCATTGACTTTACCGAGCAGTTCCTTGCTGCTGATGATTGATACTCCGCCACCGGCTGCGCTGTTTGATACCGGTGCTGCCGTACTGGCAGCGCCCGAGCACTTACCCGAGAGCTTGGCCTTACAGGCTTTTGCAACGAGCAGTTCCAGGTGCTCTCTGTCGACATTGGGCAGTTGCGCCCGCAACAGACGGCTCACCTGGTCTGATAAGGTCTTTTCATCCATCTGACCCTTGCCAACCTTCTGTGCCTTTGTTCCGTTTTCAGCTGCAACAGGTTGCGGCCCTGATGAATCATCGGCGAAAACTACACCCAGTTCTTCAATCTTATCCCAGGCACCAGGAGTGACGATGCAGTCACCTTGTCGAACATTGAGTCTTTTGTCCGCTCTCTGAGCCGCTTCTAATATGTCATCAACTGAAACAACCTGCTTGCCCATGTATGTTTCTCCTTATTCTTAAGCTCCTGATAAAATCAATCGTGATACAATAAGCAAAAAACATGCCGAATTATTTATATGGTGTAGGATGAACCCGGGCATGGTCAGACAGGAGTTAGATTAAGTACTATAAAATCAATAGGTTATGTTTTTGATCAGCCGGGATATTCCGGCTTCTGATTGACTGAATAATGAGGAAAGTGGAATTTGAGGGGGTAAATCGGATTTACAGTGAAGAAGCCGCTGAATAGAGCGAGCTGTCATGAAATTGTCGGCCTTTTATTATTTAAAGTATGGTTTTTGCCATGGCGATGTTGCATTGTTGCACCATTGCCATGGTGTGGCAATGCACTGATGCAAAACTTGATCATTATCGATTCATTCATTAACTCTGATCGTGCAATTCTGCCACATGCTCTTTCTGATGATGAATGCAAATTTACATCTAATCGATATGCCAAACAGTAAAAGTGCTCGGAATGAGTTGTATTGACAATAAAATTACAGCATGTTGTAGGCTTGGGGCAGTTCTGTTTCTTTTTCATTGATCTGCAACGTAGATTGAGGATGGTATGATTTAGCTGCGAAATCCTGTAAAACCGGCTAAAAGAAGATGAGATGTTGTACCATTTGTGGTTTGGCTGAAGGTGGACGACTGTGTTGATATGCAATTATCTCCACCTGGAAAAGGAGAAGAGATGTCTTTGGATCAAATCGTTCCTGTTCTGCAGTTATCGACTGGACCCGTCATCCTGATATCCGGTATTGGACTGGTCCTGCTGTTCATGACTAATCGACTTGGCCGTATAATTGATCGAGCCAGGTATTTAACAGACGTGCTTCCTGGGCATATAGATCAGCAGGCTGACCAACACCAGGCTCAACTTCAAGTACTGGCCCGTCGGGCTCGACTCATCAGTCGGGCAATTATGTTTACTTCAATCAGCTTATTTGCTTCCGCCATCCTGATTATTACCCTTTTTCTGGCGGCCCTGTTTAAACTTGAAGCTGCGATTCTGATCATAGTTCTCTTTGTAGCCTGCATGGCATCCCTGATCATTGGTCTGATCTTTTTTTTAATCGATGTCAATCTCTCATTGTCAACACTCAAGCTTGAAATTGATATTTCACCCTGATGAAAGATGATGGATTTATAAAAAGCCACTCCTGGCAATGACGAAATCGCACTTCCCTTAATTTTTTGCGATCCCATCAAAGATAAATACCTTGAATTGGAGGTTCCTAAAAGAGACTGCTATGCATTCTGAGAAAAAAATCGATAGTAATGAGTTTACCTGTGCCACTCTCCCTGTGATAAATAAACAGGTGCTGAGGATGGGGATTGCCGGTAATTATGGCCTGGTCTCATCCGATGTGGAGTGGGTTGCTGAGCGGGGAGCCAATTACTGGCTCTGCGGCAGGAGTTATAGAAAAGTGACTGAAGGAATAAAGCGGGTCATCAGCCAGGACAGAGACAAACATGTTGTGGCCTATCTTGGTTGGGGATTCATTGGCTCCCAGGTTCGTAGAAATGTCGAAAGAACTCTACGCGAGCTCAATACAGACTATCTCGATGTTTACAAACTCAGTTGGCTGGGCAGGGCATCGTTTGACAGTCGAGGGGTCATGGATGTGATGCTGAAGTTAAAAGAGGAAGGCAAGATAAGAGCCATCGGCACCAGTATCCATGACCGAAAGCGGGCGGGACGATTGGCTTCCGATTCCGATTTTGATCTATTCATGATCCGGTATAATGCAAAACACCCGGGAGCAGAGGATGATATCTTTCCCTATCTGGACAAGCGCAATCCTGCTCTTATCAGCTACACTGCACTGGCCTGGGGACAGTTGATAAAATCTGTACCCGGAATCTCGATGGAACCCTGGCCTGGCTCAGGACCTGAAAAAGATATAGTTCCACCTTTGACTCCAGAATTGTGCTATCGTTTTGTGTTGTCCAACCCCCATGTGCACCTGGTTCTGACCGGACCAAAAAACAGGGAGCAGCTCAAGTCAAATTTGAAAGCACTCCAACAGGGACCATTGAACCATGAGGAACTCAACTGGGTTCGTCGGTATGGACAGATGGTCAGGTCACAGAAAAAGCTGGACTATATTCCATGATCCGGCAGTTTGATGAATGGAAGAAGGCAGAGGTTGATAAGAAATCCCCATATAGACAATAGAACCAATGAGTAACTACCTAAAATGAAGAAAAGAGATTTGGAGAATTATCTGTTGTATTATAAGGACTTACTTGAATATAAAAAACAATCTAAAGGAAAGGGTGGTCTGTTTAAAATGGGGAAATCCTATCCTTGCCTGAGAGATCGGTTTATGGCCAGTGGCTCTGTTGACGGTCACTACTTTCTCCAGGATTTGTACGTTGCCAACAGGATTTTCCTGAACAATCCAGAGAAACATGTGGATATTGGTTCACGTATTGATGGGTTTGTGTCCCATGTGGCATCGTTTCGAAAACTTCTGGTGATCGATGTGAGACCCATTGAAAAGGACATTCTCAATGTTGAATTTATTCAGGCAGATTTCATGGAACCCAATAGAGCCATGAAAAACTATACCGATTCCGTTTCATGTCTGCATGCCATAGAACATTTCGGTTTGGGCAGGTACGGTGATCCAGTTGATTATGATGGTTATCTGAAGGGTCTTGCTTCCATTGAGTATATTCTGAAGCAGGGCGGCAAGTTCTACTTTTCCGTTCCCATAGGCGAGCAGCGGGTGGAGTTTAATGCCCACAGGGTATTTTCAGTACAGTATCTTCTGTCAATTCTTAAAAAGACGTATCAAGTCGATTGTTTCTCTTATATCGATGATTCGGCCAGGTTGCATACCGATGTGGAGCTGGAAAGTGGGGCAGTTGAGAACAGTTTTGGCTGCAATTACGGTTGTGGTATTTTTGAATTGACGAAAACCTGAACAGATTCGATTATTGTGGCTTGCTGCGATTCATAACTGAAATTGCCGATCTCATATTCTTTCCATCCCCATAAAAGGGCTTTGGCATCTTTTCCGTACCCTCGCAACACAGATCGGTATGACACCCGTCTGCAAACTTTCGTTAACCTTTTTTTTGTTTCTTTGCCTGAAGAGTCTGAGCATAATCTTTGAATTCTTGTTTCGTCTTTTCTGGTATTTCTAACCAATCACAGTTCTGTATAGCACCTTCTAAAGCGTACAAGTAGGCTGCGTTGTAATCACCGTATGAATCGCCATCAGCGTACATTTTATCAAACGCTGCTCGTGATCCTATTGCGTTGAGCTTTTCTTGAGAATCAATTCCGGCATCAATCAGCTTTTCCGCTAATTTTGGACCAACATTTTTTAATTGTTTCGCTAAAGCTTTGATCTGTTTTTTCTTATCCATTTAGATATTTTTCAGGCTAGCGAGGTTATTTGAAAAGCCTTACGCAAGTCAGTTTCTCTGTATCTTCTGTAATGTATTCATAAAGATGATTTTAAGTGTTTGGTATTATTTCTATTCTTTGATTGTTGCTGCCCTGTTGTTTATGGGATGTTTGCCGTTAATTAAAATCTGTGAAACAATCACTGATATTGCTACCACTTACGCCATCTTTGCTTTGACCTGATAAATTTTGGACAAAAATTTCTCGTATGTTCAGATGAGGATGAGCACCATTGTCCGCATCCTTGATCTTTTCTGTTATTCAAGACGACTTTTGCACACTTGTGACAGGTTCTTTTGATTTCGTCTTTGAAAAATTCAATTGGCATACCACAGCCGGGACAGGTTATTTCAAAAATGGAATCAGAGCCCCAGTTTTCTGTGCTATTTCCCGAACATCTTCTCATTATTAAGCCTGGTATAAACACTCATTATTCATACAGTGAAGCTCACAATCCCGTCCTTTTCGGGTTGTGTGAACCGTTCTGTTTGATGATGAATTATGCATGAGAGTGAAGAAGTTGCAAAGAAATTTGCTGTACTTTCCTCCACTTGTGTTTTTCTCGAAAGGTATTGCAGACTACTTACCGCTCACTTTATGGAAGTTGAGACTGGCGAGAAACTGTTCACCTTCATTGCGGTAGGATTTCACTTGAGTGTTTGAGAGTGACTTTTCAACGAAATTGATATCGATACCAACTTCGTCATTATCAGGATGCAGACAGAAAAGTCCCTGAATATCAACATTCACATAACGTCGTCCGCCCAACCCTTTAAATCCATGGTCCTGGTAGGATTGGCGATATCGTACGCACTTTTCCAAAGGAGATTTCTCAACTTGAGCAGTTAAATTTGGTTGCTTAAACTTGGAAGAGACTAAATCTTTTTCTTTTTCCTTCTTTACGTAGCTTTGGATTTCTATTGGATCTCCCATTTTCTTATCTAAATGTACTTCGCGGGCCTCGGTAAGAATGCAGTATTGATTGTGTAATTTGTTGATTTTGACATAATACAATGAATTATCTTCCAACTTTTCATACCAATTCAGGCCTGGAGGAGGAATTATACTGAAAC
Organism: uncultured Desulfocapsaceae bacterium; assembly: GCA_964565605.1. Lineage (GTDB taxonomy): Bacteria > Desulfobacterota > Desulfobulbia > Desulfobulbales > Desulfocapsaceae > CAZLGM01. The sequence continues at coordinate 2,147 of CAZMFP010000058.1, read as the reverse complement.
CAAGCGTGCTTACTCGGGGTTTGTAGTGTCGTACAGCGAAATAGCGTTTTTTCTTCTTTTTGGTAACAGCACGTTTTTTCATCACATCTGTTGGAGTATAGGCCTGGACGTCATTTTCCTCCATGTCTGGTGTCTGCTCCAGTCCCAAGTTGATATATGCCAGGATCTCACTTTCCTCAAGGTATTGCTGCTCTTCCGGTCCTGTATAAAAATAAATTCCGACACAAACAGCTATCACCGTCAAAACCATGAAGATCTTTTTCATCGGTTTCTCCAATCGTCGTTACTCTTGTCAGCGCTATGCCTCTAACTAATTGTAGCATAATGATCCAACGATAACAAATTGCCAAAATTCAATACACTTCTTCCACCCACTCATACTGTTCCGAGAAGGATTGTTCAAAAATCAGTTCCAGCATGAATGCGGTGATTCGCCTTGAATTATAGGAGTTGTGGGCCCGTTTCCAGCCGTTGTGGGCAATGGTTTTTCGTTGATCATCGTGGTTGTGGTAGTAGTTGACTTTTTCAATCAGCTCTTCCAGGCCATCAAAATAGACCAGTTCCGAGTCGTTGTAGAGTGAGGAAAACCCTGGGATTTGAGGAGAGAAGCTTAGAAGACCATTACCGGTGAGCTGGGCAATTCTATCGGATGAGTAGAGGTAGACATCATTTCGTCGGCTGTAATTGAGTCCCATTTTGCTCTTTGAGAGCAGTTCCATAAAGGCGTGACCAAACACAAGCGGATTATTCAACGCTCCTCGCACTTCACATCGAATATTCTTTTCAAGTTCACCAAAAAGGCCCGAGAGGAAACGCTTTCTTTCAGGTTCTCCATAATCCCGGCCGCAGAAGATAAAATCGTATTCCAGGTTGGAACTGTCAAAATTTCTGTAGGAATCGATGGAGGGATCAACCGGATTGGGGAAATAGGCCACTTTGTTATGGGGTCTGCTGAATTTCTTTAATTCCTCACCACCTGTGGTGGCAAAGAAAGTGTCGACCCATTCCAGTCTGTTGAAGATATGAGTGGTTTGATCGGAATGAAAAAGCGGATCGACATACCACATCGCTATTTTCATGTTTTCGTGGGCCGATTTGATTGTTTTAAGGGTCTCAGCCGTAATCAGCTCAGAATGACCCAGCAGCATCAGATCCGGTTTGATGGCCTGGCAGGTTTCAACCAGTCGGCGATTGAGTTTTGTTGTGCCGAGCTTTGTTGTTTTAAAGGGGCTTTCGCTGCGGCAGATGTCGCGATAGCTGAAATCATGAACAAAATGGCCGTTTCTAATAAGACCGTTGGAGAGTTTACGGTCCGGTGCATAATAGGTTGCCCCGTATTTAAAGGTGTTGAAGTTGGCAACGTGGACAATTCTCAAGACTGTTCCTCCACAAGATGAAGCCCCATGTCTGTATGGCAAGAGGTCGGCTTGGTTCGGTATAATCGTTTATTATCGATCTGGTTTCCTTGGAGATACTGACTATTAATATAGGCCGGGTCAATATTTTTATGCCAGGTTGCTCCTTCGAGCTGAACCTTGTTGAGCGGGTTGTTGACCACAGCGGCTTCCAAGGGGGCAATAGCCCTGCGGATCTTCCTGATCCATCGAACAGTCCGGTGATCGTGCAGAGCACCTTCAAATGAATTAGGTGCGCGAAAAGAGATATCGGACACAATCTGTTTCATTCGTAAGCTATGATAGATATTTCCATCGACACTGAATGGATAGTTCCAGACATTGCTTTTCTGTCTTTTTATTTCCCATTGCCATCCAAGATAATCAGCGGATGTATAAAAAAAAGGCAATTCTGCAGTATTAAAATAGCGTCTTGAAGCCCTCAAGCTGATAAAGAGATGTTCCTTTGACATCTGTTGCATCAGATATTTTGGCTCTATAGGGCTGAGAAAGATATTGTCATCAACAAGAAACATGATAAAGCTGTTGTCATCTGTGGCTCCAACAAGCTGATCAACATCTTGTTTAAAATCAGATTCCTTTATCCAGCTGATGCAGTTAATGATCTTTTTTTGGCAGACCTTTTCATACCCTTTGTCAAAATCCTTTGAAGAGCTTTGATAGAGAATATGGATATGAATCAGTGCTGTCTCATAGTTAATCAATAAAAAGAGGCCCGGAGAGCCCTTTGTG
>CAZMFP010000057.1:0-17879 GCA_964565605.1 uncultured Desulfocapsaceae bacterium | reverse complement strand
GCCTATGAACTCTGACCTTGGTCAAAGACCAAGGGTTTTACTGTTAGACTAAAATCTTATCCGTTTCAGAAAGAACAATCGCCTTCCACAGAGAGAATATCAGAAAAAAACTTCGAATCAAACATAAGAAAACAAACCTCCAAACCTACCTGCACTCCATCGAATAATGCCAGTTATTACCTGGCATTTTGCCGGTTATCTTTTGGCATCCCGCTAACGTCCGACATGAAGTATATTGAGTGTTCATTGAATTATTGGTTGTGGTGAACACGAAACAGGAACCATCTTCCAACTTTTGACCCAAAGATTGTACGATTTTAAGGGTTACCGGGAGAGGATCGTTCAAGAAAAAACAATACTCTGGGAATGAAATTGTTTTTTCAATGAGATCTTGCTTGTTTCAATGCAAACAGCCTGGACAGCAATGATTTCAGTTGGATGATAAACCTCTCTGCCACAAAGGTTGAACAGAAATGGTACAACAGGTAAACCTGCACCAAACCTTCCGCTCAAAAAAATTCTATCCTCCCCGGCCTGATGACTCCCGGCTGTTGATCAGAGAAAAAATTCTCACCTACAAGCTACCCGGCAAAGGCAGAGGGAAAAAGATCATCGTGGTCGAAGCCCAAGCCGGCCAAGGCAAAACCACCCTCATATACCAGTATGTGACATATACCAACAAGCTCTACTGCTGGCATCGAATCGATGTAAAAGATGCTGATCCTGTGCTCTTCCTCACAGCCCTGTACCTGAACCTGAAAAGTATCATCCCGGATTTTGAGTCTCCCAGGCTGGCGAGAGTCCTTGGTGAAGGTGCCGTTGAGATCTATAATCTGTCAAGTTATGTCAACATACTTCTGTCCGATATCGATCAGTCTCTTGACGGCGGAATCTGCCTCATATTTGACGATCTGCATCTTATCGAGGGTGCCGATAAAACCAATGAACTCCTGGATTATATCATTGAGACATCTCCCCCAAAAATTCAGTTTATCCTCTCGAGTCGACAACCATTGCTCTTGAACAATAAAACCCTGCGCAATAAACAGGATGTTCTCACTCTCAAAACGGCTGACCTGGCCTTGGATACAACTGAAATCGAGGAGCTTTTCAAAAACATCTTTAATCGACCAATCGGCCTGAAAGAGGCGACAGCCATTCAAAAGCTGACCGATGGCTGGATCATGGGAATTGTTTTAATAGCTCTTGATTCATCTGGTAGGGCGGAGCAAACGGATCAAAACCCGGGTTCATTTTCTTCTGCGGTATCTCTGGATGCGTTATCCACTTATTTTCACAATGAAACTTTTTCTCATATTTCTCAAGATCTCCACAAGCCATTCCTGAAACTCTCTCTATTAAATGAATTACCCACCGACCTTGCCGATCAGATTATTGGCAGAGATGATCTGGGACAGAAGTTAGACTTCTTCACCCGTTCAAATTACTTCATCTATAAACTGGATGAAGATAGACAGACATTCTGCTTTCATCGCCTCTTCCAGGAATATCTCCAGAATGAAGCAAAAAAACAGCTTCAGCCCAAAGAAATACAGGAGGTCTACAGTCTGGCAGCTGATTATTACCTGGAACAGCAGAACGTGCCTGAAGCACTAAGCTGTTATTTCAAAGCCGGTAATTTTTCCAGAATGGATGATCTTCTTCGCAAAGAAGGATTAGGTCTGCTTGCTCAAAACTTAAACATTACCATCCATTCAGTGCTAGAGAATATACAGGAAGATATCCTGCACAAATATGGCTGGCTTTCTCTTTTTGCGGGCATACTTCGTGAAACATCTTCGCCACATAAAACGCTTCCTCTCCTGGAAAACGCACGGGAGCTTTTCATCTCACACAATCAGGAAGTAGGAGAACTCCTTGCCCTGGCTCAGACAATTTATTTCCACTTCGTAATTTCCGGTCTTTACAAGGAAGGTGCTAAGCTCCTGGACAGGACAGAGGAACTATTAGGCAACAATTTTGACGGACTCACTCCTCTGGAAAAGATTCTTGTTTCCCGTAATCTGGCTGCCGGTTTCTGTTTTTTCACCTGTGAAATGGAAAAAGCCCAAAAATATGGAACTATAGCAAAAGATCTGGCAACTGAGCTTTCCATTGTCAATTTTATCGCCTCCTCACGATTTGTTCTTGGCTATATTGGTTTGATCAAAGGCGACAGAGCCAAATCTCTTCGTGAAGCGGAATATCTGTACACACTTCTACCCGACCCGGTTATCGGCATGCAGAACAAGCTCAGCCTGTTGTTCATGCAACTGGATGATCTCTCAAAACATGGTGATTACGTCAATTTTTTCTCTGGGTTGCAGCTTTTCCAGGCAAAAGTCGACGATAAACTGGCCATGCAGACAGTCGCTGCTCCATATCTGTTCATCTATCAATCCATTATGTTTGTAGGGGCCGGTGAGCTGGAAAGGGCTCTTGAGATAATCAACAATGGTATTTCCAGTTCAGAGACGGCTACAACATCACATATGCAGAGCCAGTCTCTACAGTGGCGGGCTTATATTTATTCGAAATTAGGTAACTATGACGGCGCAGTTGCTGACCTTGAAAAATCTGTTGAATTACGGGAGTTATCCGGAGGAACAATAAATACAGCTGAACATTTACTGGTAAAAGGAGCAACCTGTACTGTTCTTAACAAGCAACGTGAGGCTGAAGAAGCTTTAAACCACACCATCAAGATAGCCGAGACCATTGACTCACCCTACCTGACCTGCAGCGCCCTGATGCACAGAGCATATTTACGCATACAACAGGGGATGAAAGAACTGGCTCTTGAAGATCTGGAAAAAGGGTTGAGGCTTATGCGAAAAAACAATTACACCTTTTTCTGGAGCTGGGAGCCGACATTTATCTTGACCCTTTTATCCTCGGCTATCACAAACAATATTGAAAAAGAATTTGCTAGAAAACTAGCTCGAATCCGACTCTACATCAACATCGATAACGATGGTACCATAATCCCTCTTCTCAAGTTTGCCATGCTGGATGGGTTCACTATTCATCATGGAGATGAGCTCCTCTTTTCATCCCGGGATTTCAGTGAGAAACAAAAAGAACTGTTTGATCTTCTGCTCACCAGAAAACATCAGCAGATCAAATTCAGTACTCTCCAGGAACTCTTATGGCCTAAAGACAACCCGGAGAAGACAAGAGTGAAATTTGACAGTCTTCTTGCCCGGTTACGAAAGGCGCTGTCACTCAAATTACAGGTCCCAGTCAAACATTACCTGACAATTAAACGTTCCATTCTATATCTCAGCAACTGTATTATTGATACTGAGGAATTCCAGCATCTGGCGGAAAAAGGGATCGATTCTTTTAGAAATGAACTGTACTGGCAGGCGGGCAACTACTTTAATCAAGCCTTTGTTTTCTGGAAAGGCACTCTTCCAGAAGACACTTTTTACTCGGATAATGCCATCACTTATAGTTATGCCATTGAAAACAAATTGATTGAAATGACCATTGCCTGGGGCAAGATTTTATTAAAATCAGGTCTCATTGACGAGGCGATACAGCTGCTTGAAAACCTGATTGAGAGATTTAGGGAGAACGATTTTCTTATCACCTTCCTTTATGAGCTGTATCGGAAAAATAATGACCCTGTTCAAGCAAATAACCTTCTTAAAAGCTACCAGAAGGAACTGGAAAAAAACGATTATCTCGAAGTTGAAATTGAAGGTTACATTAATAATGTAATCGACAAGTATGAAAAATCCCAAAGGGCACTTTAAATGAAGCCGCACCACGCTTTTCGTTCAAATAAATTCTACCCTCCAAGGGTCGACGACTCTCAGCTGTTATTACGAGAACAACTTATCACAAACAAACTGCCAGGCAAACACAGAGGCAAGAAGATCATAGTCGTTGAAGCCCAGGCCGGCCAAGGCAAAACCACCCTCCTCTACCAGTATGTAACATATACTGACCGGCTCTATTGCTGGCATCGAATTGACGCAAAAGATAGTGACCCTGTTCTCTTCCTCACAGCCCTTTACCTGAATCTGAAAAACATCATTCCCGGCTTCGAGTCACCTGAATTTTCCAGGATCTTTGGTGAAGGGGCTGTTGATGTCTATAACCTGACAAGTTACGTCAATATCCTGCTGTCCGACATTGACCGTCACATGAAGAATGAGCTCTATCTTGTATTTGACGACCTGCATCTCATCGATGCCGCTGAAAGTACAAACGGGCTCTTGGACTATATCATCGAGACATCTCCTCCCAAAATTCAATTTATCCTCTCGAGTCGGCACCCACTGCAATTAAACAACAAAACTCTGCGTAATAAACGTGATGTCCTCACCCTTAAAACGGCAGATTTGTCCCTGGATGCCACTGAGATTGAGAATCTTTTTGAAAACGTCTTCAACCAAACGATCAATCTCAAGGATGCCACCACCATTCAGGACAGGACCGATGGCTGGATTATGGGGATTGTTTTAACAGCTCTGGAATCATCCAGCGGAACACAAAAGGCTAAAAGAAACTCGGACTCTTTTTCGTTTGCAGTATCCCAGGAAGCCTTATCCAATTATTTTCACAACGAAACCTTCTCTCATATTTTTCAAGATCTGCATAAACCGCTCTTTAAACTCTCCCTGTTGAATGAGTTGCCTATCGACCTTGCCGTCCGAATCATCGACATAGATGACCTGGGACAGAAGTTAGATTATTTTACCCGTTCAAATTACTTCATTTACAAGCTTGATGAAGACAGGCAGACATTCTGTTTTCATCACCTTTTCCAGGAATATCTCCAGAACGAGGCTAGAAAGCAGCTGCATCCTGACGAAATACGAAACGTATATAGTCTTGCCGCAGATTATTATCTTGAACAGCAAAATGTCTATGAAACGCTGACCTGTTATTTCAATGCCGGTGAATTTGACAAAATGGACAACCTTCTCCACAAAGAAGGCATCGGTTTGCTGGCACAAAACTTAAACATCACCATCCTCTCTCTGCTCAACCAGATACCTGAAGAAACACTTGCCCAGTATGGCTGGTTGTCTCTATTTGCTGGTATCTTGGGGGAAACCACCGCACCCCAGAAAACACTGCCCTTGCTCGAAGCGGCAAGACAAACTTTTATTTTGAAAGAAAATGAGGTTGGCGAGCTCCTTGCCCTGGCTCAATCCATTTACTATCATTTTGTTGTTTCAGGTCTTTATAGAGAAGGAGCAAGGCTGCTGGAACGAACCGAGGAGCTGTTTATCAATAATGCCGAAGCTCTTACACCTCTTGAAAATATCCTTGCTACCCGCAACCTTGCAGCAGGATTCTGCTTTTTCAACTGTGATATGGCAAAAGCAAAACATTACGGTGTTGTTGCACGAAATTTGGCAACAAAACTATCTATAGTTAACTTTATTGCCTCTTCTCGATTTGTTCTTGGCTATATCGCACTCTTTTCGGGAAATAGAGCAGCGTGCCTTCGGGAGGCGGAATATCTCTACACCCTCCTGCCCGACCCGATCATTGGCATGCAAAATAAGCTCAGCCTCATTTTCATGCATCTTGATGACCTTACAAAGCATGGTGATTATGCCAATTTTTTCCAACAGGTCGAGCTGTTTAAATCAAAAGTAGATGAATCGTTGATTAAACAAACTATTGCTGCACCATATATTCTGATTTACCAATGTTTGATGCATATTTCTTCAGGTGAGATTGAAAAGGCACTGGTTGCAATTAACCAGGCACCGACTGTCTCCCAAACAGCAAAGACAGCCCACATGTCGAGCCAAATTTTGCAATGGCGAGCATACATCCACGCAATTCTCGGCAATATGGACGATGCAGAATCTGATATCAGAGAAGCTTCAAAATCAAGAGAGATTGCCGGCGGCCACTTCCACACCTCCATGCATTTCATGATCAAAGGGGCTATTTATGTGGCTCTTGGTCGAATGCAGGAAGCAAAAGAGTCGTTTAATCAGGCAATTGAATTAGCTCGGGCAATCCCTTCCCCTTACATGGTCAGCGCTATTCTATTGCACAGATCCTTCATGTATATCAAACAGCAGGACAAAAACCAGGCTCTTAAAGATCTTAAAAATGGCCTGAAACTTATGCGTGAAAACGGCTACACCTATTTCTGGAGCTGGGAACCGGCCCTGATGACCACCCTTCTATCAACTGCTGTTATTAATGATATTGAAAAAACGTTTTGCCGAGAACTTGCCAAGAAGCGGCTTAACATCAATATTGATGATGACGGCACCATAATCCCCATGCTTCGCTTTACCATGCTGGATGGATTTACTATCAGACACAAAGGAGATATTCTCTTCTCATCTAAAGAACTCAGTGAGAAACAACGCGAACTACTCGACCTTCTCTTAACGAAAAAACACCAGCAGGTTAAACTCAATGAGGTACAGGCAACTCTGTGGTTGGACGAAGACCCGGAAAAAACCAGAACAAATTTTGATGCCCTGCACGCCCGCCTGCGCAAAACACTCACTTCCAAACTCCAAGTGCCGGTAAAACATTACCTGGTCATAAAACGATCAATTCTCTATCTCAACAACTGTACAATTGACACGGAAGACTTCCTCATCCTGTCAAACAAAGGGATTGTTCATGCCCAAAATGGTCAATACTGGCAAGCGGGAAATTATTTCCACACTGCAATTATGCTGTGGCAAGGACATCTGCCGGAAGACACATTCCACTCAAATGATGCCATTACATACTCTCTACGTGTTGAGAACAGACTCATTGAAGTTGTCATAACCTGGGGTACTATTCTTGCTAACTCCGGCCTTCTTACCGAGTCAATTGAGCTGTTGGAAAAGCTCATCGAGAAATTTAGACAAAATGATATTCTTGTCACATATCTCTATGAATTATATAGAAAAAATAATTCGCTTCTTAAAGCCAATGAGCTTTTGAAACGTTATCGTGCCGAATTGGATAGAAATGATTACCCTGAAGAGGAAATAGACGAGAATATAGCGGATGTCATCAGCAAATATGAAAAATCTCTTCCTAACTAGAAGGAGACCAAAGTCGGTTAATTGTGATATTTCGAGTTGACATGCAGTAATGCTGTAACAGAATAAAACGTAATCAATATGCAAAGACACATTGAATATTGAGATTTTTTAGAGTATGCCTTTACCTGTTCGAGTACGGGGAACGAGAACACCAGCGGTGCAGCAAATACGGGATAAGGGCATTTTTGTTTTTACACGAAAAAAGTAGTTACGCAGGTAAACAAGGGACAAAATCCTGAAACAGCTATATCTTAAAGTGGCTTTCAGGCATAGTGGCAGCCAATCGAACCCACCCCTTTGAGTACTGCTGAAACTATTTTTTGGTGCCGATTCATGAATACAAGGACAGTTGTAAGAGAGAATGGCACAACGAATTAATCCTTACCATACGTTTCCTTCAAATAAATTTCATCCTCCACAACTTGATCATTCACAACTTCTGCTGAGAAACAACCTGCCTGCAGGTGCCCTTCCCCAGGGAAATGACCTAAAAAAGATTGTTGTGATCGAAGCCCAGGCGGGACAGGGAAAAACAACACTTGCGTACCAACATGTACAACTTGCCGACTGTCCCTATTGCTGGTATCGCGTTGATCCAAGGGATGTCGACCCGGTCCTTTTCCTTTCTGCTCTATACCTTAATGTCAAACATGTCGTTGAGGGCTTTAACTCTCCCAAACTGGAAAAACTGTTTGAGGAAGGCACTATAGATGTCGACAATTTACGGCAGTACAGTGTCATTCTGATAGCCGATGTAAACCAGTGTTTGAAGAAAGAGCTCATTTTAGTTTTTGATGATCTTCACCTCATAGATTTCGCTGAGGCAACAATCCAATTGCTCGATCATATTATTACGATTTCACCTGCCAATATACGATTTATCCTCACAAGCCGACACCAGATCATACTTAAAAACACAGCGCCCCAACAGGAGCATCATATCACCCGCTTGACAACAAAGGAATTGTCACTTGACGCTGAAGAAATCGAACAGTTTTTTTTAACCGCTTTCAATAAGGTTATCGACTCTCAAGGTGCTGCACAAATAAGGAATATCACTGATGGTTGGATTACAGGTATTATTTTAACAGGCATCGGTTTTTCGACAGAAGGTGCAGAGAAGAATAAACTCCCTCACGATTCTTTTTCATCACCTGCATCCCAGGAGGCACTGAATACCTACTTCCGTAATGAAATTTTTGCCATTCTCCCGCAAGAGCTGCAAGAACTGTTCATGAAACTCTCCCTGCTCAATGAACTATCGATCGAACTGGCCAAGAAAATTATTACTGACATGGATAACTTAAGTGACAAGATGATCCACTTCACCCAAAACTACTATTTCCTCAACCAGCTTGACACCGATCAACAAACATTTTCTTTTCATCATCTTTTTCAGGATTACCTGCAAACAGAAGCCAAACAGCACCTCTCAACCCAGGAAACTAGAGATATTTACAAGCTATCAGCAAAGCACTACCTCAACAAACAGAATCTATATGAATCATTAACCTATTCCTTGAAAGCAGCGGATTACAGCAATATCGAAAAAATTCTAAAGCAGGAAATGGACTATATTCTTGCAAACCCAAAAAACATCACTATTTCTCAACTCCTAAAAAAAATTCCCACCGAGGTGCTTCACCAACATGGATGGCTCTGCCTGATAAGTGGCATCCTTTTTGAGAGCACTTCTCCAACAAAGCCCCTTCCTCTTCTTAAAAGGGCACAAGACATATTTAATCAACAAAATGAGAACATTGGTGAATTGCTTGCCCTCTCACAATCGCTCAGCCATTATTTATTCACATCGGGAAACCACAATCATGGAGCCTGGCTGCTGCGCAGAACAACACAGCTCTTTAATGACCACTTCCAACAGCTCTCAACCATGAAAAAAATGCTGGTAGGTCGCTGGCTTGGTACCGGCTACTGTATTTTCCTCTGTAATGTAAAACAGGGTAGAAAATATACCAACATGGTCATAGAAATGGCCACCCAACAGGAAAATGCCAATTTTATCATTGCCTCGCGCTTTATTCTAGGATACGCCGCCATATATGCAGATGATAAGCGTGAATGCTCAAACCAGATTGAACGAATAACCCTCCTTCTTCCCAATCCCGACATTGCTATCCAGTTCAAGCTGATGTCTCTCTTCCTTGCCTTTGATTACCTCTCCCTTTTAGGTGATCATATTAATTTCACAAATCAGGTTCAAAACTTTAAAACAAAGGTAAGAGACTGGCCAATTAAGCACACCATAGCTCCCCAACTGATCTGTTTCCATCACGCCATGTTATTTGTCTCAGAAGGAGAATTCAATCAGGCATTGGAAGTACTCAACCAAGGAATTGCACTTCTTGACACCTTCCATTCGGATAACCTGCGAAGCCAGTTACTCCAATGGCGGGCATACACGCTTGCTATTCTCGAAGACAAAGAACAGTCGATACGCGATATGGAAGAATCGTCCCTCTATAATGAAACTGCCGGTGGCAGATTTCATACTGTCCTGCATCAGTGTGTCAAAGGAGTAACATTTCTCCGTCTCGGAAAAGAAAAAGAGGCTGAGAAGTTCTTGAATCAAACACTGCAAATGGCAAACGAAATTTCTTCACAATATCTCACCTGCATAGTCTTCATGCACAAGGCCTACCTGGGAATACTCCAACAAAACGATAAAGAAATAAGAGAAAATCTGGCCGCCGGCTTGAAAATCATGCGGAAATACGACTACACCTATTTCTGGACATGGGAACCCGGACTGATGACAAAGCTGTTACAGAAAGCTGTCTGCCACAAGATTGAAAAATCATTTGCCAGACGACTTGCACAAGAACGGCTACAAATTAATATTGATAAGAAAGGAAATTGTGTACCTCTTCTACGCATTTCTTTATTGGATAGTTTCGGCATTCATTACCAGAATAATTTACTCTTTTCTTCCAGAGAATTTAGTGAGCAACAGCGGGAACTGCTTGATATTCTCCTCTCTTCTACAAATCAACAGGCAAAAATAACAGATATCCAAGAAGCTTTATGGCCAGATGAAGATGGGGAAAAAGCAAGAATGAATTTTGATGGCCTTCACGCCCGCCTACGCAAGACATTACAGAAAAAACTGCCCGCAGATGTGAAAAATTATCTCCGAGTCAAAAAGTCGACACTCTTCATTAAAAATTGCTCTATTGACTCGGAAGAATTCCTTACTTTTGCAAAAAAGGGAATTCGTTTGTCAAAGAACAAACAATATTGGCAAGCTGGTAACTGTTTTAACTACGCCTTCAATCTTTGGAAAGGGTCCCTGCCCTACGATCTCTTCATGTCAAATGATGCACTTCTATATAGTTACAAGATAGAAAAAGTGCTTGTAGAAGCAGCGCAACTTTGGGGAACAATTCTTTCTCAGGCAGATTTAACAGAGAGGGCTATCGATCTTATTGAAAACCTTATTTTAAAATTCCGAACAGATGATGGCCTCATCACATTTCTCTATGGACTCTATCTAAAAACAAACAGCCCTCTCATAGCCACTGAAACCCTCAAACGCTATAGACAGGAACTGGAAAAAGCAGGCTACCCGGAAAACGAGATAGATGCGATTATCGCCGGAGTAGTCATACGTTTTGAAGATTCTCCCATCAAAGCCAGCTCATAACTTTCACTCATCCTCAAACAGCCTGTTCAATGGACATGACTCACAGAGCGGTTTTTTCTTTTTGCAGTAATCTTTCCCGGTTTGAACTAAAAGAGCATGATACTCATTAAACAGGTCGACATCCTGGGGGAGCTGGTAAAAGAATTCCTGCTGGATGGAATAATAGTCTGACTGTTCATCGATCAACTTGTGGCGATAGAGAATACGATAGGTGTACGCATCGACGACAAAAACTGGGAACTTCCCACCATAGAGCAGTATTGAGTCGGCCGTTTCCGGCCCAATACCTTTCACGGATAAAAGTGTCTCTCTTGCCGTTTCAAGGTCTTCATCAAAAAGAAGACTTAGCTCTCCTTCATACTTATCATGAACCATCAGTAGAAGGTTATTCAACCGTTTTGCCTTGATATTGTAATAGCCGGACGGTCGGATATGATGTGCCAGTTCTTCAATGGAGATCGATATCATCTGCTCAAAAGAGAGCAACCCCTCACGCTTGAGATTGTCTATTGCCTTACACACATTAGACCAGTTTGTATTTTGGGTCAGCACCGCCCCAACTACAACCTCAAACACGCTGTCTGCCGGCCACCAATTCTGTGGACCATAGGCATCCAGCAGCAAATTGTATATTTCAATAAATCTGTTGTTTGCCATATTTTACAATAATTCGCTTATATGGAGGTTTACACTCCTTCAACCAGTTGTGTGTTGGCCCGCCACTTTGAAACTGAAATCAGTTAGTTTCCAAACTGATGGATTCCGGCTTCCGCTGGAATGACAGACTTACTTCAGATGAACCTCATCTGCTCTACATGCTCAGTAAGATTTTAGCCGCAAGCAGAGAAACTTTAAGCAACTTATTAAATGCGTTCAGGCAGGGCAGGTTCAGTTGAGTGGTTCTGAGCGCTATAGCAGACCTATGCGTTCAGGGGCAATCAATTGAAGATGCGCTGCCTTTATGAAATCATTACAGTACTTCAGATGTGCCTCATCTACTCTACATGCTCCAGCAAAATTCTATCCGCAAGCAGAGAAACTTTAAGCAACTTATTAAATGCGTTCAGGCAGGGCAGGTTCAGTTGAGTGGTTCTGAGCGCTATAGCAGACCTATGCGTTCAGGATCAGTCAAATGAAGATGCGCTGCCTGAACGCATTTAATCGCCGAAGCAGATGCCTATGTCCCTAGCCGTCATCACCTTATCGGAGCTGATATCCACTTTTTTCCTCGAACAAATCGCTTCCGCCAGAGGCACCGCCTTCATATTTGGTGAATCGAGGCCAACCATGAGATCAAAAACCCCTTCTTCCACCAGGCGGACTGCTGCTGCACCAAAACGAAGAGCTAACAACCGGTCGAATGTGGTGGGAGAACCGCCTCGCTGAATATGCCCCAGAACCAGAGATCTTGTATCTTTCACCATTCGAACTCTTATTTCATTGGCTACCCACTCTCCTATCCCTCCTAGAAGCGGATCTTCTCTTCCCAATTCTTCCCGCTGCTTGGCTACAACTGTTCCTCCTTTGGCTACGGCACCTTCGGCAACGACTACAATTGAGTAATGTTTTTCACAAAGCTCATTATCGGCAATCTTTTCACAGACCTTTTCCATATCAAAGGGTATCTCCGGGATCAGGATAATATCGGCACCTCCTGAAATTCCTGAATAAAGAGCAATCCAGCCCGAATCACGCCCCATCACCTCTACAACCATCACCCTGTCATGGGATTTTGCCGTGGAGTGTAGTTTATCCAGTGCATCTGTTGCCGTTGCCACTGCTGTATCAAAACCAAAGGTTCTGTCTGTTGCCTCTAAATCATTATCGATTGTTTTGGGAACCCCAATTACCGGCATACCTTTTTTTGCGAAACGGTGGGCAATCTCCAGGCTGCCGTCACCTCCTATGGCAATATGACAATCAAACCCCATTCGTTTAAACCGCCGCAAAATTTTATCTGAAAGATCCACTATTTGGATTTCTCCGGCCAAATTCTCAATGGGCATTGAAAATGGGTTTCCTTTATTGGTTGATCCTAGAATCGTGCCGCCAATCGAATAGATTTCTTCTACAATTTTCGGGGTCAGCCGAATCATATCGTCTGAATCGAGGAAACCGCGATAGCCCCCTCGACTTCCATACACCTCCCAGCCACGACGATAACAGGAATGGACGACGGCATATATGACCGCATTCAAACCGGGGGCATCACCACCACCGGTTGAGATCACAATCTTTTTCATTCTCTCACCTTTAATCAGGAATTTCGCTTGTAATTTTTTTTGAGTTTAAAATGAAAATGAAGAAATAAACAGCAAAAAGACCGACTATTTAAGAAAATTATAAATTGAGAGATTGACTTTACGCTCCGGCAACTTATTATATATCTACCATTTATGAACGCATAGGTTTCTGCTTGACGGGAAGAGACCTTTTATTATTTTTAGTATTATCAATCCAACAACTATAGAACAAGATTTCTATTCAATAGGGAGGCAACAGATGTCTGATTTCAACATTACAGACCTGGCAGTACAGAAATTAAAGGAATACCTTGAGCAAAACAATATCGAATCTGCTCTCCGCATCGCTCTGATGCAGGGCGGCTGAGCTGGCCCTTCACTGGGACTGGCTCTGGATGAGCCAAAAGACAACGATAAGGTATATGACAACGATTCTCTCACTTTCCTCGTGGAAGAGGGATTGAT
Source organism: uncultured Desulfocapsaceae bacterium (assembly GCA_964565605.1). Taxonomy (GTDB): domain Bacteria; phylum Desulfobacterota; class Desulfobulbia; order Desulfobulbales; family Desulfocapsaceae; genus CAZLGM01. The sequence continues at coordinate 4,476 of CAZMFP010000057.1, read as the reverse complement.
GAAAACCTGCGGATCAATCAATGTAGAATATGTTGATGCAGGACCACGATCCGGTTTTGGCATTACTTCCACCAACCCAATCGGTGGCGGTGGTTGCAGCTCCGGTTCTTGCAGCTCCGGAAGCTGCGGTTAGTACAAAACGAACAGCCGACTGTTCATTCTAACTTTTAACAGTCAACAGGCTTTTCTGTACTGATCCAACAAACTAGAAAGCAGGTTAAATAGGGCTATTCAGCCTTCATTTAACCTGCTTTTTTTATTTCACCATTTACCAGGTTAAAATATTCTTCAAACCTCTTGCTGCCCCCTGCCTTTTCACCTGATAACCTGGATCTATAAGATCGAACCACACCACATCTATCCTTTCACTCCACCCAGTAAGTACCGTACATCACAGCCAAAGAAAACACTGTCAAAAACTTGACACACAAGTTGCTGATCCTTACCATGTTAGTGAAACAAACAGGCATAATACTGCCTGAAAACGCATGAGAAAAGAATCTGAGAAAACAACCTCAGTTGATTTAGAGAATCCAGGAGGGAGAAAATATGCAATTTGATAAATTTACCCTGAAATCTCAGGAAGCAATACAGAGTGCAAAACAGCTTGCTGAACAGTATTCCAATCAGGAAATCCAGCCGGTCCACCTCATCAAGGCCATACTTGAGCAGCCGGAAGGGGTTGTGGTTCCTGTTTTACAGAAAATAGGCATAAATCCTTCAGCCCTGCTTGGTGAAATAAACCAGTTAATTGAGCAACTTCCAAAAGTTACCGGGACCGGTTCCGGACAAGCTTATCTTTCCAGTCAGTTGCGAACAATTATCGACAGCAGCCTAAAAATCGCCACCAATATGCATGACGAGTATGTGAGTCAGGAACACCTCTTCCTGGCGATACTAGAAGACACCAGGCTGAACGAGACAAAACTATTTGAGAAATTTACTATCAACAAGAATGGCTTTCTTGAAGCCCTGATGGCTATTCGCGGCAATCAGCGAGTAACTGACCCATACCCGGAAGATAAATATCAGGCCCTTGAGAAGTATGCCAGAAACCTCACCAATATTGCCAGAGAAGGGAAACTTGACCCTGTTATCGGCCGCGATGAAGAGATTCGCCGGATCGTCCAGGTCCTCTCAAGACGTACAAAAAACAATCCTATTCTCATTGGAGAACCGGGTGTCGGCAAGACCGCTATTGCAGAAGGGTTAGCCCTGCGAATCGTCAATGGAGATATTCCAGCTACCTTAAATAACAAACAGGTGATTGCTCTTGATCTGGGCTCACTGATTGCCGGTGCTAAATATCGCGGTGAGTTTGAGGACCGACTCAAAGCGGTTTTAAAGGAAGTGGAGCAGCGTGCTGGAGAAGTTATTCTCTTTATCGACGAGATTCATACTTTAGTCGGCGCAGGAGCTGCAGAGGGCTCCATGGATGCCTCAAACATGCTCAAACCGGCTCTTGCCAGGGGTGAGCTTCACTGTATTGGCGCAACAACCATCGATGAGTTCCGTAAATACATTGAAAAAGATGCCGCTCTTGAAAGACGTTTTCAGCCGGTTCTTGTCCAGGAGCCGACTGAAGAGGATGCTGTGGCCATATTGCGCGGTATCAAAGAAAAATATGAGGTTCATCATGGCGTCAGGATCAAGGATGCGGCAACTGTTGCTGCTGTTACTCTTTCCAGCAGATATATAACTGATCGTTTCCTGCCGGATAAAGCAATCGATTTGATCGATGAGGCGGCATCCAGGTTACGTATTGAGATCGACTCCATGCCCACAGATATTGACGAACTTGAACGAAAGAAGATTAAGTTGGAAATTGAACAGGAGGCTTTGAAGAAGGAAAAAGATGATGCCTCAAGAAAACGACTTGATGAAGTCAAAGAAAAACTGGCAAACTTAAACGAACAACTCAACTCACTAAAAGGACAATGGAGTGTTGAAAAAGAGATCATTGATACAATCCGACAGATAAAGGAATCTATCGATGAGGCCGGCTCTGAGGCAGAAAGGGCTGAGCGAGAAGGCAATTTAAGCCGAGTGGCCGAACTACGTTATGGAACCATTGTTGAGTTAAAGAAAAAACTGGACAGCACAAACAACAAACTCCACGAGATCCAGGAAAAGAACCAGATGCTCAAAGAAGAGGTTGACGCCGAAGATATCGCAACGGTTGTCGCAAAATGGACTGGTATTCCAGTTGATCGTCTTTTAGAAGGTGAAAAAGATAAGCTGGTTCATGCCGAACAGGAACTGGCCAAACGGGTCATCGGCCAGCAGGAGGCCATCAAGGCAGTTTCCAATGCTGTCAGAAGGGCCAGGGCCGGACTCCAGGATCCGGATCGCCCACTCGGTTCTTTTATTTTCCTCGGGCCAACAGGCGTCGGTAAAACAGAACTGGCTAGATCTTTGGCCGATTTTCTCTTTGACAGTGAGCAGGCAATGATCCGGATCGACATGTCCGAATTTATGGAAAAACACTCAGTTGCCCGATTGATCGGTGCCCCTCCCGGCTATGTTGGCTACGATGAAGGCGGCTACCTGACCGAAGCGGTAAGGAGACGGCCCTACTCGGTCATTTTACTCGACGAGATTGAAAAGGCGCACCCTGATGTATTCAATGTTCTACTCCAGGTGCTTGACGATGGTCGGATGACAGATGGAAAAGGCAGAACTGTAGATTTCACCAATACCATCTTGATTATGACATCAAATCTCGGCAGTGATCTGATCATGAAGATGGCAGAAGAACATGCTTCAGCTGATAGTATCAGACAGCAGATTGAAGAGATTCTCCATCGACAGTTCAAACCGGAATTTCTCAACAGGATAGATGAAACGATCATCTTTAGAAGTCTGACCAAGACCGATATGATCGGTATTGTTGACATCCAGCTGGATAAATTGATCAAAAGGCTGGCAGAAAGAGATCTTGTCCTCCAGATCGACGAGAGTGCCAAACGGTTTCTGGTTGAGACTGGCTACAATCCACTTTTTGGAGCACGACCGCTCAAACGTGCTATCCAGAGACAGCTTGAAGACAAACTGGCTATGGAACTGCTTGACGGAACCTTACAGGAAGGCAATTCCGTTCAGGTTGCCAAGCAGGGAGACAGCTTAACCTTTAAGGTTACAAACTAGCCCGACTTTTTCATGAACAGTTCGGAGTCTACGCTTGCCTGAGCGCAACTCGATAATATGCTGATTGTGCCAGGTTATTTTTGATCGCAGTTGACGACTGGTTACATACAAACTGTTCACCAAAGGCGAAGCGATACGGCCACTTTTACTTCGTCTCTATGCCTGTAAGCGTAGGCAACTATTGCTTACAGGCATGTACCTCGTAGAAGCAGCCACCCCACTTTGTGAGAAATCAGGGCTTGGAAGAAGTTCTTTTCCCCTTTACCTTTTCAATAAGATATGGTTGCATGTCCGGCTAATGATCGGACATGCAACCTTGTTGAGAAAATGTACGTGATGTAAATAGACCTGTATGGATAACAGCAACTGCAACATTACAATGGCACATATGATGCTGCCAGAACATACGAATGCTGATGGGAACATCCACGGCGGAGTTATTATGAAATACATTGATGACGCTGCCGCAGTTGTTGCCATGAAACATGCGCGCAACACCGTTGTTACGGCTTCCATCGACCAGCTCAGCTTTCATCGACCTGTATTCAGCGGTAATCTTTTAATTTTAAAGGCCGCACTAAACTTGACTGGAACCAGTTCAATGGAGATCGGTGTTCGGGTCGAAGCAGAAGATCTCAAAAAAGGTACCGTCAACCACATAGCCTCGGCATATCTGAGTTTTGTCGCCATCGATACAAACCGGCGGCCGATAAAGGTTCCAACCTTTGAACCGATCACACCCGAAGAGAAACGAAGATATCGCGAAGCCTTGAAAAGAAAAGAGATAAGGAAACAATTATGAGCGGTGATGTAAATAGCTTAACTATCAATTATGAAGAAGAAGGTGTACAGCTCGTCAAAGAGCTGGATAAAGTCATTTTATCCAAAGGCGCCTGGACAACAATCCTTTTTCGCTACCAAAACTGGAGCAAAGCCAAAGGCGAATACGGCAAGGATATGTACACTATCAGGCGATATCAGAAGCGCCAGGGGAATTACATTCCGAAATCAAAGTTTAATATTTCGAGTGCCGACCAGGCCAAAAAAATTATTGGTGCTTTACAGAAATGGGTCGATGAGGCTTAAGCACCCTTTCCAGACTTATCTCACTGATATTTAGCAATAGTATAGATTGAAAATCAGAGACAAATCTGATCTGCACCAATTCTTAATGAAGAAACAACAAAAATAAATACGAATTTTATTGACAACCGAGAGACAACCCACTATGTTCTCTTGGTTTGCCGAGCCAGTCAATGGCTGCCGCACGTAAGTGCGGTTAAATGATCCTTGAAAACTGAATAGCAAACGCAAACGGGCCCTGATGGT
>CAZMFP010000056.1:0-18303 GCA_964565605.1 uncultured Desulfocapsaceae bacterium | reverse complement strand
TCTCGCTGAATATATCAGCTTTGGCTTACTGACACAAAATTATGAACACCCTCATAATGGGTGCTGACCCTGACTGTACGGTCATTTCACTCTATTTAAATCATGTTTTTACGAAAAAGTTTTTCTAGATCATAGGATTTAGTATTAAAATTACTTCTGGTATGTAGTCGGTGTAACACAAGAACTTCCGGGATGTTATGAAAGATGCACCCCTTTTTAATCAATCTCAGCCATAAATCGTAATCTTCTATTCCTTCAAGTGACTGATCCCAGCCCTGTATATCTTGTATATCTTCGGTTTTGAAAATTGCAGAAGAATTGGCTATTTGATTATCTCTGTTTAAACTCCTGGATACGATATCTGCATGGGTGGTGGAGAGACCGGGCGCACCAATTTTTTTTCCATCCTCATCTATGTAATGTATATATGTGCCGATGACGTCATACTTGTCTTTCAATTGAAATTGGATTGCAAGTTTCTGCGGTAGCCATATATCATCCCCATCTTGAATAGCTGCCCAGTCATAGGTGGCTTCACCTATCATTTTGTTAAGTGTCTTCGATTTACCTGTATCATCCCCGTAATCGAAAATACGTATTCTGGTATCTTGAAAACGACTTACAATTTCTTTGCTTTTATCTGTAGTTCCATTGAAACCGATAAGAAGTTCAAAGTCTTTAAATGTCTGGTTCAGCACCGAGTTCACTGACTCTGCAATGTACCTCTCATCGTTAAATGTAGCCAGCAGTATAGAGATCATTAATACCTCATAGAAGAGTGGTCTTTATCCAAAGCCAGCAGTTTTTTTTCAAATGGCAGTGTCCATCTCTCTGGGTAGCAATAGCTGGGAGTCAGGACTTTTGGAGGGTTGTCAATCAGGTATCTGTTCAGATGGCTTTCATCGTGCCAGACAGCGATAATCCCCTTGTCCATGTCTTTATCTATTTGTTGTTGAATGACTGTCGACATTTGTAAAAAAGCTTGTGATGTTCCGCCATTAAACCCTCCAGCAAAATAAATTGAACCTTCGTTGTCGGACACGTAAGCGGATGAATCGGGATTAGTTTCGTAAGTACCTCGTCTGCCACCGTAAAATCCTGGGTGTTCGGTAGCGACCATTTCCGTTTTTGTATCTGGCAAAATTTCGCTTCCAATGGTGTCAACAAAAAGCATATCAGCATCACAGTAAAATAAATAATCCATTTTTTTCAGGATGGAAAAATGTTTATTAAACGCATGATATCGTTTCAGGGTAGGATTTGGCCAGGGTTCATGAATATGAGGGATAACTACAGTGGTGTTGGACACAACATCAGGGTTGTCTGTAAACACAAATTTTGTAACATTATGTTTGATCATGAAGTATCTATCTGCTGACATGAACAAATCTGGAAGAAATCGGCTATATTTTCCTGTTGCAATAACAAGTAATCCAATTTTCGCCATTTTTATGTTTCCCTGTTTTTCCGGTTGTATGAAGTGGTTTGAAAGAAGATATCACATCCATTATTGGAAAGATGATTCACTTTTTACGAAAATCAAATTTCAATTCTTAATGGGAGACACAAGTCTTTGGAAAATCCTTTGGGGAAATTTCAATCTGAATTTTTCATGAACTATTTGTTCATTATGACATTAAAGATTGAAACTAGAAACGAAATAAAAAGCCACTGATGAACCTTATATACTGTTCATCAAGATAAAGCCGATATGGTTACGCTTACTTTGTCAATATCTCAATAAACAGAGAATACTCTCGCTTGCTGAGCTGCTTGGCGGATCTGCAACCCATCTCAACTTCTGTGATATCAAGGATAAGGATTTGAAGTGTCTCTATTTGACAACTCTATATCCTATTTTACCCTGTATTTATTCAACGGGTTCCTGTTCCCTCACCTACTGGGTTCCAACCGGTGTATAATAAGAGTTTCCATGGAGATTTTGACCGTCGTTCGCCTTTACACGAATGCATTTTAGCTTATTTTCGTTTTCAAGCCTTTTGGAAATGAAATGGCCGTAAGGAGTACCCGAAACAACAATCCGGTAATTGTCATAGTATTCACCGCTCTGCGGCTGTGCAGCGTTAAGCTGGGGGCACTTATACTCAACCTCCCCAGCACTAACTTTTGCCCGGTATTCATTGGGGGACAAGACATCTTCGCAGGTGACCTTTAGAGGAATTGTTACATTGTGTATGCTGTGTTGTTCATCGTACCCAGGGGCTCCGTATTTTGCGCAGGTTACTTTGAAATACCGTATGCTGCCATCAATGAACGTCCCATTACCGTTATACCGCTCAGAACAGGTTCTTCTTAGTAGATTAACGTTAAAGATATAATCAATATCATGAATTTGCACTCGTGCAGTTCGTTTCGGGTGATGAACTGGGATATCTCTGGAATGGCCCCCAAAATAATTATCGTCGGAGCCAAGTAATCGGAGCTTAATAAATTGATAACCTTGAGGACAGCTTCCCTCCAGCTCAATATCAGCTCTGATTGGATTCACAGAAACGCTTCCACTGTGACCGGAAATTATTTCTTTATAGAGCTTTATCGTGAGTGGAGCTGTATCTGAACGACTAAGAGAAAAACCCGGACGATTTTCAGTATCTCCATGACTTGGTAACGGCAGAAAAATGAGGAAGAGAACAAACAGAACTAGCTGTCGTTTTTTAGATGTTGAGGCCATGAATCAGTCTCCTTCAATTGGTGGGTTTTTAAGTCGATCAAACAGCAGGAAGGATAATCAGACGATTACGAAATACAGAGGTCCTTCTATCAGAGCTTGATACAGGTCTCAGGGTTGTTCAGTCCTTTTTCACTGTAGATAAATTGCTTATTTGTACCCTTGATAACATAGTCATCACCACATTCATGTTTATATCGTACGGTTTCCCGTGATGGTTTGTTCTCAAGGCGTCTGCGATCACAGGTGAGTATAATTGAAATTTCTTTAAGTTCAGACTCTTGAGATCGGACTGTACCATCAGGATACTGGCACCTAATTTGGCCTTTTAATTTTATGTTTCGGGGTTGATTAAAGTAGACAGATCCCGGGAAACAGAAGGCCTCTTTAATCTTTTCTTTTGAAAAAGATATGGAAGTAGAGAACCTTTCTTCAGAAGTATCAAGCAGATAATTGGTTCCAATATTGGTTGTTTCGTCTTTTATATACGCTTGTTTATGGTCACTGAGGTCGCACTTGAATTCACCGGAGAGGGAAAGTGTTACAGCATCTACAGGTGTAGGGTTTGCATTACCAGGAGCGTGGAGAAACTCATCGGCCATCTCTGAACTGTTACCAACATACCAGTATGTCCGACTCTGAGGGCTGTCTGTAGCAGAAAGAGTAAAAGATATCTTCGGTAAGTTATCGGAGTCTTCCAGCCGTTTTTTTAACAGCTCTTGTTTAGTCATGGGTACACTGGTTCTATTCCCTTTTCCCAGAGTGAGATCATGCGCTGCCAGCTCTTCTGCCGATAGTGTCAGTTTGGTATCAATTTGTTGATAGCCGCCTGCCAAGAATTTGTCCTTTTTCGTCTCAGATGTGGTTGTAACTGAGCCTTTTGGTCCGAGAAAATCGACCTGAAGATTTTTTTGCAGACGGTGACCAGTGATTCCAGCTTCATAGGCACATGTTCGTGTCAGCACAACAGGAATGGTCACAGTTGTATTGGCAGGATTGAGATAATCATGAATAAACTGATCATAGTGAGCCACAACAACATCGGTCAGCATGAGGTGACCGTTCGCATCAACTTTTTCCTTCAGGTTGTCGATGATCGTATACGTGTTGCCAAAGGTGATGGTTGCAGAGTGGAGCAGGTTGTTGCCGTTATTATCTATACCGCAACTGATTTTGGCTTCTAGAGAGTTAAGGATAAGCGCTTTTGACGTTTGTCCGTTCGGTAATAGAAAATGACCATCAGCGGTGGTTACACGGAGTTTTGAAGGGATAAAATTCATTGCACTGATCTCGAGGCCATCATTAGAATCATTCGTTCGTAGAGTGTCACTGGCTGCGAATGGGCCGCGAACAACCTTGTTGAGTGGAGTAGTTGTAGTGGAGGTAGAAGGTATGGCGGACAGGTCCAGATTTTTTTCACCATTTGAACCGATGCTATTGGGATTTTGAGTCGTTCCTGTCTTGCAAAGTCTGGTAAGCTCCCAACGTTTTTGTGAGAAGGTGCCTTTTCTGTTTTTACAGATAGCGTAGTTTAAAGGTTGGATTGAACCATTACTACAGCAATAGCCTTTGGTTTTTGATAAAGACTGTTCGGCCAATGATCTTTGCAGGAAAAAGGAGCCTTTCTTTTTTCTGCAGTTTCCTTGGGAAATAGTGGTAATTTTCTCGCGAATCAGGCAGTAACCATTCTGCTTATCACATATTTTTTTGGCCTCAGATTCACTGGTAGAAAAAGATCCTCGTTTTCCGGTACAGCTTTTCTGATTGGATTTTGATACAACTCCTTTTTGACAACAATATCCCCTGGTTAGTCCAAGTTGAGTTGTTGCAGCCTTCTTTTTCAAAAAGAATCTGCCACCGCTGCGTTTACAGTTTCCCTGAGTGTCTGAATTGATTATCCCCTTGGTAAGACAGAACCCTCGGCTGAGGTTGCATTTTTTTTCGGCATCGGTACGTTTGGAGAAAAACTGACCGTTCCTCTTTGCACATGTGTCCTGCCTGCTTGAGTCGACCTTGCCAGCAGAACAGCAGTAGCCTCGTAGCGATCTGCACTGCTTGTTGGCATTTGACTTGCTTGCTGCAAATTTTCCACCCAAACGGGAACACTCTATGGCTGTAGCCTTTTTAACCTGGCCATTCACACAACAGTATCCTGCCTGTATTCTGACAACAGGTCTTGTCGGGCGTTGGGCAGAAAGATTCCTCCCAGGTTGTTGGCTTGGTAATTGGCGGTTGTTAGGACGTGTTAGTTCAGCCTGGATCGTTCCTTCGGTTAGAAGAAGGAAAAGTGGAACCCAAAATAGCCAGGAAAAGAGAAGGGGAAATCTTTGTGTCATCTACTGTACCATGAATATAACTAGCTAAATATATAACTGAAAATGAGGTTTCACAAGGTTGAGTCGCGGATAAATAAACATATGCATAAAAAATTGTCCACTGTAAAAGAGTAGGGTGGACTACCAAAAGCTAAAAGCCAGAAGTCAGAAGACAGAACAGTCAGGTACCTTCAGCAGAGAAATAAGAAAAAATTGGGGCGCAAAAAATAAAAAAGGCTCAACTGGAATAATCCTGTTGAGCCTTTTCTATAAAAGAATTCGGCAGCCTCCACCTCTTCTTATGAGTATGCATTCACTTGAAGTTCCATCGGAGCATTGACCTTACTATTGGTAATCCTTAGTCGACAGCACATAAATTTGTTGCAAGGTCGTTGCGGGATTGCTGGATGACCTTCAAGTCGACATTGTTTCGATTTCACATACAATCAAAAATGTTTTGGTGTGCAGCTTCTGAAATAACCGCTACTGCAGGATGCTTGATAATACGCTCTACTGAAATAGCATAAAATTTTTCTTTAATCTCATTTGTCCGACCAATTACCTGTACCTGATACTGTTTTGCTATCTCTTTTTCGATAACTGTTGGTCCAACAAAAACACCTTCACCGGCCTGACCAAAAACTTTCAGTTGAGCACTGTCAACAAATTCACCGACAATGATTGGCTGCACGCCTATCTTGCGGAACCACTGGTCAAGAATCCCTCGTAAGGTACTCATAGCCATAGGTAAGAGCATGGGTGCGTTATCAAGAAGGTATGGAAACTCGCCCTTAAGATCCTTTACTAGTTTTTTTTCCCCAAAAAAAGAAATTCCACACTCCCCTAACAGATGATTATAAGCCTTAATACTTAATCCTGATCTCAATGGAGTATCTGTTAGGACCACATCTAGATTGTATAAGGCAAGTTCTGCTAAAAGGCTTTCATCTTTTCCTTCGTAACAGATCAACCTTACCTGCTCAGGCAGTCCGCTAGTAGGCTCAAGTAATTTTTTAGCAACAAGTTTCGGAACTACATCAGCAATGCCTACTTTTAAAGATAATGGCCCTGCGATTGGACGCCCTTTCAGGGAGTCCATCATTTCTCTCCCTAACGAAAAAATCTCATCAGCATATCGCAAGACAAGTTGACCTGCATCCGTTGGTTTCAGTTTCCTACCAACCCTTTTTGTCAGTTTTACCTCCAGACTCTCTTCAAGTCTCGATAGCTGGGCACTTATTGTCGACTGAGCGAGGTTAAGTTTTTGACTGGCTGCAGTGATACTTCCCTCACGCATAACAGTCCAAAAATAATATAAATGATGATAGTTAAGCCATTCCATAACAGTTCCTATTCTTCAATTTTTTCGAACTATAATAACACTAAAATCTGTTTGACCGAAAACACTTTTTTGTATATTTTTCCCTACAAAGTGCTGTGTGTCTGAATTGAACAATTCGAATGTGAGCTGACCACGATGAGATTGATAATAAACATATTAAAATATCTGGTGGACTTGCGACTCTTCTTTTTATCAAGACCTCCTGCACTTACACAATATCCTTCTACCCAAAAGTCTTTTCCCTTGTACCATTTCATCCACCCCGAGTACTCGTTGAAAATTTCTTTTACAAAAGTTGCACATTCACCTTTACGGAGCTCTGTGATTCCAGGTACTCAAAACTCCGTTAGTGTCGATTCAACTCAGCAGACATGGTCTTCTTGGACAGGAATTTCTGGAATCTCCAAATTATTTCAACCAGATAGTTGCTGTAATATCCCCTCAACTACCCTCGGCAAGCGATTTTCATTACAAAACTAGGATAATGAAAAAAAATTACTATCAAAAGTTAAGTCAAATTTTGACAGCTATTTTTTTTATGCTTGTCATCGTGCCCATTCTTATTGTATCTGCCTTTTCTATCCATAATTTAAAAGAATGTAGTATCCATAAAGTCGGAGTTTTAGAAAAGAGACTGGTAGAATATCAAAAAGATACTATTAATTCTTATCTCAACCAACAGCTTGAACTCCTGTCGACAATCGTTGGCATGTTTTCTATGGAGCAGATTGGTGATCAAAATCATCTTGAACGACTGTTTACTTCGATCAACCGGAGCGGTGACATTGTTGATTTGCAGATTATTGATTCATCCGGGGAGCAACTCTCTTATGTTGGGCCGTACAGAAAAAACCTTCAAGGGAAGAATTATTACGAAGCATTATGGTTTCAAGATGTTCTGGTAAGTGGCGAGCACATCAGTGATGTATTTAAAGGCTTTAGAAACATACCACACTTGGTAGTAGCCGTTACAGACCCGTTAAAGAATTATGTACTGCGTGCAACTATCAACTCTGAAACCTTCAACTCCTTTCTTCACAGTGCCCAGATCGGTCCTAACGGCGATGCCTTTATTGTTAACCGACAGGGTCAATTTCAAACTCCCAGCCTGCAAGGGCTGGATAAGCTACCTGTAGAAGACAAACAACTCCTTAAGTTTCATGAGGGAGCAGTTGTAACCACTCTCGATTCAAATCTCTACGCAACACACTGGATGAAAGATGGCCATTGGCTGGTCATGGTGAAATCAAAGATCAGTGAATCACTATTACGCTATGTTGAAACTCGCAATAGACACCTCCTTATCACTGGAGTTATCAGCGTCGTGATTCTAACCGGTGCTACTATTTTAAGTATTTTTCTGGTGGGCAAACTTGAGAAAACCGATCGCCAGCGTGCAGATCTCGACCATCAGATGGTTCAAGTTGAGAAAATGGCCACTGTCGGCAGATTGGCGGCAGGCATAGCCCATGAAGTCAATAATCCTCTCCAGATGATCACTACCCAATCCGGTTGGATAGAAGAACTTCTCCCTGAAGAAGACCCTGAAAAAGTAAAACACTTGGGAGAGTATCAAAAGGCCATAAAAAGGATAAGATTTCATACCAAAAGAGCCGGGACTGTTACCCAGCGCCTTCTAGGATTTTCTAGAAAAATGATTGCAGAAAAAGAATTCGTCCATATCAATGAACTTATTGAGGAAACGGTTTCTTTTATAGACAACGAAGCAAGCAATAAAGAGATTACCATTCAAAAAACACTAGGCCAGGACATACCAGCGACAATGACTGATGGACCACAGTTACAGCAGGTACTGCTCAACGTTCTCAACAATGGATTGGATGCTGTCGAAGAGGGCGGAAAACTATGTATTACCACTGGTATAATCCGTGATTCTATTATAATCGAACTTGCCGACAATGGGCCTGGGATATCACAGGAAGTAAAACGACATATATTTGATCCTTTTTATACCACCAAAGATCCCGGCCAGGGTACTGGTCTTGGTTTGTATATTTGCTACGATATTATGAAGAAACTAGGAGGAAAAATAGAAGTAAAAAATCGTGAAGGCGGTGGTGCCGTCTTTACCCTGGTTGTACCGATCAGAAGGTTGGGTGATTCTAAATAAAAGGGGAACTTCGACCTTCCCACCATTACTTCAACAGGAGATAATTAGCATGAGTCGATTTAATGTACTGGTCGTTGATGATGAGGAAGAGTTTCGTGAAATGACTGTCAAAAGACTGCGCAAGCGAGACCTCATCTGTGAAGGAGCAGAAGATGGAGCCAAGGCTATTGAAATTGTAAGACAGGGTCATACTGACGTTGTCTTACTTGATGTTAAGATGCCGGGCATGGATGGAATTGAGACATTACGGGAAATAAAGCGGTTGAAACCGCTAACCGAGGTGGTCATGCTTACCGGCCATGCCTCGGTAGACTCCGGGGTTGATGGGATGAGGTTTGGAGCTTTCGACTATCTGATGAAACCGATGGAGCTTGATCCCTTGCTTGAAAAACTCAGTGAAGCCTATGAACGAAAAAAGACTCAACAGGATAAAATCGAAATGGCCCAGGTAAAAAAAGATATGGCCAGACCCAGCTGATGTTGAAATTGCTTCACATAAATAGAAAGTTCTTTGTTTTTAAACCAAAACTAATAGATGCCTTCTGCTTAATAAATTTATGAGGTCGGAATGAATTATCTAAAAGATCTTGGTCAGTTCATGATGATGGGTGCCAGGGCGCATGCCAAATGGGAACTGGAGATGTCCAACAACATTCTAGGAAGCCGTAAAAGAGTATTTATCTTATGTTTGCTCCTGATCCCCATTATCCTTGGCGGTATTGCTATAGCCGGAGATGGTGTCGGATCGATCCCTGATGTACTGGGAGGCAAGAAAGCATATTCTCCTGCATTTTATACTCCTACCATTTTTGTTGTTTCAATATTGGTCGGTCTGGCGGCCGGCTTAATTACAGGCTGCATCGGTGCCGGCGGCGGTTTTATCATTGCTCCTGCATTAATGAGTGCAGGTGTGAAAGGAATTCTTGCCGTTGGCACGGATCTCTTTCATATCTTTGCCAAGGCAATCATGGGAAGCGTGCTTCATAAAAAGCTGGGGAATGTTTCAGTACCACTGGCCGTCACCTTTCTCATCGGGGCAATTTTAGGAGCAACAGCCGGCGGCATTCTCAATCGTACTCTCTATGAGATAAACCCTGTCTTGAGCGATGCCTTTATTACCACAGTTTATGTAGCTATGCTGGGATTTCTCGGCTTCTATGCCCTGCTTGATTATTTCAAGGCGAGAAAAAGAGAAAAATCCAGTACTGGTCATGGTGGAATGGCTGCTGAAGAAGCCGTTCCAGCCATGGGAAAAAGGTTACAGTCAGTGAAGATTCCACCAATGATATCTTTTGATGAGGGGGTTGTCCCGGGGGGACGGAAAATATCAGCGCTTTTCCTCATTATCAGTGGTTTTATTGTGGGAGCAGCAGCCGGAATAATGGGCGTTGGAGGAGGTTTCCTGACATTCCCCATCTTTGTTTATGGACTTGGCGTGTCGTCCATGACCACAGTGGGAACTGATATTTTTCAAATTATCTTTACTGCGGGATATGCCTCAATCAGCCAGTACGCAATTTACGGCTTTATTTTTTACACATTAGCTATCGGTATGCTTCTCGGCTCACTACTTGGCATTCAGGTGGGATCGTTGGTGACTAAAGTGGTCCCGGGTATCACAATTCGTGGATTTTATGCCATTGCCGTTCTTTCCGGTTTTGTCAACCGTGTGTTTGCCCTGCCCGGCAAAATGCGGGAAATGGGTGTGCTCGATATCTCCGAGAAAATGGCCTACATATTAGACCAAGTGGGCATCTACCTGTTTTTTATTGTTATTTCAATTTTCGGCATATGGGTTCTTGGAACATTTTTCCGTAATATTGGCGTCCTAAAGGGAGAATCATCATGAGCATGGAGAAAAGACTACGAGTCAGGGGAACGATGATGCTTGTGAGCTTTTTCATCGTACTCACTATTATATTTATGCCTATCTTTAAGGGACAGAACGGGCTGGATTTTCTGGACAGTCTGTTCAACGCTATTTCAAAGGGATCTGCTTATTATATCCCGCAAAATCTGGAACAAATCAAAGCTTTTCAGGGTAAAAGTGTCGATCTGAAAATAGCAACCGCCGATGGAGCACAGGCCGCCCAGATAGTTAAACTTTTTCAGGCAGCCGGGGTGACAGCCACAGTTTCAGACAAAACTCTGGCCGTACAGGGGGATCTTGCCGCCATTCTTAAAAACAGTCTTGAAGATGCCGATGCCATGTATGCAAATCAAGGGGATAAACTTGTCGCCAAGTATGGTTATGGTGCCAGGGAAGTGACCTATAACTGGTGGAAAGCGCTCAAAGAAATGGACAAGAAACTCACACAGCAAAAACTCTTTGCAGAGGCAAAAATGGTTGCTACCATTAAGAAAAAGGCGGTTGAGACCGCCTATAATTACTATGGCATAGAACCCAAGGAGGCCAAAAAAAGTGTTGTTCTTATCGTTCTTGCTTTAACTTTTTATGTGTTCTACACACTCTGGTACGGCTATAGTATTTTATATCTTTTTGAGGGGTATGGGTTGAAAATTACTCACTAAACATTTTCTATTCACAGAGTGCTCATTTTTTATGAACAGACCGGCATAACTATGATGAAAACGCTTGGTCTGCCTGTTTGGATAAAATCTCGACACTCTGTGGCTAGTTACAGGAGACAGTTTGCCTGTGGTGATATTTCTAATTTTTCCACCATGGTAAGAAATCCATGCTTGGTAGCTTAAAACATTTTTTCAAAGAGTACCTGTCCACCAAGGAAAGCCGCCTTCTATCCCAAAAAGAGCTGCAGGCCGTTTTTAAAATAAAATATCACCACTTCCGGGCTCTGCTGACTGCCAACAACAGTGCCCTGGAAGCAATGGCGGAGATGGAACAGGCAATACACAGCGGCCAGACTTACTCCATGCCGTTTGTTCGCACCAGGACAACCACTGTCATGGTCAGTGTTTATAAAATGGTGCGGCATCTTCTTGAGATGTCGGAAGGACGTTACCAAAATCTTAAGAAGTCATACGACAAAATCGGCGATCAGGTTGAAGCAATATTTGAAGAGGAGCCGGTTAAACAGAAGGGAGAACTTGTTATCTCTCTGGAAAGAGTTAATAATCAAATGGCTGCTCATGTTGGTGAAAAAATGGCCCATCTTGGGGAGGTTGGTTCGATCCAAAACCTTGACACACCACCAGGGTTTGTAGTCACAGCAGCAGCGTCTCGACTTTTCTTTGATTCCAATCAGCTCAAACCGGATATTATTCGTTTACTCCAGCTTCATGATCCCGATGATCTGGAAAGTCTCCATCAAACCAGTTCAGAAATACACAAACTCATAGTTAATAGTCCTCTGCCGCCTGAGATTGAAAACCAAATACATTCACATTATCGAAATGTCGAGTCAGTGACGGAATCCGGAAAACAAATGGCTGTCCGTTCAAGTGCACTCGGTGAAGATCTGGCAGGTGCCTCTTTTGCCGGCCAGTATCATTCTGAACTGAATGTGAGCAAGGAATTTCTTTGCCAGGCATATAAAATAGTTCTTGCCGGAAAGTATACAGCCAGGGCTATCATTTACCGATTAAAACGAGGCTACAGAGATGAAGATGTTGAGATGTGTGTCGGCTTTCTGGCAATGGTTGAGGCGGTGCTCAGCGGTGTCATTTATTCACGCGACCCTACTCTAGCTCATAGTAAATGGGTGAGTATTAATGTTGTTTCCGGTTCTGCCTTACATGTAGTTGACGGGTCTGAAATAACCGACCTTTTTCTTGTCGATAGAAACCCGCCTCACGCAATCCTGGAAAAAAAACTGAGAAGGACAGAGCAAAACTACAAAAACCAGGGCCTGGAAGCAGATGAATTTACCAACACCACACAGGTTTCATCGTCAAACACTTTGAGCGATGAACAGGCAGCTCACCTTGCCGAGATAGCTATTATGCTGGAAGACCATTTTGGTGTTCCACAGGATATTGAGTGGTCGATAGATACTCATGGAAAAATACAGCTCCTCCAGTGCAGACCAATTGCTCCCCCTTCTGAAGATACAAAAGGACTAGATTCAACCAAAGATGAGAATAAGGATCCCGATGTACTTCTTCAAGGCGGTGTAACCGGAAATTCCGGTGTGGCTTCCGGGCCGGTTTTTAAGGTTCGAAACTCGCGTGACATGCTCCAGTTTCCACGTGATGCTGTTCTTGTGGTGGAGCATCCCCTGCCTGAATGGGCGCCACTTTTAAACCTGGCAACGGCCATGATCGCAGAAACCGGAAGTGAAGCTGGTCATCTTGCCACAGTCTCCAGGGAATTCGGGGTACCAGCCTTACTTTCCCTTGCTCATGCGACCAAAAAACTCGACAACGGTCAAGTTGTTACAATAGATGCCTCTGGAAGATGTGTGTATCGTGGACGCTGTGATGATCTGCTTTCCCGTGCCAAGCAGCGCCCTAACCTCATGGCCGGCAGCCCTGTGGAACGAACCTTAAAAGAAGTTCTGAACCATCTCACACCATTGAACTTAACAGATCCCGACTCACCTTATTTTAAGTCGTCCTGGTGTGAAACAATGCATGATATCACCAGGTTTTGCCATGAGAAATCTGTAGTTGAAATGTTTAATTTCGGAAAAAATCATCGTTTTGATAAACGAGCCGCCAAGAGACTCGTCGGCGATGTTCCCATGGAATGGTGGGTGATTGATTTGGCGGACGGTTTCAAAGAAGGAGTGAATCCAACAGAGACAACCATTGGGCTGGAAAATATTCTATCTATACCGATGCTGGCAATTTGGGAGGGAATGATTGCTTTTCCATGGGAAGGGCCGCCTCCGGTCAGTGCATCAGGGATGGGGTCTATCCTTTTTCAGTCGACCATGCAACCCGGTTTTGATCCGGCTGTTGCCACCCCGCTCGTAGCAAAGAACTATTTTCTTATCTCAAAAAATTTTTGTAATCTAAGTGTCCGGCTCGGTTACCACTTTGCAATGCTGGAAGCTTATCTAGGCAGCCTGCGCACTGAAAGATATGTCAACTTTACTTTCAAGGGTGGTGCTGCCGATGACAATCGTAAAGCTGTAAGAGTTGAGCTTTTGGCAGATATCCTGGAATTATATGAATTCAGGGTAGAAAGGAAAAATGATTCTCTTTCTGCTAGAGTAGAAAAAAAGCCTGTGGAATTCCTTAAAGAACGACTGAAAATTCTTGGTTACCTGACTCTTCACGCAAGACAAATAGATATGGCCATGGGTAACCGGGACTCGGTCAAACATTATAAAGAAAAATTTGCATCGGAGATTGCTACGTTATTGAATCAATCTCAAATGACCATGTAAGCAAGGATCTTTTATATGATAAAGAAAAATAAAATACTGCTTGTTGATGATGAGGTCGACTTTTTGGATCCACTTTCAAAAGTATTTAAGCGTCATGGCCTTGATGTCGAAACTGCAGACAGGTGCCAGGCAGCACTGGATAAGATCGCTACCACCAACTTTGATGTTATTGTTATGGATGTTAAAATGCCTGAAATAGATGGGTTACAGTGTTTGTCCATGATCAAAGAGGAGTGGCCGGAAATAGAAGTTATCATTCTCACTGGGCATGCTTCTGTCAGATTAGGAATAAAAGGGATGGAAAATGGTGCCTTCGATTACTGTATGAAACCTGTTGATACTCATGAATTATTGGACAAGGTCAAGATTGCCTGTAGAAAATAACATGACGAGTTTAATATTCCTCTAACAATACTTTTGAGAAATTGTTGTGAATATTGATCCGCTAAACTTATTAAGGAGGTAAAAAATGGTCTTAAAAAGTTGCCCATTAGGAACATATAAAACCCTGATCGTTGCCACGGATGGTTCAGAAGCAAGTCAAAATGCTATTGAAGTAGCCTTTGACCTGGCAAAAACCTGTAAAAGCTTCCTCTATATTGTTTCTATTATAGAAATTTTCCCAATGGTGGATGGTGCGCTTGGGATGACGGAAAAAGTGAAGTCCGATCTACTGGAATCACTAGAACCTCTGAAACAAAGAGCACTGGATGAAAATATTTCCTGTGAAATCTTAGTGCTGACTTCCCAGAGGCCTGATGAGACACTTGTTGACTTGGCAAAGCAGAAATCTGCTGATGCTATCATCATCGGCACTCACGGCAGAACAGGCATTAAAAAAGTACTGCTCGGCAGCGTATCCAGAATGGTTATTGGTGACGCTCCTTGTCCCATCTGGCAAGTACCACCAAAGGTTACGTTCAACATACAAAGTATTCTCGTGGCTACCGACGGGTCTGTCAATGCAAACATAGCTCTTGAAGAAGCTTTTGAAGCGTCCAAAGAATGTGGTTCAGATTTAACTGTAGTCAGTGTGGTGAAACCGGATAGGCCTTCTTCATATCGAAAGGAAGCTGAAAGAATAGTGGAACAGGCAAAAAAAGAAGGGGCTACTCGCGATATTCAAGTTGAAGGAATAGTGACGGAAGGCGAACCGTGGAAGAAAATAGTGGAAATAGCCAAGGACAAGTCTATTGGTGTGATCATAATGGGACGCCATGGACAATCCGCACTTGAAAAACTCCTGGTAGGCAGCGTAACTGAGAGGGTAGCCGGACATGCACCGTGTTCGGTGATTGTTGTGCCTGTGTCTTGACCCTCTGTGTAATTTGATGAAAAAATGTATCTGATTACCACCATATCAGCAAGTTTGAGTTGCTGATATGGTTTGGGCCTATCCTGTTCCAGCAGGTGCAGTATAACTTCCGTGTTTGGTAATGGGTACGGGTGGAGCCTTTTCGCTATGGCTACCGAAATCTCGATATACCCTGCGAGAGATAGGAAATTTCCGTTGTTTATACTACACAACGATTAGCCTTATGATTACAAGGGAAAAGGGAGAATTGTTATAATTCAAGACCTGACCCTTTTTTGTTGCAGTGATGCTTAACCTCTTAATATATAGGCTTTTCCTAACTATCCCATAAATCCAATTTGACAGTAAATTCTTAGGATTGTATCTTTTCCTGACATGTTAAAAAACGTTTTGCATTAGATGATGGGAGAAGGATTTCTCAGGGCTTGAAAAGGCAGCCAAAACAAGGAGTTTTGTCCTTGTTTATACATCATCGGGCCACATTTCCGATTTCAAAATCCTAATTTTGGCATTGTGGGGGAGGGTGTGAAAAGCAATTTCTTATCACCTATTTATCACCCATTTATCACCTTCCAAACAATTCCAGCAAGTTGTCTTGTTGATAAGGATAATAAACATCAGTCCCGCCATTCCAGATCCGAAATATGACCTGGCATACCTAATCGATTTTTTTTGGCTAAGAACTGGATTCTTTTATAAGAATATCTTACTGTTAATCAATATTCTGTAATCATGGGTAATCGTTCGACATCGTTATGAATGAACAAAAACAAAATTGCTGGGATTTTAAAAACTGTGGCAGAGGGCCGGATGCAAAGGTTCACGGGAATGATAAACCCTGTCCGGTTGCGACTGAACGAAGACTTGATGGAATCCATGATGGTATGAACTCCGGCAGGGCCTGCTGGGCTGTTGCAGGAACTCTCTGTGGTGGGAAGGTGCAAGGGACCTATGCTGAAAAACATGATCTCTGCCAAAAATGCGAGTTTTACAAACAGGTTGCCCTGGAGGAAGGAGAAGGCATGCAGCGTCCGCTGTACCTGCTCGATAAGCTGAAAGAGCCTGCAAAATACGTTGATGTTTCTAATAAAAAGCTAGGGGTGCTTATAGGTGGTTCCGGACTCATAGGTGGTACCTTGAACCATTATTTCAAAACCGTAGTCCCTGAAGGATACGAGATACTCTCTCCCAACATCAAGAAGTTAAGTTTGCGAGAGTCGGAGGATATTAAACAGTATTTCAAACGCTACCGCCCTGACTTCATCATCAACTGTGCTATAGCTTCCCTTGACAGTGACGAGCAGCTCTCGTACGAGATTAATTATCTGGGCAGCATCAATCTTGCCAAAGTCGCCATGGCTCTAAGAATCCCGTACATTCATTTCAGTTCTGCAGCCACGCTGCCTAACGGCGAGGATATAACAGAAAATCAGCTTCAAACCCTGACGTCAGAGATGACCAACTATGCCAAGTCGAAATTGATGGCAGAAAAAACTCTTCAACACCTCCACGAAACCAGAGGCCTCGATTATACCATTATCAAACTTGGTATAGTTTACGGAGAACATGATCATAAGATCCAAGGTTTCCACAAAATGCTGTTTACTATCGCCAAGCAGTCAATGCAATTCATGTTCACCAGCAAAGGGATTCTTCACTCGTATACCCACTCAAAAAAGGTCCCCCCTTTTGTCCATTATATTCTTGAGAGAAGAGAGGAGTTCTCAGGGCAAACGTATCATTTCGTCGATCACAACCCTGTGGAGTTGAGCGAGCTTATTTTGACGATCAAGTCATACCTGAACATTTCAGTTCCCAAGGAATTCTACGTTTCCTATCCTGTCGCCAGGTTTGTTACAGGTTTTTTGAAAAAAATAGTCAAGGGGCTGAATAAGGTGGGGATCGAGGCCAGGCTCCCAGCGGAAATGATGTTCATGGAAAACTGTTATTATACCCAGACTCTTTCCACCAAAAAACTTAGGAATTCAAGCTTTGGTTTACCAACGCCTGAAAAGAGCATCTTTACTGAGTTGCCGACAATTGTTGAGTACTATATTAGACGGTGGGAACATCTGAATTTGATCAAAGAATACAACATCTGTTTTTATGATCCTCTTAAACAAGCTCAAAAATTTTCTGCTGAACCATCGTCGCTTCTAGAGGAAATTCACTCGGAGAAAATCCCAGTACTGGAAGACTTTGAGGAGTTGCGGGAACCCAATCCCCCTGCTCAATCATCACCTTCCCATGATAAACGTTCTTAACCCCCAACCAAAGAGTCATACCCATCCACGTAATCCATTTACATCACCTTTTTATCAGCTTGATCGGGATTTTTCTATAAAAGGAGTTTGGCCTCGCCCACCTCACCCCATGAGTTTATAATCCCATGCAGTACCATCACTAATAAAGAGTAGATCCTGATATGTTCAGCAAAGGAACCGGCTTGCCTCTTCGCTATGACACAATAGAAGAGCAGGGCGATTATACAAATAAAAAAAGGCTCAACCGGTATAATCCAGTTGAGCCTTTTCTATAAAAAGATTCGGCGGCGTCCTACTCTCCGACACAGCTTCCCATGCAGTACCATCGGCGCAGAAGAGCGTTGCTGCGCCAGCTGGGATATCAGGCGTGCAAAGATGTTTGAGTATCAAGAACTATGTGATACTGGAGTATACATAGTTCTTGATATTCATACAGATTTGTTCGGCTGGTATCTCAGGTTGTGTAGCATAACTTCCGTGTTTGGCAATGGGGACGGGTGGTGCCTCTTCGCTATGACACTATAGAAAAGCAGGGTGGTTATACAAATAAAAAAGGCTCAACCGGAATAATCCAGTTGAGCCTTTTCTATAAAAGAATTCGGCGGCGTCCTACTCTCCCACACAGCTTCCCATGCAGTACCATCGGCGCAGAAGAGCTTAACTTCCGTGTTCGGAATGGGTACGGGTGGAGCCTCTTCGCTATTGCCACCGAAAAAATCAGTTTAAAAGTCCCTCAGCACTCCATCTCGGCTCAATCAGGCTCACTCAGATAGGTTTAGCTATACTTCGTAAGCATGCTTGAACCGATCTGGAGCACTGATGAACTTTTAAGGAGTAATGAGTTCAAATATATAAACAATTGAATAGTAAAAAAGAGTCAGTAGCTAAGTTTAACCAAGAGAATGGATAAGCCTCACGGCCAATTAGTATCG
>CAZMFP010000055.1:0-18647 GCA_964565605.1 uncultured Desulfocapsaceae bacterium | reverse complement strand
CGTATGGGTGGTGGTGTGGGAGGGGGGAGCCGTGAGGTTTCTCCCTATCCCGATTCGCATCCTCTCGTTTCTTTCTAAAACGATCATAGTTAAATTTATAATCTTAAAATAGAGACTTATTATGGAAAAGATAGAAAAGATATTTGAATATAGCCTTGACAATAGTCAGTTTGAGCCTTTTGAAAAAAAAGGCTCAGAAGAACATGCGCTTAAACCAGGGTACAATTGTCGATATTATAAAATGTGCTCTTCAAAGACAAGTCTCAGAGTAGGTTACTTACAATATAATAGCGGTAAATTTTGTCTTACATTCACATCAACCAGGAGGGAAGATATACCAAATATAAAATTTGTGAAAAACACTATTTCAGAAATAACCAGCAATCCAATTGTAAATAGTAAAAATAAAAATGGTGTGGATATGAAATACACTTGGGAAGTTGAAGTATCAAAAAATAAGTCAACAGACGAACTGTTTTTAACTCAGGAGTCATTGCTTAATTTTTTCGAGGAACGAGATAATTGAGACAAATTTAAAGTAGAATAGTGGCATTTTCTGACATTTACATTGATTTTACTCATCCAGGCTGATAACAAAGAAAAGAAACACTTGATGAAACAGATATCCTTACAATCGTAAAGATATCCAGACCTGTATAAAACTTATTCGCAGTAAGAAATACAAATCAATACGGTCTGTTTCTATGAAATGCAAATGTTTAACGTTATGATATCATTAGGTTATATCGACGCCTCAAAACCATTGCACAAAAATAGTCTGTTTTGGTTTGCAATTATTTTACCTATTTGTGTGTCTTTGTTGCTTTCTATTCCTTTAATGAAGGATTTAAATCTTACCTTTTCAGGTGAAGGGTATAATTTATTTTTAACTACATTCAAATTCCCACTTTGGATATCATCCTCGAGTTTAATTTTTGGAATAATGGTAGGAAGGTTCCATGGTTCAGCCCAAAGAGCAGAAAGAATAAATCAAGGAAGATCTCAAAATAATTTCTCTAACTATTTAAGTCATAGAGATCATTTTCAAAAATATATGCAGTCAGTATCACATGGTTTTGATTTGAGTATTGATGCCTTCAAAATTTATGGAATAGTATTCAGCAAATCAACCCCTGAAAGAGTCGACACAGCTAAAACACTAAAACACTTAAAACTTAAAACATGGGGTCGGACCACGACAACTATCTGTATTATCGACAAAATAGATCGAAATAATGGTCGTTTTCGTCCTTAGAGGCCCTTTTTTCAACCCCAAAAGGGGCCTCTAAGAAAAATATACACAACAAAAACATTCTACGGACGAGCCGCAGATGTTCACGTTCGGCATCTATACTTATATTTAGCAATGAAACAGGTCATGAAAGGGGCCGATCTTTGCTTAACTCTTCTCTGTTTTGTACCTCATTTTCTCAAGCTTTATTTGCAGATTTGTATTTTTACAAAGCTGCTTTTCGGTCCATTTAAATGGGAAAGCAGAAAAATGATCCAAACCATCAATTAATCAGGTCGGGGGAAAAGTCCTGTTCTTTCAACAATCTCCGGTACCTTTTCTTCCCATTCAATGGCCATGATATGAAATCCGCTGACACCTTCCACCTCTTTTAAGCGTTCGATGGTTTCCACACAGATATTTATTCCTTCCTGGGCCTGTTTGTCCTTTGGCACCCCGGCAAGGCGATCTGTGATTTCATCGGGAATGTCAATGCCCGGCACGTTTTTCTTCATATAGCGGGCCATGCCCAGGGATTTTAGCGGGATGAGTCCGGCCAGGATGTATGTTTTCCGGTGCAGCCCTCTTTCCCGAGCTACGTACATCCATTGTTCAAACCGTTCCAGATTGTAAATACCTTGAGTCTGGATAAATTCCGCTCCGGCAGCGATTTTTTTTGCCAGGCGCGGTACCCGGATATGTAGAGGCTCTGCAAAGGGATTTGCTGCTGCTCCGGCAAACATCCGGGGTGGCTGCTTAATCTCATCACCACCAAGGAATTTGCCTTCGTCGCACATATGCCTCACAGTCTGGATAAGCTGCATGGAGTCGAGATCAAACACATTCTGGGCCTGGGGACTGTCCCCAAATACCTGGTGGTCGCCTGAAAGGCAAAGAATATTGTTTATGCCAAAAGAGGCAGCTCCGAGAATATCGCTTTGCAGTCCAATCCTGTTGCGATCACGGGTGACCATCTGCAGCACCGGTTCTACCCCCATGTGTTTCAGGTGAATACAGGCAGCAAGGCTGCACATGCGGGTCACAGCTGTCTGATTGTCTGTGACGTTGACCGCATCGACATGGTTTTTGAGAAGTTCTCCCTTTTTGATTATAACTTCAGGATCTGTTCCTCGGGGCGGGCCGCATTCAGCTGTTACCGCCAGGTGTCCGGCTTCCAGTATTTGCTGGAGTTTACTTTTCGTATTGATGCTCATGGTAAAAAGCCCTCGACTTTGAACTTTCTTGGCCCACCGGCCCGATCACTGGACCAGTCTTTTAACTCGGCGAGCTTTTCATAATCATCTAGTCTGCCAAGGGAGTCAAGCCGATTCACAATAAGACACCAGACGCAGTTCTGTTCCCTGTTAATTTCGCATTTGCCGGCCGACACACCGCCGCAGGGACCATTTAAAAGCCGTTTGGCACATCCTGAAACAGGACAGATACCGCCGGTCTTTGCCAGAATACAATTACCGCAGGCCTGACATTTCTCCACAAAAAAACCGGGCTCCTGGACAGCCCCTAAAAAGGTGGTGTTCAAGGCGGGTATGATCGGGGTCTTGTGAAATTTTTCCGCCATAAACTGCACCCCAACTCCACAGGCTAGGCTGAGTACCCCATCGGTTTGAGTAACCTGCTCCTGTACAGGTGGAAAAAAATCATGTTCACACTGTCTTTCAAGCCCGCTGACGCTCAGTTCGATGTCCACCCCTTCCTGAATCGCATGCATTTTAAGCAGTGAGCTCATTACTTCAGCCTGCTTGGTACCGCCCTGATGACAGACCGCCACGCAACTATTGCACCCTAAAACCAGGACTTTTTTGTATTCCTTTATTGTCTCCCATATTTCTTCCAGGGGTTTCTGCTGGCCAACGATCATGGTTTTTTATTTCCTTTTTTCTTTTTTTTCAGGGTGGCAAGTCGGATCGGCGAAGGACCAAGTTCTTGTATTTTCTGTGTAAACTCGGTGCATATCTCGGCCCATCTGGTGCCCATGGCGGCGGAAAGGTTAAACATTTCCAGCCGCTGGGGTTCTATGTTGACCTGTGACAAAAGAGTCTGCAAATGCTCGACCCTTTTTCTTGCTTTGCTGTTTCCTTCCAGGAAATGACATTGTCCTTCAAGTCAGCCGGCAACAAAGACACCGTCAATGCCTTTTTCAAATGCCCGTAAAACGTAGGAGTGATCCAGCTTTCCTGTGCAGGGCAAACGAATAATATTGACATTTGGTGAATAGGAAAGCCGCATGACTCCGGCCAGATCTGCCGCCGCAAAGGCGCAATAGTGACAGGCAAAGGCAAGAATGCTGGGTTCCCAGTCGGATTGGATATGTGCTGTTTCAGAATCAGTATTCGAATCTGATTGGGTCACAATCTCATTCTGTGACATATTCCTCTTCCATATTGTTGTTTTCTTCCTGTTGATCTGTGTCCTCACCAGCCAAAGAATCTATCATTGACAGGATCTGTTGGTCCTGAAAATTGTTGACCTGAAATGCTTTTGCCGGGCAGACACCGGCGCATATGCCGCAGCCGGTGCATTTGACTTCATTGTGGCTAATCATGCCGTCTTCATCTATGAAGGGCGAATCAAACGGACAGGCTCTTAGGCAGGCCAGGCAGGACATGCACTTGTCGCGGTTATGTTTGGCTATTAGACCGGAGATGTTCAGCCGATCCTGGGACAGGACCGCTCCAGCCCTGCTGGCGGCTGCCAGGGACTGGGTAATGGTCTCATCAATGTTTTTGGGACTGTGGGCAAGACCGGCAACGAAAAAGCCCTCACCGGCAAAATCAACCGGGCGCAGCTTAACATGGGCCTCTAAGAAAAAACCGTCTTCATT
Organism: uncultured Desulfocapsaceae bacterium; assembly: GCA_964565605.1. Taxonomy (GTDB): domain Bacteria; phylum Desulfobacterota; class Desulfobulbia; order Desulfobulbales; family Desulfocapsaceae; genus CAZLGM01. Next base: position 14,574 of record CAZMFP010000055.1, on the reverse strand, counting down.
TCTGGTCAGCTTATATTCTTTTTCAAGATCTTCATTACCCGGGTTTGGGCGAAGACCGGTGGAAAGAATGAGATAATCAACGCTCAGATCTATTTCGCTCTCAAGAACCGTATCATAAGCTTCAATTTGATACTTGCCCTGATCAAATTTCACCTTTGGTTTGCTGTCCGGCTCAAACCTGATAAAGCGCACACCAAGATTTCGGGCCTTGAAGTAATACTGTTCACGCAGTCCGTATGTGCGAAGATCACGATAAAATATGACCACATGGGCTTTGGGGTTCGTTTCTTTTATCGTTATGGCATTTTTGATCGCATCCTGGCAACAGATCCGAGAACAGTAGTTATTAGGTTCTTCCCTTGAGCCGACGCACTGAATCATCGCATAGGTAGTACCATCGTCTATTTTATGAGCCGGTGTAAATAAAACCCTCTCTAACTGTCTTTGGGTGAGAACCCTCTCAGACATTCCGTAGCCGTATTCGGTTGGCTCATATTCTATGCCGCCGCTTGTTATCACGATAACACCGTGATCAATTTCACTGGAATCGGTTAGAATAGACTTAAAATTGCCTACAGAGCCGTAAGTTTTTTTAACCCGGCAACCGGCATGGACTGTAATGGCAGGATGCTCATCGATCTCAAGATTTTTTTGACGAACCAGTTTTCTGACGCTTGTGCCATCCTGGGTATGCAGTACTCCACCGGCAAGACCGCCAAGATGGGATTCTTTTTCTACGATATGAACATCAAAACCCTGTTCAGCCAGAGAAAGGGCCACACTCATGCCGGCTATTCCTCCTCCAATGATCAATGCACCCTTGGTAACCGGAACAGAACTGGACTGTACTTCCTGCAACCGGCTTGCCTTGGCAATATTCATATTGACAATATCAATAGCCTTTTTGGTAGCGACCTCATTTTGACCCATATGGCACCAGGAGCATTGTTCCCGAATATCGGCAAGTTCAAAAAGATATTTATTCAGACCGGCTTCCCTGATGGTATCCTGAAACAGCGGCTCATGGGTTCGCGGTGTACAGGATGCGACAACCACCCGGTTGAGGTTTTTTTTACGGATGAGTTCTTTTATTCTTTCCTGTCCATCAGGGGCGCAGGCATAAACAACGGTTTCTGCGTGGGCCACAGATGGTTGCTGCGAGGCATTTTCCGCTACTTCTTCCACATCCACTGTCTGGGAAATATTGGTGCCGCAATGGCAGACAATAACTCCAACACGGGATTCTTCATCGCCGGTTTTCTTTTCCGTAACTAAAGTGACTTCTTTCACCTCCCGGCCTCTGCTTGAATGAAGGATTGCCATTGCGGCTGCTGAGGCTGCACTGCCCTGAACAACGGTTTCGGGAATATCTTTTGGCCCCTGATAAGTCCCGGCTACGAAAATCCCCGGTCTTGTCGTTTGTATCGGATTCATGTGAGACGTTCTGGGAAAACCGAACGGATCCGTATCGATATCAAATATTTCGGCAAACTTCCGTGCATCATGGCGCGGCTGCAAACCAACGGAGAGAACAACCATATCAAACTTCTCATCGACCATTAGGCCATTCTTATCCACATAACGCATGAACAGATCACCGGTCCCGGCTTCTTCATAAACAGCTGAAACCATAGAGCGCTGATATCGGACATTTTTCTCAGTTTCGGCTCTGTCTGCGTATTTATCAAAGTCCTTGCCAAAGGTCCTTTTTTCATTATAGAAAATTGTAGGCGTTACATCGCTATCATGTTCCATGGCAATGAGCGCCTGTTTGGTCGCATACATGCAGCAGACCGAAGAACACCAAGGATTGCCATGATGAGAGTCACGGGAGCCAACGCATTGTATCCAGGCGATCTTTTTCGGGTGCTTGCCATCGGAAGGTCTTTGTATTTCACCTTTGAAGGGGCCGGATGCTGAAAGAATCCGTTCAAACTGGATTGAGGTGACAACGTTTGGCCAGCGGCCGTAACCCAGTTCCTGATGGGGGGTTGGATCGTATGTTTCCAGACCTGGAGAAAGCAGAACTGCCCCGGTTTTCAGCATAAATTCTTTTGGCTCATCATTAAAATTAATGGCGCCGGCATCACAGTATTTCTCACAGGCCCGGCATTTGCCATTGTTCAGGTACAAACAATGATCCGGATCAATTGCTCTGGTACTTGGCACTGCCTGGGGAAACAGGCTGAATATTGCTCTGCGCTTGGCAAGGCCTTGCTCAAACTCAGCTGTTACTTTTTTGGGGCATTTTGTTTCACAAATGCCGCAGCTTGTACATTTGTCCGGGTCGATAAAACGAGCTTTTTGGCTGATTGTAAGGGTGAAATTAGTGGCCACTCCGGAAATGGCTGAGACCTCTGCCATGGTGTGGATTTTGATATTGGGGTGCCGGCCGGCCTCCACCATCCTGGGTGAGATCATGCACATGGAGCAATCTCCGGTGGGAAAGGTCTTATCCAGCATGGCCATTGTCCCGCCAACAGATGACTCTTTGGTGACTAAATGGACCAGGAAACCACTGGTTGCCAGGTCAAGAGCTGCCTGCAGCCCGCCGATGCCTGCCCCGACGATGACAACACTGCCTGTTTGCTGTGGGGCTGATTCCAACATTATACCGAATCCCCGCACATTTCCGTCCAGTCCATGCCGTTAAGAAACAGATGATCATCCGGTTGGAGATCCTTCTTGCTGAAACCAAAAGCCATACCAATCAATTCGGTAAGGAAATAGACGGGCAACCGCTCCTTGATACCATGTTGTTCACAATAGTGTTCCTGTTGGGATTCCATATTCATCTGGCACATGGGACAGGTGACCACAAAACAATCGGCGCCTCTTGCTACAGCGTCCTTGGTAATTGTGGCCATCAGTTCCAGCGATCTTTTGGTATTGTAGATAACTGATGATGCACCGCAGCAAAGCGTCTTATAATTCCAGTCAAGAGCAGTCACTCCGATGCTTTTCAGGACTTTTTCCATGGCCTGGGGATTTTCCACATTATCTGAAATGGCTACATCATAAGGGAACCTGGTATGCATGCAGCCATAGTAACAGGCAGGATTATACCCTTCCAGTTTCTCAAGATTAAGAGCGGTAAAGCTGCCCCTGTCCACTTCCCGTTCCAGCAGGTTGAGTATTGAAAGCACTTGAATGTTGCCTTGAACCTTTTTGGAGAGTTCACTGTTGATCTCACCTTTTAATAAGGGGAAATCTTCGAGTTGTTGCTGGGCAACTTTAGTTCTGGAGTAGCAGGCAGAGCAGGGAATGGCCATTTCCGTGAAACCTGAGCTCTCGGCAATGCCAAGATTTCTGGCCGGCAGGGCAACAGCCATAAAATCATTAATCTTGCCGGCAGAAGTTGATCCACAGCAGCTCCAATCCTCAATTTCTTTTAAATGGAGGCCAAGCTTTGCCAGAATCAGTTGCGTCTGATGATTATAGTGCTTGGCAGACTGGGTGAGTGAACATCCCGGATAATAGGCTATATCCATTTTCGACCTTCTGATTTTTTATAGAGACGACCAATCTCCCGACGACCACTGCTGGAATGGAAGGAAAGGTGTAAACGCTTTTGTTTGAACATTTCCCAGGCAAGGGAGGATTTTCCCATAAGTTCGGAAATAATGGCGATGTATTTTTTTCTCTTTAACAGGTCCCACAGGGTTTTCAATTCAAATTCACCCATCATGCCGATTTCATTGATCCGACCCCAGCGCAGACTATGTTTGAAAAATGCCCGATGAAAATTATTCACTTCAGGCTGCTCGGGATTAATGCCTGTATCAAGAGCCATTTTCTTGAGGGTATCGGCAATTCTACCGGTTTTTATGTTGTTGGGGCATCTGGTGCCGCAGGTGTGGCAGTACAAACACTTCCAGGTTAACTTGTTGGTAAGAGCATTTTCAATATCGCCCAGCACCACCATACGGACAAGCCGGTTTGGGGTGACCATCTCCGTATCCTCTGCAACCGGGCACCCGGAGGCACATCTTTTACATTGGTAGCAGGAAATAATATTCTGGCCCGATCTGGCCATCACTTCCCTTGTAAAAACATCAGCTGCCTGGTGATCAAATTTATTTGTTTCAGTGGGCATAGCTACTTATCTCTAATGAAGAGGCAAAATACAACTTATGAACACGAATAGATACGTCATAAAGGCTGAATAACCGTTTCGAGTAAATGTGAACAGAGAGGGTGTTCTTTAAAGAGGAGATACTGAACCTGTCAAATTCGTCAGGAACCTGATTCCAGATCCACCCACATGTCAGCCTCGTTGCCGCAGTTGGTACATGTTCCTGTTCCTTTGAGCTTCTGATGGGATTTGGGCTCTTTCTTTTTTTTCTCGGCTTCCTCCACATCAACCAGCCGGCAGGTGACTACCATTTCCGCTTCGTTACCACAATTTTCACAGGTGCAGACCTGCTTGTATTTTTTTTCGGCCATGTCAATACCCCTTTGAACGGTGTTGATCTGTTTTTTATTCTTCAACTATAATACGTGAACCATGAGTTAACCAACAAAGAATTTTCTTTGCTAAGATATTAGAGGAGCGCAGTTGCTTTATTGCTTTAATGGCGCAGCTAAGGTTACATTGGCATTATACTTCGAAAACCAGATTTGGATATCCCTTGTATGTATTTAAGAAGGGATTTAGGAAGCAAATATAAAAGGGTCATTATTAAAATCATTTATTTGTATTCAGCAACCTGAAAGCCTGACAAAATTACTTTACAAACCGCTTGTTTATCAACCATAATAGACATATGGGATAAGATGAGCAGGGGAACTGCTCTTAGTTTGACTCGTCAGCGACAAAATTACTTGAACAAGATTATTTATTGTGCAGTGTCCACAGCAGGAAAAGGTCCAGGTTCTTGGGTTTTCTTTAAGCAGGATGTAGTCTTGGATATAAGTGAAAAGTGAAGAAATAAGAGCAAATTATGTGGTAAAATGGCTTGCTGCATGCTCTGGCAGACTGTTATAAAGCCGTTGTCAGGGCTTGGACAACGAATTAACTCATTACTCCATCAGAGCTAACAGAGATGATGAACGAAACCCTGACTATGATCTTGATTGGTTTGGCGCTTGGCTGTACCGCAGGTTTTGTCATGCACCGGTCAGATTTTTGTATTGCCGGAATGTTTCGGGATATCTTCCTTTTTCGCCAGACAAAAAAAATAGGCAGCCTGTTGCTTCTGGTTGTTGCCAGTGCAATCGGTTTTGAAGTTGCTCGCCGATTCGGACTTTTGAGCTATTATCCTTTCCCTCTCCTGGGCACTCCTTCACTCAGTAATATTATTGGTGGTCTGTTGTTTGGTGTCGGCATGACCCTTGCCGGAGGATGTGTGGTGGGAACCCTTTATAAAATGGGTGCCGGCAGTGTTGTCAGTTTAACGGCATTCTTCGGACTTGTTGTGGGAAGTGGCCTGTATGCCGAAATTCATCCAGCTTGGAGTTGGTTTGTCAAAACAACCAGTTTCAGTGAATCGTCAAAGACAATACCACAGATACTGGGGGTGCAGCCTGATATACCTATCGTAATTTATTCCGTCATTGGACTTCTAATATGTTGGCAATGGTTCAGGAAGGGAAAGATGGAACAGGGCAGTAGTGTGGACGGTTATCTGCAGCCCTGGAAAGCCGCTCTGATTCTGGCTCTGCTTGGTGTTTGTTCATATATCCTTATCGGTATGCCGCTGGGTATCACCACAGCTTACGCGAAAATGGCAGCTTATGTTGAGGTGCTCTTGTTCAAAGATCATGTTGGCGCTTTAGCTTATTTCAGTGCTATCCCTCTAAAATATAATGTACCAATCAACAATCTTTATCTTGAAGGTGGAGCCGGGCCGGTTTTTGACGCTATCTCCATCATCCAATTTCCGGTTATTGGCGGTATCGTGCTAGGCAGCTTTATTTCCGCCGTGATACTGGGTGAGTTTTCTCCAAACCTTCAAGTGCCTCCAGCGCAGCTTTTTTCCGCTTTACTCGGTGGTATTATTATGGCTTTGGCCTCACGAATGACCCCGGCGTGTAATGTCTGGCATCTGATGGGTGGATTGCCGATTCTGGCTATTCAATCGCTGCTCTTTGTTGTTGGTATTGTCCCTGGAAGCTGGATTGGAAGTAAATTATTAGTTAGATACGTGATGTGAAGATTAACTCAGCCGGATATGAAATCTAACATACTGTATTTATAAAAAACTTAAGCTGTGAGCAAACAATACACCTCTATTTGTCAGTTTTTCTGTTATTCCAGCGCAAGATCCACTAAAATGACAGGAAAGGATTGCCGAATAGATGGTAAAGGAAAACCCGGTAGACCATAAAAGAAAGTAGAGTATCAAATAGAGTAACTAAACTTTTTAACAGGACCCAACAGAGATGGAACAACAAATTATTGAATTTGATATTTGCGGTCAGATATGTCCGGCAGCTCTTCTTGTCACATTAAAAGGACTCAATGACAACAAGGAGGAACTGATTAACAACAGTGCGATTCTTGCCATAAAAACAGATAATCGTGATTCAGTCTCAACGATACCGGAAGCAGCTTGTAATATGGGTTATCAGGTGAAAGTCGAGAAGGAAAATAACTGCTACTCAATTAATATCTTTAAATAACACGTTCAAGGGCTCATAACCATACTGTCTCGTCCAGTATAAATAGTTAAAAACCATGGCCAGCAAACATTCAATCCGTACACTTCGGGGAATTTTAGAAAGCGAGAAGGGGGCAGCGTCAAAACTGGATCTCGACAGAGAGCTGCTTGTTCAGGTTTTAGATGATTTTGAAAAGCAGCAAGAAACAATACAAGAGCTTAAAGATAAAGAGGTTATTTATAACAAATATATACGAGACAAGATAAACCAGCTTCTGCATATCATGGGCACCAAGTCTCTGAAGCCTGAAGAGTTGGATGACTCCACACTGATCTCAATTGATCCAATCGGAATTGTTGGTGAATCATTTGTTCAGGTCCTCAATCATCTGAGAGAGACGAATATCGATCTGAAGCAAGCCAGGGATGAAATCAGCGCTATTTTTGATTCTGTAGGCGTCGGCATCCTTGTTGTTGACGTGGAAATGAATATTCTTGAATATAATGCGGTGATGGAAAAACTCTTTGATACCGACGATATCAGTTTCAAAGGCAAGTCATGTAGAAATATATTCTGCCGAAATAGTTACAATCCAATCAACTGCACGATTGGACAGATTCTAGAGAGAAAACAACCTGTTCATATCTCCAATTGGTTTTGCAATGATCGGCACTTTGATGTTGTCGGGACTCCAATTCATGACAGCAATGGGGCAATTGTCAGAGTTGTTAATGTATACATGGATATCACCGATAGACTTAAGGCTGAAGAGCGTTTGCGCATGGCCCTTGACAGAGCTGAGACCATCTTTCAGGTGGTACCAAGCGCCATATTTACAGTTGATACTCAAAAGCGTATCACAAGTTGTAATAAAAAAGCAGAAGAGTTGACGGGATACGGTGCCGATGAACTTATTGGCAATCAATGCACAATTTTTGCCAAAGAGCCTTGCCTTGCAATGTGCAACCTTTTTAATGATGCCAATGAAAAACCACTTGAGAATCGAGTCTGTCAAATAAAACGGAAAGACGGGGCCATCAGGACTATTTCCAAGAACAGTGATCTCTTAAGGGACAATAAAGGGGAGGTTGTCGGAGGGATTGAATCTTTCGAAGATATAACGAAAGTAAAAGCGATGGAAGAAAATATAACACGAGTGACAAAACTTGAATCATTGGGGATTCTGGCTGGGGGACTTGCCCATGATTTTAACAACTTGCTCACTTCTGTCCTTGCCAATGTCTCACTTGCAAAGTTACGGGTCTCTCCTGAGAATATCCTTTATGAACAGCTCCATTCCATGGAAAAAGCATCTATTCAGGCAAAGAATCTCACCAATCAATTACTGACATTTTCCAAAGGCGGTGCTCCTGTTAAATCGACAGCCTCAATTGCAGAGCTGATCAAAGACTCAGCTGAGTTCAGCAGCAGAGGCTCCACAGTTCGCTGCGATATTTCCATTCCAGACGATCTTCCCATCCTTGAAGTGGATCCTGGACAAATCAGCCAGGTCTTTCAGAATCTGGTTTTAAATGCCAGGCAGGCTATGCCGAAAGGTGGCGTCATTCGCATCACTGCGAGAAATCGTCAACTTGTTGCTGGGAGTGTTGCTCCATTGCCACCGGGTGACTATGTTGAAATTATCGTAGCTGACGAAGGAAGTGGTATACCAAAAGATTATATCCAAAAAATCTTTGACCCCTATTTTTCTACAAAAGATACGGGGAGTGACAAAGGGGCGGGACTGGGGCTTGCCATCTGTCACTCCATCATCGAAAAACATGAAGGGCTGATTACCGTTCAATCTGAGGATGGTATTGGAGCCACCTTCACTATTCTGCTTCCTGTCGGCAATGGTCCACAACAACCGCTAATAGCGAGTAAAAAAATCCAGCCCGAAGTATCCCAGCCTCAGTCTTCTGCAAAAAAAATCTTGCTGATGGATGATGAGCAGCTGATACTCAATATAACCAGTGATGTTCTCAGCCACTTTGGATATCAGGTGGATTGTGCAAAAGATGGAGAAGAAGCCCTGTCACTCTATAAGCAATCATTAACGAATGACACATCATACGATGCAGTTGTTCTTGACTTGACCATACCTGGCGGAATGGGTGGCCGGGAAACTATGGAAAAAATGCTTCAGCTCGATCCTCAGGTTAAAGCTATTGTTTCAAGTGGGTATGCAAACGATCCGATTATGGCCAATTTCCGTGAATATGGCTTTGCAGGGGTGATCGTTAAACCGTATCAGGTCGATGAAATAATGCATGTCCTCACATCAGTTACCTCCTGAAAATAGAGAAAATTTGATCTGTTTTCTGGGAAATGGTCCAAAATTCACATTTCTCACTCCCTAAATCCTGGGGTACTGACCAGAGCTCAATGAAGAAATTACCATAACAATGGGTTTGTTTCTAAAAGAGCGAAACCGTCCTCAAATTGTAATTCACTGTTTACTCTTTTCAGCAGGTTGTCGGAATTGATGGTTGATTAAAACGGCTCTTTAAAAAATAGAAATCGAGATGGAACCTGTATCAATCATAACTGAATTCATTGCATTCTGGTATTCACATGGAAGAGTTCCGTTTTTACTCTTCCCATTTGAGTCGAACGTTGCTCAATTAGCCGCTTTTCTGGCTGTATTAATTATCCCAATTATAAACGTTCTGATCGAATGGAATGTCGGCAAACGTTTTGGGAAAAGACATTTGACGCTGGCTGTGTTTATTTTTTTAGCCTTCTATATGCTTATAGATGCCGGTATGACTCTTGAACAGAGCAATGTCGAAAAGCTCAATCACTCATTGGCCAGGGACTATTTCACACCATTAAAGGCGATACTGTTTCTGGCATTTTTGGGCTCAAACGCTCGAATAGTTGAGCTATCGATTAGAAAATTCTTTTATGAAAAGAAAAAATCAAGGATTCAGGTTGCATTGCTGTTGATCTGTTCTTTTCTCTCAATCGTTTCAGTCGGTCTATTGATTGATTTTATCAAGATTGAATTTTACAGTAACAGGTATGGACATGTCATTGTTGCCGAAGAGGGTGTCGTTGCCGATGAGGGAGGTGCAATTGCTACTGAGCAAGGCATTAATGCTGCTGAGCAAAGCGATACTTTGAGTCCTAAGAAAACAACGATTAAAAAAACGAAACCACCTTCTGATCACGAACAGCGTAAAGAAAACTCAGGAGAGAACCTCCATAATAAGATACCAGTAAAGCCTGAAGGCATTGGCCAACTTCTGGTGATCTTCGGCAGTGAGTATCCATGCGCAAAAAGCCTCCGCCTCTATGTGGATGGAGTGGATAGCGGTACGGTGAATCTTCCGGGCAGGTTGAAGATTGATCTGTCTTCAGGTGTACATGAAATCGCTTTCAGCCCTGCACATGATCAGGTTGACCAGGTCATTGTTCGGCCCGGAAAAACTATTACAATTATTAATCCTTTAATTGCATGCAAGCCTTTGCATAAAACAGAGTTAACGGAAATATTAACAGAGGAAGAGCTGAAAGAGATGGGGTTTAAAAGATAGCTCCGGGCACGGGAAGGGTAAGCCCGTATCGGAAACGGATTGCTGGAGAGTTTACGGAAAAGAATAAAACCCAGCACTTGTCGATTACGGCTGAAAAATATGGATTCCGGTCCATTGGTCACCGGCTTCATTTAAGCAGGTTGCATCTTCCTAAATCCTTGCACGTCGTTTTAGACCAAGTGCCTGGGCGACTTGGGTTGCCGTTTCTTCGATCGATTTACCATCGGTGATAACAGTGGGGATCTGGTAGCTGAGATAGATCTGGTTGGCTTTGTTAATCTCATCGGCACAGGTAGCGAGTTTGGCGTAGGTTGAGTCCTTATAGCGAGTCTGTCGGTATCGATGAAGGAGTTCGGGATTGGCGGAAAGACCAATTACTTTTGTCTTATTTCGGACGATATCCGGCGGCAGTCGGTAGGAGTCGAGATCATCTTTAACCAGTGGATAATTGGCGGCTTTAATACCCATCTGGGTGGCTAAGAAGACGGAAATGGGTGTTTTGCCGGAACGGGAGACACCAAGCAGGATGATCTCAGCCTCATCATATTCTTTCGTGCGAGTTCCATCATCGTGCTCAAGGCAGAAATGAATGGCTTCAACCCGTCTCAGCATGGTTTCGTCGTCGATACTGCGTGAAACACCGGAGACACGTAATGCTTTTCTTTCAAGAATACCTTCTACTTTTACCAGGAAATGATCGAAGATGTTGAGGAATTCAAACTCGGGTATGTCAAGGATTTCATTAAATTCCTTAGTCAGCAGGGTGGAGAAAACAAGCGGATAACGTCCGGTAGACTGGGAACGGATATGCTCAACGGCTTTATGGACATCGTCTGTTGTGCGAACAAACGGGATCAGCTCTTCATTGAAATTTACTTCCGGAAACTGGCACAGTACAGCTTTTCCCAAATCCTTGGCAAGTATCCCCGTGCTTCCTGACAGGTAATAGACATCTTTTGATTTCCACATGGTCATCTCCACTTATTCTTGTGATATAAAAGAGCTGTGAAGATAACAATCTTTCTTGTGTTATGGAAGAGGAAGAAAAGGTGGACAGCTTTTTTCTTGAGATGAGTGACAAGATCGCTGCGGTCACTCCGTTCCCTCGCGACGACGGAATAGAGCTATCTAACGTCACATTAATTTGAGAGCATTCGATAGTGCTGTAGCTTTGAACGGTTGAACCGCCCAATTATAGTAGGTCTATATCGGGTGGTTCAATCGTTTAAAGATGCAGTGCTAGCGGATGCTCATCAATTAGCCATGAAGCTCCAGAGAATTCCAGCACAAATAGCCGACCCAATAACCCCCGAGGAGTTGCAGGCCATGGCATGCATAAGCAGATAGTTGCTTGGATCCTCCTGCTGACCAACCAGATGCACCTCACGGGCCGAACCGGGAACAGCGGATACTCCGGCGGCACCAAGCAACGGATTGATCTTCTCCTTCATAAACAGATTCATGATCTTGGCAAAGATCACCCCTGAGGCGGTGGCGATGGAAAAGGCGACCGCGCCAAGTAAAAAGATGCCCACCGATTTGGGATTGAGAAAGACATCGCCCTGGGTGGAGGCACCTACGGTGAGGCCGAGGAAAATGGTAGCTGTATCGATGATTGCTGTACGGGCTGTATTGGCCAGGCGGTCAACCACTCCCGATTCCTTCATGATGTTGCCGAAGAAAAAGGGACCAAGCAGGGGGATGGAGGCAGGCGCCAGAAAGCAGCAGAGAAACAGTCCCAGTACCGGAAAGAGCAGTAGCTCTTTCTTGGAAACCGGTCTGGGTTCGGGCATATGAATCACCCGCTCTTTTTTGGTCGTCAACAGCCGCATGATCGGCGGCTGAATAATAGGGATCAGCGCCATATAGGAATAGGCGGCAATGGCAATGGGGCCGATTAAATGGGGTGCCAGTTTGGCAGTAAGAAAGATGGAGGTCGGTCCGTCAGCACCACCGATAATGGCAATAGAGGCCGCTTCCTTGGGCAGAAAGCCAAGGGCAAGAGCAGAGAGCAGGGTTGCCCAGATACCTGTCTGGGCCGCAGCTCCCAAAAGCATCAGCTTGGGGCGGGCCAATAGAGATGAAAAATCGGTCATCGCTCCCAGGCCTAAGAAAACTATAGAAGGATAAAGCCCGGTGGTTACCCCAAAGTAGAGATAGTGCAGTACAGAGTTGGGCTCATAGATGCCGAGGCCAAAACCCTTGAAAAAGGGAATATTGCCTATCAGGATACCAAAGCCGATGGGCAGCAGCAGCAGTGGTTCGTACTGTTTGGCAATGGCCAGGTAGACAAAGAGTGAGCCCACACCCAGCATGACAAGATTACGCCAATCGGCAAGAAAAAAACCGGTATTTGATAAAAACTGGAGCAGTAGTTCCATTTTCTCTTCCTTTAATAATCTACAGTTTATTGACTCCAGCTGAAGGTTCCTTCACCTTCATCCTGAAGAATCCCGGCCTCTCTTAGACGATTGATGGTCAGATGGGGGTGGGGATACTGGTTTTTGCCTGCAATCTCATAGAGCCCATGCAGTTCAAAGGGCTGTTCAAGTTGATCGATCAGAGGCTGGTAGATCTTGGCTGTTTCAGTAATGTCATCCGGCATCCTGTCGGGAATGATCAACTTGGTGGGCGTGTCCGCTTCGTCCCCGGCATCTTTTGCCGCATCCTTTTTATTTTTTCCCTCAATCAGATCGACCAGTTTGTGCAGTTGAGAAATAATGATGGACAAAATGGTCAGACCGGACATGACGATCAGCGGCCCGACGATGGCCATGGCCCAGCCGTTATGGGCTGTTATCGCTTCTATTCCGTACAATTGATGCTCCTTTTGCTATTTGATCCAGACACCCTTGAGGGTATCTCGTAATCTGCTCTTCTTATCGTTGAGATCTCTAAGAGGTGCCTCTTCGTTGGCTGGCAATTACATCAATCTTTTTCATAATTTTTTCACCAAGAATATTGTCCCCCTGGATCAGCTCAAAAAAATCACGGCTGGAGATCTCGAGTAGCTCACCATCCATTTTTGCAGTGATTGAGCCTGTATAGTGATACGGGTGAACAACTGTTGACCAGCCCATCACTTCACCCCTTTTGGAAAGGGTGATGGAACGGTCTTTTTCAAAGGTCACTTCAAAAGCTCCGGATAAGATAACAAAGAAGGTAAGAGCGGGTGTTCCCCTTTGAATAATCACTTCCCCGGATTGGACACTTCTCGATTTAAGTAAAGCGGCAAATTCCTCAAGCTCATGTTGTTCAAGATCGGTAAAAAAATCCAGTGGTTGGAGAATGTGGGCGTCAACACTCATAATTGGTCCCCCTGCAAAAGATTTTTCAACATTCTCCCTCGAAGAACAATCTCCCAGGGAGGTTTATTAGTACTCCATATTACTTAACAGATCTTTGAGGCCTTGAACAGCGTTTGCAGAATTTGCCAAATCTTTGTTCTCCTCTTCCGTAAGAGAAATTTCAATGACCTGTTCAACGCCATCAGAACCAAGTTTAACCGGTACGCCGATAAAGAGATCGTTAAACCCGTACTCGCCATCCAGGTAAGCAGCACAAGGAAGTATCTTCTTTTTATCTTTAAGAATAGCCTCAGCCATCTCGCAGGCGGCCGATGCCGGTGCATAATAAGCGCTTGTTCCAAGCAGTTTGACTACCTCAGCGCCGCCATTTCTGGTTCTGTCAACCATGGCTTCAATGCGGTCTTGGGGTATTAACTCTGTTATAGGTATTCCTGAAACCGTGGAGTATCTCGGTAATGGCACCATGGTGTCCCCGTGTCCACCTAGAACAAAAGCATGGGTATTTTCAACCGAAACGCCAAGTTCCATAGCAATAAAGGCGCGGAAACGTGCAGAGTCAAGCACTCCGGCCATTCCGATAATCCGGTTCTTTGCAAAGCCGCTTGCCTCATAAGCGACATGACACATGGCATCTAATGGATTGCTGACAATGATAAGGATGGCATCCGGTGATTGTTGAACAATCTGTTCAGTCACCTTTTTCATGATGCCGGCATTGGTCGATATCAGGTCGTCTCTACTCATACCCGGTTTTCTTGGAACACCTGCGGTAATAATGACGATATTGGAGTCTTTTGTATCCGCGTAGTCGTTTGTGCCAAGGAGCTGTGCGTCATGTTTTTCAATGGGTGCCGCTTCTATGAGATCAAGAGCTTTACCTTGGGGAAAACCTTCGACGATGTCTAATAAAACAACATCGCATAGATCTTTCTCTGTTAAACGTTGAGCAAGGGTTGCCCCAACATTACCAGCGCCTACCACCGTTACCTTTCTATCCATAATTTTGTTCTCCTTGTTGTTGCGTTATATAACCTATCAGCCTATAAGGCAGAGTTCTTCACCTTTGACTACGCTGTCTCCGGAAGCAAGGCCAATCTTCTTGATGGTGCCGTCACATGGAGCCG
>CAZMFP010000054.1:0-19590 GCA_964565605.1 uncultured Desulfocapsaceae bacterium | reverse complement strand
GGTTCGCCATGTCGAACTCTTCTTGACAAAACCTTCTCATGGAAGCGTAGACTCCAGTCTCAGCTAACCGGTTGAGCCTTCGCTTCACTCGCAATAACTGTGTTAGATTTTTGTTGATAAGCTGATTTCCTTTACAACTTGTTGCATCATAGGGATGATCAGATTCAGAAATATAATCCGCATTCTTAAGCTTTAAACCCAGGTCGTGAACAGGTGTATAGGCTTGGCGTTCCTTTTTTAAAAAATTGGTTAAAATCATTAGCATTTACAGATGGATATTGGTATTAGACTCTAGCTGAGATGTATGGAGAAATGGTGTGAATAAACAATAACTAGATAAGAGGAGAATCAAGATGGGCTCGAGTTTGTGGAGAGTTGTTGTAACGGTTTTTTTTGCCATATCCTTGCTGTTGCCAGGGGGCGTATTTGCTGATGCAAATGATCTTGCCAAACAGGCAAATAAAATCATCAGGAGCGCAGAGCGAAAAATGCACAGCGGTAAAAATCAGGAAGCCGCCACCATGTTGCAGGAGGCTGCACAACTTCTTGAACAGGGAAAAACCGAAGACCCGGCAAACTCTAAAGTTCTCCGAACCGAAAAGAATCTTCTGCGAGTCCAGAAAACTATCGACAGAAAGCTTGGAAAGACAGTGAAAAAAATGTCATCGTCAAGACCGGCAGCTCCTAAAAGACCACGACCAAAAGCCATGGTTCCCAGATCTTCCGGGCCTGGGAAGAAGGTGCAGCAGCCAGCCGGTAACAAACTGTCCAATAATGTTAAATCAAAACTTGCTCAAATCACTGTGCGTCTTAAAAATGCAGAATCTATTCTCGCACGTGGCGGTAGCGTCAGTGGTGCTAAGCATGAAATAAAGAGTGCGGGGAACATCTTCAAGCTGATTGATGATCGGTATACTGGCAAATTTGATCCATCCCACCCAGACTATGTAGCTGTTAAAAATCATTATGATACGATGGTCGGCAAAGTCAATGCGTCGAGTGATGCCAGGGCAAAGGAAAAAAGTGATCAAGCCGCCGGCAAGCTTGCCAGAGAAAAGCAGTCTGCTGAGTGGGTGCCAAAATTTCAGGCCTACCTCTCTTATCCTGGTAACGAAGGGCATAACCCCGCGACATTAGTTTTTATCCCGGGCACATCGGAACCGGAAAAATTTGAAGATGCGAAAAAGCGATATGAAGCATTTAAAAAATTCTATCAAGAATACCAGGCAACAAAGTTTCCCAATGGCAGAACCTGGAAACTCGAAGGTCTCGCCGACAAACAGGCGCCGATGCGGTTGAAAGATTTTGAAAAAGGATTTGCAAGCCGTTTGGGATCTGCTTCAGAAAGGGCTGTCGGCGAAATTAATCAGGCAATGGCGTACCTGAAAAAAGACAACGGATGGCAATCTGATAAGTCGGTGAAACCCAATCTCCTTGACAGCAGGAGGATGGCAGCTATCAACGGTGAGGTACAAAAAGCGGTCACGGCACTTGGTGCGAACAGTGCCAAAGCCGGGGAAATCAAGGATGCTTTTAACTCTCTTGTTGCCAAAGACAAGAAAAACCGTCAGATCCGTAAAGAGCGGACATTTATGAAGCCGGATGTATATACCGGAAGCGATATCAAGTCACTCAAGAAAAAGGCCGAAGATTTGGTTAAGAAGAATAAAGCTGAGGGAGGCAAACCTCTTAGAAGTACGATAATTGCGGAAAACTGGCGGGAAGAGACCGTACATGAATGGACGGATACATCCAGAACTGTCAGGCGCTGGCGGACAACGAGACATCAGACAGCTCAGGTGGCTGCCAAAACAACCGACGGTTTCAGGCTCATTACCGTTGCTCTGGCACAGGACAAGCAAAGTAACGGAAAATGGGGGGCGCTTTACGGCAACCTGCATCAAACCTCAGAGCCAATGTTGAAATCAAATATTCATAAATAAAAGACTCTGCTCATATTTATCTCGACCGGTAAAAGCGGGCTGGCAGGCGCCAGACCCGCTTTTATTTTTTAAATTGAGGGCTTAGGTTCCTTGTTGGTTTTGTGTTAGGTAGAAGAAAAGAAAATAAAGTACATCAAGGCTGGTGAAGTAACAAAACATGTCGGTTGTTATCGGTAATTGCTTTTGTGATTTTTTTCTTGACTATTTATACCACATGGTGGTACGTGTGGTGTAGGTGAATGCATGAAGATACAAAAATCCATAAAAATTCTCGCATTACTTTTTGCGATACTGCATATAGCCACAGGTGTAACAGCAGGTGGTGGTGGACCATGCGCAACACAACTGGCAAGTTGTTGTCAACCGGTCAAAAGCCACTCCTGTTGTCCTCAAGAAAGTGGTGACCATCATTCCAGCAGTAAAGTCATTCACACTCAGGAAAAGAACAATTGTCCTGAAGATTCGGGTTGCTGGCATAATTTTAATTTTGATGAAGCGGCTGCCCTATCAGCATTCCAACAGGACGACAGGTCTTCTCTTTTCGTTTGGTCCCCCGGGTATACAGTTCAACTCAATAACCTCTACCGGGGTGTAGTTTCATATGGCAGGCCGCCGCCTGTTGTTTCTTCAGTTCGTCTACACACTCTTCATTGCACTTTTCTGATTTGATTCATTTCTCTTTTTGCAGTTGATCTTTCAGCTGCCTGCCGAGGAGTTCTCGTTGCCCGTGGCAGTTACTCCTATTTTAAAAAACATAGATTTGAGCGGAATGTCCTTTGGGCAAGACTCAAATGCTTAAGATCATCTTACAGCATCTGTTTGCTGTTTATTTTGAGGTGTGAATCATGAGAATTTTTTCGTTCTCTGCAGTAGTGCTGTTTTTCTTCTGCCTGGGCCTCTATCCTTCCCAATCCCAGGCATTTTACAAATTTTTCAGCCGGTCGCATAAACCCGTCAAGGCTGTGAACGGGGAAGTTCGACTTCCACTGAATTCGGTTGACGATGGTGAGGCTCACTATTTTTCTTTTAACTCCGAGCAGGGTGAGATTCGATTTTTTGTCCTGAAAAGTCGGGATAATATAATACGGGCTGCTTTTGATGCCTGTGATGTCTGCTTTCCTGAAAAAAAAGGATACAGTCGTGATGGTGACTACATGATCTGCAACAACTGTGGACAAAAATTCCACTCAACCCGAATCAATGTGATTAAAGGTGGATGTAATCCGGCACCATTACGACGAACAAGAAAAGGAGACCAGCTTGTCATTCAAGTGTCTGATATCCTTTCCGGTTCCCACTATTTTTAGGAGGACATCATGAATTTATTGACTATTCCTTTTCGTAATACACGTCGTAAGTCAACCCGGACTCTACTTCTTCTGGTGATATTTACCCTGGGAGTCATATCTATTGTCGCCCTGTACCAGGTTTCTCAAGTAGTCGGCCACAGTTTGGAGAAAAAACTGACCGCCTATGGCGCCAATATCCTGGTGTCACCGGGTTCTGAAACTCTTGGCGTCAGTTATGGAGGCTTTCATCTTGGAGACATGCTCTTCGATATCCAGCCTCTCTATGAAACAAAGACCATCGAGGCGATACGATCCATCGAACTGAAAGACCGGATCAGTGTTGTTGCCCCCAAGCTTGTTAGTATGACAAAACTTGGTCAGGTGGCGGTGGCTGTTGTCGGGGTTCGGTGGAAAGATGAGTTATTGCTCAAGAGCTATTGGGCAACAGATGGGACCTTTCCAGCCGGAGAAGATGATGTTTTGGTAGGGAGTAAAGCCTCTCAAACACTAGGAATTTCTACTGGAGACAGAATCACCCTTATGGGTGAGCAATTTAATGTATCCGGAATTCTGTATGAAACCGGCGGTGATGATGATGGTGTCATATTGATGGGAATTCAATCACTTCAACGGATCACTGACAGGCAGGATGAGGTGAGCTTTATTGAGGTTGCAGCCCTCTGCTCCGGATGTCCGATTGATGATATTGTCGGTCAAATCCGTGGTCAGCTTCCCGGGGTTGAAATCAAAGCTCTCCGCAATGTAGTTTCCCAGCGTATGGCCTCCATCAATTTTGTTCAACGATTGGTGTTGTCCATCAGTATCGTTATCCTGATCACGGCGGCAGCAATGGTTGGTTTATCAATGCTATCAGCTGTCAATGAACGAAAAAAGGATATAGGTTTATTACGCTCAATGGGTTACGGCAAAAAGCAGGTTTTTCTGATCTTTTGTCTTGAGGCCGCTTTCTTAGGCATTGTCGCAGGGTTTGTCGGCTATATCGGAGGTTTTGCGACCAGTTATAAGGCTCTTGATCTCTTAACTTTCAGCGATGGATTAAACCCTGTCTTTCATGTCGACCACCTGCTTTTGAGCTGTGGATTGGGCACCTTGGTCGCTGTTCTTGCTGCCCTTTACCCTGCCTGGAAGGGATCAGCCATTGAACCATCTCAGGCGCTCATAGCTTTTTAAGGAGACACCATGCTTACTGCCCATAATATTTCTAAATCATTTTCAAGTGACAATATAACAACACCTGTTCTTAACAATATTTCTCTTGAAATAGGTGAAGGGGAATTTGTCTCGATTGCCGGGCGCTCAGGTTCTGGAAAGACAACTATTCTCAATGTTCTTTCCACACTTGTACAACCGGATGGAGGCAAACTGATATACAAGGGTAACGATTTATCAAACCTGTCCAGTTCAGGGCTCAATCAGATCAGGCAGGCCGATTTTGCGGTCATCTTCCAGTTCCATCATCTACTGCCCTATCTGACAGTTCTGGAAAATACCCTGCTTCCATTTATGAACTCACTCAAGCCGGCTTCCAATGAGTTGGTGGATAAAGCGCACTCCTGTCTGGATCGAGTGGGATTGACCGGTTTGGCAGATAGACTGCCGGGGAATCTTTCAGGTGGAGAACAGCAGCGGGTGGCCATTGCACGGGCATTGGTTAAATCGTCAAATATTCTATTTGCTGATGAACCTACCGGAAGCCTTGATAAGGCAACCGGTGAACAGATCATGGAACTTATAACCTCATTAAACAGAGAAGGGCTGACTGTTGTTCTGGTGACCCATGATCCCGATTATGCCGATCTGGCTGGTAGATCACTGATTGTGGAAGATGGCAGGTTGGTTCAATGAAAATAAATGTGTTGAGTCACTATAGCCACTCTCTTTACTACAAGGTCATTCCGGCAGCCAGTAATCAGGAAGCCAGCAAACCGTTGGTTGGCGAACTTGATTGTAACTATATGATCGTATGAAAAAAAACAAAAAATACTACAAGGAGGACTCTTTTATGAGTACTAAAAATATCATTCAAACAATCAGCTGTTTTGTTGCAGTGTATCTGCTCATCGGTTTGGCCAGTGTTGCCATGGCCAAGGCTGAATATACTGTTGATGCTAATAAAGGCGCACGGCTCTATAACCAATATTGCATAGCATGCCATGGAACAAGTGGCGGCGGTGACGGTGACAGGGCCAAGGCGGAAAAACTTGATCCTCGGCCACGGATTCATGCAAACGGTGGGTATATGAATCAGATTCCCGATATGCGCCTCTTTCGGGTTATCAAGTATGGCGGTAAATCAATGAATTTCTCCCATATTATGCCGCAATGGAGCCATATTTTAGGTGATGAGGATATCGTCAACATCATTGGACATATTCGCACCCTGGCAACTTCTCCGCAATTTGCGAACAGACAATTACGGCCAGGTTGTGCCTGTAGCACGCCGAGGCCTGAGAATGAAAAACCGTTTTAATAGTTGCTGTTATAAGTAGAGTGCTCACCAAATGTGAGCTGATTTGACACCATCTGCTTTGTCACCGATCCAATAGGCATAGGCAACTATAGCCTATTGGATCGGTTTTGGTTTATGCAGCCACCTCAATTGGCAAAGGACACATCAGCAGAACAAACTACAATCTAATTACCAAGAAAGCTCAGCCTAACACGAGGTGCTGTCAATTTGGCTGTCTAGCCTTCGGTCAAGGATCACTTCTTTACGGATAACAGTACATCTTTCACCATCAAGGCTGAGAATTATTGGTAATCAGGAACCACAATATACTATTTCACTGAACAGTTTTTGAGCTTGGAAAACGCTTCTCATAAAAGTTCTGGTGCCGTTCTTCTGCCAGGTAAAAGGGTTGGGCGGGGATAATTTTAGTTGCGATTGGTTGGGTGTATTTTCCTGAAGTTGCAAGGGTTCTTCTGGAATTTTCTGCAATTATCTTTTGGTGAGTATCGTGGTAAAAAATAGCCGTTGAGTACTGTGTTCCTCTGTCGTCATATTGGCCTTCGGCATCTGTCGGGTCGATGAAACGCCAGTAGATATCCAACAGTGCTTTATATGAGATCCGTTTGGGATCATAAACAATGCGAACCGTTTCCAGGTGATTTGTTGATCCACCGCTGACATCGTAATAGTTAGCTGTTTCCTTCTTTCCTCCACTGTATCCAACACTTGCTTCAATAACTCCATCCAGGTGTTCATAGGCCGGCTCCAGGCACCAGAAACACCCACCACCCAAAAGGGCGACTTTATATCCTTTGTTTTTCTGTTCTGCTGTAAGGACGATCGGTTCATTTGGGTTTAGTGAGTTGTTTGCCTCGCACACAGAGGCAAAGAGAAGAAAGCTAAGACAGCTGAACAGAGAAAGGAATTTCATAGAGGATACGTTTCTTTAAGTGAAAAGGAAATCTAAAATAACCTATGAAATACAGTAGGTAATCTTCCCCTGTTGTCAACAGAGGGTGCATTTGACCTGTTTAACGAAAAGAAATAGCCGGGGAAACCCAATATCCAGGTTAAAAGTGTTTTTGTCCAATGCTCAGCAATCTTTTGTAGTCACTGCCGTGAAAGCTTGAATCCTTTAGATATTTTATAAATGAAATTGGCATTTGGGTGAGAATCCAGATAAAATAAATATAGGGAGAATTCTATTATGAAATTGCTGCTTTTTTACACCCATACTTTTTCTTTTAAAACGGCTGAGAAGGGGCTGTCCGATGTTCCGGACATGGACATAGAGGATAGTGTCCAGGATGGGGTGGTCATCTTCTTTCATGTTGAGGCGGAAGATGAGGAGAAGCAGACCAAGGTCGTTCAAAAATTCACAAAAAACGTTAAATGGCTGGCTAGAAAATTCGATACTGTAAATGTTGTCCTTCATTCCTTTAATCACCTTTCTTTAAGCAAAGGTTCTCCGGAACTGGCCAAAACTATTCTCGATCAGGTGATTGAGCGGCTTGAACGGACAGGATTTCAGGTTATTTGTACACCATTTGGCTACTTCAATGAATTTCAGATGCACGTTGCCGGGGATTCGTTGGCGAAGGTGTACAAAGAATTTTAATGTGTTGGGGCTGGAGATTACCGGTTTACATCAACTTGCAGAGAGCCAACGGAAGAGTGCTATCGCCATGGGAATGGCTGTAATTGCAATATAGGCAAGAACGGAATACTTGATATATTTATTTCGTTTATCGACGTTTTCTTTACCGGGGTTGAGAAGAGCGGCAATGATAATAAACCCGACAAATGTAAATGTGATAGCTGTTATGTGAGCTGAAGGATTCATATAGAAATGTTAGGATTTGTTAGAGGAGATGTCAAGCATGATTGATGGTTGTTCATCTTGTAACAGGAACAGACGAGTAAACTGATAATGGTATTGAGTAACAACGAATGACACTTTCTATCTGGACCATAACCGCTATTATCTTTGCAACGGTCATTGTGGCAAAGATAATAGCTGTAAAAACATCAACTGTAGATGTTCTTTGGTTGATTGTTATTGGTGCCATACTGGGGAACCTTGGCATTATACCTCAGGAGAATGAGGCGCTGGAGTATATCGGACAGATAGGTATTATCTTTATCATGTTTGCCCTCGGTTTTGAGGAAAGCCTGGAAAATTTCCTGAGTGGTATCCGCAAAGCTTGGGGAATTGCCATTATAGGAGCGCTTTGTCCTTTTCTGGGCGCCTATTTTAGTGCATCATTCATGGGATATGGACCCCAGTCGGCTATCATCTGGGGATTAACCATGACTGCAACAGCCGTTTCACTGACCCTGATGGCATTGAAGAGCAGGGGTTTGGCACGCTCAAGAGTCACAACCGGGATCATCAGTGCGGCTGTTGTGGATGACGTTCTGTCGTTGACAGGACTTTCCATTATCGTTCCCCTGCTTCTACTTGATCAGGTGGCAAGCGCCAGTGACAATTCTCACATGGTCGTTTCCACTTTGATTGTTCTTGGCAAGGTAGTGCTTTTTTTCATTATTTTACTGTTTGTCGGGCTGTTTGGTTTTCCACAAAAAAGGGTAACGCGGGCCTCTTTCAGAGAGGAGTCAAAACTCTTGTTGATCCCCGAGCTGTTTTACCGGGTAACAGGCCTGAAAACGATGCTGAGAAGTGGATATTCGTCCTTGTTTTTAATCTTTATTGCCATATCAATAGGTGCCCTGGCACACGCGTTTGGTTTTCATCCGGCTATCGGTGCATATTTCGCCGCTCTTTTTCTCCAGGAAGAGTATTTCATCATCAAAGTTAAAGAAACAAAGATGGAGTTTAAGAGACATCTGCGTTACACCAAACGGTTTATCAATGATGTTGCTTTCACAATATTTGGACCGATATTCTTTGTAACTCTCGGAGCGAAGCTGCTTATCAACCGGGAAGTTCTCATAAAGATTCTTCCGGCAGTTCTTCTTCTGTTTACGGCTGTTTTTATTCTCCAGATTTTTTCCGCCTGTCTGGCCGCCAGATTCACCGGGAAATATCATTGGCATGAATCTGTTATGATCGGTTTTGGAATGCTTGGGCGAGCCGAACTGGCTCTCATTGTACTTAATATTGCCTATGTTCAGAATAGTCTTATTAACATGGAGCAGTTTTATATCCTCATGTTTGTCACTTTCCTGCTCAACATCAGTGTGCCATTAACTATTCGCTGGTGGAGCCCATATTTCAAAGGGGAAAAGAATTTCTCAATCGGCTCTCTATCTCTTTCCAGAAAAGTAGAATCTTGATGCGAAAAGGGTCTGCCTGGACGACAGGGTGGCTTTTTACATAAAAGTATCTGGTAAATACTTGGCATGTATTCTTGAAAAGTTCTGCTTTCTATTATATTGACAGGAGAGTGCCAGGATTGTATTTGTTTAAAGAGCTGGTCACCGGATGGTAGAGTATTTCTGGGGGCACTATGATTATCGTATTGTTTAGCAGCAATTGAAAATATGCTTTAAATCACATCATCAGGGAGAAAGGCATGGAAAGAAAGAAAGGTACTTTTTCGTTTCTGGCAAAATTCAGAGTTCGGGTGGCACCACCTCTTATTCTTCCTCTTATTTTCTTTTTTCTTACGTTCATGTTGGCAAGCTGTATGTCAACACAGGTTATCTTTCAAGATGGAGTGAAAGGTGCAAAGTCTGCTGTACTTGTCCGTGTCTTCCAGAATGTTGACTCGGAAAAAGCTGGAGCTCCCAATGCTCCAGGAACACTCACCGAACTGTATAAGATTGAAGGAGATAAAGAGATTTTACTCCAACGATCACTTGCCACTGAATGGGGTATCGATAATCTTGAACCGGGTCAATACCGTCTGCGTATCCCTGCCATTATCGATAATAATGGCAATATCAGAGAGACCCGCTCTGGTGACAGAACAACCGATTTTGAGGTTAAGAATGGCCACACCACAGTGGTGAAGGTTGTCTTGAAAAAGACTCCCACAGGGCTGATTATCGCCGCCATTGTAACAGTTGTCTTTCTCGTTGTTGCCATTGCTCTTCTCATGAGTGAGCATAATATTAGGCCTCCACGTCCCCCACGAATTCCTATCCCAAGGCCAGGTCATGTGCCTCTTCCTCTTCCGGTTATAGCGGCTCATGAACTGTTCATTATTTCTACACTTGCCCATCCTGTGCCGATGCCTCAAGCACAGATTCCATCGCCTCGAGTGACATCGGTTGTACCTGGCCAGGGAACTGTCGTTTCCAGTGGGCTTGTTGTGCCCACACTTACTTTTTCTCAGCCGATTACCCAGCAACGTATTCGACCAGGCACAATAAAAATGCTCGGTTCAAAATCCGGGGTAGTGGCGGGCAGCAGCGTCTATGAAAATGGTCTGCTTCGTTTTACACCCGAGAAGAGCTTTCTGCCCGGTGAGACTGTGACCGTATCCGTGTATGCCGGTGGAATAGTCAACCCTAACGGTAAGAGAATGGCTGCTGACTTTTCCTGGCAGTTCAAGGTTGGACAGTAAAGGTACTTCTATTCACTGATTGGCGTAAATTAATGTCTGCATAGCGATCCGACTGGATCCGTGTGAAATCAAGGGTGGAGTGCGGGTTATTAAGCTATACCTCGTGATCCTTGAAATACGTTAGCCAAGCTGACAACACCTCTTGTACCGTCAAGGCTTGCATTTATAGGCGATGAGGATCGTTTTCTACTGCCGTTTCCAAAGAGTAAGGTGACTGGTGCATGTAATTCCTATAAATCATTGAGACTGCCTGATGGTCCCCACTCAAGAATTCACTAGACCAGTTTTGTTTAGACACTGAAAAATGGTTCAGGGCTGGAAGAAGAGGAGAGCATATGAAATTGCCAGTGTTCGGGATTTCCAAAATATTGGTTTTTATTTTGGTGGTGAGCCTGTCAGGACTTGTCAATGCCCAGGAGTCACAGCAGACAGGTGAACAGCAGTTTATACTCAAGCCAATAGGAAAAGTTGAAAAAGCAAATGGTTACGACAAACTAGTATTGAACAAGGACGTTGAACCGGCACTGCTTGGGCTTAATAAACACTCGCATGTGTGGGTCTTTTGGTGGTTTGATCGCAATGATACACCCGGCGGACGTTCAGTATTACAGGTACACCCCCGAGGGAATATGGCAAACCCTCTGACCGGTGTGTTTGCCTGTCGGTCACCATTCAGGCCGAATCTTATTGCTTTGACACTTTGTAAGATCCGTTCGGTCAAGGGTAATATCGTCGAGATTGATCATATAGACGCATTTGCCGATACACCAATCCTGGATCTCAAACCCTATATTCCATTTATTGATTCTGCCGAATAAACAACCAGGCGAAAAAAGTGTTGGTATATTTGTTTTCTAAATCTACGGTTTTCATAGCCTGAAACATAAACGTTATAGAATAAATATTGAGTCAGGCCGACGCAAAATGATAGTTCAACATAATCGTTGAAGTTGCAGTTGTTGACCCGCTGATCGAATTGGGGAGTGTCACAGCGGGTCTTTATGCTGAAAATAATCAGTTATCGGTCAGCATCTCCAAAGAAGCGAAGATGGTGACATCTTTGCCGACTACTCCCATCTTGTGGAAATTACCGTTTCCAACATTATAGGCCAACCTGTCAACTTTTAAGTTAAAATCAAAGCCGACAACTTTCTTGGAAGTGTCCATGGGATGAATTTTAGCGCCCTTGTAGATGACAGGGAGCACCACTTCTTTTTTCACATCTTTCATCTGTAAAACACCACTTACCTCATACTTTTCTCCACCCGTATGTTTAACGGAGGAACTGGTGAAGGTGATCTCTGGATATTGACCAGCGGCGAAAAAATCTTTTGAAAGCAGGTGATTATCACGCTTGGCAATGCCAGTTTGAATACTTTTCACTTTAACGGTGAATTGAAATGAAGAACCGGCCGGTTTTGCCGGATCAAAGATGACTTTTCCGGAATAGGTATCAAAGTGTCCATATACAGTGGAGAAAATATGCTGAACACCGAAGCGAAAACTTGAGTGGGCCCTGTCAAATTCGTACTCTGCCCCCCACGCGCTCAGTGGTGTGAGAAGAGCAAATGAGAGGGTAATAAATATGAAATGTTTTATAGAATTCATGACTTACCTCCTTTGTGTATTTATTTCATCCTGGGGATGAACGCCAGGTGTTCACTGTGCGCTTACTTACAGGAAGAACACCAGCGATCAATAAAATCCAGAGAATAAAGGCAACTCCAAATATGATCAGAACAGCGTAACGGGGAACTCCTGTGGCAAACGAGTCACTGACAAAGAGAATATGAGTCATGACAAGTAGACCACTTGCCAGGGCAACAATGCGGTGGATAGCCTTCCATGTCTGATAACTCAGCAGAAACAGCGGCCTCCAAAGACTTACAATGGTATTGAACCCGATTACGAGAAACATACAGATTCCCACAATCTCGGGCCAGTATTTCCATTGCAGCTGAAAAAGATGAAATCCATCCGCCCCTAACACCAGGAGTGGATGTAATACGGCCAACAGAGCAATTATCACCCCATTGGTCCTATGAGCGTGGAGTGTTGTTTTCCTGGAAAACGGGGTTGGTAAACTGATCATGGTGATCTGGACGAACAGCAGAGTTGCGGCCAGAATGCCTGAAATCTTCCCCGCAAGCAGCAAAAAACGATAGATTCCAGTCTTGTACCATAAAGTTGTTGATGGATAGAGAAACGGAATGGAAACCGCAGCACCCAAAAGACCCAGAAGAAAGACAATCCAGATCACCCGAAGGTAGATGTCCTGGATTCCCAGGTACTTCTGATTGTTGCTCACAGTTTCCATTTGTTTTTTCCATAATTTTCCACGTCACCTTTTCTGCTCGCCAAGCTTGGTTCATAACCAGGTGTTCTTTTTACTTCATCAGGGGTTAGTTGGCGCAGCAATTCCGCTTACCGGTTTCATCATCGCAGCGTGAACAGCTGGAAATTCCCAGCAGGGTATAAGGTGGACACCAGCCGACCAGGCCTGTCAGTATGGGGATTATCCCAAGGTATGCCCAGGCGGTCTGGGGACCGACGAACGCAAGCGATAGAATAGCGGCTCCAACAGCAACTCGAATAATTCGTTCAGTTAATCCTAAATTTTTTTTCATGATAGCCTCCATATACTATGAGTGACGGAAGAACCCGGTCTCGGGTGATTCCGATATCATTCTTTACGAAGACTCTAGTCACGAATAGGAGAAAAGCACGGAAAAAATACCACAATGTGGTGTTTTTTATTTGCAGGAAAGCCGGCTTTTTAAAAAAGAAATTTCGTTTTACGGGAGGAAATAGAGGACTGGAGCAGGAAAACCAACTGCTTTCTGGATAAAATGATAAAGAAAACAACTAGCCCCGATTCCTTTTATTATAAGTTTCGGGGCTAGTTGTTTAGTATCTAATGCCCAGATACAAGCCGATTAGCGTGGCGTTTACTTTATTCCTGTGACGTATGGGAATCCACGTTTTGCCCAGTCGTAGATACCGTAGCGAAGGTTATAAATACGTTTGAAACCACGGTCGGCAAGAATTCGGGCGGCGACAGTTGATCGGTTGCCGGTGGCGCAATAGATGAAGACATCTTCATGCTTTCTCGGTTCCAGTTCGGCGATTCGTCTCTGCAGTTCCTGGATAGGAATAAGGGTAGAGCCTGGCATATTAAATTGTCGGTACTCACCACGGGTCCGGACATCGAGAATGAAGGGTTTGATGTTTTCCAGAATTGTGGCTGCCTGGGCTGCTGTTACTTCGGTATAGTTTGGACGTACAAGCTCAATGACCTTAATGGTTCCGCCCATTGATCCCACGGAAAAGGTGTAAGTACCGGCAACCTTCATCTTATAATAGGATGATTTGTCCGGGTTTGGCTGCAGGGTACCCTTGTATTTCAACTGTTCCATGGCAAAGGGAAGTGAGCCGAGTCCTTCCGGATAGCGGAACTTAATATAATCTCCCCTGTAAACTGTTAAGCTGACTTTTTTATCTTCTGGACCAATTGGCAGGACACGGTAGCCGGAGATGATCTCTCCGGAGATGGATTCCACATCGTTTGCTTGACTGTAAACTGCTTGTAGGAGAAGGATAAGCGCGAAGAAAAGGATTTTTTTAAACATAGTTCTCACTGTCTGTTTTAGATTCTCTGTTTTCTTATCAATCCGTGCTGGAATAAAGATCACGGGTTAAGAATTCTATTAACTACTTATTTTCACTCTTACTCATAAGTCCGATTTGTATCATTTGCAAAAAAAATCTTCGTACTGGGCAAAAATTTCTTATTTCTCCTGATCAGTGTGCCATTTATGAAGGATTGAAGAGTTGAAGGGTTTTTATCCGGGAGAGATACTGAGCAGCTTGAATCCGGTCAAGGACATACAGTATTTTGTATAGTTTGGAAATGAAGGGGAAATCGGTGCGGGAATAGAACACCTTGTTATGAAAGCCTGAATCCGTGAGCATTTAGCTGTATTGCAGCTTTTCTCACGGATTCAGGAGGAGAGAACACGTTGAGTTTTAATTTGATCTCAAAATATTGGCTTACTTAATTGTTACAGTTACCTGGGCATCGAACCCCACACCATGATGAACACCGCTCAAGTTGTAGACGTTTGTCTCTTCAGCATCAGCTGCGGGGATTGTGTTTAAATCGCTTGTTAATAATGCCCAATCATCATAATTACCTTCATTTACGCCGCAATCAGAATTGCTGTACATATCGCAGTCGCCAACAAACATTCTCAGATCGAGATGGTCTCCTTTCGGGTTCATGAAGGTGAATTTGCTGTTTAAGTTAACGCTATGGCCGGTATCGATTTCATGAAAGTGTTGATTATGTTTGGTTACAGCCGGGTTACCACCTGTCATCTGATCACTCAGTTTAACTGAAAACCAGAGATCCCCTGCGCCTTTTGTGCCACTATCACCATCATCGGTTATGGTGACATTCCCCACTGTCACTTCAACTTTTTTTCCAATTGAGTGTGATTGACCCTCAAAGCGCCAATCATCTTTGTACTGTATGGCACAGACTTCATATTTGAAGGAACGATTAGGATCAATAGGGACCACTGTTGTCCATTCTGTATACTTCCCGAGAGATTGTTGAACAGCTAAGAAATCTTCCTGGTCATAAGTGACACCCGGAACAGTCTGACAATATTGAGATGTTGTAAGACCTTGAGTGTACAACCGCACCTGCCAGCGGGTTTCTTTGGTTCCCTGCATATGGAACTCAATTCCATGTTTACGGGGTGTGGCACTGACATTTGCCGTAAAAGGCATACTGTCAATCATTTCCCCTATTTTTTTGCTATTGACAGTCTTATGCATAACAGGTGAAGGCGACTTCTGGAGTGTTGGTTCAGAAGGGTCGGACATGGGCATACTGGGTGTTTGTGGTTTGATCCCAGCAGCTGAAAGGTCCTTTGTCGCAGTTTTAGACTTTGGCTTCAATTTTCCCGGAACAAGACCAACTTTTGGTCGTACCTGGACGACAACCTGTGCACTTCCGCTGCATTTTGAATTGATTGTGTTTTTACCGATGGCTTTAAGAATGTAGGTGCCCGGCTTATCGTATTGCGGCCAAAGATTACTTGATAAGGCTGAGTATGGAAAACGTTTAGAGTTTCCATATTTATAGGCGGGTGTCATATCTGCCGTATTTTTCTTAAGAAATATTTTGCAATCGCCTTCTTTGGGAGTCCCTTTTACCCAAACCCGGATCTTTTGACCGGCCATAGGATTTTTTGGCGCATAACTTATTCCTGTCACTTTAGATGGGACGATAAGTTTAGGTTTTTTTACCGCTTGAATAGTTTTTGGAAGTGTAACCTTTTTCTTTTTTTTGGCTACAGGTTCAGGTGCTCTGGCAGGCTTCTTCACTGCTGGTAAAGTAGGAGTTTTTCTCGTCGCAGCTTTAGGTGCCCTGGAAGCAGTGGGCTCTGCCAGCACAGGTTGTGTCACAAGAGCACACGCAACTAAAGTGAATAGAACCGCATAGATTTTCGTTTTCATAATGTCACCTCTGCTTGAATAGTAAACATCCAAATTGTAGTATCCTTTTTCGTATTCAATCTTACTCTCTGGTGATGAGTTCCCATCTGTTTGAGAAATGTTCAAAAAGAATAAAATTTATTCGTTGCGTGTCTTAAAGCCTGATACCGCAGGAGAGAACCAGCCTGACAACCACGATCTCTAAACATAAGATGATAACTGTTGTTCATTGATGGTCTTCGGTTACGAGCAAATAGAATTTCCCTGTTATGGGTACATGATTAAAGAGTGTTATCCAGCTTGTATATAAAGATGCTCTTTTTTGAGCTAAAGACATGCCGAAGTGAAAAGAGTGCGCTTTATGTCCTTATTATATCACATTTTCTACTGAAGCCTCAGAGGTATTCCAAACAAGAGATCCATTTAGTATGAAATAGCAGGTGTCTTGTGATATAAGAGGTTGATTAATCTATGAAGGTCTCTTTTTGGGGACAAAAAAGGGTGTTCTAGGGAAATACGGCTTATCTCAATGCGTGTTTTTTCTAAAAGCACCCAACAGGTTTATACAACATATTCAACCATCTAGGGGTATCGTTATTCCATGGATCAAGATCAACACCACCAAAACATTGTTGCCGCTGAACTCAGGATTCCAGCAGATAAGGTTGCGGCAACTTTTAGTCTTTTAGCCGATGGAGCCACTGTTCCATTTATTTCCAGATACAGAAAAGAGGCAACTGGATCTCTTGACGAGACCCAGATTGCAGCAATAAGGGACCGGCTTGCAGGGCTTGTTGAGTTGGACAAGAGGCGCAAGAGCATTGTCGATTCTCTTGTCAAGCGCGATATGTTGACAGTTGAGTTAAAAAGAAGCCTTGAAAAGGCCCAAAACCTGACAACACTTGAAGATATCTATCTTCCCTATAAGCCTAAAAGAAGAACAAGGGCGATGATTGCCCGTGAAAGAGGGCTGGAACCCCTGGCGGAGAAGATATTGAGTCAAAAGAGCCCTGATATTGATCTATCTCCTTTTATTGATGAAGAAAAAGGGGTGATAACGGCTGAAGATGCACTTGCAGGAGCAAGAGATATCATTGCCGAATGGGTCAGTGAAAGTCAGGATGTCCGGGTGAGTTTAAGAAGACTGTTTGCCCAAAAGGCCGAGATTCTTTCAAAGGTAGTAAAGAAGAACCAGGAAAGCGGCATAAAATACCGCGATTATTTTGACTGGCGTGAGGCAGTGGCTAAAGCACCGAGCCATCGTCTGCTTGCCATGTTTCGCGGGGAGAAAGAAAAGGTTCTTTCCCTGTCTGTACGACCATCTGATGAGTTGGTCCTTCCTCTTCTGATCAGCCGTTTTGTCAAAAAAGGCGGGATGACTAAACAGGTTGAGCTGGCGGTTACAGACAGCTATAAACGCCTTCTTGGCCCATCTCTTGAAAAGGAGCTGAGAAACAGTTTGAAGGAGCGGGCGGACGGGGAGGCGATCAAGGTCTTTGCAGGCAACCTGAGGGAGTTGCTGCTTGCCCCGCCGCTGGGACAGAAGCGTCTCATGGCTCTTGATCCCGGTTTTCGTACCGGTGCCAAACTGGTCTGTCTTGACCAGCAGGGTAAACTCCTGCACTGGACTACGATTTTTCCGACAATGGGCGGCAGGCGACAGGAGGAGGCGGCCAAGATTGTACAAGATCTCTGCCGGGAATATAACATTGAGGCCATTGGTATTGGTAATGGTACAGCAGGTAGAGAGACGGAGGCTTTTGTCCGCGATCTTGGGTTGGAGAAGAAGGTAGTGGTTACCCTGGTCAACGAAGATGGTGCATCCATTTACTCAGCCTCGGAGGTAGCCCGTCGTGAATTTCCCGATCACGATGTGACGGTGCGTGGAGCAGTGTCCATCGGCAGAAGATTGCAGGACCCGCTGGCCGAACTGGTTAAGCTGGACCCGAAGTCGATTGGTGTAGGGCAGTACCAGCATGACGTCAATCAATCGGAGCTGAAAAAGAGCCTGGAGGACATGGTTATCAGTTGTGTAAACTCAGTCGGAGTGGAGGTCAATAGCGCCTCTCTTGAGCTGCTCAACTATGTTTCAGGTCTTGGTCCGGCCCTTGCTGCGTCTATAATAAAATATCGTGATGAAAACGGTCCCTTTACAAGTCGAAAAGAGTTAAAGAAAGTTCCCCGCCTCGGGGCCAAAGCCTTTGAACAGTGTGGAGCTTTTCTTCGTATTCATGGAGCCCAAAATCCATTAGATTCGTCTGCTGTCCACCCTGAACGATATGCTACTGTTGGTAAAATGGCTGCAGATGTCGGCTGTTCGGTCGCTCAGCTTGTAACCGATAAAGAGGCGAGAGAAAAGGTGGATATTAAAAACTATGTGAGTGATTCACTGGGTCTGCCAACTCTTTTGGATATCATGGAGGAACTTGCAAAGCCTGGTCGTGACCCCCGAAAGACATTTTCTGTTTTTGCCTTTGATGAAGGGGTGCACAGTCTCTCTGATCTGGTTGCAGAAATGCGATTGCCTGGCATCATCACAAATGTGACAAAATTTGGAGCCTTTGTTGATATAGGCGTCCACCAGGACGGTCTCATTCATATCTCCCAATTGGCCGATCGATTTGTCAAGGATCCGGCTGAAGTGGTAAAGGTCCGGCAGCAGGTGACAGTTCGAGTTCTCGAAGTGGATGAAAAACGGGGCAGGATTTCACTATCATTACGTGATGTGTAAAGAAAATTTAAGATAAAGTAAGCTCTCATAAGGAAAAAGATGTCCCCCCGATCACGTTATTTCTTAGCGATGATAAAAGGAGTTACAGCTATTTTGCTTAATAATCATGGTAATTACAAATCTATAAAGATATTGAGATCAATGTAACTACACCTTCAATGTAGAAGTAATCATAAGGGATTGTTTCGTATGAACGGGAAGGGGTTCATGGCCAGTTTCATTTTCACAGGGTGTATGATAATCGACACAAGCTGGCTGAGCAGGAGAATGTTGATAATAGAGTTATCCAGTTCTTAACAATTTTTATTGACAGCTATAACGATTATCTTTTGCCTGCACGGACAAGCAAGATATCCTGGTATTAATCAAGTTATTCAGCCAGCATCAGCTCTTGTTCTCGGATGGGGACGTCTTACCATGCACAACTTTTCATATGCAGCTTGATTCAATACAGATACTGGGTGCGACTAAACGATCTGGAAATGCACATTACTGTTTTTGGATCTATTCACGTCACTTGCGTATATAAGAGGGTTTTATTGGCACATTAAGTGTTACATGGCGGGGACTACACCAAATCTAGTCAGGTAATGAGGAAGAATTCCACTTATAGGACCTATGAAGTGAGTC
This sequence comes from uncultured Desulfocapsaceae bacterium, assembly GCA_964565605.1. Taxonomy (GTDB): domain Bacteria; phylum Desulfobacterota; class Desulfobulbia; order Desulfobulbales; family Desulfocapsaceae; genus CAZLGM01. Next base: position 490 of record CAZMFP010000054.1, on the reverse strand, counting down.
GGTTAAGAAATGATCAGGCAGCTAGCTGGATTATCGTTGTTTATGTTTTTCAATTGCTATAGAATTGAAGAATTAAACCAACAATTGTCTTGATAATAATTCTCATTTGGTATAGGTTCGCATTTACTGTGTAGTTCGATGTGAGCTGATGAGGTGTTAGGTATTTATCGGGCAATATTGGTTACGGTTGTTGAAATCATTTTGGTTGTGTCACATTTAGTTAGTTTCAACCCTAACAGGGGAAATGGATAATATGATGAAGATGCTGCGTTGTGGATGTTTTTTCGTTTTTCTGTTGTCATCTGTTGGTATAGCTTTTGCCGACTCCGGTTCAATCATGAGGAAGCAGAAAGATGCCAGCGTCCTTGTTCCGGCAAAAGAACTGCCGGATGAAATAAGATATAACGAGACCGGCTCCCAAAAAGAGCGGCCGGATAATAAACTACCCCGCCGCAAGCGGACGGGGTATTGAGTCAAAACAACGTTAGCT
>CAZMFP010000053.1:0-20306 GCA_964565605.1 uncultured Desulfocapsaceae bacterium | reverse complement strand
CTATGAACTCTGACCTTGGTCAAAGACCAAGGGTTTTACTGTTAGACTAAAAGCCATGCGGACCACTTGACAACACCTGGTGTTCGGCTCAGCTTTGTTGGAATCAGAAAAAGAAATTTGCTGTTTTGAAATTGTCAAGAACTTGCTAAAATACCAATTTCATAACTGATTACAATGATTCTCAGACTTGACGACAGAAGAGGTGATACCCGTTTGGCCAGCGTATCTCAAATTGAGAAAACGTGGTGAGTTATGTATAAGATACCTCATAAAGCAGTGATTCTTGTGCAAAACGCTGGTGGATAAATTGACAGCAACTCATGTTAGGCTATGCTTTTCTGGCAATCAAAATTTATCTGATTACCAATGATTCTCAGCCTGAACGATAAAAGAGGAGTTGTCAGTTTGGCTGGCGTATTTCAAGGATCTCCGATTACTGTTTAAATCTATCTAAAGGTTGAGAAATATAGAAAAATATATGCATTGCCCTCCGCAAGGAGTGATCCTTGACCGAAGGCTAGCCAGACAAATTGACAACACCTCGTGTTAGGCTGAGCTTTATGGGTAATCAGGAAATTTTATTAAAGATTAATGAGCTGTTGACTGAATAATGAAACGATTCTCTCTATTGATCCTTACCTGGATAAGCGGACTGTTCATCCTCTGCTGTAACCCTGCGCTAGCTGACTCTGATCCCCAATCATTGTTAACAAAAGTCAGACAGCATGCCGGCTCAGTCCAGTCTTTTTCCTGTAACTTTATCCAGGAAAAACACCTTTCCCTCTTCCCCAAGCCGGTTCTTTTTCGGGGAAACCTCAAACTGGTCCGACCGGATAAGCTGAGATGGTCCTTTGTCAGTCCTATTCCTTCAACGCTTATATTAAACAGTCATACCGGAATTCGTTGTATTGACGATAATCAAACCATCCGTTTTTCCCTTGATGATGATCCGGTAATGCGGATTGTCGCTACTCAACTCTGGAGCTGGATGAATGGTGATTACGAGAAACTCTCCAACCAGTACAACTTGAAGAAAACAGCAGAAACAACCCTGCAGATCAACCCGATCGGCAAAGCTCATTGGCAGGGAATTGTTACAATCACATTTGATAAAAAAACCTTTCATCCGCAGCGGATTATTATTACCGAGCCGGAAGGTGATTATACAAGAATAGAATTCAGTGAGTACCGGCTTAACAGTAGTCACCCACCTTCCACCTTCACCAGTTGCCAGTAACGTGACTCGCAGATCTCGCCTCCAGCGTATTGGACTGGTTATCATTCTGCTTATCTCCGGTATTGCGCTTGCCTGGAATACCACCATCAGTGATACAGCTCTCGATATGCTCCCCGACGAAGCGGTTCGAGGTGACTTTGAGTTGCTGCAGCAACTGGGGATGGTTGATAAGGTCCTGATCAGCCTCACCCTTGAAGAAAATAACAATATAACAGATAGGCAAGCTATTGAGAAACTGACTGGTTCTGTTGAACGGCTTGGAGCCGAGTTTGAAGCAAGCAATCTATTCAAATCCCTGATTTACAAGCTCCCCGTTCAAAAAGACATCTCACTTTTTGATCTTTTCCATACATACCTTCCGATTCTGCTTAATGAACAAGATATCTTGTCACTGAAATCAAAAATCAGTGACAAAGCGATTTGGCAGGCTATGAGCGAAAATTTTATCCGGCTGAACTCGTTTTCGGGAATCGGTGCTCAGAAACAGATCACCAGAGACCCCCTTGATTTAACCAGCCTGATCCATGCCAAACTGAAATACCTGAAAAGCTCTTTTGCTATGAGTTTCAAGGAGGGCTATTTTCTCTCTGAAGATAGTCGATCAATCCTGTTAATCGGAGTTGCCAAACATCATCTGATCGATGGAAAACACGCTGAGCAGATGCAAAAGGTACTTGATAAAGGTTTTAAAAATATCCTCCCTGCCGGAATCCAACCTCTAGTAATCGGTACCCTGCCCCATACCCTTGCCAACAAGAACTCGATCAACCATGATCTACGCACACTGGTGCCGCTGGCTACATTTTTTCTTCTGGCACTGCTTGTGTTTGGGCTTCGATCCTATAGGGCACTTATCGTCTGTGTTATCCCTTTTCTTGCCGCACCATCAGCCATCGGTATCACGAACCTGATCCATGGTAAAATCGGTGGGCTGGCACTCGGTTTTGGTATTGTTCTCATAGGAATAGCCGTCGATTTTTCCATCCATCTCTATCTGGCTCTTCGTTATGGCGAAGACTCCCACAACTCCATCCTGCGCCGGATCGGAAAACCGATCTTATTGGCAGCGCTGACAACAACTTCTGTATTTATCGTTCTTCTTTTCTCACATGTTCCCTCTCACAATCAGATGGCGACCCTTGCCCTGTTCGGTATCCTGCTGGCGGTACTGTTGACCTATCTGATCATTCCAGTAATCGTTGTCGACAAAAAGCAAAATATTAAACCACCCAGCTTCTTCAATCGTTTCAATTCTTCACTGCCACAATCAAATGCCACTGTTGTCCTTGCCTTTTGGCTGCTGTTTATTCTGTCCGGCATATTCTGCTGGTCCACTCTTCAGTATCAAGGGGATCTCCAAGCCCTGGACATGAAAAACGATTCGATTCTGGCGACCGAACAGCAGTTTAAGAAAACCTGGAAACAGCAGGGAGAACAGGGCTTTCTCATTGCTCAGGGTAACAACCTTCAAGAAGCTCTTAGAAGAAATTCCCAAATCTATTCCTCTCTCAAGCAGTCTGGGTTGAGCTTTCAATCTATTGGCGGTGTTCTGCCCTCACTTGCTACCCAGGCCGAAAATTTCCAGAAGTGGCACGCCTTTTGGGAAGAGAATTATGCCAACTTAAAAAATCGCTTCCAAATACATGCTGAAAAACAGGGTTTTGCACCTCATGCATTTTCCCCATTTTTTTCCTGGTTGAAAAGCGATATGAAACCGCTGGAATTGCCAACATTGAAGAAAAGCCCCTTGGGTCCAGTCGTTCATTCAATGATCAATGATGGGAAAAATCAGAAACAGCCCGACAAACCAAGCTATCTGGTCACAACAACCGTTGACACCTCAGCCGGCCTGATACCTCCTCTGCTTGAACTTGACAGCCGGGAAGGAATAACACTTGTCTCCAACTCTAAATGGCGTATTAAAATTGAAAAGATACTGAAAAGAGATATCTTCCAGCTCACTCTGGGAGCTGGTGTGCTGATTGTGTTTATCGTCATTTCTATTTTTCGAAATACCAGGAAAGTTCTAGGTGTTTTAGCCCCGGTCCTCTCTGCCCTTTCATCAATGGCCATTTTCAGTTATATCAATGGAGCCGAGCTGAATATGATGCATCTGCTGATGGGGATAATGGTCATTGGTCTCAGTGTAGACTATGGAATATTCATCGTCTGCAGCATTCGGAACAGACCATCACCTATCTCACTGGCCGCTGTTTCTATTTGTGCTGCAAGTTCTCTTATAGGTTTTGGAGTCCTTTCTTTTGCACAGCATCCCGCTCTGCAGAGTCTTGGACAAACTGTGCTGATAGGTATTGGTGCTGCCTGGCCGACAGCTATCTGGATTACTCCGTGTATTGTTGGTTTTTCACTCAAACGAACAAACAGACAGAGAGCTGAAACGATATGAGAACTCTTCTGCTTCTTTTTTGTCTGCTTTTCACCTGTCTTGGCTGCAGCCTGCCGCTGACAAAAGATATTTCCTCACACTCCAGCACTCCTGGCCTTGATCAATCACTTCTATGGAAAATTCAGTTCCACAGGTGGTCTAAACCTGTCTTCACAGGGCTGCTTGGTTTGCGGCTGCAGAAAAACAGTCTTCACTATGTTCTCATGGACGGATCTGGTATCACACTGATTCAGGCTCAGGTTTCCCATGACGGCAACATCAGTGGACAAAAAGGAGTGAATCACATTACAAAAAGTGAACTGCCGGAATATTTGGCAGAATCTCTACAAAAAATCTATTTCCTGGAACCTAAAGCACAACAATGCAGCACCACTTTTTTCTTCAAACTCTGCCGGAAAAAAGGTAAAAACATGATCGTAAAACATCTCTCCCTCGGCCCGTTTACTCTTCACCGGACAGAGTACAAAATAAACAGAGAAGGCAAACAAACGATGATACTATTTTCCCAGCCATGGTATGGTATCCGCATTACCTTGAAGAGTTTGGATTAAGTGTTCTGATGGTTACAATATCTCAGCATACTGGTGTGAAGAAGTGGGTTGTCCAATAGCCCTGTTCCAACAATCACTTATTTGTTTTGAGGCAGCATGGAAGGAAATACAGGCTGGCTGGCAAGTGATCCACTCATCTTCACTGGCTAAACTTCAGTGTTATTAGATTATCAGTTACGACAACGTTATGAACTCCCTTGAAAAAGAGATACTAACCAGCTGTGTGAAGTATACGCTCACTTCATCAGAAGAGAAGCATATCAATCTTTCCGGCCAATTCTGTTTTCCAAAAACCTTTACAGGTTTCATGGGACACTTTCCGGGCCAACCCATTCTACCGGCGGTTGTCCAATTGACCCTTGTCCGGCTGTTAACAGAAAAGGGGCTAGATCGCAGGCTGTTTCCCAGTCACTTTGAAAGAGTAAAATTTCGTACAACCATTGAACCAAACCTCCAGTTCACTGCCGAGCTGTCAATTGTCATTGGAGAAAAAGAGATTAACTGCAAGTTTGCTCTGGAGGGATCGGCTAATAAAAGAATCAGTAGCGGCCATTGCGTTTACAGTATTCTTAATCCTTAAAACAGGATAGTTAGTCGGCTACTGACATATTCTGTAAAACAATCGGCAATCAAAGCAAGAGCGAGGTTGTTTTTGGAGGAAGACACAGGAATCCCTTGAATTACAATTGGTTATACACAAATAAAAAACCACAGGGCTGCAAGCGCTTATAATACAACGATATGGGTTTTCAAAAACAGTACTTTAAAATAAACGAAGGCGATCCGTCTCCTCTGTGCTCTGAATCAACTACCAGAGTCCGTTTTGAGGAAGTGGACAGTCTTGGCATGGTCTGGCATGGTCGATACTCAAGCTACTTTGAAGACGGTCGAATCAGCTTTGGTGACCGCTATGGCCTTAATTACCATCGTTTTATGGCGAACCAGACACCAGCGCCCATTGTTCAGATGCATTTTGACTTCAAATTTCCTCTGCGTTTTGATGAGACCATTCGTATACTCACCTGTCTGCATTGGAATGAAGCCCTGCGACTCGATTTTTCTTACCAGATTTTCAACCAGGAGAAGAAGCTCTGTGCCACTGGGTATACCGTTCAGGTGTTTACTGAACCGGATGGAACAATCCTGCTCGTTCCTCCGGCTTGGATCGTTGAGTTTAAAGAACGCTGGAAAAACGGCCATTGGAATAATCCATGAGAAATGTGTATATCACCGCAGGTAACATTCTAACAGGAGCAGGCCGTCTTGATTCCACTTGGAATCATCTAATAGCAAGCCAAACTGCCCTTCGAGTAGACCAGGCTCAAATGAATACCGAGTTCCCTCTTGGTATTATTCCTGAGCTTATAGCGCCAATCGGCACTGCTGCAAGACTCGAAGAACTTCTGGAGCTCCTTTTTGATGACCTGCCAAAATTACCACAGGACACCCCGCTAATATGTGCGACGACCAAAGGCGCCATTGATGAGCTGTTAACAGATCCAACTAAAGAAGGCGGCCAGGTGTGGCAGTTGGCCGACCAGATGGGGGCCCGGCTTGGCTTAACAGGCCACACATCAGTTGTCAGCGCGGCCTGCGCCTCGGGTACTATTGCTGCTATCCAGGCTGCAATGCTTATTAAAAACGGGGAGTACAATCAGGTTCTGGTTATCGGTTTTGATATCCTGTCCCACTTTGTTGTAGGAGGCTTTACCAGTCTTCAGGGACTTTCCCCCTCTCCATGCAAACCATTCGACAGCAATCGTGATGGTCTTTCTCTGGGTGAGGGAGCCGGCTGGCTGTTGCTCTCAAGCGAAAAGCATCACTTTTCAGACAGTAGACTCATGCCATGCAAACTCGAATCGTGGTCCACTTCATGCGATGCCACCCATATCACAGCCCCCTGCCGAAACGGCAGTGGTTTGATTCGTGTCCTGGACCATATCATTTCCAGAAGCTCAACCCCCATCGGTGGGGTAAATGCCCATGGGACCGGAACGGTTTATAACGATGCCATGGAGATTCTGGCCTTTGAGAACTCCCTTCCCAAAAACATACCCATCAATTCCGTGAAGGGTTGTATTGGCCACTGCCTGGGCGGAGCTGGCTGTATTGAAATTGCTCTTAGCATGAAAAGCTTACAGACAGGGCTCATTCCGCCAACGGTTGGCCTGATCAATCCTGAAGAAAGCAGCATATTATTTTCAGGTGACAAACCCCTTGATCTTCTATCTCCCTCCGTTCTCTCCTGCAATTCAGGTTTCGGCGGCATCAACGCAGCTGTTCTTCTAAGCCAATAAGAACCCATTGCTGTTCAAGACAAAGTCTCTTTTTCCTCTTATCCGTTCAGCAGATCAATACCGTCTATTAAAAACAGGATGGCAAAGACAAAAAGAGCAACGCCCAGAATTTTCATTATTACGTGGTAGAACCTTCCGGCAAGAAAATCCTTCCAACGGGTAATAATGTAGGCAACACCAATTTTTGAACCGATGAGTAAGAGGTAAAAAGTGCACAGAAAGAAAACCGGATTGAGATACTGTTCCTGATAACCTTTCATTACCAACGGAGCACCAACAGTGATCCAGAACAGGTATGGGTGAGGACTGAGGAAATTGGTGGCTGCCCCCCGGAAATATGATCTGGGTGCAGCCTTGTTCAGGTCTATTTGAACGTCTGTCTGGCGGATAGTTTCCCAGGCAAGATAGCAGAGAAAAACTGACCCACAAAGAGATATTAGACCAAGAATGGTGCTGATCTCTTTTACAGAAATAAGTAGTGTAGTCGTTAATAGAATGATCGGTACATCGGTGAGAAGAGGCGCAACAGCAATTTTAACTCCTTCTTTAAAATTGTGTCTGAGGGTCTGTGAAACGACCAGGGCAAGCAGCGGCCCGGGAGAAATACCGGCGGAAAACCCCAGGACTAATCCATAAATAATATATTTACTCATTCCAAACGACAAAGCCGCTCAAGATCACTCTTGCGCGGCTTTCTTTTCCTAATATAAGATTCTCAGTCTACTTTCTGACTGTATTCAATATACACCTATTTACCGGCCGCATAATCGATCATCTGATCCGGTGTTACAATGGGGCCAACCGCATCTTTCAAAGTCAACAACTCCTTTTTCCACAGCTCAAGAACCTGGAAAAACTCTTCAACCATCCCCTCTTCCTTGGAAAACTCAGACAGGGACAGCTCAACACGCTGAAGAAGATTGTCTATATAAAGGGAAAACTGTTTAGTATAGGTCTCTTTTTCGTATTCTTTATCGATAACCTCTTTAAACAGTTTCTGCAGATCTTCATATTGAGGGATGAGACCAATGGGTGTCCAGATAGTTTCAACTGTACCCTGATGCATCTGGGCCATAATCCGCATCCAGACTCGGGTATCCCTTTTCTCACCGATCAGACCATCTTCCTGACCTGGAGCCAGCACTCCCCGGTTGCTCTTATGCAGCCAGTAGTTCACCTGAAAACCGGATGGCAGGTTGCCTTCACCAATATCAGGATTCTCACCAAAGGCTTTATAGTGTCTGATATACTCTGCCAGTGGTCCTGGGAAAAACGCCTCATTGGCAAAGGGAGATCGTTTTTCACTGCCGTCAGCCCCAATTTCAGTAGCCGTAGTTGCCGAACGGATAATTGCGCCATGAACAACAGAGTTCATCCAGTCATGGGCCATGACAATGGTCGGCATAGTACCATAATCACGTCCGCCATAGAGCATACCGGAAAGCTTTACTCCACCAACATTTTCAGTTGCGGGATCATAATTATCCAGATTATCAAGAGTGATGGTAAAACGGGCATTCTTATGTGAAGGCGGCACATCGGAATCAGACGACCAGTCACCCTGAAAGTTCCGACCACTCTCGGGCAGTTCGGTTCCCATGCCGGTCCAGTAGGGTGCATCTTCTTTCACAAGAAGATTGGAGAATATTACTTCGTTGCCCTCGGTTGTCAGCACCTCCATGGTCTCAGGATCATCAACCGCATTCACTCCCTCTATAATACCGAACATTCCTTTTTCCGGGTTAACGGCCCGAACTTCCCCTGAAGCTTTGTCAATATAGATTTTAGCCAGATCATCACCCACCAGATGGGTACCGGTCATAGCCGTACCGGTCTTACCGCAACCGGATGGATAGGCCCCGCCGAAGTAAATGATGTCATCCCCCATTTCAAATCCGGCGATAAACATATGTTCATCCATCCTTTCACCAAAATAGTTACGGAGGTCATTCATATTGGCAAACCGGTGGTTGATCTTCTTCGGAGCAATGGAGTTACCGGCATACTGGTTATTGGCCGAGTAAGAGTGATAATGCTCCACATCCATAAAGATCCTTCTTTTTTCAAGATCTGCGGACACGTTAGTCTCGGTAAGCCTGCCACCGCTGTGAAAATTTTTGAACATATAGCCTTTCTCGGCAACATCCTTAGAAAATGAAGCAGGATCCATCATACGGTAGAGCATATATTCACTGTGGATGACATAATAGGAATCGGTAAGCTGCAGTGTCGGGTCGGACACAGGACTACCGATAGGACCACGGGAAATAAAGGAGACGATCATCTCATTTCCGTTCATGATACCACTAAGTATTTCCTGAATTTCGGCCATACCTTCAGTAAAGTCCTGTTTATTCTGTAAAGAGCTGATCGGAGTTTCCGGGTAGGCCAGATATTTTGTGTTGGCTGTATCTCTGCCCTGATCATTGGGGCCATCAAAATGACAGGTATGATTCTTTTTGGCCAGTGCAAACTCCTCACCTCTTTCCAACGCTTTATTTCTGATATAGCTGATATCTTTTTCAGAACCGTCATTGATAAAAATAGAAGACGGACTCATCCGTACCGCTCCTTTATAAATCGGTTCAATAACCTCAGGGCTGCAATCGTTTAATTTTTGTGAATTGGCTTCATCCATCAACCCAAGCAGATGTGTCCGCATCATCTCTATGGTTGTCTTATTGTCATTGTTCATCTGTTCCGTCTGATCGTTTCCCATAACTGACCCAAATTTTGTGTTAAGAACAATATATTCATCAGCGAACTCTTCTAAGAGTCCAATGAGGAATATGAAACAGCTGTAATCCACCCCAAATTAATAAAATTATTTTACTATGTTATTGATAAAATACCACAAGTTTATCTTGAAAGCTGTTCCATGCTTGACATTACTGACTTTTCAAAGTATTTATAATTCTTTTTTAGTGATTATTTGTGCGCAAGAAACAGGACAATACTTTTTAACCTGTTATTCCGCAATGTTACAGAACTGTTTTCAATTAACAGAAACGTTTCATCCACTTAAGACGTTTCTTTTAGCCTTTAACAAGTAAGCGGCATAAAAGTATGTTTGAAAATCTAAGCAACCGGCTGGAAGGAGTTTTCAAAAAACTCCGGGGCCATGGTACTTTGACAGAAGAAAATATCAAGGAATCCATGCGGGAAGTCCGCATGGCTCTTCTTGAAGCCGATGTCAATTTCAAAGTTGCCAAAGATTTTGTAGCCAGAGTGACCGAAAAAGCCGTTGGTCGGGAAGTGACGAAAAGCCTCTCCCCTGGCCAGCAGGTCATAAAAGTGGTTCACGATGAACTGGTTTCTCTACTTGGCGGGAATACGGAACAGATCAGGCTCGACGGCAAACAACCAGTCGTTATAATGGTTGCCGGCCTCCAGGGTTCTGGTAAAACCACAACCTGTGGTAAGCTGGCAAAGCTTCTCAAGACCAAAGACAGGACACCGTTTCTGGTCCCGGCTGATGTTTACAGACCGGCTGCTATCGACCAGCTGCAGATCTTAGGTGACAGGCTCGATGTTCCGGTTTTTGGGTCAACCACCGATATGAAGCCGGTGGAAATCTGCAAGCAGGCTCTTGTTGAAGCGGAATCAAAGCAATTTGATACGGTGATCATCGACACCGCCGGCCGCCTCCATATTGACGAAGTGCTTATGGAGGAGTTAAGAGAGATTCAGACACAGGTAAGACTCTCTGAGATACTGTTTGTCGCCGATGCCATGACCGGCCAGGATGCTGTCAGTGTTGCCGACACATTCAACCAGAACCTCGAAATTTCCGGTGTTGTTCTTACCAAGATGGAAGGTGACGCCAGAGGCGGCTCAGCACTGTCTGTCAAAAGCGTGACCGGAAAACCGATTAAATTTGTCGGTATTGGAGAATCGCTCGAGGCTTTGGAGGTATTTCATCCTGAACGGATGGCTTCAAGAATCCTCGGTATGGGAGATGTTTTAACCCTTATTGAAAAAGCAGAAGCTGTTGTCGATAAGGATAAGGCTGACAAGCTGGCTAAGAAACTGAAGAAAAGCCAGTTCAGCCTGGATGATTTTCTAGATCAGCTGCAACAGATCAAGAAGATGGGTTCGCTTGAACAGATCATGTCCATGGTTCCCGGGCTGAACAAAATGAATCAGTTGAAAAACGCTCCTAAGCCAGATGAAAAAGAACTGGTCAAAACTGAAGCCATAATCCAGTCGATGACCCTGAAAGAGCGGCGCAATCATCGTATTATCAACGGCAGCCGCCGCAAGCGTATCGCTAAAGGCTCCGGCACCGCTGTTTCCGATGTCAATCGGGTACTGAAAAGCTATGCGGCAATGCTGAAAATGATGAAAAAAATGAAAGGAAAGCCCGGTAAGATCAGTGGAAGAAAAAGAAGAAAGCTTCCCAAAGGGCTGAGAAGATAAATTCAATACAATGGCCACCTTGAAAATTGTTTTTCTCAATATGGCCAAAGATTACTACACAAAGAAACTTGTTTTATTACCAGTGGATACGGCGAAAATAATAATTATTTAAGGTATCCCAAAATCGGAGGAAAATAACTCAATGGCAGTTCGTATTCGTTTAACACGACTTGGAAAGAAGAAGAAACCGTTTTATCGTATTATTGTTGCCGATAGTGAATGCAAACGTGACGGCAAGTTCCTCGACATCGTTGGAACCTATGATCCTATGCAGGAACCGGCTGAGATTAAAATTAATGATGATAAATTGCAGAATTGGCTCGGCAGGGGTGCTTTACCCACAACAACAGTGGAAAGTCTGATCAAAAAAAGTGGTGCTTCCAAGTAACACCTTATGAGAGAATTGATTGAGTATATCGCTCGGGCTCTTGTCGATCATCCCGATGATGTTGCTGTCACTGAAAAAGAAGAAGATGACACCATCACCATTGAACTTCGCGTTGCCAAAGAGGATCTTGGAAAAGTGATCGGCAAACAGGGCCGAACGGCACGGGCTATGCGCTCTTTGCTTTCCGCCATTGCTGGGAAGGTCAACAAACGATCAAGACTTGATATTATCGAATAAACAACCACGTGAAATACAAGTGGGTTTTCTTCCCGGTAAAGCCAGGGAGTAAATAGTGCGGAGCACTTATGTTTTAATGAGCAACTTTTCCCGCAGGCAAAACCTGCACTTTTACTGATCGCAGTAAGATTGTTGCATAATAATCATCTTTGGTAGTTCATGTCTGATTCGTACTCTTTCCCCGAAGAGGAGTATATCCTCATTGGCAAGGTGATCAAAGCCCACGGGTTGCGGGGAGAAATAAAAATCAATCCGTTTTCCGGCCAGCCGACCAATTTAAATCATTATCCCAAATTGGTCCTGGTGAACAAGGAGGGGCAGCTCTCCTCGAATCTGGCTGTTCAAAAAAGCCGGGCAACCGGCAAGATCACCATCGTCAAACTGGCCGAAGTAGACGACAGAAACGGGGCTGAAAAGCTTTGTGGAATGGGAGTCTTAATCCACAAAGATGATTTACCGCAACTAGGTGAAAATGAATTTTATTATCATCAATTCATTAACTTAACGGTTAAAACCGATAAGGGAATTGAACTGGGAATCGTGAGCAATATCTTCTCAAACGGTGCCCAGGATATTATGGAAATAGAAGGGACAGACCGACAGTACCTTGTCCCTATTTTAAAAGATATTATCGTCAGCCATGACGATAACTGTATTATTATCGCACCGCCACCTGGTCTTTTAGATTTGAGTAACTCATAAAAAGAACAGTTGGTTTGGAGGGATCACTTATCCCTTATGATTTTTGACATACTGACCATTTTTCCGGACCTTCTACAGTCTCCTCTTAACGAATCGATAATTCGGCGAGCCAGACAGCAGGAAAAAATAGATATACGCATTACCAACATCCGTGATTATGCCATCGATAAGCATCAGATGACGGATGATAGACCATACGGCGGCGGTGAAGGAATGGTCATGAAGCCGGATGTACTCATCTCGGCATTAAATGGGATTGAACAGGAAGAATGTTCAAAGGTTATTCTCCTCTCTCCTCAAGGAGGGACGTACAATCAGCGAAAAGCTCAAGAGCTGGCTGAAGAATCCCATTTAATCCTGATCTGTGGCCGATATGAAGGTGTAGACCAGCGATTCATCGACCGTTATGTCAGTGAGGAGATATCCATTGGCGATTATATCCTTACTGGTGGAGAACTGGCGGCCATGGTAATCGTTGATACTGTTACCAGGCTGTTACCTGGAGTGCTGGGTTGTTCGCGTTCTGCTGAAAATGACACATTCAGTAGAAATCTGCTCAAACACCCGCAGTACACGAGACCACCGACATTTGACGGAGTCGATGTCCCGGAAGTATTACTTTCAGGGAACCATAAAGCCATTGATGAGTATCGCTTTATAGCTTCTATTGAGCAGACACTGACAAAACGACCTGAGTTGCTTATTGAAGCAAATTTCAGTTCGGCAGAAATAAAATTGTTAAAGAAGCACAATCTCCATGATGCGGTTATGACTATTTTAAAAGATCATGGATGAGATAAAAGAAGTACCATTTAGAGTGGATATTGGACTGATCCACTACCCGGTCGTCAATAAAACCGATGAAATCATCGGTTCTGCCGTGACAAATCTTGATCTGCATGATATAGCAAGAGCGGCAAAAACATACGGAGTCAACAACTATTATATCGTTACTCCTTATTCGGATCAGCAGAAGCTGGTTAAAGAAATACTGGAACATTGGCAACAGGGATACGGCTCAACCTATAATCCGGCCAGAAAATCGGCCCTGAACCTGATCACCACGTTATCATCTGTTGAAAAACTTGTTGACGAGGTGACGGAGAAAAGAAAAAAAAGACCGCTGATAGTTGTCACCAGCGCCCAAAATACAGATACAGAAAATCTGTCATACAGTGACTGTTGCCATAAAATTGAGGCCGGCCATCCGATTCTGCTCCTGTTTGGAACAGCTCACGGGTTGGCACAACCGGTTTTAGATATGGCAGATTGTTCACTGCCACCGATAAACGGAAGAACAGGTTACAATCACCTCTCGGTTCGATCAGCGGTATCGATTATCCTGGATCGGCTGCTTGGAACCTGAGAGTAAGATTGATTAAAGAAACGAATAACTTGATAAACTTCGTAACACAATAAAATACTAAACGAAAAGAAGATCATGAATCCTATTATTGAAAAACTCGAGCAAGAACAGTTGAGGATGGATCATCCGGAATTCCGTCCAGGCGATACCGTCAAAGTGCATATCCGCATCATTGAAGGAAACAAAGAGCGTGTGCAGATCTTTCAGGGTGTCGTTATCAAGAGAAAACGTGGAACAATGAATGCCACATACACCGTTAGAAAAGTATCCCATGGTGTCGGTGTTGAAAAAACTTTTTCTCTCCATAATCCAAGAATCGAGAAAATTGAAGTTGTGAGCCGCGGTCGTGTACGTCGTTCACGTCTCTATTATCTCCGTAAGCGTCATGGAAAGGCTGCCCGTATTCGGGAGCGCGGCATCATCCGGTAATAGAAGTCAGAATAAGCACTCTCCATCCCTGCTCCATATCGGAATAACGAGCTGAGTCAGGGATGGGGCTCTCTTCCCAGACAACAGGAAGCGGGATGGATGAACTATTTCCTCATCTCCCGTCAACTGGAGATGACAACTTTCAGTACGAACGACTTCTCAGCCGTAAGGGATTTTTATCCATCGGCGGTCTCGACGAAGTCGGTCGCGGCCCCCTGGCCGGCCCGGTAGTGGCTGCCTGTGTCATCTTGCCTCCCGATATTGACCATTCCAGCTTTATCGACTCCAAACAACTCACTGAAAAAAAACGAGATTACCTTTATCAGCAGCTGAAAACCATACAGGCCGCAATTGGTATCGGTATTATCAGCCAGCGGCTTATTGAAGAAATTAATATTCTCCAGGCTTCATTACTTGCCATGAAACAGGCTGTTGATGATCTTGCAAAAAAGGCTGTTCAAGCCGATTTTCTCTTGGTTGATGGGAAATTCGAAGCACCCTGCTCTCTTCCCCAGCAACCATTAATTAAAGGTGAATCAAAAAGCGCCTCAATTGCAGCCGCTTCAATTGCAGCAAAGGTTGTACGAGACAACATGATGAAAAAATTTCATCAAAGGTATCCAGTCTATAACTTTGCTAAAAACAAAGGATATCCGACAAAAGAACATCGGCAGGCCCTTGCCGTACACGGTCCCTGTCCGCTTCACAGAAGAACCTTTAAAGGTGTGAAAGAATTTGTCAAATAACCGTCAACAAACAGGAAAAACAGGTGAAGATCATGCCGCTTCCTTTCTTCAAGAAAAAGGATTTACCATTCTTGAAAGAAATTACAGACAGAAATGCGGTGAAATAGATATAGTTGCCCAAGACGGAAAAACTCTTGTCTTTGTCGAGGTTAAAACCAGAAAGACGATCAGTTTCGGTTCACCGTTTGAGGCGGTCACAAGGAACAAACAGCAGCAGATAGCTCGTACAGCCCAGGATTACATCTGCAGGAAGAAACTGACGAATAGCCCTGCCCGTTTTGATGTTGTTGGCGTGTTATTATCGACAGGAAAAGAGCCTTTGGTTGAGATGATTCAAAACGCTTTTGATCTTCCGGATTGATAAAGTGTCTTGTAAACATCTTTTAATGGGTTGAAAACAATCAATTTTTATCAGTATACCTCATAAAACAACCATACAAATCATGACAACAATCGGTATTACCATGGGATGCCCGGTTGGCATCGGCCCAGAGATCATCTGTAAATATTTCAGCAAGAAAGATGCAGACACCGGCAACTCACCGGTTGTTGTCGGTGATCTTGATGTTCTGAAACGATGCCGGGACCAGTTAGGAATGAACCTGGAACCACGAACCTGGACTCCTGAAACAGGCAATTATCATAACACTATTCCGGTTATTTCAGTTTCCCGGCTCAAGAGTTCATCGCTTAAATGGGGCAATCCTGATTCAATCACGGGAAAAGCTGCCGGGATGTATGTCGAGAAAGCGGTTGAGCTCATTCAACAGTCTGTTTTAAGCGGAATGACAACCTGTCCGCTCTCAAAAGAGTCACTCAATATAGGTGGTTACCAGTATCCCGGCCACACTGAAATGCTGGCAAACCTTACAAATAGTGAAGAGTATGCCATGATGCTGGCCGGTGACAAACTGCGGGTTACCCTGGTAACGATTCATTGCTCATTAAAGGATGTAGCATCTCAATTAAATCAAGAAGCTGTTTATAAACTGATCGGACTCACCCACCGGGGTTTGTCCGTTGATCTCGGAATTAATCGGCCCAGAATAGCCGTGGCCGGTTTTAACCCCCATTGTGGCGAATCCGGTCTCTTTGGTGATGAAGAACAACAAATTATCAGACCGGCTATCCAAAAAGCCCTGGCAGACAAAATCGACGTGGACGGCCCCTTTCCACCCGACACAATTTTTGTAAAAGCAGCAGAAGGGAATTATGATGGAGTTGTCTGCATGTATCATGATCAGGGACTCATTCCTTTTAAACTGCTTCATTTCTCCGATGGGGTAAATATCACTCTCGGACTACCGATTGTACGGACATCGGTTGATCATGGAACTGCCTATGATATAGCCGGAAAAGGAGTGGCAGATCCGACAAGTCTTCGTTGTGCCGTACAACTGGCAGAAACGATAGCGCAAAACCGATCCAGCAGTGAAAACAGATGAAGACAATAAAAAAAGGTATATTAATTGTTTTTGAAGGAATTGACGGCACCGGCAAATCGACCCAGCTGAACCTGCTGGCGGACCACCTCAGGACAGAAGGCTATAACGTTCTGACGACCAGAGAGCCCACTGACGGACAATACGGTAAAGCGATCCGCCAGCTCTATATCAACAGAGAAAGTGTTACAAAGGAGCAGGAACTGCAGCTTTTTATTGCTGATAGAAAAGAGCATATCCGGGAGGTGATCCAACCGGCGCTCGATCAGAAACAAATCATCCTGTGTGACCGCTATTTTCTCTCAACAGCTGCCTACCAGGGAGCTGTCGGTTTTGACCCTGAAGAGATTCTTAAAATGAATCGTTTTGCTCCAGATCCTGATATTGCTCTTCTTTTTCTTGCCAATCCGGAAATATCGATAGAACGAATTGCGGCACGAGGTGATACTCTCAACGATTTTGAGCATCATGACCAGTTGCAAAAAGTCGAGAAACTGTTTCTCTTACTCAACAGAGAGTATATCCAGACAATTGACAGTACCGGTACCATAGAATCCGTGCATGAAGCGGTTATTCAGTCGGTGATGCCCCTGGTTAACCAGTATGGTTTAGATTCATAACCTAGATGAAATCGCACCTTTTTACCAGAATCGCTCTTCTTTTCCTGCTGCCCTTTTTACTCAACGGTTGTTCTGCGGGGTTATCGAACAGGCCAAAAGTACAAATTGAACATCATATCGACACTCAGGATCGATCATGCGCCTATTTTTATTACCTTTGGGGCAACCATTCCGAGTACAACCGAAAATATACTGAAGCGCTTGATGCATATGAAAAAGCCGGACTTTGCGATCCGCACTCGTATCGAATCCGGGAAAAACTGGTTCTTAGTTATCTAAAAACCGGCAATGAGGCCAAAGCGGCTATTCATTTACAAAAACTGATACAAAAGGAGCAGTCCACTCTTGAGCAGCACCTGATGCTTGCCCGCCTCCTGGTCCGCCTTGGTAAATTTAAAAATGCGGTTGAGCTTTACAAAAAAGTTCTTGAGCAGGATCCTGACAATGAAACAGCCAGGCTTCAACTCGGTCTGGTATACAGTATTGAGAAGAAATACGTTCTTGCTGAGGAAATATTTTTATCCGTCTATCGCACCAGTAAAGAATCTTACCAGGCCAGTCTCTATCTTGCCAAACTATACAGGGAAATGGAGCGGATTGACAACGCACTTGACTGGTACACCAAAGCACTTCTACTCAACTGGTCGGCCAAGTTGATGGATGAAGTCATAGCAATCTCTTCCCACTTTGATAAATTTAACAAGCTGCTTGAAATATATAACTCCGTTCTTCAGCAGAATCCTACCAATGATGATGTGGGCTTAGGACTTCTCCACACTCTACTGGTTATGGAAAAGGAGGAAGAGGCGATCTCGTTTCAACTCGAGATGAAACAAAGAGGCCGACCGACTTTCCAGTACGACCTGCTGCTGGGACGATATTTTATCGGCAACAATAAATTTGAACGTGCCAAATCGTTTCTCAACTCTTCATTGAAACAGAAAAAAACATCTGAGGCTTACTACCTGCTCGGCCTCATTAGTATCAAGCAAAACAGAAACATGGAAGGACTCACATTCTTACAAAAAATCACTCCAAAAGATGAAGAATACCAGAAGGCAACCCAGCTCCAGGTCATTCTGTATACAAGTATGGACCGGAGAGATAAAGCGTTGTCCATGCTGAAGGGAAGAATAAAAAATAAGGAACTTGCTCAGCCAAACGATTTTCTGCTGCTCGCTGAATTGTATCAGGAACAGAAAAAGTTGGAAAAGGCCAGAGAGCTCCTTGAACAGTCCATTCAACAGTTTCCTGAAAACGAGGGGATTCTCTTTGAACTTGGTCTGCTCTTTGAGAAAACCGGAGATCGTAAGCAGGCTATCAGTACCATGCAAAGACTGATTACAATCAATTCGAATCACCCCCAGGCGCTTAATTTCGTAGGCTATACCTGGGCAGATGGAAACATTCATCTGAATAAGGCCCTGGATTATATCCAGCGTGCTGCCCATTTGCTGCCCGATAACGGCTATATACAGGACAGCCTTGGTTGGGTCCATTTCCGTCTTGGAAATTTTGATAAGGCAAAAGAGATACTCCAAAAGGCCATTCAGCTGGCTCCTGACGATCCACTCATCCACGACCATCTCGGTGATGTTTACAACCGGCTTGGCCAAAAAGCCAGCGCTGTTCAATCCTATGAAAAAGCATTTCAGCTTTTTTCTGAAGATGAAAAGAAACAACTGATGAAAAAGAAAATCAATTTACTCAAGGGTTCCTTGAAAAATTAGCTATTTTATCAGAGAATAAGAACAGGATAAATAAATTCTCCCATCGAAACATATCATCTGCACATGAGATACATGAGTATTTTGTTTGTCCTGTAACGTGCTCATCAGACAAGACATCACAAAGCCGGAAAAAGTAATTTAAACAGTGTTCTGGATAAAACTGGAGACAATGAATTATTCAAAGCCCATAACAGCTATTTTGTTTCTGACTTTGCTCGTTCTTTCCGGTTGTGGAGGTAAACCCATGACCAGTCTGCTCAACGAAAAAGATTCCAAAGCAGCTGCTACCATTTTCGAGCAAATACAAGATAGAGATGCGGGCTGTTCATGCTGCCTGGAAACCGACATTATCATCTCATTGGATACACCCATTGAAAAAAGAGCCATTGACGGTTACCTGCACCTGATGAATCCATTTATTATTAAGTACATCATTACTAATCCATTTGGTCAACCCCTCTTTGTGGTTGTCAGCAACGGAAAGACCTTTGAATCGATTAACACTTTCAAACGCCAATTCATGTCCGGTAGTCTCAGGTCGTTGTTCCTGTACCATAATGTGCCGACCTCAATGTTCTTTTTCAACTGGGGTGCCTATCTGACGGGCCGATTACAGCGTGATTCATGGGAACTCGAAGAGATCCGAAATGATCGAGATGATCGAGGTATTTGGTTCACCCTTCGACTTCTGTCGGGTAATAAAAAACGCAAAAATCACCTGCTTATCGATACTCTGGAAAAAAAACTACTGACCAGAATAATTGTTGATGAACACCCGAAGATACAAGAAGTTCTGGAAAATGACAATGAACCAGTATTTGAAGACAAGATTGTAGCCGTTATCAATTATAGTAACTGGGTTAAGGAAAGCGGTTGCCTGCTGCCAACCAAGTTGAATATGACGGGATTTGCCTTCAACTCTGAAATTGCCATAAAGCTCAGCAATATTTCGATATATTCTAAACAAAAACAGAAGCGCTTCAAGATAAAACCACCTGCCGGCTACTACCTCCAATACCTGCCATAGTTCTCTCCAGCCCGATAAAATAACACCCTGTCATCGCTTACACTACGACTGTTGGAGAATACTTTTCTTCAGCTAGACCTGAGACCTCTACCCCTGGAAAAAAATGGCGGTTTCACAGATAACGTTATACTTATATCCAGCAACCTCGACCTGGATGCCATCCGGATGAGAGGCCGAAGTTTGGATGATTTCACCCCCGTATCTTTCAACATGGATCATGACTTTTTTCAGATCCTTCTCAGTTATTATCAGATATCAGCTGAGCCTACTTACGGTTTGGCAGCTTTTGCCTGGATGAACCAGTCAAACGAGCAGCTACAGGTTATTTCCCCTTGACTATTTTTAAGTTTTACCTCAACTGAGATTACAGCACGTCCCTTTTTTTCAAACCTGCTTCTAAATTTAAGAATGGCAGCATCAGACACACTAGGGTGTGCTGTTAAAGAACCGATTGCCGGTTTTTTATAAACAACTTCAGACCTCCTCAGTAGAGGAATAACTGTATCGGCAAGCTCAGGAAAGTGAGACAGGAGCAAATTTCCACTGGCCGTCTCCGCTAAAGTATACTGGGCTGCGGCATGGACCATCTCCAGATGATTCCGGTTTGTTTCATCAGCCGGTAGCTGGAGTGTGTTTTTATCTCCAGGTGATTGAACAACACCAACCTTTTTTACAAATGGTATATCTATAACATCCATTAAAATTTAT
>CAZMFP010000052.1:0-21074 GCA_964565605.1 uncultured Desulfocapsaceae bacterium | reverse complement strand
TACCACAGGAGGTCTCTTTTTCGTTTCATCCTCCACACTTATGCATTCAAACATAAAAATGAAATCACTCGAATTAAATGATAAAGAAAAGATTTCAGAACTGTTCAAGCAGAATGCCCCCCTTATATCTGAACACACATTTACAAACCTGTTCGTCTGGCGACATATGCGATCTGTCGAATATACAGAAATTGACGGTTCTATTGTTTTTTCAGTCAGCTCAGCAGATAAAGCATTTGGTGGAAGAATACTCTTTGGTCCTCCAGTCGGAGATCTGACGATAACAGAGGCTGTAGAAAACTTTGATGAAACTGTTGTTGGTGCTATCCGCATACCGGTTGAGTTAAATGAAGACCTCTTTTACGCTGTCGATATCGAAAAAGATCGTGATAACAGTGATTATGTTTATCTCGTTGAGAATCTGGCAAGTCTTGCCGGTCGTCGGTTCTCAAAAAAAAGGAACCATATACGACGATGTCTTAAAAACTATTCCTGCAGCTATGAGGAAATTTCTTCAGCCAATATTGTTCAGTGCAAGGAGTTGGCGTACCGATGGTGCGTTCAGCGGCAATGTCATCATGAACCTGGTCTTTGTGGTGAATATAAGGCGTTAAACGATTGTCTGGATTATTTCGATGAGCTGGATCTTCTAGGTGGGGCTATACTGATCAATGGCCAGATTGAGGCGATCGCCATTGGTGAGCAATTGACACCTGATACCGCCGTCTGTCATTTCGAGAAATTCAATCCGGAGATTCAGGGATTAGGGCAGTTGATCAATAAGTGGTTTGCTCAATATGCTCTTTCTGGATTCCAATATGTTAACCGTGAGCAAGATCTTGGCGTTGCTGGATTACGTCAGGCCAAGAAAAGCTATTACCCGGATCATCTGGTTGAGAAACAGAATATCCTGCTCAATGAAAACAGTTCATTTCCACTGAAAGTGACCAGAAAAGCATGTGATCTTGTATTTCCGATGGCTTGATCTGATAGTGCAGGTTTCTGATTTGGAGCATAAACAGATCATATAACAAAAGGCCGTTAAAGGGTGACCTGTTTCATGACCTTGTACAGAGGATGGTTAATTCGTCTGCTGGTCCCTGACAGTTGAAGTTATATACGAAGTGCAGACAGCCGTGGTAATGTTGGTGCGCTTATGTAGAGTTTAATTCCCGGACAGGAGCCTGGATTCAATGGACGGCCCAACTTTGGACCAGTCGACGCATGGACGCTTAAAAGTTTTAGGAAAGATAAGGGGGCATCCGAAAGCAGCGTCGTCTATATAACTGTGTCCAAATGGTTTTGGACTGTCACTCCATCTGATTTGATCGGGATTTTTATTCACTCCAAAAAGAACGATTCTGTTCTTTTCAAGATAATGCAAGGCATCATCGAGAACATTGCCATAATGCTGACCATTTGAGCGAACAGTAAAAAGAATGATTTTGGCGCCATACCGATGCAAACGATGCAGCCATTTGATAGCGCCTGGTACAGGTTCACCAATTTCCGGGAAGGCGTGATCAACGATTGTTCCATCAAAGTCTACACATAAATACATAATCTTTCACAACACTTACTTGAGTTACCAGTGAGCAATAACACCTATTGTTTTATTCGAATCGATGTCAGGTAGCATAAAGTACTGCCTGACAAGTTTAAAAGTACATGTAAGGGCTATTGGTAATTATGCAAGTAGCCAATCTCTTTGATTCTCGAAATAATTGATGAAATGAGAACGCGTTCTTTTCTCAGTCCAAACTATTTAAGTCTTGTGTTATCCAAATCAAATATGGGTTGAATCGATTTGAATGCTCACGTAATAACAACAATTCTGATTACTCTAATTGCTCAGTAGTTTGTGAAAGGTTTCCACGTTCTTCGGTCCTACAACGATTCTTGCTAACACATTCCCAAAACCCAAGTTTCTTACCTATTATGAGAATGAGGGTAGTCAGACAAACCATTAAGAGTTCAGCACAAGAATATCCAATTCACATGGGATGCATGCAATTGTTATTCATCGTTTGCAAATTGTTTCTTGCAATGCCAGTGGATTATCTGTCACCAATAATGGCTGTTATTTTTGATATCTTGGTGATATGCTACTAATATAGAAATGTTATGTTGTTGTCCCAGTTTTAATAGTAAGGCAATCAGAATATCGGGTTCGTTGTTACGGGCAATTTGTATAACCTTCTGACTTTACATAGGAAATATGACAGTATGTTTCCGTTAAGGGTTAGGGAAAAGCAAAAACGCCACTCCGGGTTCCTGCTGAAAATTTTCAGAGGGAGATGTTGCATAGGAATTTGCGGCTTCGGCAAGCTCGCCCACACCCTGGCAATACTGGTTTTCCTGACCTTTATGGGTCAAATCCCCGTTGTTGAGGTGGTATCAGATCAGCCAAAGAACATATCTAAAAAGGTCGTCATCTTTTATTCCCATGACTATGGGATGCCATACCAGCGCCTTGTCGATGAGGCAATCCGTAAAACTTTTTCAAAAAATAACCAAATTCCGACCGAACTGTTTACCGAATGTACCGGGCTTTCCCAAATATCTGCTGCCGATTTCCAAAAAAAACTACTTGAAATCTATAAGGACAAGTATAGCACTCAGAATGCAAACCTGGTTATAGCTGGGGCGCCATGGTTTTAAAGTTTCTGCAGACCCATAGGGAAGACATCTTTCCTGGAGTGCCGATTGTGTTCATTGCTGAAGAGAAGAAGCTGACGAATGTGAAAGTACGTTCGAATATGACCGGCGTATATTCCAATGTCGACATTAAGGGTACGCTGGACCTGGCTGCCGGTCTCCAACCAGATGCGCGCCGGCTTATAGTCATCTCCGGTGTCTCAAAAACAGATCGTTTATTTGAGAGCATGGTTAAGAAGACACTTCAGGGCTACCAGCATCGGTTTGAAGTTAGTTATCTGACTGGACTTCCAATGAGCGACATCCTTGAAAGGGTCTCTCAGTTACCCAAAGAAACCATCGTACTCTATGTATTGACCCTGCTGGATGGCAAATATGAAAAATATATTCCCAGAAAGATCGTAGCTCAAATTTCGCGAGCATCAACCGCTCCAGTATATGGTCTCTGGGATTCGCTTTTGGGGGGAGGGATCCTGGGTGGGCACTTGTCGAGTGCTGACAGGGAAGGAGTTCTGTCTGCTGAACAGGGATTGCGCATCTTAGGTGGTGAAAATGCGGCGGATATTCCCGTTGTCTCTGGAGCGTACGAATACCAGTTTGATTGGCGCCAGATGAAGCGTTGGGGAATCAAAGAGAAAAACCTGCCTGCGGGCAGTGTGATCCGTTATAAAAAAGCATCTATATGGGAGCTTTACAGTAATCATATACTGGTAATAGCAGTTCTAATTGCCCTGCAAAGTGTGGTGATTGTAGTTTTGCTGATTCAGACATCCAGGCGTGTATCGGCTGAGCGAGAGCTGAAGAAGGCCCACAGTAAACTGGATCGCCGGGTTAAGGAGCGAACTGCAAAGTTAACTCAAACAAACAAACAACTGCAGAGTGAAATCAATGAACGCAAGAAGATTGAGGAGGACATCAAGGAGAGCCAGATAAAATATTATAAGATGTTTGAAACTAATCAGGCCATGAAATTAATAATTGATCCGGAGACCTCTTTTATTATTGAGGCCAACAATGCTGCTTGCGAATTTTACGGCTATTCAAAAGAGCAGATAATTCGAAAGAAAATTAGTGATATCAATACCATGGACCCTGATGAAGTATCGGCTGAAATGCAGAAAGCAAAGGCTGAGACCAGGCTCTTTTTCCAGTTTAAGCATCGCATCGCTTCCGGTGAAATTCGTGATGTGGAAGTGTATTCAGGTCCCATACCGGTCAAAGGAAAAGTGATGCTCTATTCGATTATCCACGATGTTACCCGACGTAAAAAGATGGAGAAGCTGCTGGTTGAGGCTAGGAAAAAGGCCGAAAAGCTTACCGACAAGGCTGAAGCAGCAAGTCGTGCCAAGAGTGAATTTCTGGCGAACATGAGTCACGAAATTCGAACACCAATGAACGGCATCCTTGGTATGACCTATCTGGCTTTAAAGACAGATCTGGATGATACGCAGAAGAATTATATCAAAAAAGCCAATCGTTCTGCCTCCAATCTGTTGGGTATCATTAATGATATACTTGATTTTACGAAGATTGAAGCAGGGAAACTTGAGCTGGAGTCGGTCGATTTCTTACTCAAGGATGTAATGAAAAATCTGGTTAATATTGTCGGGTTGAAAGCACGAGAGAAAAAAGTTGGGCTATTGATCAAGATTGACCCGGATGTTCCCAGGCGATTAATTGGAGATCCCTTACGGTTGGGCCAGGTTTTGAACAACCTTGGAGATAATGCGGTTAAATTCAGCAAACCTGAAAATAATGTGTCTCTGGTGGTCTCGGTGCAGGATGAAAGCGAAGATAATGTCCATCTACAATTTTCCATACAGGATGAGGGTATTGGCATATCGCAAGAGCAACAGGAAGAATTGTTTCAAAGTTTCAGTCAGGCTGACACCTCAACAACGCGAAAATACGGAGGGACAGGCCTCGGATTGGCCATATCAAAAAGAATTGTTGAAATGATGAATGGCAGGATTTGGATAGAGAGCGAGCTTGGAGCTGGATCAACTTTCTACTTCACAGTGCTCCTTGGTAAGCAGAGTCCTGAGGCGGACGGGCTGGAGGATATATTGGATACTTCCAGTGAAGAGACAATAGATAGAGCTGTGGGAAAACTTCACGGAAGCAATATCCTCCTGGTTGAAGACAATGAGATAAATCAAGAGCTTATCCAGGAGCTGTTAGCGAGTAAAAACATTACTGTTACCACGGCCCAAAATGGACAGGAAGCATTAGAATTTGTACCGACTCAAGAGTTTGACTGTATTTTAATGGACTGCCAGATGCCGGTAATGGATGGCTATGAAGCAACTCGTCGCTTGCGTGAGCAGAAGCGATTTGCGAATTTACCGGTCATTGCCTTAACGGCAAATGCAATGGTTGGAGATCGAGAGAAAGCTCTGGCGGCCGGCATGAATGATTATGTTGTCAAACCGCTTGACCCAAACAAATTGTTTTTAACGTTGGCAAAGTGGATCTCAACTTAGCCTCAATATGTCATTGACATTTTATACAGTCCCTCAAGCAGCTTTCAGTTAGATTTTCTTTCAAAGGGATATGCAGAAGGAAACGGTTTTTGCCTAACTTAAAACATTCCTTATGGATTCATTTCGTACAAATTGCGATACGTCACCACAAATTTTTATGTTCCTGATGGTTGCCGCTATTCGTTGACGATAAGATCCTATATGTTTAACTGAAAACCGGTTCTCACATGTAGAAGGCTTACTTGCCTGCTGCTATGATAAATTTTTAATCTATATCTCGAAATCTTGTCGATCAATTAATAACCTGATTAGCAATGATTCTCAGCATTAACAACATCTGATGTTCGGCCAAGCTTTTTTTATTATCAGAATTTATAAAGTAATTTGACTATCGATTATGTTACATTGAGCAACAGGTCTCATTGTTCAATTAATATTTTTTAGTCGAAGTGATTTTGACTGTACAAGATGCTTCTACAGATATGTATTTCAAGTTATGGTGTCGGTCCAATGCTGGACAGTTCTGAAAGTTAAGGATATGTCGCTTAAGACTAGATAGTATGTGGATTTCTTAACAGAAAAGCTAACCACAAAGCCATTAAGAGAAGTAAAATGAAAAGTTTTGTTCTTGTTTTTCTTATCTCTTTTCTCTCCAGTGTATCTTCTTATGCTTTTTTGGGGGGGGTTAAAAAATCTTTCACAGAAGGAAAGCTGGAAATGACTGATATGGGAGAAAATCAGTATAAAAGTGTCTTCCAGTGCCCTCCATTTGAAACCCGACAAAAATCTTATGATATATGGAAGTCAAAAATTTCAGAATTTTGTGGGAGTGAGTACAGGGTAATAGAGCAGAAATATGAAAAGAACTATACAGGTGTTGATAAAATCACTGCTCTCATCGAGTGTGAAAAAGATATACCTGTTTCCTCTAAAAAAGAAAGTGATGCGGAACCTGAGAACAAGCAACAGGTTGTTGTAGAAAGAAAGAGCAAACCCCAAGCAGAGGTTCGTGAACAGATCAAACCACAAGCTTCCCGCCAGGAGGAAATCAAAACAAACACTCAGACACCTTCGAAAGAACAGCGCGATAAGAAAAAGGATATTCTTAAAAGTGGAGGGTCTGTTGTTAGCGATGTGGGAGAAGTTCTCGAAGATGCAGGAGAGGAGCATAATGATAGCATTTTTGGGAAATTAACCAGATTGGCCGGAAGAGTTTCTTCATCGATTGGTGAAGGTATCGAGGATGTTGCTGATGATAAAAAAGAAGTGAAATCCGCTGCCCGTGACTCCATTTCGGGCACTATTGATGCTCATAAAAATTTCAACAAAGATAAGGTATCAATCGAACAGAAAGAAAACACAAAGAGTACAGGCAAGAATAGTACTTTAAAAGTATCTAGCCAGCCAGAAAAGAAGAATAATAATTATCAAGCTGAGGTCGCGACAGCCTCCACTGACACGAAACTTGGTCGCTATATCTCACTCATCAGATCAGCAGATCCAGCAGATATCAGAAGTGGTGCAAGGGCAATAGTGCAAGGGCGTATATATGATGACGGAGTATTGCATAACGTAAGTGAGGTTCTGCTCTCTCAATATAGCATTGAAAAGGGAAAAGTTCATACGGATGCAATGGCTTGGCTGTGCAATGTTCTAGGCAGGTCGGGGCAGAAAAAATATCTCTCAACGCTTGAAGAAGTAGCACTTGGCGGGGCAACAAGAAAGCTAAAAAAATACGCCGAGAAAAACAAAAGATTGCTCCAATAGGTTGTTGTTTTCTGAGTCAGAAGACTCCATATTTACTTGTAGAAGGCAAGTAAATAGACTTGAATAGCTGCTGGCTTTTACTTGGAGCGACTCATCCTTTTTCGTTTGTCTGTGCAGCCTGGAAGCCAGGGTCACGCTCTTTTTTAATAAACAGAGAACAGATGCCTGGTTGTATCAGCACATCTTCAGATACTTTTGTATGGAGTAATTGAGTGAATGATTTTATAAAAATGTTTTCCTCAAAAATGGGCAAGGGTATTTCAAAAAAGCACCTCATATTGCTCTTGATTCTCTCTCCTTTTCTACTTGTCCTCCTGGTCTATCTTGCAGATATTGAAAATAGCGCAGTGGGAAAAAAGTACATTGCCAACAAAGTCTCCGAAAGAGTTCCCGGAGTTCTACAAATTAGGGGTGATATCGATTTTTACATCCGGGACGGATATCATTTTAAAATTGATGATGTTGACCTGTCAGGAGTAGGCCCGGGCATTGACTCTCTCTCATTGAAAGGGCTTCATACATTCCAGAAAAAAACTGCTACAGGAAAGAAAGTCACCGTTATTGTAGACAAAATACGACTCAATCGAGCGAATACCCAGGGAAAAACAGATATTCAGACAGACAACGAATTAATTGAACTGCTCTACACCTTTTTAAAACCTCTGTACAAATTCTCACTCCAAGATATTAACTTGGAAATACAGTCACATGAGACCATTATTGCAACAGAAGGTGCTGTTTCTTCAAGTGGGATACATTTCTTAGATACTCACTGTAACATCGGTGACAATTACCATCTTGAGACAAAAATAGGTGATCAAAACCACAGCCTATCTGTGGACTTAAAATTCAAGCCTGATGAAAATGGTAATTTTCTGACTCAACTTGATTGCACTGGAACTGCTGATAGTAATCCGGGTGTGCTCAAATATCGTTTATCTGCAGACCTGACAAGAGACGGTTTAAACTACGATGGAAAATTGGATCTTGCTCGTGTCAACCCAGATGGTGATAAATCTACTTTTATCATTGATTTGAATCGTTCAGATGAAATATTGAAAATTATTTATGATTTCTCTCTTCGCGATTTATCCATAAAGGGAGACAGTGCTATTGGGTATAAAGATAATGTTTCTTTTGTAAAGTTTATTTTCAACGACTTAGAACGATTACTCACGGGTGATGATTCGAAAATGAAAGGAGAACAGTATTGGCTTACTGATACAAAATTAAATCTTCTTTCAAAAAAAATGTCAGGAAGCTTCTCTGCAAATTCGGCCAGTATCAGTGACCTTACTTCGCTACTGTATTTTCTATTTGATTCGTACAAGTTGAAAAGGTTTAGAACCCCTCTACTTACGAAAATCAAAAATAATCAACGCTTTGTGTTTAAAGAGTTCCAATACGACAACTCAAAAGTTGGAGATATTACTGTAACGGTGAACGGGGCGAGAAGCGATGAGATTATCAAGATTGAATCAGAGGATTTTTTTAATGGGAGTATCGTCTTGACAATGAGTCTTGACAATCAAATACAAGGAGAAGCAAATCCTTTTGAAATAATTGGAGATTTCCGAAATCTAAATCTTAAAAATATCGTCAGCACGGTACCAGGAGGTTCAAAATATATTTACTCTGGTATTCTAGATGGATTTATTGGAGTAGAGGGTGCTGGAATTGAGCTGTTTGACATTATCCATTCTTTAAATGGAGAAATATTGCTTGAATCACACAAATTAGTCATATCATCCGTGTTAACGAAAATATTCTCAACAACTCTTAGACAAACAGTAAAAGAAATAGGTGATGACGATACTGAAAAGAATGGTGAAAAAACAGATGATAATCAGCTTAACGTAACATGTGCCAGATCTTTGCTCTTTATCGATAAGGGTTTTGTTGTTTCTGATAATGAAACCGTACTTGTTACTGAACATACTGATGTGCATATTTCAGGTTCGTACGACATGAATGGTGACTTTCTTGATATCGGTATCGTGCCAAATACAAAGACATTCTTTGACATATCATCATCATTCCTTTTGAAATATTTTCGTGCAACTGGTCCTTTAAAAGATCTCAGCTTATCGATTGATTCGGTTGAACTGGTAAAAGCCGGCACTTCGTTAGTGGTTTCTGCGGCAACTGGGCCACTTGGTGTATTAGCTTTTGATTTTTTGGCTGATTCAATTGATAAAGAACTCCACTGTAAAAGAACATTAAACAAATGAGCAGAAAAGCATTGAGTCTACTGATTCTCGTTGTGCTTACCCTTTCCGGGTGTAAGCGAGTAGGGAATACCGATACCATAGGGAATTACTACAAATCTGTGAAGACTAAGCTCAGTTTCTTGCAAAACCCCATTGACTTGCCAGTTGTTCATGATGAATCCCTCGCAAATGGAAAATATGATTATACGGATCCGAACCTGAGTGGAACATCTCTTTACGATACAAAAGGCAGGGAGCTAGTGAATATTTCAGAGCATTTTACTGCCAGTGATTTCAATATAATCGGTAATGAGACTCTTCGATATATCAGGCTTGATGAGAAAATTGTTGAGTGTTTGTCGAATCTTAAAGAGACATCCGGTGCTTTTAAGGTAGCATTATCTTATGTGCCGAAAGATTTTCCTCTCAACAAGTTGAAACATAACCAGAAGAGTCTTAAATACCATTATAGCGGTCAGGCTGTAGATATTGTACCTCGGGGTTCTGTGGCGTCGTTTGCCCGGCAGGCCTATAAACTATGCGGTTGTAATATTGGTCTTGGAATAAGTGACAACTGGCTGCACCTGGAGTTAAGGAATGATTTCATAAAACCCTGGAAAGAGAATAATCGAAGACACTCTATCTATAAAAGGGTATCGATACTGCATTCCGCGATATGTGAGAGCCAGAAGGCAACGAAAAAAAAGTCATTTTTTAAACGGATGAAAGACAAGGTCGGTTTATAGCAGGACGATTGTACAACTCAGGTTCCAGGTAAATACTATTGAATA
The DNA here is from genome assembly GCA_964565605.1 of uncultured Desulfocapsaceae bacterium. GTDB lineage: Bacteria > Desulfobacterota > Desulfobulbia > Desulfobulbales > Desulfocapsaceae > CAZLGM01. The sequence continues at coordinate 11,165 of CAZMFP010000052.1, read as the reverse complement.
TATCTTGCCCAACCAATAGCAAAAAAGCTTACGTTCCGATGTGAAAAAATGGGTAAGGTTCAAGGATATAGTCTGGAATATTCTGTTTGGGTCCAAAGTTGGGGATGTCTCTAGAATACAACGATATTTTAGGGAAATTGATAATGGCAAAGAGAAGATCACACACAAGACAGGGTAAACCTTTTTTAACAATGTTGAAATCTATTCTCTTCATCTTTTTCTGTTTCTTAATCATTGTAAATAATTCTGGCTGTACAGCAAAGAAAGGGATCGATTTTGATAAAATAGGACGTATCAAGAGCAAAGTCGGTAACTTCATTGATAAGAAGATAACTCCCAACATGAGCAAATTCTTTGCTCATGTTAATATGCACATGTCAGAAATTTTTAATAAAACTGGTGCTTTCTTTTCAGACATTTATGGGGACCCGGCGGATAATAAAGAGTCATATATTAAGTTAGAGGAGCGATGTCCGAAGGCAATCAAAGTCATCAATGAGGTAACAACAGAGACGGGAATTTCACCCAATTACCTGCTGGTGCTGGCTTATCAGGAGAGTAGTTGTGACCCTCGTGCCAAAGCATCGAACAGTTCTGCTGCCGGCATGTTTCAATTTGTAGAATTAACATGGTTTGGGTCTATAAAAAAATATGGACACAAGTATGGATATGAAAAATATTCTAACATTATTTTACCTAAAGGGGCCTACAGTTTAACGGTAAAGGACCCGGCAGTCCGCCAGGAGATATTGGATTTACGATTTAATGCCAGGCTGGCTGCACTTATGGCTGCAGAGTTAGCGTTTGAAAATAACAGATATCTGAAGCGTAAGTTGCGAAGAAAAATGTCAGCAACTGATTTATATCTGGCTCATTTTTTTGGTGCTCATGGAGCCTATAAGTTTCTGCATGCCCTTGGTAAAAATCCGCGTACGAAAGGAGTCAAACTTTTTCCCTCCTTGGCCAAGTATAACAAAGAAATTTTCTATTCAAGAAAAAGTGGGAAACCGAAGTCACTGAGAGATATTTATACATTTTTCAAAAAAAGGATAGGTATGGTGACTGAGGCATAATGTTGACAAAAAGATACTCTTTGCTATAGCGAGACCTCTTGTCAGGTTGAGCCTTTTGGATAATCAGATAGCAATATGAAAGAACAGAGAGGTTAAGAAACGAAAAAGCCTGATACGAAGCAAATCGTATCGGGCTTTTGTATCTACATTCGGTCCGATCACCTCTTTCCAGGAGTCAAGAATCTTATGTTGTACCATCGGTGCTGAAGAGGTTAGCCTTCATGTTCGGGATGAGAACAGGTTGGGCCACTTTGTTTTGATTATCGACCACTGCGAGTTAACGGTTTTAATTTTTCAATTCAGCTCATGTCGGAAGTTGAGTGAAAAAGATCTTATCAAGCAAATATAGCATAAAGGTTGTAAAATTTAGGAGTATAGTCCTTGATATTTTTGTCTGATTAAATTTATTATTCCAGTATGATCAGAAAATACCTCACAAGTATTATTTCTATTTTGGGAGTTCTTGCTGTCTTATTGTTCCTGAACGGTTGTTCTGAGGAGGAGCAGGTGGTACGGGTCGATTTTGACAAAAGAATCGACATTACTCTGGCACAGCCTGACAAGGCAATCACCTATGCCTATCTTCCTCAATACTCTCATTCTGTGAGCTATGAACGGCACTGGCGTCTGGTTGAAAAACTTATGAAAAAGTCAGGACTCCATGTCCGCCAGGTTTTTCCCGATACCTTTGATGCCCACATCAACATGGTTGATCTGGGCGAAATTGATATCTCTTTCTCCAACCCTTTTATTTATATCAAACTGGCGGAGAAAGGTGCCAAGGCTTTTGCCAGGACTATTGAGTCAGATGGGAAAACAGAATTCAATGGTCAGATCATTAGCCGAATGGACAATAAACAGATAGAAACTATTGAGGATTGTCGCGGTAAAAGCTGGATCGCCGTCGATTCCTCTTCTGCAGGAGGCTATCTGTTCCCTCTCGGTCATTTTGTCGAGCACGGGGTTAATCTTAACGACTTTAGCGAAATTGGTTTTGCTCCCGGTCCGGGCGGTAAACAGGAAAAAGTGGTGATTTCGGTTTATGCCGGGCAGTATGACCTTGGCTCTATCCGAACCGGAACCTTGAATATTTTAAAAGATCGGATCGACTTAAGCCAGATCAGGATTCTTGCCGAAACCAGACCGTATCCCGGTTGGGTTTATGCCGCTCGTGAAGACTTGGATCCGGAAATAATTGAAAAAATGGCCCGTGTAATGTTTGAGCTGTCGATGGACAATGAAGAGGATGCTGTCATCCTTGAGGCGGCAAAGATACGAGGAATCATCCCGGCTACTGATTCAGACTACAGCTCGATCCGTGAGCTGGCTGATCGGTTGCAGCTGCGATAACCTTCGTAAAGCTACCTTAAAACCAGGGTAAAGGAATGAACTTTTTTCTAAGGCTGAAATTCCGTATCAAAATAATCCTTGGTATTTCTGTACTTATGGTACTGATGGCTATGGTACTGACTCCTTCGGTGAGTCGGATGGCTGCCTCCGCATTGATTGAGGAGAGTAAAAAAAGGGGCAATGCTCTAGCTGAGGGGTTGGCAATCCGTGCTGTTGATCCAATGCTTACCATGGATCTTTTGCGCCTGAAGAATATTGTTGATGACGTGCAAAATACCGGCGGCTCCATTAACTACGCTTTTATCCTTGATGCCAAGCAACAGGTTCTCGCTCATACCTTTCAAAAAGGTTTTCCTGTAGAGCTCATTACTGTCAATAAAGTTGAGCATCAGCAAAAGCCGGGAGTGCAGTTATTGGACACCGGCACGGAACTTATTTATGATTTTGCCGCTCCGGTAGTAATCGGTGGCGGTCAGGTGGGAACGGGCAGGGTAGGTCTCTCCAAAAAGCCAATTCAGCTAGCTATTAACCGCCTCATCATAACTATTGCCTCCATATCCTGCGCCGTACTGCTGCTGGCCATTTTCCTCGGTGCTTTTTTTGGCCGTTGGGTTACCACTAGGCTGGCTCTTCTAAAGGAACATGCCGAACAGATGGTTCTGGGAAACCTTGATCATCAGACCGGCCCTATGCTTAAGCGTAACTGTTGGGAGATAATGAACTGTGATTTGGAGGGAAAATGCCCGGCTCATGGAGATTCACGACGCAGGTGCTGGTATGTGGTGGGCACTATGTGCCTGCATTGCGACAAGACCAATTTCCCGGATAAACTGAAATCATGCCAATTTTGTCCTATTTACCGTGAAAATGTTGGAGATGAAATTCAGGATCTGGCTGAAACATTTGATGTCATGGCCCTGAATCTTAAGACACATATTGAAGAGACAAAAAATTACCAACAGCAGCTTATCCAGTCTCAAAAGATGGAATCCATCGGCAAAATGGCCGGTGGGGTTGCCCATGAGATTAATACCCCCCTGGGAATTATTTTAGGCTATGCCCAGTTGCTGCAGGATGATGTGGAGCCGAAAAGCAGTATTGCCCAGGAGTTGCAGATAGTCGAAAAACAGGCCAAGGTCTGTCGCAAGATTGTGGCTGACTTGTTGAAATTTTCCCGGCAGACCGGTACAGACAAACTGGAGATGTCTATTAACAACTCGCTACTCGAAGCAGTTGCCTTGGTGAGCCACACGTTTAGCCTGGATAATGTAGAAATTCTTACCGATCTCGAAGAGGAGGAAAAAAATATTGTCGGTGATCCTGACAAGCTGAAGCAGGTCTGGCTTAATTTTCTCAATAATGCCAAGGATGCCATGCCGGATGGAGGCATGATTCTGGTTAAATCAAGGATAGATCACCTGAATCAAACTGTTACTATATCTGTCACAGACACAGGCTTAGGGATCGGAGAAGAGGATATAAAAAAGATCTTTGACCCATTCTTTACCACCAAAGCAACCGGCGAAGGAACGGGCCTTGGTCTCTCAGTATCCTTTGGTATCATTGAGGATCATGAAGGCAAAATAGTCGTCCACAGCCCTCCTCCAGCTGATTTATTAATCTCGCACGAGAGTAAAATAGAAAAAGGGCCAGGCACTGTTTTTGTGGTGGAACTGCCAATGTCCTTATGAAACAATCGTTTCGACTTCAATTTCGTAAGATAGGGTCTTGTGGGGATACTGCAGGAGCCTTCAACGTTCAGCAATGGGAGCGGGTAGGGCCTCTTCACTATTGTCACTGGAAAATCAGTTTAAAAGTCCCTCAGCACTCCACCTCGGTTCAATCAGGCTTACTCAGATAGTTTAGCTATACGTAGCAGATAAGCGTAGACTTCGAGCATGCTTGAACCGATCTGGAGCACTGATGAACTTTTTGGGAGTAATGAGTTCATGTACTTAAGACACCTATCAGAGTTGAACTCTTATTGGCATCCCCTTTGAGGTGAATAAGTCATTCAAAATAAAAATTATGAGGATTATTGTCCCTGTATAACTCATCTGGTGGCAATTTCCTGTTTCAAAATCTCAATTCTGTGTGCGGGAATGGTGTGAAAAGCAAATTTTTTTTACCTGCTTTTCGGATGAGAATTAAATAAAAAAAGGCTCAGCATACCATGCCGAGCCTTTTTTCACTGCAAATCGTTTTTAAAAACTAAGTTGTTACCTCATCAATGACCTTTTTTATGGTACCGGCTAAGGATTCAGATGGAGTAACAGTAAGTTGCTTGCCGCCTAATGTTGTTGAATATCTTTCGTCACCAGAACTATCCCTGTAGGCATTACCCAAGCTGCCGATAAGACGCTGGAGTTTCATCTCGGAGACACCTTTTTCATCAACAAGGGTTTTAAAACTGTGCCTGGTACCGTCTTTATCAATCCATGTTATTGCAAATCGTTTTGGTGGGGAGCCTAAAAATATATAGGCCGTGTCAGGAGTGGGAATAATTTCAACGGTGTCTTCATTCTCCTGACAGAATTCTTCAAGTGTTGTCTGCATTTCCTTAATGTATCCCATTGCCGAACTGTTGGCATCAAGCGGTGGATACTCCTTCTTGCCCCCGAAGAGCGAGTCAAAAAAGCCCATAAGCACCTCCATTTGTCAACTGATTGTATGGATACGCCTAAGCAGTACTAATACACTGAATTCGAGAAATGATCGCAAAAATGAAAACAGAATTTTAATACGTCTTAAACGCTGTTTTATTAAAATTTTATCATTGATCGTATATTTTTAAAAATAATATTTATAGCCGATAAGTCAAGTGGATATGGGTAGTTTTGCCGGGGACACCAAATGACTGGTGACCAGCTCAGAAGTTGTTTGTCTCTCTCAGGAAAATAAGCATGTACAAGTATTGGTAAGCAATCTTTCCTGGAAGAATGTTATTCCAAAAAGAAAACAAATCCCTATCACCTTCCGCATCACCACTTAAAATCATATTAACACTAAATTTGTCAGGATTGAAATTCTTCCTGAAATGGTAAGAGACATTTGACGTTCGATGATAGGGGTTCTCAGAGGTGGAAAAGTAACCAGCGGGGAGTACTCTCATCCATTTTTCACCCAGTTTTTAATTCATCAGGTTCAGATTACCCGGTATTGAACCTCGGTTTTGCTCATGTGGGGAAGGGGTTAAAAAGCGACTTGTTATCATTTGCGACCAGATAATTTACCCCCTTCTCAAGACCATCCAGTGACAGTTCAAACATCGGAAAAATCTTTTTGATCATGGATACAGTCCGCGAGTAATCCCACATGTTTTCCCGAAGCGGATTTAGCCACACTGAATGTGGAAAGGTCTTTGCCAGAAATTTCAAGCATTCCAGGCTCGTTCTGTCGCTTCGCTCCAATATATGGATAGAACCGTCCCGGCTGGCAAGTTCGTAGGGAGCCATGCTGGCATCGCCAACTATGATAAATCGTGTTTCCCGGTCAAACCTTTGGAATTCATCGATAGTAAAAGGTTTGCTCGACCTTGCTGAATCAAGCCAGAGAGTGTCGTAAATGGTGTTATGGAAGAAATAGGTCTTCAACTCCTTGAACTGGGCTCTTGCATAATCAAACAGGGTCTGCACTATCTTTACATGCGGGTCCATGGACCAGCCGCCGTTGTCAATGGCAAGAACCACCTTGAGACGGTCCTTGAGACTCCGTTCAAAAACAATCTCAATCTCCCCGCCGAGTTGAACGGTTCTGCTGATCGTCTTATCGATATTGATTCGGTCCCTGGCTCCTGTGGGTACAAGTTTTCTCAGTCTTTTAAGGGCCTCCCCCATCCGCTCCCGGGTTAATGGTCCTTCCCCTGAGTAATCCCTGTATCTCCTTTGATGGGCAACTTTCAGGGCCGACATGCGGTTCGATTCCCCGGCAACTCGCATGGGTGTCGGATGAAAGCCGGAGTGACCCACGGCCGAAGTGCCGCCTGTACCAATCCATGTGTCACCCCCATGATGCTCACTGTCTTGCTCAGCCAGACGCTCCTTGAAGTATTCCAGCAGTTCTTCTGTGGAGAGTCGTCTTAAACTGTCTTCATCCTCTCCGAACATCCTTGCAGTTGCTTCCGGGTTATGCAGCCACTGCTGCAGCATCTCCCAGGCAATCTGGTCGATAATTATACCTTCTGCTGCCGGCAGTGGAACCCCTTCAAAATGATACGCAAAAACCTGATCATACAGGTCGAAATAACGCTCACTTTTTATCAAGATTGTACGAGCGGTAACATAAAAATCATCAATATCCCGAATAAGGGAGCCTGCCAGGGCCCTGTTCAGGTTCAAAAAGGCGGTTGGGCTCACCGGTATTCCATTCTCTTTCAGACTGTAGAAAAATTCGATAAACATTTATCCTGCCTTATCTCCGGCCAAAAAGGCCGACCGCTTTTTCATAATCAACACTTTTTTTAAATAAGACACCCAGGAAAGAGATCTCTTTCTCAATGATGCTGCCTGCCCTGAAATCAGGATCAGCCGCCAGGGCACGGATCCAATTGATCAACTCCCTGGTGGCCGGTCTCTTTTCAATTCCTTCTATTTCACGAAGTTTATAAAAGGTACCTATAGCATTTTGGGCGAGTTTTTCGTCAAGGCCGGGAAAATGCATCTCGAGAATTTTACGCATCATCTTGGGATCGGGAAAAGCAATATGATGAAAATTGCATCTGCCCAGAAAAGGATCGGAAAGGTCCTTCTTGGCATTCGAGGTAATGATGATAACCGGGCGCTTTACTGCACGGACCGTTTCATCGGTTTCTACAATGTCAAACTCCATCTGGTCCAGGATATCGAGCATGTCATCCTGAAAATCGGTATCAGCCTTGTCAATTTCATCGATGAGTAGAACCACCCTCTCTTTGCTGGTAAATGCCTGGCCGATCTTGCCCATTTTTAAATACTCATTGATATCACTTACATCCCGGCCCGAATCGCCAAAACGGCTGTCATTGAGCCTTGTCAATGTATCGTACTGGTAAAGGGCGTCTATGAGTTTCATGCTTGATTTTACATTAAGCACAATAAGAGCCATTCCCAGATTTTCGGCAATGGCATGGGCAAGCATGGTTTTGCCGGTACCCGGTTCTCCCTTTAAGAGCAGCGGCATTTCTAGGGTCATTGAAACATTGACAATCTGAGCCAGTTCGCTGTCAAGAACATACCTGCTGCCGCCTGAGAGATCTTTTACCTTTTCAGTCATTGCGTATCTTCCTTTTGGATTTTACCGTTTGTAGTTCCCTATAATACCAGAAACATTGCCAATAAACACCTGAACTGCTGATTTCTCTGTATAGGTCAGAAAAATCAGGCGGTAATAATTACCATCTCAAATCCACGATCTTTTCTATCTGGCCTTTGATGACAGTTGGCCAGGTTATGAAGTGTGAAGTGTCTGAACAGATAAGCTGATCCGAGTAGTGATGGGGTTGTCTGGTCGCTATTTATCGTGATTGTATATGTGTTGAGGTCCTTATCATGTTAGGTTATTTTGGGTAGTTCATAGAACCGTGTTGACAATAAATTGTCAGAATTGTAGTTTTATCCAAAGTGTTAAAAGACATTTCATGTTTGATGATGGGAGTGGGATGTTCTCAGGGATGGATCAGTCATTATAAGGTAGTGGTTTCATCCGTTTTTACCCATTTTCTGATTCGTCAGGTTACGATTGCCTTTTTCAGAACTCCGGTTTTGCCCATGTAGGGAAGGGGGTGAAAGCAATTTTTCATCACCTCAAACTAGAGAGATTATGGATGGTGTTAGGTAGTGTTTATCACCCCTTTTCGCCTAGCAAAAAGGTGAAATTGCTTATTAAAGCCTTGTTGTTTTCATGGATGTAAACTAGAGCCTGTTGTCTTACTGTTAGCACTTGTCATGCACTTAAGCAGAGGTTCTTATTTCTATTTTTTGGATTAGGAGTGGATATGATTATCAAAAAACATGCGCTCTTACTGACGATATTTGTTGTGATGAGTTCAGCCGGAAATGCAATAGCTGATCCAAAAGAAATTGCTGCTGAATTAGCTCCGAAACTTAAAAATAATTTGGTTATAGCTGTACAGCCAATAGATGAAAGAGGTAAGAGTGGGGCAAAAATATCGGCTGGTACAGCCTCGTCTATTGTTGATCAATTGACAAATCAGATGCAAAGATCTCTTCAAGGCTCATCGTCCGTTCTTGCCGAAAGAGCAAAACTCAATCAGGTCATGATGGAACAGGAAGAATTTCAAAATGTTACTGAATATTCCGAACTCGTTGCCAACACAGGGGCTGATGCCTTGGTTGTCCCCTCTATAAATCGTATTAATAATGAAGAGATTGAGGTTTCTGCTCGCGCAATAGGTGTTAAGGGGAGTATTGAAGGTGTTGTTCTTGGGGCTTCAAGAATTTATACAATGAAGGCACCGATAAGCTATAGAGTTTCTGTTACCTCTATCAAACAAGGTGACAAGGACAGATCTGAATATTCCGATTATGTGGTGAGTGGCTTAACGGACTTTGATGAAATTGTGGTTGTGAAGCCAAGCATCACGTCGGATATGAAAGACTTTGATGTTACAGTTAGTTTTGATTTTGAAACAGGCGAGAGACAAACTGAAGAATCCCGTAAAGCAGCAGCTGATGCAGCAGGTGCGCAGAATGCAATGAACATGTTCGGTTCAATGGCCAATGTTCTGAAAGATAAAGATGGAAATAGCCCCTTTGGTGAAAACCCATTTGGAGGTATGCTCTCTAACGTGAGCAAACAGGAAGCTGCTAAAGCGGAATCCCTAAAGTTACGTGTTTTTACAGTAGAAGCAAGAGGGAAACTTATAAGTTCGTTTAATGGGCCTACCGTTTCAGCAACCGTATCAAAAGAAGAAACCTTGCCTTTTGACGCTAGCAGAGGTGAACAGAAAATTGCTGCTAAGCGTCTCGTCAATTTGTCTCTTGAAGAGTTGGGGCGCAGTTTGGCAGCTAAGGCTCTGGGAAAATCAACTGTTTCAGAAACGCATAGTGACAGCCTACTTGACTAACTAAAACATGGAATAAAAAATGAAAAAAGCAATGAATAAAGTGGTTACGCTATTAATAGTAGTTATTGTTTCATTGGTAGGCGCGTCTACTAACGTATTTGCACAAACCAGAGTTGTCGTTACAGGCGAGGATAGCAATCATAATTCCGTTAAAAGAACCTCTGAAGTATTTCGCAGAGTTATAAGTCAACTTCAAGAATCGATGAACCGTGGTGGTTATTACGTTCTTGACGAAGATATGCTTGGAGTAAAACTTGGTTTTTCATTCAATTCAAGGAGACCAAAGACAGAACTAATCGAAACGTTGATGGTTGCAAACGACACAGAGGATGCAACGGTACAATCAAGGCTAGCAGTTGTATTTGCTGTATTTCCCCAAGTGAAAACATTGTCATTTACCAGAAAATTAGAAATAAGAGTCAGGGGGGATATATATGATTTAAAAACTCTTCGCCCTTTGACAAATTTCGAATACAAACCCCTTAAAGCGTATATTATTCCCAAAAGTTATCAACAATGTGACACATTTTGCACTGAGGAACTGATAGGATTAAATGCACGTGAAGTTGCAAGAGAATTAGGTGATATCCTTGTTCGAAAGCTCAATATAGTTGTCGAACAAATTGGAGGTAAAGCAGTTGATAGTGGGAAAGTGGGCCAGCCCGTAAATCCTGAATTTGTTAATATGCCAAAAACCTACAGTTTATCCCTGATTCGTTTCAAGACACCTCAAGCAGTAACGTTTAGAAAAACCCTTGAAAAAATGTCTGATATTAAATCAGCCAAGACTTTAGGGGTAAGAGCATCTGAAAGAAAGCTGGCAATAGAGACTGCAATAGAGCAGGGGCTCCTCGAGGAAATGCTATATGAAGCCTTGATGCATACAGGAATAGATACAAATGCTATTAGGTTTGAAATAACAGGGACTGAAATAATAATCGAAAACTTTGGCAAATAGAATGTTTGCTACCACAGCTGATCGCAATAGCGCGATGAATAAGATACTGCGAATATTGTTAGTATTACTCTCATCGTTAGGGGTTGGGGCATGCACTACAGTTCATAATTATTCACATAGCAAAAGTGAAACCGCCATATACAATAGTAGTAGCGGAAAAATATTTGCTGTAAAAAATAATCGTAATCATCCAGCTTCAGATAATGTGCAATCAATTGAAATAAAGTTATTGGCGGGTAAACAATCAATTGAAATGAAGCTAATAGGATATTCTTCGGCCCAAAGCCTTGAGATATACAATCTTTTACACAAAAATACGTTTGTTTCAAATGTCAAACTGATTACATCGAATACAACAACACGAACTTTTCAAATAAATGTCACTGATCCAAAGGTCACTTTACCTAAGATAGTCGAATATCTTGAAAAAGAAGCCACGTTACCTAACCGGCAAATTATCATTTTGAATAATAAGTCTGGGTTGCAAATGTAAAACATCTTACATTACTTCCTGGATTGCCAGTAACAGTCTAAGAACACAATGTTTCTTACACCAATTATTTAAAGTCGCATTGCTGATTGAATCTCTGCTCCTTTTCTTTGGATGTAGTCCGAAGCCACGAAATCAACAATGGTATACTTTTCTGGGGTGACGTTAGAACTAAAATGAGGGTGTTCATAATTTTGTGTCAGTAAGCCAAAGCTGATATATTCAGCGAGA
>CAZMFP010000051.1:0-21763 GCA_964565605.1 uncultured Desulfocapsaceae bacterium | reverse complement strand
AGAATGGATAATACCATAGCTCGTGGAGAATCAGCCTTCTCATTTTACCTTACCTCCGGGAATAACATTTCTCTCACAACAAAGAGTTAGGGTGAAAAGACAATTTTCTAAGATGGCCTTAAAAGTGTTTGCTCAGTCCGATCCCAGTTCACGTATGGTTCATTTATTCACCCGCAAAAAATCATGATCCCCCTGACTCAGCGAGTCGTCGAATTGTTCGAAGCATCCGTTGTTCCATTACAAAATCGATCGGTGTATCGATTGCCAATATAACACGTTTGAAAAGCGTCGGTTTTCGTAAAGAATCTATACAGCCGCGGAGTATTAATCGACATAACCGGTCCGAGCGAGGTTCCAAATAAATGGACCACGATCGATTTGGGTCCGGGCTCGTCTCCTGAATCGGTCCGGACTTGCCGAAGCAGACATGCCTTGCAACCTTAAGAGCACCAACTGGGATGCCTGGTGCCTTAGGATGCAATTTGATCTCATCTCCAATTTCGAGTGATTGGTACTCAGCAACGATGCTCTCTACGTTCCGTACCGGAATACCAGCCAGTCGCTCAAGTATCTCATAAGAATAGAAACCTGCTCGACCAAGCCCGAACTGTACGACCCATTGCCAAACGACTTCTGGTGAAGCATCAATATCTATCGCCCGTGTATATGTCTCTTTAGCCACCGCAACGAAGGTGTCACCTACCCATTTGCGCTGTCGTTCGTATGTTTTGCTGCCCCAATTATTCAACCATCTCCTGGATAATGGCCACGTGATCATGACCAAAAGAAAAACCGTGATGCCCTCAAGCCCTTCGAGCAAGAAACGTGATGTGCTTCGATAAGTCATTGGCATCCTCCCAGGTTTACCCAAAGCTTCTGGCTGTTAAGTGTTCGGAGCAGCTTGTTTATATTGTGAAGATTTGATGTGAGAATTTAAATTTGCAGTGAGCGAAGCAAACGAAAAATGCGGCCGGATTTGCGATCTTGACAGGTATTTTATGCCGGCTCCTTGTTCTTTGATATCTGTTTTGCTATCTGCATATCATTGTTCGAATGTAGTGTTTTTTTCCGGAACCATTACTAATGGATATGCTTGATCGATACGAGACGCATGAATATCTTTCCAGCCTAATCCTTCACTGGCTAATAGTCGGAAAAAGTCTTCTGTGTTCATCCATTCTCCATCAACGTCATTTCCAAAAGGTCCTGCTGAATGAAAAGGAAATGAATATGATATTTTTTCTTGGCCACACTGAAAAATGCGGTCTACGTATACTTGCGAGACCGTTCTGCCTTCAACTAACTTGAAAGCATCATACCCCATGCCGACCAACAGCGAAAAAACTCCTATATTGTGCGACTCTGCTGAAATGAATGGCGGGCAAATAGCGTTGGCAGACAAAGAACCTAAAATTTGGGTATCATAGTGCTCTACATCAATCTTTATGTAGTAAGGATGCCCATGCTCTTTGATAATATGATGAACTGCTTTTGATGGTAACAACACTTTCTTAAAGTTGTTCATTTGTGCCAATTTCGGTTTCGGGAATTGGCTCAGAACATGATGGGTCTTATGAAGGTAAAAACCGACCTCCATATCATCTTCTTCTGCTGTTGCTACATAATTTTCTACAATTAGTCTCCTTTGCTCGATTTCAGCACGAAATCTGTCTTTGATAAGATCGCAAAGCATTGGATTAGCTTCCACTGCCACCACCAAATCAGCTCTTAGCAAATAGTACGGAATATCATCTCCATTATTGGCGCCAATATCATATATTATCTTTTTCATCTCTATCCCGCCGAATGTCCGTGTCCACCATCAGGGGCAACTCCACCAGGCTTTCTAGTGCTGAATTCCAATTATACAATCCTTTAACGAAAATTGTGTGGATATATTCTCATGCATTATTTCAGGTGTTCTTCTGTCTACACAGCGTGGTATGATACCTATCTTCCCCAAATGCCCCGTTCCTTTTCTTACGAATATTGAACTCCTTTGAAGTTCTCCCTGCAACCAGCTGAAAGCTTTTAGGGATAGTTTCTTTACCAGGATCAACTACAAGCAGGTGGGTGTGATTTGAGGCAACAATCTAATTCAAGACACAGAGACCATATTGCTTCTTTGCCAGGTTTTTTCATTACAAACAGGGTGTTAGCTTGGCTCAGTCCCGGTTAGGGGCGTTCGGTTGGGCGTTCGGTTGGGGGGTGAAGCTTCCCCGGCTGAAGTCTTTTCGTGGGGAACTGGGTGGGATAATGGTTCAAATGGGGTCCACTACAAGGAAAATTTAATTAAGAAATCAGCCAGAACCATACCATATGTCCTGTAAAATTTGAGGGTAAAGTGAAGGCCATCAGAGTAGATATCTTGATTATCATAATGAGATAGAACAAAAGCGCTGAAATCATGAACTGGAATTTTGGCGTCCCTGGTGACACTACTTATTATAAAGTTATATTCTGAAATTTTTTGATTTCTCTGAGGATCTAATTCGAGAAAACCATGTGAAACAGGTGGGATGTTTGAAAAAACAATTTTTGCATTCGTTTTTTCATTTAATATTTCCAGTATCCGGAACATATTATCCCTGAATTGTAAGGGACCAACAAAAGGTTTCCCATTCTCATCCATCATAAGATCGCGGTGACCAACGTAAATATGCACCACATCTTTATCTTCTACCGGCCAATCCTTCAGTGTATACAATACTTCGGCTGTAGTGCCTGCGAAATAAGGCAATTTGCTGACAATCGCTTTTTCCTTCAGACACTTTTTTATGGAAGGAAAAAGAAAACTTGTGTGTGAGCTTCCTGCTAAAAATATATTTTTATAATCACTTGATTGTAAACCCATTAACAGCGTCCTTTTTATTTACTCAAACTGGTTTGGTAAAAATCGTATAGTTTACTTGAACAGCGTAATACCTCTTTTTTAGTCGTTCTGTATACTAAAAACTTGATCTCCAGATTTCATCAACACCTAAAAAAATATTAATCAGATTGAATTTATGTTTCATAAATCTTTGTTACTATCAAAGGTTGAGAGATTGTTTTTAAAAGGGAAATGTCACTGTTTAAGTACCAGGCAGATTCTTTTCTACTTTAGGTTATATCCACTCTTATTATATGGAAAGCCATCAAGGCCCTGGCAAGTGGGTTGATCCTGTCCGTTCAATTCGATCGGTTTAGTGGGAGAAGCTCAAATTGCATATTCACTCAATAAAAAGAATCCTTGAACGAAGAGTTAAGTCAAATTCTTGTCAAGCCACCTCGCCGGAACAGAGAGGGTGGATTATTTCATATCAATTTAAATACCTTTTTCTTCAATCCAAGCAAAGACTGATTTCTATGGCCTAATCGTATACAATCAGGTAAAATTATTACTTGTTGCGGTAAGAAAATAAACCATCAATGACCATAATCAAAAGGAAAAAATTGTACACTGAGAACAATGCGCCAACGAAAGTGAGTGCCGAGATCCCCGGTGATCCGAATGAATTGGTTGTTTTTTTTGAGATGATTTTAAACAACGTTTATTCGGGTATTATCGTGACGGATCGCAAGGGGCGAATCGTTTTTATGAACCAGGTCTACAGTGAACTACTGGGTGTAGACCGGCATCAGGCTGTGGGTTGTTCGATCAGGGATTTCTTTCCCTCCTCGCGCCTTAATCGTGTTATGGATTCAGGCCAGGCCGAGTTAGGGAAACGTTGCAGCTTGAAAACAGAAACGCCGCTATTGGTTAATCGCATACCGTTGCGGCAGAAATCGCGGGTTACGGGTGCTATCGTACAAACCGTCTTCAGGGATTATCGTCATTTTACCGACCTGCTTGCCCGTTTAAAACTGCTTGAACGGGAAGCCAACTACTATAAAAAAGGTCTCAACAGTGTATTGTCGGCCCGTTATACCTTAAAATCAATTGTCGGGCAAAGTCGTTCAATACAGAAAGTAAAAGCACTGACAGCCAAATATGCCACATCAGATTCTCCGGTTCTGGTAATAGGAAATACGGGAACCGGCAAGGAGCTGTTTTCTCATGCGATACACAGTGCTTCACCAAGGAAAAACGGTCCATTTGTGTGTCTCAACTGCCCGGCTATACCAAAAGAATTGTTGGAATCCGAGTTGTTCGGCTATGAATCTGGCGCATTTACAGGGGCTTTGAAAAAAGGAAAACCGGGTCAAATTGAACTGGCGCAAAATGGGACGATGTACCTGGATGAAATAGGAGATCTGTCTCTATCCGCTCAAGCCAAGCTACTGCGTGTCCTGGATACCAAAATGCTTGATAAACTTGGTGGTGTGCGGGCGACTCATGTAGATTTTCGACTGGTGGCTGCTACCAATCGCGATTTGGCCGACATGATCAAAAAAGGCCGTTTTCGTCCCGATCTGTTTTATCGTCTTAATACGATGACTGTCACCGTTCCCCCTTTGAAGGAAAGGGTGGAAGATATCCCCCTTCTGGTGGAAAAATTTCTGGAGGATCTGGACTGTTCTGAAAAACAGCTGTCGCCCAAGGCCCTGAATGCATTGTTGAGCTATCACTGGCCAGGGAATGTGAGAGAGTTAAAAAACATAGTTGAAAGGGCGGTCAGCTTAGTTGAATCTGAGGTTATCGACTTGGAACAGTTACCTTGTGAAGTCATTCAGAATAAATGTGGGCCGGAGAGGATATCCGGATCTCCGGACACTTTTTTATCAAATGAAGTCGCCGGATTTGAGAAAGTTCTGATTGCCGAACGATTGGCCATCAACAAAGGAAATATGTCCAAGACTTCCAAATCATTAGGAATATCGAGATCAACCCTGTACGAAAAGTGCAATAAGTACAACCTTTCCTGATCGTATGTGAATCGCAGTGTCCGATTATTCGCACATGTTTTGATTTTCGTACACTATCCCTCCTGCTGTTAGTATCCTCTGACTTTTTTCACATATGCAAACTATGTGATTATTTCTCTCATTTACAAGCAGATAGTTCTGCCTGTTACTGAAAAAACACCTTTCCCAACCGTACTGGCACAACTCTTGATACAGGTATGTTGTTCCATCGTAGAATTGATGATTGTTTCAAATGAATAAAGGAGAAATTTAATGAGTTCCAATCGTATTTCCAGAAAGGATTTCATTGTTCCACGTTGTACCTCCTCCTGTCCGGCAGGCATTGACGTACCTCGTTATATACGAGCAGTCAACAATGGCCTGTACGGTGATGCTCTGGCAGTCATACGGGAAAAAATTCCTTTCCCTACTGTCTGTGCTGATGCCTGTTTTGCCCCCTGTGAAGACGCCTGTGCCTATAGGCAATATGGCGATCCTATCGCTATAAGGGCTTTAAAACGGACAGCAGTTGAAGAGGGCGATGAACAATGGAAAGAAAACTTGGAGAAGGCTTCATCCAGCGGAAAAAAGGTTGCTATTGTCGGTGCCGGCCCTGCCGGTTTGACTGCCGCCTATTATCTGGCCTTAGCCGGCCATGCTGCAACTGTCTACGATGCTTTTCCAGAACCGGGGGGAATGATGCGATATGGCATTCCCGAATATCGTCTGCCTGAGAGTCGATTGAAATCGGATATCGATGAGATTATGGCGTTAGGGGTCGAGTTCAAGGGAGGTGTCAATATTGGTGAGGACCTCTCTTTGGAAGAACTGACCAATGAATTTGACGCTGTGTTCATCGCCTCGGGTGCCAACAGCTCAGCCCAGATTCCTTTGGAAGGTCGGGATAAGAGCGGTGTTCTGTGGGGCTGGGAATTCTTAAAAGATGTATCACTTGGCAACGCTCCGGAAATCAACGGAAAGGTAGCCGTAGTTGGTGGCGGCAATGTCGCCCTGGACGTGGCTTTGACGGCCAAGCGCCTGGGTGCTACTGAAGTGAATGTGGTTTGCCTGGAAACCCGGGAAGAGATGCCTGCCCACCCTTGGGAAATCAAGCTCGCAGAAGAAGAGGGCGTCCATATCTACAACGCCTGGGCTCCGAAAACCATACTCGGGGAGGATTCTGTCGTAGGGCTGGGAATGATGAAATGCACCTCGTGTTTTGATGGTGCCTGCAACTTCAACCCGACCTATGATGATTTGATCACCCACAAAGTTGATGCTGAAACGGTGATTCTGGCCATCGGCCAATCACCGGTACTCGAATTTGCGAAAAACGGAGTGGACGTTGCCCAGAACCTGATTGTTGCCAACGATACTGATTTATCAACCTCAAACGGGAAGGTTTTTGCCGGTGGCGACGTGGTGACCGGGCCCCAATCGATCATTGATGCTATTGCCCAAGGTCGTCTGGCCGCAGATTCCATGGACCGGTTTCTAGGTGGTAGTGGCGTAGTCCAACAGAAATTAGCCCCGGCAGAAGATGAAGTATGGCTGGCGCCAATGGAGAGGGTGATTCGGTCCCGTAACGAGATGGCACATTTGGCTCCCTGGGAGCGGGTGCAGGGATTTGATCAGGTAGAACAGAGTCTGACCCCCGATCAGATTAAAGCCGAGTCATCACGGTGCCTCGACTGTGACGTCCGAGCGTTCGATGTTGTGCTCGATATTGAGAAGTGCAAGGAGTGTGGGTACTGTGTTGAAGTGTGCGATATGGGTATTTTCGGCCCAGCGGCTAACTTCAATGTGAAAGGTTACCGGCCCATGGAGGTCAAGAACACCGACTGGTGTGTCGGCTGTTTCAAATGCTTCTTCTCCTGCCCTGATTTTGCCATCGATGTACGTGAATTAACCGCCTAAACCGCGGGGAGGTTATCAAATATGAAAAGGTATTTAGAAACTGGAAATTTCGCTATCACTGAAGGAGCCATTCTGGCCGGCTGCCGCTTTTTCTGCGGGTATCCCATCACGCCGGCCACTGAACTGGCCGAAGCCATGAGTTTACGCCTGCCACAGGTAGACGGTGTTTATCTCCAGGCTGAGGATGAGTGTGCAGCAATGCACCTTTGTATTGGCGCCTCGTTGGGTGGCATGAAAGCCATGACAGCCACATCCGGACCAGGATATATTCTCTATGCTGATCCATTTGGCTGGGCATTGGGTTGTGAAATGCCCATGGTAGTTGTCAACTCAGGCAGGGTAGGCCCGGTCTCGGGCATTACCGGTGCTCCTGGTCAGGGTGAGTTTTACCTCACCCGTTATCCGACTCAGGGTGGTAATTTCGAGTGTGTGACCCTGGCCCCAAATTCAGCCCAGGAATGTATGAAAATGGTCTGCGAAGCCTTCTATCTATCAGAAAGGCTCCGCATGCCGATTACGGTCCTGGCGGATCAGCTTATCACTGATGGTTTTGAGGATATTACAGTTCCCGAGACCGAAGAAGAAATGGCTGAAATGGGATTTAGAACGTGGCCTCGTAAAGTCTGCGAGGGACCCGAGTTCTACCCCTACACCGATGAACTTGATATCCCGCCAGTCCAGATGGGTAGTGGCGCGGGAGGACTGTGTTCGGATTGGACACCGACGATAGAAGGATTCGATATCGAAGAAGTTAAAGATCACCATCGGCATGCCTATCGTTTAATTTACAAGGTGCGCAACAACAAGGATCTGTTCAATCATCATTACGAAAAGAAATACATGGATGATGATCCGGATCTGGTAGTCGTTTCTTATGGAACACCTTCCCGTGTTGTCAACACAGCTGTGGATCGCGCGCGGTCTCAAGGATTGAAGGTTGGTGCTCTCAGGCTGATTAATCTGTGGCCCTTTCCGGACGAACACTTTGACCGCTCCACCAAGTATTTGGCTGTAGAGCTGAACTGGGACGGTGAAATGGTCCGTGAAGTACAGAGAGCAGTCCCAAAAGATTCCGATGTCCATTTTCTTGGGACTTGCGGAGATTTACCGACAATTTCGGATCTTATGGAAACTTTTGAAAAATTATTAAATAACCAGCCTCTGGAGCGCAAAGGCTGGGTTGTGGAGGCATGGTAATGGAGCGTAAATCCACAGAGTTAATCGACAAATATCTTCGTAAAAGGAAGATTCCCAGCACGGCATGTTCGGGCTGTGGACTTGGTATCAACCATAAAATCGTTATCCAGGCAATCAGTGAACTGGGTCTTGAAAAAGATGATATTATCTGGGGCACCTCTATCGGTTGTGCCGGCCGCCAGACCTTTGCCACCTGGCAGGGTGACGGATTTGCAGGCACACATGGACGGGTTTATGCCATCGCCAGGGGTTTACGGATCGCCCTGCCGGATGAGAAGAAAATCATATTGACCGTTGGAGACGGTGATGCGTTCGGCATCGGGCTTTTACATCTTATCCATTCAGCCCGATCGAATGCAGACTTCACTGTGATTGTCAATGATAACCTTGGCTATCAGTCGACAGGAGGACAGTTCGGCTTCACTACTCCACAGGGCGTCAAGACCGATTCCAGCCCCTATGGCATGTTCGAACATAACCTTATGAGTGATGGTATGGATGTTATGGATATTCTCGAAGGTGCCGGCGCAACTTTTCTAGCACGTCATGTCTGCATGGATGGTCTTAGAGCCGTGGAAAGTGTGAAAAAGGCGATCATGAATCCAGGGTTTTCCCTCGTTCACATGCCATTCCCTTGCCCAACCAACTTTGCTTCACGGCATCTCGGCTCCAGGAAAGCGGTTGATATGTATCGCTGGATGGAAAAACAGGCTGCCCCGATGGGCGAGGAGAAATCCGAAACGGTCTGGGCCACGGGTGTATATGTTGATAAATCGGGTTCCAGACCTGAATTTTCGGAGCATGTCTGGGGTACGGTCAACAAGATTAAAAGGACGGGTAAGATATGAAAGATAGAGTGGAAATTGTGGCAAGTGGATTTGGCGGACAGGGCGTTGTGCGGCTGGGCCAGGTTCTGGGCGAAGCCGCCGTAAAGCAGGGACTGCACGTGACCATGCTGAAAAGCCATGGTACTGAAATGCGGGGCGGATACGTCCGTAGCCAGGTAGTGGTTTCCAAAAATAACATCGACAGTCCTATGTGCGAGACCCCGGATATATTGCTGGCACTGTCACTTGGCGCCTATGACCGGTTTGCCGATACCGTGCCCGAAGAAGGTCTGATTATTTACGATCCGGCGTTTGTCGACAAACTCGACGATTCTTTGCCCTGTCGCCAACAAGCCTTCCCGGCAAAGGATCTGGCAGTAGATAACTTCGGAAAACCGATTTTTAGCAATTCAGTGGCCTTGGGAGCCATGGCAAAATTGTTAGGAGATATGATTGACAAGGAAATAGTGTTGGAAAGCCTTCTCGAAATTATTCCGAAGTTTCACGATGACAACCGCAAAGCATTTGAAATTGGGTATGTAACTGCGAAAACGTAAATCTACATAGCCGCCTTCATCGAGAGGCCGTATCGTTCGGTCATCTATCTGGATTGCATTTGTCAATAGACCCGAGGGTTCGTTCAGCTAGACTGTACTGGTCGGACCCAAGGGACTACATTGGATTTTACTGAGGGGGAGCCGAAGAAAATGCGTACAGTAAGATATCATATCGATCTCCAGGCTGAATCACAGCCTGATAAAGTATACATGTTCTGTCCTGAGCCGGAGTTTGAATTGACTTATGGTGATCTTCGTAAGGACTCGATCGAATTGGCTGGCTGGCTCTACGAAAAAGGCTTTAAAAAAGGTGATAAAATTGCCTTCATGATGGGCAATGGTTACCAGACGGCTAAACTCTTCCTGGGGGCGATGTATGCCGGGATGGTCGCTGCGCCACTCAATCTGCAGGCTCAGCCTTCACAGCTTAGCTACGTCCTGGAACATTCTGACACCAGAGTGGTATTTACCACCGAGTATCAGCAGGAACGTCTTGAAAAGGCATTGAAAGAGGTGGATCGCGAGATTGAGGTCATCGTGATTGACAAGGATTCGGATCGGATAATCCCAAAACAATCCTTTTCATCCGACCAACTGCTTGAGGTGTCGGAATCCGACCCCGCACTTTTGATGTACACTTCCGGTACCACCGGTAAACCCAAAGGCGTTATTCTGAGCAACAAGAATATGGTGGCCGGCGGTGAATACGTTGGTTTGGCCCACGGTCTTACCCCAGAGGATCGAGGGCTGGTGTCACTGCCGCTCTACCATATCAATGCGCAGATTGTGTCAATGATGGGACCGCTTGTCAGCGGTTCATCCAACGTAATACCCCATAAGTTCAGGACGCCTGATTTCTGGCCCCTGATCTCTGACTATAAATGTACTTGGTTTTCTGTTGTCCCAACTATCATTTCCTACCTTGTCACCGGTTCAGAAACCGAAGACGAAGCGCTTAATCTCAAGCAGGTTCGTTTTGGGAGATCGGCGTCCTCCGCGTTACCACCATCTTTGCATAAAGAATTTGAAGCCAAGTTCGGTTTGTCGATTATCGAAACTATGGGATTGACCGAAACGGCAGCGCCTGTTTTTTCTAATCCACTGGACCCGTCCAAAAGGAAGTATGGATCCCCCGGCCAGGCAGTGGGCAACACCGCTAAAATCATCGATAAAGATGGGAACGAGGTGGACCGAGGGGTGATTGGTGAGATCATGATCAAAGGCGACAATGTTATGAAGGAATATTACAAGGCGCCTGAAGTCACTGCTGAAGCCATTGACCCGGATGGTTGGCTGCACACCGGTGATCTAGGTTATATGGACGAGGATGGCTTTGTTTTTGTTACAGGACGGATCAAGGAGCTGATCATCAAAGGTGGAGAAAACATAGCTCCACGGGAAATCGATGAGGCGATGTACAGGCATCCTTCTGTGATGGATGCGGCGGCCGTTGGCATTCCCTGTGAACGCTACGGCGAGGATATCATGGTTTGCTGCACCTTAAAGCCTGACTGCGAATGCACCGTTGAAGAACTTATGGAGTATTGTCTTAAAGAGTTAGGGAAGTATAAGACACCTAAAAAAATTCGTATTTTGAAGGACCTACCCAAAGGACCATCCGGAAAAATCCAAAGGCTCAAGCTGAAGGATATTTCGGAAGCCAATCCTTGATGTATCTGATGGCGCCACTTGGCTATTTCCGATGGGTAGCAACAATTTTGAAGGAATAGTTTATGGCAGAATTTGTTCAATACTTTCCTCAAGTGTTTGAACCGGCCAACTTGAAGACTTTTGTCCGCGGTATTTTTGGCGACCTGATATCAGGCGCAACGCCAGGTTTTGGTCCAGCCATGGCTGTTGCGCTTCTCGTTTCTTTTCTATCCCACATTGATTTCGTCACAGGCCTGATTGTGCCTGGGGTCGCGTATATCACCATGATAGCAGGAGGTGCCATGTCGGCGGCCCTGATCAATATATCCGGTGTATCTGTAAATATTACAAGGTTATTTAATGGCCACGTATTGGCCTGCCAAAGAAAAAGCCGGACGACTTTGTCTATTTGTTCCTTCTCTTCCCTGGTAGGGAGATCGACGGACGGCAAAGGAGGCGGCGATAGGGAAATATTTGTTTTAACAGCAAGTTAGGGTAGAGTTTTTAAACTAGGAATTATGGAGGATATCACAATTGAGGAGGTGTTGGCCGAATAGAGAAAGAAATGGCCGCTTCAAACTGCCGAGGAAAATTCAGTTTCACGACAGTATTTCCATTGGTCCTTAAGGTAAAGTGCTGCGTCGTGTCATAAAAGACGAGGCCATCAGTGGATTTGTTGTTTGTTATAAAGCCTAGGCAAAACAGACATTATTCAAGGAGGATTCAAGAATGAAAAAATTGTATTATTGGTTAATTGCTACATTCCTGGTACCGATCTTATGTTTTGGGTTTTCCCCAGCTATGGCGGGAGAGTATCCAGAGGAGCCAATCAAATTAATTGTTTCTTACTCTCCTGGTGGTGCAACAGATTTTCAGGCACGTATCGTAACCATGATGTCTCAGAAATATTTAACCCAACCGGTAGTTGTAATCAATAAACCGGGCGGCGGCGGCATGGTAGGTTGGAACTGGTTTGTGGAATCAGCGAAGAAGGACGGATATGAGTTGGTTTCATACAATGTGCCCCACTTCATTGCCCAGTCAATTGTGTATCCCAAAAAAGCAAAATACAACATTCGGAATATGGAGCCCATTGCGAACTGGGGTACAGATCCTGCCGTTCTTGTAGTACCCAAAGACAGTCCTTTTAACTCGGTGGCCGACCTGGTTGCCTTTGCCAAAAAGAATCCCGGTAAGGTTACGGTCTCCGGAGCAGGACTCTATGTCGGCCATCATATTGCCATGCTGCAGACACAAGTGGCTGCCGGAATAAAGATGAGTTATATCCCGTATAAAGGCGGTGTTCCGGCTCTTCTTGGGGTTATAAGTGGTGAGGTCAAGGCAGGGTATAATAACCTGTCAGATGCATACCGCAGCAAAGACAGGCTTAAAATCCTGGCGGTTGCAGATCTTGAAAGGAGTCCTTTTCTCCCCGATGTAAAGACATTTAAAGAACAAGGTTTTGATGTCGATAATACAAGCAACAATAGAAGAGGAATTGCCGCACCTAAAGGAACTCCTCCCGAGGTCATTGCCAAGCTGGCCGAAAATCTTGAGAAGATGTTCAATGACAAGAAAGTGGCAAAAAAGATGAAACAAACGGGTTGCGGAGTGAAGGTGATACCGCGAGCTGAATTAGCAGCGGAGTGGAAAAAAATAGAAGCCTCTTTAAAGGTGGTATTGGCTGGTCTTGGAGAGAAGTAAGAAGTCTACAGGAGAGAGGTTTTCCTCTCTCCTGCTTTCCTTTAAACAAAGCAAAGTAGTTTTTATGAATCTCTTTAAAGGGACTTAGAATTCGATGTTAGATGGCGTAGCTGGCATAATAACGAATTTTTCCAATATATTTCTTTTACACAACATTCTGGTGCTGCTTTTGGGTGTCATGGGAGGTCTTATCCTGGGAGCTCTTCCAGGGGTAAGTCCTACTCTGTCTGTAGCCCTGCTTGTGCCTTTTACATTCCACATGGAGCCCACCACCGGGCTGATACTGTTAGGTTCAGTGTATATGGCTTCGGTTGCAGGAGGCGCTATATCAGCAATCCTTATTAACATTCCCGGTGCGCCGGCAAACATTGCCACTTTGCTGGATGGATATCCTATGGCAAAAGGAGGTCGAGCCCAGGAGGCGCTGTACACCTGTTTTATCAGTTCCTTCATAGGCGGCGTTTTCGGGATGATCATCATGATCCTGCTGACTTTTCCTTTAGCCGAATTTGCGCTTAAGTTTAAATCAGCTGAAATCTTCTGGATTGCCATCCTCGGATTAAGTGTCGTAGCCGGACTTGGTTCCGGTCGAATTTGTAAATCGCTGCTTGGAGGGGCCTTTGGTGTTTTATTAAGTGCCATAGGAGCAAATCCTACCACCGGTGAATTCAGATTTATTTTCCATGACGTATTAACAGGTGGAGTTCATATAATAGCCGCTTTAATTGGGCTTTTTGCCATCCCACAGGTTTTTTCGTTGATTGAATCTTTTGGCAGAAAAAGAACCACATTTTCAACAAAATCTGAAGAGGGAATTTTAAAAAGAACGTTTATTAAAAATTTCTCAATGTTCAGGGTGCAGAGCATAGGCTCCATTATCGGCTCTATTATTGGTCTTATTCCCGGAGTTGGCGGGCAAGTATCCGGGATTGTCGCCTATGACCAGGCGAAAAAATTATCGAAAAACTCCCAAGAATATGGGACCGGTATTCCAGATGGCGTCGCCGCGGCCGAATCAGCCAACAACGCCATGGTCGGTCCTTCCCTTGTCCCCCTGTTGACCCTTAGCATACCGGGCAGTCCAACCGCTGCAGTTTTATTGGGAGGCCTGCTTATACATGGTATTTTTCCTGGCCCTGATCTGTTCCTTCTTCAAGGTGATATCGTTCATACCTTTATAGGGAGCCTGCTGCTCGCTCAGTTTGTTATGCTTGTGTTTGGACTTTTCTTATCCCGTCATTCAAACTGGGTCATGAAAATACCGCCACTCTATATGGCTGCGGCAATCATTGTGCTGGCAGTGTTTGGGACATTCAGCATTAATAATTCTTTTAATGATGTCATCGTCATGTTCAGTATCGGACTGGTCATGTATATCGGTGTTAAATTTGGTTTTACTCCAGCACCGGTGGTCATGGGCTTGATTTTAGGCAGCATTGCTGAGAACAGCTTTCTCAAGGGTAAATTACTGGCTAGTGCCGGTGACGGTATGTTCTCCTATTTTTGCACCGGTTGGATTAATATCATAATCATCATATTGTGTGTGTTATCAATATGTTTTGGTTTTTATACAACCATCAAAGGAAGACAGGAAAAAACGCCTAACAAGATGGACATCGTAATAGCAAGTGCGATCTTACTTTTTTCATTGCTGGTCTATACTTTTGGCTTGAACGTAAATGACCCTTTGTCGGCAATATTTCCTGAAGCTACTCTAATAATCATGGCAATACTGTCATTTATCATATTGTTTCAGGAGGGTTTTGTTTTTGTTACAGGACAAAAAGCAAAAAGCAAACCTGGCAGTAGCGCTGCAAAGGAAGGCAGTGTTTTCCCTTACAGGAGAATTATTATTTCACTGAGCTTGATAGTGATTTATTTTGCTTTACTTGACGTTATTGGATTTTATTCAACATCATTCATATTTTACTTTATTTTTACTCTCACCTTTAGTGCGGACAAGAAGAAGTTTTTCAAAAGTCTGCACAGCATGGTGGCTATTCCTGTTATATTTATTGGTGTACTTTATGCGCTGTTTAACATGCTGCTGAAGGTTTCGCTTCCAAGCGGTTTCCTGATTTAAATGAGCATGGTTGATTAAAGTTGACAGTAATCTACATTTCTGCACCCTCCCCATGAAGGTCGAAGCGTTGTCTTCGGCCTTCTTTTTTTACCAGGGATAAAAGGGCTGTCTGTTGTTACTCCAGATGTGCAGACAGCTTGGAAACTAAATACATCAACCTGTTACCAGCTTGATTGATTCTCGTTTGTATTCTTCGCTGTATCTTTTACCACTCATAAGACTCTCCTCTAGTCATTTTGTATAACTCAGAAGTATCTAGAATATTAGGGGCAATTCACATGTCTTCAAGAATTGCTCTAAAGGACACTTGATATACGGCCATGCGCCACCATGTACTATTTCACAAATTCCTACACCGATAATATCGGCCCGGTTTTCCTGGCCGCTTGCAGAGTAGCTTCATTGACCTCAACTATGATGCCATTTGGTCTGACTACCAGAACCGGAATTCGAATAGCATTAAAGAGTTACTCCCATATCTCTAAGCGGCTTCTTTCGCCTAAGTTGTTTCCGCTCTGATCTGTTTTCAGAGCAACATGTTGTGCGATACCGCTATTCTTTGTAACACTCATGGCTAGCGATGACCGGCAATGTAAAACAAATGATATACAGAGAAATGAAGGCTTGAGTGGTTTGTTTAAAAGCACTTAAAAGGGGAATACTACTGGTGTTGGAGAAGATGAAGGAGCCACACAGCACCGTTGGCCGTCTTGCCGGTTGACCGTTCCGGTCAATCAAGGTGCTGTCATGTACACGTATCATTGCAGGGTCCTGATGGAAGGGACAAAAGCAAATAACCTTATACGTTGTCCTGCATTGTGGTAATCCTTGTCAGGAAACAAGACCTATATTACCGACACGGTAAAAGAGACGATGGTGAGATCTGGATGAGGTTGAGCTTTGGCTATCGGTCTGAAAGCTTTGCGAGACAGCTCTGGTTCGTTTTTTGATTATGCCGTCAATTTTGCCGTTCGCTCAGGACTTCATTATTCAAACCCTGCCTTGGTCAGTCGGACCGTCCAGCTTCGTGATCTACACGGCAGGGGCGTGAGTGATTGTCTGCCCGACACCCCTAGCACCGTGCCAGATGTCTTTTGGTATCTGTTAGGTTTCCGTGACGGTAATCGCCTCTTCAGGGCAAACCTCTACACACGTCTCACAACCAAGACATTCATCCATCTCAACCGGATCTGACTTGCCATCCACCAGCTCGAGGACAGACGCTGGGCAAGAATCTATACACTCTTCACAGCCAGTACACTTTTCTTTGTCAACATCTACTTGAAACATATTGTTCTCCATTTGAATTTTATCAATATCACCTCTGAAATACGATCAATCTCAACAAGAGGAGATGCTAGTACGCAGATACGGTGACCGTAGCAATACAGTGACGCTTTTTAGCACATGATCATTTAGGAATGGTGGAGTCTTGCCTGCTTCGGTTCCACATATTTGAATTATCTATATTCATGAACAGATAAACGGCCAATGTGTGCTTATGCTCAAAACAGTAACCTTTCTTACCGTGAAGTCAAGGGCGATCTTTGCTTGAGCAGTTCTCTTAAGTAGGGTCGAAACCGCCGATCGAAAACGGGTCGGACCAAGTTATCAGCCTAGTTCAAGTTCCGTGCACGTCTATGAGAATTATAATCCCGTATGTTGAGCCAACATGACAGAGTAAATGCAAAGACACCCATAATCAAGACTACCGCGTCCACTACCAAAGGGTCCCATGTAAATCCTGTCAATTTATCTACAAAGTACTTGATGTATGAATTCGGCAAGTTAGTTTCTCCGAGTTCACGCTTGACCTTCCAATGCCAGTCCGTACAAGGGCAATAGCCCCACCCGTAAAATATTCCTAAACCAAACCAGGATAAGATAGTGAGACTGATAGTTGTCAAATGTATGCGTCGTGTCCTTCTCCACGCCCAACCAGTTAGAACAAATAGAATCAAACTGCCATGGAATATGTTGAGGAAATAATCAAGTAACGTGTACATTCAAATCTTTTGTGTATGCCTTCAGCAGTTTTTCCGGTCTGTATGAAGTGAATATCTGATGCTTGTTCGCTGAATGTCGTTGTTGGAATAAGTGTCTACTTTTTGCGGGTAACTTCCTAAGCTAACGGTTGAGTTCAGGAGCCGCCGACCTATGGGAAGGAAAGGGGAGAGCAGCCCCTGCGGTCCGCCGTAACGATTGGTTAAATATCAAATAGCTCATACCTTTGTACGTAATCTTCAAACTTCTTTGACCATGGTATACTAATTGTCATTTTTTTTGGATCAGTGAGTTGTAAAGTGCGGTACTCAACACCAGGAGTTTGCTCGTTTGAATTTGAAGATAAGTGCCTGTTTACAGAACCATCAATAGAAGGCTGTGTGTCTGAAGGAACAATTTTCTGCACATTTGCCCATGGGATAAACACTGAGGAAGTAAACCAACTTAATGGTATTGTGTCTGAGAAAACAACTCCTTTTGGGGAAAGGGATACTTTTTTAGTTTTAATTTCACAACCATTGTTAAAACTGCATAAACACTTACCTATTAAATAATCAGGAAAACTAAATTCAAAGCTCATTTGAACTTTTGTAGAAAGTCTGTATCTCCTTTTAACGATTGACCAAATCTTTTTAGCTCTCATAACGAACTCTTATTCAAAGTAGAGGAGAAAGGGGGAATTTAAAGGTACCACACCCGGAACCTTCAACCAATGGAGGCCATCTCATAAATTATACACCAAACAACACAGGTAAGCGATCATAGTGAGACTCCGAATACTATTGCGGAATTGATCTTCATGCTAGGTATATGTACGTCTGCGTACTTGACCAGCATGGAAATGGCCAGGAAACCGGGTCAGACCAGGTTATCAGCCTGAGTTGCTAACAATAAACTTACTGTCAATTAAGTTAGTAAAGAGCGTCCTCCTTGTCCCGCAAATACGACCCATTCCAACTCTCATTTAACTCATCTCGTCTGATTAACATTGCCGCAAAACATTGCAATGTTGCAAGGCTTGCAATGCAATATGATTGCAAAGCCGCAATGATTATAAGGGGTGTCCATTGCGCATTTTATAACCTATTTATATTACAGCATAAATACAGTGTGTCATATGGCATACAAAGTGCAAAAATTAAGATAATGAACCATCAATTTGGCAAGGTGATGGAAAAAATAAAGGAAGCATTTCAGTATTACTGATTGCATGTAACCGCAGGTTGCTATTCCGAAAACACAACAAATAGGAGGCCCGCCATGAGTCATTGGTTGATCTTGCTGGCAATTGTCCCTCTCAGCTGTTTGAAGCTCACTAAAATTCTACAGAGTAAGCATCGTTGGATGTGGTGTGGTGTAGCTTTTGGCCTGGTTATCGCTCCCTTAAGTTATGGCTTGTTAAGTTTAACCTACGTTCCAATCATTGGTAAATTTCTGGGCCTTATCGGTCTTCTTGCCAACCTGACCCATGGGTCAGTGGGCTATATCTGCCTTATGGGTAGCGGATTAATTGAACCCAATACGGTATTAAGCGTATTTCAGCTTATTGCAGTTAACATTGTCAATGGCCTGCTTTTTTCATACACCTACGGAGCACTAGGGCATGCTGTAGATAAAAAACTAGAGGAAGTAGCCATTGAACCCATTGATGCCATCGATGCTGAGGTCATTGGACTGGCTTGAAAAAAATGGCGCCCTTCTGAGTACCTGGGGTAGCGCAGAAGGGATAAAGGAGCACTTGTTCCAGATCATCAGTAACAACTTATTACATAACAGGTGAACATTTTTTTACTGTCATTCGCTGGAGATATGCAGATGAGAGTTCAACCAAGAGAAGAACTCAAGATAAATTCCCTCAGCCACTCCATGAAAAAAATATCTACGACCATTCTCTTCTATGGATTGTATTCTCTTATCTGCTGCTGTTTTTTTTGCTCTTCCCTTAACGCCACAGAAAATTCAGAATGTTTAGATTGCCACAGCGATGAAAGTATCACCAAGGAAAGTACAGATAATATTTTGAATACAGAGATAACAGAATCTCTTTATGTGGACGAAGATGCATTTAATCACTCAATTCATAATATAAACGGTGTCACCTGTGTGGACTGTCATTCGGATATTGAAGAGCTTGATTACGATAATGATGTTCCCCATGCAACATACCTGAAAGCTGTGTGCTGTGCCTCGTGCCATGAAGAGGCAGGAGATGAATTTAAAAACAGCGTTCATATGAAAATGAACAAAAAAGGCATAACAATGACCTGTTATGCCTGTCATGGCTACCACTATGTAAAGCCAATGGAAGGGGCTTCAGTTGCAGAACGACAAAACAGTATCTGTTTGAAATGCCATAACCCCTATCAATATCACGACTGGCTGCCTTCCGGGGAGGCTCATTTTTCCCTGGTGGAGTGTGTCGTCTGTCATGCCCCTGACGTGCCAAGGCATATCATTCTTAAATTTTATGACTTAGTTACTGATCAATTTTACAATAGTGACGAGATCATCCAGACCATTGGCCTTACGTATGAAAACTTCATGGCCACAATTGATCAAAATAAAGATGACATAATAAATCTCAATGAGTTTGAAGACCTTGTCTTTATGCTCAAACAAAAAAATATTCGTGCTATCTTTCATGCAGAACTTGTTGCTGACATTAGCTCCATTGCCCATCATATAAACAGGGGATCTGCAGAGAAAACCTGTCAAAATTGCCATTCCTCCGACTCACCTTACTTCAATGCTGTTTCCATAGTTATGACCAGGAATGATGGATCTGTGGAACAGTATGATGTCGAACGAAGTGTCCTTCAAAGTTATTATGTAAGCCATTTTTATCTTCTGGGAGGGACCCGAATGAAACTCCTGGATGAAATCGGAATGTATATTCTCATAATAGGGGCTGGTATCACAGTGGTACATCTCACTCTCAGACTATTGACTGCACCCATACGCTCCAAAAGAGATACTGATGGTGATACAGATGGATGAAATTGATTCTGCATAAGGAAGCTTTATCATGAAAAGTAACCAACGGATATACATTCATCCCGCTCCTGTTCGGGTATGGCATTGGGTAAATGCAGTCGGTTTCATCCTCCTGGTTCTGACCGGTTGTCAGATAAGATATGCAGAAATGATAGATTTATTGCCACTGAAAGATGCCATTGTTCTTCATAACTATGTGGGATTTGCAGTAATTATTAATTATTTTGTCTGGTTTACCTACTATATCGGCAGTGGGAAAATAAAATCATATATCCCTGACCCACGTAGGATTGTCTCAATGGCCTTCAAGCAGCTAATATACTATGGTTATGGTTTCTTTGTCGGAAAATCAAATCCACACAGCATGACTCCTGGGAATAAGTTCAATACCCTGCAACAACTGACATACCTGGCAGTCATGTTACTTCTCTTACCGGCGCAAATGGTCTCTGGCATCTTTTTATGGCAGGTTAAAGGCTATGGGGAATACATCAACTTGCTGGGAGGAATAAAGGTGGTTGACACCATACATGTCATGATCTTTTTTACATCAATATCCTTTTTATTTATCCACTGTTATCTAATA
Source organism: uncultured Desulfocapsaceae bacterium (assembly GCA_964565605.1). Lineage (GTDB taxonomy): Bacteria > Desulfobacterota > Desulfobulbia > Desulfobulbales > Desulfocapsaceae > CAZLGM01. The sequence goes on along the minus strand of CAZMFP010000051.1, from coordinate 1,417 downwards.
ACACTGGGAAGAACTTGCCTGGTTCACTTAAAAGCGATGTTCACAGGATATGAAGAACTCCATTGAATATAGATGGGGGTAGGGCCACGCTGAATATAACGTGAATATCTGTGGCTTGTCTGTAGAATGTTTTTGTTGGAATTATGTTTCTCGTATCTTTAAGCTGAATATCCCTGAATTGTCATTTGCCTTTTTTAGGCCAAAACCGTGATTGTAGCCTTGTAATATCAACAAGTTATGTTGGTCTGAATTTAGAATAACTTTATGATATTCAGTTGTTAGCATGGCCCTGCCCAATTTCCGCTCTTATGAGTTAGTCATTCCTCTTCCAGACCGTAAACCTGTCTCGGGGCCAGATAATCAGCAAACCTGTTGATGAGGGCGCGGCGGGTAACATAGCAAAAGTGGCATTCATCAACATATTCTCCCTCAATATCAACATCATATTGCTTTGCCAGCAGAGCCGGAACGCCTTTGGCAAGTGGAGCGCATACAGGGTGCGAATCGGCCTGGTATTCGAGTACCAGCTCTGATAATGGACGCTGCCACATGTTGCCCATGCTCAAACCCTGGCACAGATGTACATGCCCGTAACAGTCCACATGGACCCTTGAAGGGCTCTGCAAATCTTCATGCGGGCATTTGGTGAGTTCGTCAGCGGGTCTGCGAGGCAACCCTTCAGTCAGCTTTTCAACAGCTCTTCCCCTGAACATGGCACCACCCCCTATGACAGGAGTACCCCTACCTTGACCCTGACCGGGAACAGCTTCAACAAAGGGTTTCTGAATACAAATGGGACCAGTGTGGATGCCGAGCCTGCGTGCTGCCGCCAGTCCCCGTTTGGCCGGGCTGCTTCCCTCTCCATAGTGAAATGAATCATCGCTGATGCTGATGTATGCCACGCTGAGGTCCGCAAGAGGCTGGAACCAGACCTCAGCATCTTCATTAGAAACCGCACCGTATGAGTTGGTCACTATCCCGACCTTAAACCCCATATCCCGCGCAAGTCTGATCCCTTCAAGCATTGACAGATAAAAAAGAAACGGTTCCCCTCCTTCAAAGTATATCCATTCCACGCTGCCGATTTTCCGTGCCTCATCAAGTACCTTGCGAATCTGAGGCAATGTCATTACACCCTTCGCCTTCGGGCCCGCATACAGGAAACAGTGATCACATTCAAGATTGCATCTGTATGTCAGAAGAATGTGGATGCCTGTTAGCATGGTTTATCCCTTGTCTTAAATCCGCGAAATCCGGTCGAAATCCGGGGACACATTACCGTTTTTCCGCTGGTCGTCCAGGGGAACCGGGACGAACATCATAGCCTGTCAGCTTTTCAATTATACTATAAAAATCATCGGCACCAAACGGTCGGCCTGTACGATTCTTTTCTTCCAGCAATGAACTCATCTCCGAA
>CAZMFP010000050.1:0-23560 GCA_964565605.1 uncultured Desulfocapsaceae bacterium | reverse complement strand
ATAACTTTATCTTCGCCGCAAGCGGCGGGGTATTAAACCCGAGCTACGCAATAAACCAAATTTATTCAATCTTCATGGTGCTGAAACATTATTAGGACTACAGCACAGAGTTGTAGAAGAGTTGGAATCGATATTTACAAGAGATACAAACAAAAATATCCTTGTTGTTTCGCATTGGATAGCCATTAAAGCTGCTCTTGCCCGCTACTCATCAACACCACTGTCTAAATTGCCAAGTCTTGCTGATCCTGCAAACGGCAGCTTTATCCGTCTGTCAAAACAAAGCAAAGGTTTTTTCATCAGCCAAGATGGAAGTTAACAGTAAATCTGATTCCCCCTGATTCTTGGCATTTATAAGAAACTTGTTTTCTTTGCATGTATTTGTAGAAGTCGTTATGAGGCCGCCGGCCGTGGCAATCCACATAACCTACTGAGATTGCTTCGTTTCACTCGCAATGACTGTATGTATTTTCCGTTGATACGCTGACTCTCTTTCCAATCTGCTCAATAATGTGCGTGATCAGAAAAGTAAATATGGTCTTATCAAATCTGACTGTCTTTGCCAATTTTCCACATGAGCCGCCATTATGAATGAAAGATTCTAGATTTTGAGTCAGACACACTCCAAAGATTGAATTCACAAAAAGAGTCAGAAATCGCAAGTTTATCATTACGAGGAGTAAAACGAAGTGGAAAAAAAAGCGTAAGACTCAAATATCCAAATAAAATAAAGGGATTAGAGATCACCGCGCTTCGCTCGCGATGACGTGTAATGACTTAGAGAAGTCTTCATCACTGAAAAGCCAACTCAAAGATAAACTGCATAGAAAGGCACCGTTTTTCATAGTTAAGGACAGGCGCAACAGATCCACAGCCTATGCCGTTGCAAGCAACCTCATTCAGCATGTGGAGAGGGTTCAGGTTTGGACAGGCATGGATGTTTGCTATAGCTGTTCCTATGCAAACATCTATGACCGTTCAAAGATGAGCCCTCTCCACATGCTGAAAAGGATTGACTTTGAAGGTGATACCCTGTAAACGATCAGTGAAACAATTCCGAGAGATTTGAGCTAAATTATAGAGATATGAGCACTAAAAATAAGATTGTACGACAACGACTGGAAAAAGCGGCCGACCTCGCTGAGATGGGAGCGAGGCCTTACTCCAATGAATTTAAGCCGGCTAATAATATAGAAGAGTTGTTGCCGAATGCTGAAAATATCGATCCTGAAAGCGGTGATGATACTAAATATACCTATTCCATCGCCGGCCGAATTATGTCTATGCGCAAGTTCGGTAAAGCCGCCTTTTTCAATATCGTCGACAACTCCGGGCGTATTCAGGTCTATATTAAAAAGGACCTTATCGGTGACGAGCAGTTTCAACAATTCTCTAAATGGGACATTGGCGATATTGTTGGGATCACTGGCAAACTGTTCAGAACCCAGAAGGGAGAGCTGTCCTTAAAGGCGGACAAACTGCATATGATTTCCAAGTCTCTTCGGCCACTGCCTGAAAAGTGGCACGGACTGACAGATGTTGAAACCCGCTATCGCAGAAGATATGTTGACCTTATTGTTAACAAAGACAGCCTGGAAACGTTTAGAAAACGAATCGAAATTATTCGGCTTATCCGTGAGTACCTTGCCAATCGCGGTTTTGTTGAAGTTGAAACCCCAATGATGCAGGCCATTCCCGGTGGAGCTACGGCCAAACCTTTCCTGACGCATCATAACGCGCTGAGCATGGATCTCTTTCTGCGGGTTGCTCCCGAGCTCTATTTGAAGCGGCTCTTAGTCGGTGGGTTTGATAAAGTGTTTGAGCTGAACAGAAATTTTCGCAATGAGGGGCTGTCCACCCGGCACAATCCCGAATTCACCATGCTTGAGTTCTATCAGGCCTATGCGACCTACCATGACCTGATGGATCTCACTGAAGAACTGATTTCCTGGCTGTGTCAGGAAATCAACGACAGCACAGAGATTATTTACCAGGGCCAAAGCATCAATATGGCTCCACCATGGAACCGGTACACCATGGATGAGGCTCTAATAAAAATCGCTAAGCTTGACCCCAAAGTACTGGAAGATGATGACGCTATTATTGCTCTGGCAAAAGAGAAAGGGATAAAGCTTGAAAAACAGGCCGGTCCCGGCAAGGCGAAGACCGAACTGTTTGAACTGCTTGTCGAAGAGAAGCTGATCGACCCAACCTTCATCACTTCTTATCCGACAGAAGTATCTCCACTTGCCAGAAGAAATGAAGATGATCCGACGGTGACCGACCGCTTTGAACTGTTTATCACCGGTCGTGAAATCGCCAATGCATTCAGTGAATTGAATGATCCGGTTGACCAGATGCAGCGATTTGAAAAACAGATTGCCGACCGTGGCGATGATGAAGAAATCCATCCGGTTCTTGATAAAGACTATATCCGAGCGCTTGAATATGGTATGCCCGCCGCTGCAGGCGAAGGAATCGGCATTGACCGTCTGGTTATGCTGCTTACCGACTCGCCATCCATCCGTGACGTAATTCTTTTTCCGCATCTCAAACCTGAAGCGGGAACAGGAAATGAACAACCAAAGGTGGAAGAGAACCCGGATTGTCCAAAAGCCAAAAAATAAAACCAATAGATCCGGCCAATTACAAGTTAATACTATTGCCCGGTTTTTTCTCTATCCTCCGTCACCTGTTTTCTGACTTCTGCCATGTATGAATGGTTCATCAGCTTCCGCTACCTGCGGGCTAAACATAAACAGCGCTTTATCTCGCTGATATCCTTTCTCTCCGTTGCCGGCATTACTGTCGGCTGCATGGCGCTTATCGTTGTGCTGGCAGTCTATTCCGGTTTTACAGACGGATTGCGCGATCAGATTTTAGGAATTAATTCCCATATCATTGTTCAGAATAATCTCGGGTCAATAAGAGATTACAAAAAAATACGGCAAGAGATCTTAACGGTGGACCATGTTGTTGGCGCGACACCCTACATGTACGCCCAGACTCTTCTTTCCGGGCCTTCCGGCGGCAGCGGTGTGGTACTCCGCGGCATTGATCCTAAAACGGCAGAACACGTTATCAGCCTGTCGGAACAGATGGTTCGGGGAAAAATGACTGATCTGGTTGACAGTAAAAACAGTCGGATTCCCCCAATTATCCTCGGCCAGGCCCTGGCCATGGATCTCAGGGTTAATGTGAGGCACAAGATCCGCCTGATATCACCTTCCGGCCCTCTCACTCCCATGGGGGTGATTCCAAAAATCAAAACCTGTGTGGTTTCCGGCATTTTCAAATCCGGCATGCATGAATATGACGGTAACCTGGCCTATATGGGCTTGGAGGACGTCCAGGAATTCCTTGAGATCGGTGATGTTGTCCACGGCATTGAAGTGGCCGTTACGAAAAACCAGCTCGACAACGCCGATGATGTTGCCGGAGCCATCCGAAAAAAACTTGGACCGGGGACCATTGCCAAAGACTGGATGGCTATGAACCACAACCTCTTTGCCGCCTTCAAGCTGGAAAAAATCGGCATGTTCATCTGTCTTGCTCTCATTATCCTGGTGGCCGCTCTTAATATCATCAGCGCCCTTGTCATGGTTGTTATGGAAAAGGCAACGGACATCGCTATTCTCAAGTCCATGGGTGCAACCTCTGCTTCAATTATGCGGATTTTCTTTTTCCAGGGGCTGGTCATCGCCGTCACCGGCACCATCCTTGGAGTCCTTGGAGGACTTGGACTCTGCGAGCTGCTCTCCAGGTATCAATTTATTGAACTGCCTTCCAATGTTTACCCGATGAACACCTTGCCAATTAAAGTGCTTCCGCTCGATGTAACCATCGTCGGTATCAGCTCCATTGTGATCACGCTGCTGGCGACCCTGTATCCCTCATGGAAAGCATCGAAAGTTCATCCCGCGGAGGTGTTGTCATGAGCCTCTCGCCTCTATTAAACTGTGACAGGATAACCAAGAAATATGGTGATGGTGAAGGGGAAATTCGGGTTTTAAACGGTATTGACCTGTCAATTGATCCCGGTGAGATGGTTGGTATTGTCGGAGTTTCCGGATCAGGCAAAACAACTCTTCTGCAGGTGCTGGGCACACTGGACAGCCCCAGCAGCGGAGAAATTCATTTTAACGGTGAAAACCTTCTGGATAAAAACGACAACCAGCTTGCCAATTTTCGTAACCGCTCCCTTGGTTTTATCTTCCAGTTTCATCATCTGCTGCCGGAGTTCACCGCCTTGGAAAACGTGATAATGCCGGCACTTATTAACGGTAAAAATCTAAAAGAGATGGTTGAGCCGGCCCAAGAACTTCTCGCCCAGGTAGAACTGGACCACAGGACGAACCATAAGGTGAATGAACTTTCAGGTGGTGAACAGCAGCGCACGGCCCTGGCTAGAGCCCTTATTATGAAGCCGGCTCTGCTGCTGGCTGATGAACCTACAGGCAATCTTGACAACAGGGCGGGGAACCTGGTGTTTGATCTACTGCGCAAACTCTGTCGGGAGTATTCATTGGCAACGCTGATGGTTACCCATAATATGGAGTTGGCCGGACGGCTGGATCGATGTCTGACCTTGAAAAATGGTCTGCTGAACGACTCTTGAATCCACGGCTGGTCTCTTTTCAGCCATTGCCATTCATCTCCTTAATCTGACTCTCCATACCGATTGCTTGTTCGACGGGTAAAACAAAGGCTATTCCCGTTCCCGGTTGCTCGAATTTACCGGCAGTGCCAATCGCCTCCAGAATTGGCTTGACCAAATGTTCATCAACAAGAAACAGGATAATATCCGTTTGTGCTTCAAGGGTGAGGCCAAAAAAGCTCTTTGCTTCATGGGCACCAGTACCACGGGCCGTAATCACGGTGGCCCCGGTCGCACCTGCTGCTTTTGCCTCATCGATGGTCTTATCCGAATACTCCGGTTTGACGCTGGCAATAACTAATTTATATGACATAGCATACTCCTTTTACCGTGACCTTGATGACAACCAGGTCGTGACCTGAGCGTATCCAAGTACGGCGATAATTGGAAAAAGACTGGCAAAAGCAATAAGACCAAATCCATCCAGGGCCGGATTCCTCCCCGGAACACTCTCTGCCAGCCCCAAGCCAAGTGCTGTTACAATGGGAACAGTTACCGTCGATGTGGTCACTCCTCCCGAATCATAGGCCAAAGCAATAATTGCCTTTGGAGCAAAAAAAGTCTGCAAAACCACAATACAATATCCGACAAGGATATACAGCGACAACTCCCCACCAGTGACTATTCGATAGGTTCCCAAACCAATACCAACACCAACACCAACAGCTACCGCATATCGCAGGCTACGCTGTTTTAAAGAGCCGCCGGAAACCTCCTGTGCCTTTATGGCCACCGCCAGCAATGACGGTTCGGCAATGGTTGTGGCAAAGCCGATACAGGCTCCAAAACAATACACCCACCCGTAGTCAGACCAGACCAGTTCTGATACATGACTCCCCTCACCCTTTAAAAAAGAAGATGATGAAAGCTGAAGCGCCATTGTTTTTCCCAATGGAAAAAGAGCCTTTTCCAAGCCAATCTGAAAAAGAGTCAAGCCGAGAATCACATAAACGATTCCGGCAAAGACTTTAGCCGGGTTCGGTATAGGCTGTTTGAGTAAAAGGAACTGGTAAAGGAGAATCAGGATAAAAATCGGTGCCACATCCCGACATGTTGCAATGAATGAAGGGAAAAAGAGAAAAATAATATCCACAACCGAACCCCTAACCTGGATATTTTACAAGTTGAGATGGTTGCAGATCCGCGAAGCAGCCCAATGAGCTATAGTAATCTATGCTTATTGGGGTAGCGCCAAAGGAGGTGCAGCCATATCGACTTGCCTTTGGTGAATATTTTGTAACGTTCATCAAGTAGCTTTTCAATAGGATTTCGTTTTTCATTTCAATCTATTATCTGATTACCGGTAAAGCTCAGTCTAACATGAGGTGTTGTCAATTTGTCTGGCTAGCCTTCGGTCAAGAATCACTCCTTGCTGAGAACAATATAGATATTTTTCAATATTTCTCTACCGTTAGATACATTTAAACAATAATCTGTGATCCTTGAAATACGCCAGCCAAACTGACAACACCTCTTTTTCCGTCAAGGCTGAGAATCATCGGTAATCAAGATCTAATTATGTGAAAAGGAACAAAATGTTCATGAAATATTCAGGCTAACCAAAAATTATCAGGCCATAGCCCATGACAAATACCATTGGTAACAGTGATGCAAAAGCGATCAAGCCAAATCCATCAACCAGTGGACTTCTTCCTCGCAAGACCGACGCCAGGCCAACTCCCAGAGCAGCGACCAGCGGAACAGTGATGGTGGAGGTGGTCACCCCACCTGTATCATAAGCAAGCCCGATGATCTCTTCAGGGGCAATCAGGGTCATGAGCATAACCAGTATATATCCACCGATAATGAGATACTGGATCGGCCACCCTTTAAGAATACGCAACACTCCTATAAGTATGGCTGTTCCTACGGAGAAAGCCACTGTGATTCGAAGCCCGAAGGCATAGGAGCTTAAACTGGAAGTCTCAGAGGCGATAAACCCCTGATTGGCCGCAACCCGGGCAGCCTCCTGGGTAACCGCGATGAGGGCCGGCTCGGCCACAGTCGTTGAAAAACCAAGAAGAAAAGCGAAAGAGAGCAGCCAGAAAAGACTGCCGCGCTTGGCCATGGACAAAGCTACGGTTTCGCCGATTGGGAAAAGACCGATCTCCAGACCATGGACAAAGAGCATCAGCCCTATAATCACAGCAAGAATACCGATAACCATATCGGTGAACTGTGGCAGTGGCTGTCTCAGTACAACTAGTTGAAAAAATGAAATGGTTAACAGAACCGGGAGAAGATCAAGAAAAGCAGACTTGAGCTTGATCAGGAGTTGGGTAAGTCCTCGTATAACCACGGCAGTTGAGTCCGTTTTAAAAATAAGTTGAATTTAATAACGTGTATATTATTGCCAAGACCATGAAATTTAGTATAGCACTCTGTACATATTGACTTTAGGGTACCTTGAAACATCAGTTTCAATTATTTCTGTTCCAACTACCAAAATTCCGTATTTCTCATCAGGCATATACTTTCAGGTATTTGTTCAACGTTATGGCGAGGAGCGGCGCTAATGAGTAGATATCCAACAGATCATCACTTGTCCGATCGGGATAGCTGTCTGAACCTATAACCTTGGAGATACCGTTATCAATGAAGCGCTGTCTTGATTCACCAGCCATAACCAGATGCGTTGCCATCACAGAAATATCCCTGGCCCCTGCCTCTCTGCATCTATTGGCCGTCTGAATAATTGAGCCGCCGGTCCGGATCATATCGTCGCAGATAATCGCTGTCTTACCTTTGACAACACTTGAAACCTGGCTGACGATTGTCTTGTCCGTGTCAAACCGATCTTTGTCTGCCGCTGTATGAGGGCAACCCAATAAGCTTGCAAGTTTTGCAACTCGTTTTGAGAAACCATAATCAGGAGATATCAGGACATAATCGGAATCAACAATGGAGCGTATCTTTTCAACAACCAGCTCATCCGTATGCACATGCTTTGTGCGAATCTCACCGGTATGGGCGTGAAGAACCGCTTCTGAATGCAGATCAACAAAGGCTACGAAATCGGGCCTGGCCCTGAAAATCTGCCTTGTACGGGTAATTCCTTTGGGAATTTCATAGGAATCGGGCTTGGCCCGTTCCATGGTCGAATATCCCAGGTAGGGAATGACCACATTGATGGAAGCCGCATTCCAGAAACGCCCGCCCTGAATAAGGTCCAGCAGTTCCATATGGGAATCATTTGAGTGAGTGGAACCGACAATGATTAAATGTTTGCCGGCAACCTCAGAAGGAAAAGCATGATACAGTTCACCATCGGCAAATTGTTTTCTATTGAGTTCGGAAAAGTCTACTCCAAGCTCTTTGGCGATAGAACGCCCCAGAGGAGTCGAATCCTCACAGGCAACTATGATACACTCTTTTGAATTTGCCATATGACTGTTTTATATATGTTTTTTTAAGAATTATCCACTTTGTAATAGCTTACGAAGATATCAGCTGTTACACCACTCTTCAGACACAACTCAATGGTGCAAAGTAGCAAATCCCCCTACCTTTTGCCACAAACAACTCCATTTTGTTTTCACCTGAATCAATAAATGAGAAAGAATAGGTGCTCACGATTTCGGGGTAAAGACAAGAAGCGCTCTTTTAGCTCCTGAAAACGGTAATTGCAGATGACATTCTTCACTCAGACTGAGATGACAATCAGCCATGATCTGGTGCGCAGCCTCAAGTTCCCGACTGTATTGCGAACCTTTCATACAGATTACTTTAACACCCGGCTGAACCAGTCCTTGAACCAGATCAAGAAAGTCGGCCAGCTCAGTTACCGCTCTACCGGTTATGTAATTGAAATGTTGTTTTTGCTCGAACAATGATGTTTCTTCGAGGCGACTTGGCAAGACCTGCACCGTTTTCATCTCCAAGGTGCGGATGATGTGATTCAAGAAGGAGACACGTTTTAATCGCGGCTCTACAATGGTCAGCTTCAGGTCCTTTTTAACCGCCTTACAGACAAGGCCTGGGAACCCGGCCCCACTGCCAACATCAAGTAAATGCACCTCCGTTCCATCCAGCAGCGGCAGAAGCGTCAGCGAGTCGATGAAATGATTTTCGATAATCTGATCATGGGAGAGGCGGCGGCCGACAAGATTCATCTTCCTGCTCCAATGAATGAGCTCGGAAAAATAGATAAACAGCTCATCAATACCATCAGGGGCCAGGTGAATATCAAGCTTTCCTGTCCCTTCCCGCATCAAACTGCGAAATGATTGCTTATCCGGCTTCATTGACAACCGGCTTCAGCATTGCTGTAGTCGCAACCCGCATATCATCTTATTTTTCCAGCCGCTCAGTGACCGATGCCGCATGGGCTGTGAGCCCTTCCAACTCTGCCAGGCGACGGATATGATCACCATCAGCCGCAAGCCCTTTTGCCGAATAACTGATGATGGAACTCTTTTTCAGAAAAGTCTCCACACCCAGAGCGGAGGTAAATCGGGCTGTTCCCATGGTCGGTAGAACATGATTTGGTCCAGCCAGGTAATCACCAGCCGCCTCCGGTGTATTTGATCCCAGGAAAATAGCTCCTGCATGTCGGATATGAGGAATCTGGGACCAGGGATTGTCAATCATAAGTTCCAGGTGTTCAATGGCGATATCATTAGCCAGTCCAATGGCCTCATCCAATGAGTCGGCTATGAGAATAACACCTCTTTCCTCAAGAGATTGTTTCGCGATATCTTTTCTAGACAGTTTTTCAAGCTGTCTCGACAACTCTGATAGAACACTGTCTGCAAGGGCCGGCTCGGTGGTCAGCAAAATCGACAGAGCCTGGGGGTCATGTTCCGCCTGTGCCAGCATATCCGCCGCCACATGATTTGGCCTGGCAGTTGAATCTGCAACAATCAGCACCTCGGATGGGCCAGCAATCATATCGATCCGCACCATACCGGATACCTGCCGTTTCGCCTCGGTGACATACTGATTGCCCGGACCGACAATAACATCGACCCGAGGAATCAACTTCGTTCCATAGGCAAGCCCACCAATTGCCCAGGCCGAGCCTGCCTTATAGACGGCATCAATGCCGATCTCGCGCGCGGCAACCAACAGGTGCGGACTGACGTTTCCATCCTTATCAGGGGGGGTAACCATCACCCGTGTTTTCACTCCGGCAATCCCAGCCGGAATTCCGTTCATCAACACCGATGAAACCAGGGGTGTTGAGCCGCCTGTTCCACCGGGGACATAGAGCCCGGCAGAATCAACAGGCCGCACCAGCCGCCCGACAATGGAGCCGTCATCACGGGTAATCATCCAGGAGTCTTCCATCTCACGCTCATGAAAAACCTGAATCCGTTTAATCGCCTTTTTCAACGTGTTTAAAAAATCAGTATCAACCCGCTGATACGCCTCATCAAATTCGAGGTCCGAGACAACCAGCTGATCAATAGTCAGCCCCGGAGCATCAAAACGACGGCCATAGTCGACCAGGGCATGATCGCCTCTTTCCTGCACTTCCTGGAGGATTTCTGTCACCGAGTCCCCGCAGGAGGTGTCAGCTCCCTGGAAACGATTTAAAAGGTTTTGTATTGTCTTTCTGCCTTCCGGACTATTCTGCTGTACTGGTTGAATGAACATTTTCATGAATCCGTAACGGAATTTTTTGTTTAGTTGATATTTTTTGATACCTTGAAACCAACCTTCCCTACTATCCAATAATCTTTACGCTTTTTCCATCTTAAAACTATTTTTCAGCCAGTCAACTGCATTTTATCTTTCCTCTTCGTAAAAAACACAATATACTAATTGGTTCTTTGTGGTACTACCCGGCTCGCTTTATCATCTTTACGGTTACGACCGTCCTTTTTTGGCGACCGAGAACCGTTTATACAGTTTATGGAGTAATGAATGGAATTTGAACCGAAATGGATTGCCTGGGAAATCACCCGGCGCTGCAATCTCGGCTGCGTCCATTGCCGATCTTCATCGGAGATGGAGGTGCAGGAGCACCCCGATTTTTCTTTTGAGCAGGCAAAATCGATTCTAGACGATATCTCATCCTATGCCAATCCGGTCATGGTACTCTCCGGCGGTGAGCCTCTTCTGCGTGAAGATGTGTTCGACATCGCCGAGTATGGTTCTTCAAAGGGGCTGAGAATGTGCCTGGCCACCAACGGCACCCTGGTGACCCAGGAAGTCTGTAAGAAAATAAAAGAAGCCGATATCAAGATGGTCTCATTAAGCCTCGACGGGGCCAAAGCCGAAACCCATGATGATTTCAGGAATCAGAAAGGCGCTTTCGACGGCACCATGAACGCCATCAAGCTGTTTAACGAAAATGGTATCCCCTTTTTAATCAATTCTTCCTTTACCGTCCGCAACCGTGAAGAAATTCCCGAGATTTACAAACTGGTCAAAGGTTTGGGTGCCACTGCCTGGTATATGTTCATGATCGTTCCCACCGGGCGGGGTGAGGACATCATGGAAGAGTTGATCCCCGAAGAGGTGTATGACGAAATACTCGAGTGGCACTATGAGGTGGAGAAAAATGAGAATGATATTCTCATGCGCCCCACCTGCGCTCCCCACTACTACCGGATCGTTCGGCAAAAGGCCAAGGAAGAAGGCTCTAAATTTAAACGGAGAAACCTCAAATTTTCCACCGGCGGTTCAAAGGGTTGTCTTGCCGGCCAGCTTATCTGCCTGATTGATGTTGATGGTGAAGTGTTGCCCTGCAGCTATTTCCCAAAATCGGCAGGCAATGTGATACAAACACCTTTTAAAGAAATCTGGGAGGAATCTGACTTCTTCCTTAAGCTCAGGGATTTTAAAGGATACAAGGACAACTGCGGCAAGTGTGAATATGTAAACGTCTGCGGTGGCTGTCGGGCCAGGGCATATGCCATGACCGGCGACTATCTTGCACAGGAGCCGTTCTGCAGCTATGTCCCAAGACAAAAAAGCTAAGAATACCGCACCTTCGCACGATCACATATGTCTGCATAGCTTCAACTATAGCAGGCATATGTACTTGCACGAATCTACGGCATTCTTAACTTTTATTGCTTTACTCCATAAAAGCAGTAATGAATAACATATTGTCATTGCGAGGAGTGAAACGACGCGGCAATCTATAGCTAAACTAGCAACTTAGAGATCGCCACGCTTCGCTCGCGATGACATTTATGAGTTTGGCGAGTTCATCAACAATCATTTAACATAAACCAAAAACAACACTATGAATGATACATTTTTGAAAGCATGTCGAGGAGAGAAAACCGATTACACCCCCATCTGGATGATGCGCCAGGCTGGCCGCTACCTGCCTGAATACCAGGCGGTCAGGAAAAACGTCACCTTCCTTGAAATGTGCAAGCGACCGGAACTCTGCGTGGAAGTAACCCTGCAGCCAATAGATATTTTTGGCATGGACGCGGCAATCCTGTTCTCCGACATCCTGATCCCGCTCGAAGCCATGGGTACCGTGCTTGAATTCCATGAAGGTCGTGGCCCGGTATTTCCAAATCCCATTGCCACCCAGGCGGACATAGACTCGCTGATCGTACCAGACCCGATCGAAAAGACCGGTTTTGTCATGGAGACCATCAAGCTTTTGAGAAAAGAGTTGAAAGTTCCGCTGATCGGTTTTGCCGGAGCGCCTTTCACCTGCGCCACGTACCTTATTGAGGGTGGATCATCCAAGGTGTTCTGGGAAACAAAGAAGATGATGTTCACCCAGCCCAAGATGTTTCATGAGCTGATGGAGAAGATCACCGAAACCACCAGTTTATATCTGCAGGCACAGGCCAAGGCTGGTGCCCAGGCGCTACAGATCTTCGATTCCTGGGCCGGAGTCCTGGCACCCTGCGATTTCGAGCAGTACGCCCTGCCCTACGTGCAGCGTATCATCAACGATCTGCAGGAAACGGGACTGCCGATTATCTACTTTGCCAACAACGGTGCTACCCTGCTTGACCTCTCCGTCACCTCGGGAGCCGATGTTCTTGGAATCGACTGGCGGATCAATATCGGTGATGCCATCAAACGGGTCGGTAAAAAGGCCATCCAGGGTAATATCGATCCCTTCGCCCTTCTTCTGCCGGAAGCGGAACTCAAAGCCAGAATTGCCCGGCTGCTTGACGGCGCTAAAGGGGCGCATGGCCATATCTTCAACCTTGGCCACGGCATCCATCAGTTCACCCCTCCGGAACAGGCAAGAATCCTGGTGGATACGGTGCACGAACTGAGCAGCAAATAAATTGACAGTCAATTCACAATGAGCAGTACCAACTGTGTTCCTACACTTGATGAATGTTTAGCCCTGATGGACGAGCATGGCATGCTCGACAATATCAGGGCACATTCCTTCCAGGTTGCCCGAGTTGCCGAAGCGGTGATAGAGGCCCTTGGACAGGGAAAGCTCAAAAATCGGCTGCCTGACCCGGATCTTGTCCGGGCAGGCGCCCTGCTCCACGACATTGCCAAGACACCCTGTCTCGGCAACAAATGCGACCATGCCAAGATCGGCCGCGATATCTGTGTGGAGATCGGTTATCCGGATATCGGTGAAATCGTCAGAGAACATGTTGTCCTCTACGATTTCTCACCGGAGAGATACCAGCGCGGCAATTTCCTGGCCAAAGAAATTGTTTACTATGCCGACAAACGGGTCCGCCACGATGCCATTGTCACCCTCGCAAAAAGGCTGGAATATATCCTGGATATCTACGGAGACAGCTCCAAAGAAAGACATGAGTTGATTCGTAAGAACTTCAAACGATGCCAGGACATGGAGGCCCACCTCTTCACTTTTATCGATTTTGCCCCCGAAGAGCTGGTGAATCACATCCCCACCAATACCATTGTTTCAAATGACCCGGGAGAACAGGCTGTATGAGAGTCACCTTTCTCGGTACTGGTGAAGCCTGCGACCAAGTTCGTGCAACCACATCCATTCTGATCGAACAAGATAATTCTCTTCACCTGCTTGATTGCGGCTTCACTGCCGCTCAGCAGTTCATACGCCAGGCACCACCGGAAAAATCTATTGAAAGTGTCTGGATATCCCATTTTCACGGTGACCACTTCTTCGGCCTGCCCCAACTGATCCTCTACCTTCACCAACAGGGAAGAACCAGCCCCCTCACTGTTCTCTCAGGAACTCACGCCAAAGATAAAGTGGAACAGTGCATGGAGATGGCCTATGCCGGGCTTCTTACAAAACTGAGCTACCCCATTCATTATGTAACAGTTCCCACCAGCACCTCAACCGAACACAATGGTCTGCACTGGCAAGCGGCTCCGGTTATCCATTCCAAGGAGCCATTCGGGCTCCTGATCATTGACGGCTCAAAACGACTCTATTACAGCGGTGATGGCAAACCAACCAATGCAGCAGAGCAACTCATGAAAGACTGCGACCTGGTTATCCATGAGGCATATACACTCACCGACACCCTACCAACCCACTGCTCCGTTGAAGAATGTATTGAGCTGGCTGTCCGACTTCAGTTAAAACGGTTAACGCTAATCCATTTATCTGCTGAAGCCCTACGGGATCATTATAGAATCACAGCGCTTGTGAATAAAAGTGGATTAAATAGAATCTTTCTTGCCAAGGAAGGGGAATCAATACAGTTGTAACTCCGGCCATGTGACACCCTCCTTCATTCCATAAAATGATAAAAACCTTGAGTGGAAAAAAGTACCCGCTTCGGCGATTTCTTTCACCTGAAGTTACTACGTTGTTATCTGTTTTTTTCAGTCAATCTTCCCGTTACATACTTATGAAGAACACTAGACATAAGTGTTTGGTAAGGAAGCCCTTCAATCATGGCTCTTTCTTGCAACAACTCAAGATCAAGTTCTGATATGCGGATATTTACCCTTCTATTTTTTTTGAAAGTTGTTTTTGCTGCCGCACTATACTTGCTGACCTCTGAAGGCTTTATAACCGACTTCCATTCGTCATTCTCATAGGATTTCAGCAGTTCTTTTTCTTGCTTATTTAATTTATTTTTCATCACTCACCTCAATATACTTTTTGGTTGCTTTACGGCTTGGAATGATGGTTTTCAGGAATATCTCCGTTCCACTTTCTACAAATGGAACCAGGTAAGCATATTTCTCAATACCCACAATAAACATTTTTTGGTTTGGATATCTAGATTGGTTTGGGTGCTCAATGATATCCAGGATTCCTTCTCTTTCTATGCAATGCAACACTCGCTCAAACGACACTCCTCTTTCTTTGATTAACTGAGCGTTTTTTTCCAGGTTCCATTTGAAGAATTTCATGGACTAATTATAGCACATTGTGTGCCTTTTGCAATCATGGGTGATTCAAAAATCCAACGGACTCTTCACCTCTTTAATGGTTCTGCTTTTTACCGTGTGGGTGTAAATCATTGTCGTCCGGACATCACTGTGGCCCAGCAACTCTTGAATGGTACGGATATCGTAATTGGCCTGCAGCAGGTGGCTTGCGAAGCTGTGGCGGAAAGTGTGGGCAGTAATCCGTTTGGGAATCTTTGCTGTTTTGACAGCCCGCCTCAGAGCCTTTTGGATCCTGGACGCATGAATATGATATCGTTTCCGCTCGCCGGTTTCCGGCACAAGCGTTAAGGTCGGCGCTGGAAAAAACCATTGCCAGACAAGTTCAGACGGGGCATTCTTATACTTTTTATCCAGGCGTCCTTCCAGAAACACCCCGTTATAGCCGGCCTCAACATCACTTTGGTGAAGTCTGATCACCGCGTCAAGATGCTTTTTCAGCTCATCCTTAAGAGTTTCTGGGATCGGTACCGTCCGGTCCTTTTTCCCCTTACCGTCATGAATGGTCAGGATTCCCAAATCAAAATTGAAATCCTGAACCCGCAATTTAATACATTCAAACAAACGCAGACCACAACCGTACAACAGTTTGACCACCAGGCTGCGCGGATACTTCATACAGCCGATCACTTTATCGACTTCATCCCGCGACAGGACAACAGGAATATACGGTTTCCTCTTAGCCCTGACAACTCCGTCCACTTTGCCGAATTCCTTGCCAAGCACATGCCGGAAGAAAAACAACAGCGAATTAAAAGCCACATTCTGGCTCGAAGCCGAAACGTTTCTCTCAATAGCAAGATAGCTTAAAAAAGCTTTAACATCCTCAACAGTGATCTCTTCTGAGGGCTTGCTTCTTGTATATGACTGAAACTGACGTATATATCCCCGGTAGCTTTGAAGAGTTTTAATGGAGTAATGACGTACTCTGATTGCTCGTTCCAACTCGTTATACAATCCACTCCAATCTGTACCACTCTTTTCAGGGGGATCGCCTTCTTTATCCGCAAATCGATTCTTTCTCAGGGTGTGCCCTTCTGGAGACCGGCTTACATCGGCAGGTTGATGGCGCTTTGTCCGGAGTCCTCGCTTTTTGTTGTTTGCTGGTTCAACTCCTTTCAATTTGCAGGCAGATTCGTTCCGCGCTTCCTTTGAGTAATTTACGGCAGGCTCGGAATATTGCGCTTTATAGACAACCACAGGCTTAGCCGTCGTGTGATTCTCTGCGTGCTCCACCTGCATTTCATAAAAAATTGTAACCGCATGATGGGCCTGCTGCCGTAGGTTTTCTGACTGGTTTTTCTCCTGCAGTTTAACGATGAAAGCCGCAAGACTTTCGTCGTCAGCTGTTTCAGCTCTATATTTTTGACAGAAATCCAGGTAATACCTCAACCATTTGCGATAGTGGCGATGCAAATTTACAGGAATTTTCTTTTGGGTTAGATAACTGCTATACGCTTTGGCAAGAACAGGTTGAATTTTGATCATTCGCGGTACCAGCTCACTATCATTAATAAATTCATGTTATGAAGTTAGAAAAATCATAACAAAGTATATTTTCAATTGTCAAGGAGCAATTTTTATGATAGGAAATGATCATACGACACACGATATGATTGGAAAGTTGTTTTTGAACAAAGAAAAGTACTTACTAAACAACTTCAACAAATACGGATTATGGCTGTGGATGCAACATCAATTTAAAGGGATTAGACGGACCACACTATCAACAGAAACCGCGGGATAGTGAGTTAGGGAAGTTATATGTCGAAGATAGTGAGAAACTGCTGAATAACTTGTTCTGCTGATAAAAAAAGATGAAAAGAGAAATTACAGAGGACAAATCAAAGGGAAAAGATTTAGAAGTAATTTGTCCTGAATGTAAAAAAGAAACTAGCCATATAGTACGCCAGTCATTTTACGATTATTGGAAGAGTGATGACCACCCCGAGCACTGGGTTGATGGAGGGACTGATTATCAGATAATCGAGTGTCAAGGTTGCAAAACAATATCTTTTCGTAGTGAAGGCTGGTTTTCAGAAGAAGAAGGCACATCAATTGCGCTTTTTCCCAAACGCACAAAAGATACACTAATAAGAAAAGATCTTTATGAAGTCCCACGCAAGTTAAGAAGAATATATCGTGAAGTCATAGACTCTTTCAATAATGACCTTCTAATTTCTTGTGCAGCTGGCCTAAGAGCCATTATTGAAGGAATTTGCTCAGAAAAAACAATTAAGAATGGAGAGATAGAAGTTACAAGTAAGAAAGGAGGTGTAAAAACGGTTAGAAAATCAAACCTCCAAGGCAAAATTGCTGGTCTTGCAGAAAAAGCAATCCTTACAAAATCTAACGCTGAAATACTTCATGAACATAGGTTCTTAGGCAATGAAGCCCTTCATGAATTAGCGCAGCCATCAGTTGAAGAATTAAAGTTGGCTATTGAGATAGTGGAGCATCTTCTTGAAAATATATATGAGCTTCCTTCTAAGGCAAAAGAACTAAAAGAATTCAAAGCAAAAAGAAAAAAATAGCAGAACAATTGTGTTCATAGGAAAACAAGAGGCTGCTCGTATAGCGTTTCTTCCTGTTCCGCTTGTAGTTCAAAGAGATATCAAACAGTCAGTGCCCCGTACTCTTGCGTCCACTGACACAGGTCGATATCTTGATAATAAAACTTAAATAAGGATTTTATAAAAGTGATATTAATAAAATAGGTATCGAGGGTCCGTAGAATATGGGTTTCTTATCTGATTTTTTTAGTGACAAAACTGATAGACGATCGTATGTGCTTGATTGGCTTGAGAGACAAGACAAAATACTATTGCAATCAACAAATATGTTGGCTCCTCAGCATCTCTTTACTGGAGTTATTGGAAACACGACTAAATTTGGACAAGAACTGGAGAATCTTAAAGAAGAAGAAAAAAGAACAACATTAATTGATATTGAAGATTTTAAAGGTGATTCTACTTTATTTGAACTTGGTTGTTATTTGCATTTTAGGGTTGATCTCTGGTTATACGAAAATGCTCTACATCTCAGAAAAACAATAATGCTTACATTTATCGACAGTTTTGAAAAACTCTTTCAAAAAGCACTAAGATCGAAAAATGTACCAAGCTTATTCAATGAAAGGATAACAGGATACGGGCAGCTCATTCAAAAAGGAGTTGGAACGGAAGAGTTCTTTCAACATCTCATTCAGCTAATAATAAAGACTAAAAATAATCGACAACCCAAAGAACATGATTTCAGCGGATACCCGATAACTCAAGCTAGTGCCATAGATGTGGCGGTAATAACAGAATTAATAATAAGTTGGGAAAAAGAAGTAGTGCCACATGTTCTGCGTGCTGTTGAAGGGTATTGTAAGTTGTTTGATGAAAATTGTTAAAATCGTGTTGATCTATTAATGGAAAGATATCAAAGCAATTCATCGGAAAGAGACTGGGGATACGGGTAGTTCATCTTACGCCCCATGTTTATCAACATTTCTAGCCTCTCGGTAAGCACCCTTTTTTCAGGTTATTACGCCCGTTCGCTGTTTAAAAATTTTCACTGCAAATAGATAAATTTTAAAAATACGTCGCATGTTGTATTCGTATATGCTATCATTTTATCATGGTGATTACATTAGACACAAACGTGATACTTGCGGCTCTGCTCAGTCAGGTAGGTTCTTCTCATCACATCTTGAGCCTTATCATTGAAGAGAAGCTGAATATTGCTGTATCCACTCCCATGATAATGGAATACGAAGCTATACTGAAAAGGAAGAAGCTTTTGGAAAAAATCAATCTTTCCGTTAGCCAAGTTGAAGATATTTTAGACTTATTAGTACTATTAGCAGATAAGCATTCCATATATTACCGTTTGCGTCCAAATTTATTCGATGAAAATGACAATTTATTTGTCGAATGTGCATTTGCCAGCAATAGCCTGTATTTAATCACGTCAAACATTAGAGATTTTAAACGAGGAGAACTTAAAAATTATCCTTTTAAGGTAGTTACTCCTGGAGATTTTTATTACTTTTGGAGGTGCAAATATGAGTAAAACAAAAGTTGTTACATTGAGGGTTCCGCTGGAGTTAAAAATACGATTGGAAAACGAAGCAAAAAATCAAGGTGTCTCCTTAAACAACCTTGCAAATTATTTTTTAACTACACAATTGAGTCAAATTGAAGCCTTATCGGTAATAGAATCTAGAATATCAAAAAAGAATCTTCCAGAACTAAAGAATAAGGTTAAAAAAATTCTTGATGCTGTTCCAAAGAAAGTGGCAGTGCCAGAATGGGACGCTATCAGGCAATAACTCAGCGAACAAATCGGTTCACACTGAACGCAAGAGGTTGGCGGTCTGGGCACTATCTCGGCACGCTCATAATTCTTGGTTTATCCACGGTTATTCCACGCTCTCTTGCGTCAGGTGACCTCAGCCGTTGGCCGGAGAAAAACGATGCCAAAATGTTCAACAGTCTGGAGAGATAGCTATTTTAGCTGGCCAGCACACCCAATAACACCTCACTCGGAGGTGATCAAGGAAATTTGTGATGGCATTTCAGGGCTATTGCGAAATGGTTCTGCAACCATTTATATCTCTTTTGCAGCCGAGGATACCTCTGAAAACCACTCAAAATTTCAAACTCTCTGTGCCAGTGAAAAGGTAGAATATGAAGAATTAAAGGCTTTTTGCTTTCTCAAGGAACTTGACTACATTCAAGATTTTCTAAAACCAATTGATGATGCTTGCAATGAGCCATATTCCCACTCGACCAACGAATTACAAAATTTTCTAGAGAGCATGCTTATCGCTAATAGAGCAAAAGCTCATATAGTTGACCAAAAAAAATATGGACCATTAGGAGCATTAAGAAATATAGAAGATCTTCGTGGAAAAATTTCAGATAAATCTATCTGGAATACATTGGATCGACTTGAAGGCTTAATAAGAGAGTATTCTGATAATACAATATTTCGGTTGCACGGAAATAATAATATTACAGTATGTGACTTTAAAAAGATAAAAAACACTTCTGATTACCAGGAATTATCTGAATGTTATTACACGCTTGGCAACACAACTAGTTCTCCAGCAGTTATTACTGCTCTTAACAAGCATGTAAGAAAAATTGCGATGGCTGATGCAACAGGGCCTATGATAAAACTTGCTACAATAGGCATTTCAGTTGTTGCCAGTACAGTTGCACCACTGGCCAGTCTTGTCGAATTTTTATATGATTATGTGAAAGTCCGAGACAATGTTGATTTTGTGCCAATATTTATTCCTTCTGAGGTAATAGGCTGGCAACAATATAACACAAATGGGTTAGATAATTATGTCAAAGAAAATCATTAATCTTCGTTGAAAATTATCGGCCAACAAAAGTGTTCAGTGGAACGCAAGAGGCCGGTCGAATAGCGTTTCTTTCCGTTCCTCTTCTAGTTTTGAGGTAATTCAGGTCAGTGTTACGCAATTTTGCGGCAGGTTAGTTCAGCCGTTGAAGCTGTAGAAAAAGGTCAAACACATCACTAAAACCTGCCATTTTATAGCAATTCCAACTATATTTATTGCATTACCAAAATCCAAGACCGCTGAACCACAGCACAAGGTATTGCAATGGCAAAATTCAAACCCTACAATCCCAAGCAGGGCGTTTTCCTCTCCGTTTTTTTCGATAAACAGATCCATCCCGGCACATTTGAATACACCCTGAGCCACCTTGTTGATAACGAGCTGGACTTATCCATTTTCAACGACCGTTTCAAGAACGACGAGACCGGAGCACCGGCTTACGACCCAAAGATACTTCTGAAGATTATCCTGTTCGCCTATTCCAGAGGGATTACATCCAGTCGTAAGATCGAACAGGCCTGCCAGGAGAATGTTGTCTTTATGGCGTTATCAGCCAATACCAGGCCTCACTTCACCACTATTGCGGATTTTATTTCCTCTATGGACAAAGAGGTCATCCAGTTCTTTCTCCAGGTTCTCCTGGTCTGTGACGAACAGGGTTTAATCGGTAAAGAGATGTTCGCTATCGATGGCTGTAAACTTCCTTCCAACGCTTCTAAGGAATGGAGCGGCACCCGGGCCGATTTCAAGAAGAAAGCAGCCAAAATGGAAAAGGCCATTGAGTCAATTGTCAACAGACACCACACCAACGATCAGGTCAAATCAGATAAAGAAGTTGTTGCCAAAGAGAAAAAATACGAATCCAAACTCAGAAAAAATCTCAAGAAGATAAGAGATTGGCTGGATGATAATGATGATAAGATGGGTAAATCCGGCAAGCCGATCAAGTCCAATATCACCGATAATGAATCAGCCAAAATGAAGACCTCAAAAGGAGTGATTCAAGGCTATGTCGGTGTTGCAGCAGTTGACGCTAAACATCAGGTTATTGTATCCGGTGAAGCCTTTGGCAAGGCCCAGGAACATGACCTGCTGAAGCCGATGGT
This sequence comes from uncultured Desulfocapsaceae bacterium, assembly GCA_964565605.1. Classification (GTDB taxonomy): domain Bacteria; phylum Desulfobacterota; class Desulfobulbia; order Desulfobulbales; family Desulfocapsaceae; genus CAZLGM01. The sequence goes on along the minus strand of CAZMFP010000050.1, from coordinate 2,145 downwards.
CAACAGTACAAAAGAGAACTTCCAAACAATCGGTAAAGAAAAGGATGTATTTGAAAAAGCCAAATTAACAGCAGACAGCGGCTATCATTCAGAAGCCAATATGAAAATGCTGGCCGAAAATGAAATAGATGGCTATGTGGCAGATGTCCAGTTCAGAAAACGTGACCCACGCTTTAAAGATTATGATCGATATAAAGTAAGAGCTAGAAAAGAACGCTCCCAGAATAAAAAGAGCAAAAAGTTGTTTGTTCCCGCCGACTTTTTCTTCCCGGCAGATTTGAGCTATTGCCTTTGTCCGGCCGGTAAACGACTCTATCGGAGTGGTGGAAATGTAACTAAGAAGAATTTTACAGCTGCTCAGTTCAAAGGCAGAAAGACAGATTGTGTTCCCTGTTCACTCAGGTCTAAATGTTTACGCTATCCTGAACGCACTGAGTGCCGTCAGGTTGCTTACTTTCATGGTAGGTCCGAACAGGGCAAGAACACCTTCAGTGAAAAGATGCGGAGAAAGATCGATTCCATAGCAGGACGAACGATTTACGGTATGCGTTTAGCCATTGGCGAACCACCTTTTGCCAATATTAAATCAGCTATTGGTCTGGATCGATTCTCCCTTAGAACTAAACGTAAAGTTAATGTTCAGTGGAATCTGTTCTGTATTATTCACAACCTAAAGAAGATTCACCGGTATGGGGCTGGGTTTGCATGATAGTTCGGTGTAGCCGTGGATACTTGCCAACCTGTTCTAACAAACTCCATGCGACAAAGTTGCTCGAAAAACAGGTCAGTTTGTGTTAGGTTGTTCGGCAATGATCTGAAAACTACCCTAAAGCAACCTCGCTTGGGTTTTAAATCGGTTTCACCGATTAATTGTGATCTGTAGGAAGGGTTTTCCTACAGACTCGTTATGCCCTCAAAAATCGTACCGGAAAGTAAGAAATGGTTATAGAGCAATTACTTGGAATTTCACAAACTAATAGTGGTTGGGACTTGATAAAGACCCTTTCAAGTTACTATGGGCTGAGAGATTATTTGAGGGTTCAATATGCTGAAAATTTCTCTCGAAATAAGCCACGTAAAATATTTGCTTATAGAGATAATCCCAATAGGCCGGGGGACCAATATTTTTGGCAAGAAATATTTACTGGGAATATTAAAGAAGGTGACATGATAAGCCTTATGAATTTTCAAATGTCACCTTGGGTGCCAAGAAAACCTGGATTGTTTTGGACCTATAACGCTGCGAAAGCTCGTAATAGAGCCTTCCAATATCATATCGAGGACATAGACCCCAAGAAAGGGGCAATTACATTTGACATTTATGGAAAAACGCTAATGGCTGAACTTGGTGGTGTTGGATGTGTTAATTTCAGAAAAAATCGAAATGACGTATTACTTACAGCAACAGCTTCAGGTGACACTCAGTGCGGTATTCCTATCATTTGCACCAGTTCTATATGGCGTACAATTGAATCGGAACTGCAGAAAGACCGGATGATTGAAATCGACTTTACAGGAATTGTAGAAGAAATTCCTTTAGAGTATGACGTTTTTTTGCTCAGAAGTCCTAACATTCCAAAAATAGCTTTACGCATAGGTTCTATTCTCAACCTTAAACTTAAGTCCTCAGCACTGAATATTAATGTAACCCCATGGACATTATTTGAAACTGACAGGGATCATCAACCATATGGATTTACATTTCTTAACCACTCATTGTTCCGTGATAATATTGATAATTCTGTTAATTGGATTTACCAATATATAGAAAAAAGAGGTGGAAAAACAATACTTACCGATTTTGATGAAGAGAGAAATAGTTTAAACGCAGAATTTCCATTACAAAGGTGCCTTGCGGGAGAAATAGCACATCAAGAAGTGATGAAATATTGTCAAAATATTTACAGAAAATTCTATAAAAACAATGCATAGTGGCATAACAATCGCATTAAAGGGACGCAAAACCTCAGCGGTTTTTCGGAATTCAATATCCCGCTCCAAGTTCATCGGTAATTCAAACGAAATCCGGGGACACCGAAATCCGGGGACACAATACTTATTTAATATTGAAAATGAACCGAAATCCGGGGACACAATACTTATTTAATATTGAAAATGAACGCTATTTACAGCTATAGTACACCA
>CAZMFP010000049.1:0-24022 GCA_964565605.1 uncultured Desulfocapsaceae bacterium | reverse complement strand
AACACAAAGGGCTCTCCGGGCCTCTTTTTATTGATTAACTATGAGACAGCACTGAAAACCTCTAAAGATCAGAAAGAGAGAAAGCCTATTCAAATGAAATAGAGTTAGGAAGTATTAACCATTTATTTTATTTCTAAATCTATGATAAATAAAGGATAGGCAAAGCGTGCGGTATTCAAAGCATCGTCCAAGCTTTCTATTTAAATCAAACAGTTTCCCGATCTCGTTCGGAAACAGGTTGTCACAACTCCTCAACAGGCCAATAAAGAGCTAGCTCATGGAGTAACCTATGAACAGAATAAGAACATGTATCACCACTCTTCTCGTTTGTTGTTTCTTTCTGACATCTGCGGGTACAACACCCAGCCGTGCTGATTGGTCTGCCAGTGAAGCCCAGGAGCTTGTCGAGAAGGGAACAATGGTTTTTGAGAATTTTATGAATGATCCCGAAGCAAATCTTGACTGGTTCAGAGAGAATGTAGCCAATGCCAAAGCGTTGTTCATTGTGCCACAACTGCTGAAAGCAGGCTTCGTTTTTGGTGGATCGGGGGGGACAGGGGTGCTGCTTGCCTGGGATAAAGAAAAGGGTGAATGGAGTTATCCGATTTTCTACACCATGGGCTCGGTCTCTTTTGGTTTCCAGCTTGGAGCAGAAGCAGCAGAAGTGATTTTGATGGTCATGACCGAGCGTGGTATGGATAGTATGTTGACCACCAATTTCAAGCTCGGTGCTGATGTATCCATTGCAGCCGGACCAATAGGAACCGGAAGAACAGCCGCTTTAGCCGATGTATTCTCGTTTTCAAGAGCCAAAGGGGCATATGGCGGCATGTCCATTGAGGGGGCTGTTATCAAGACAAGAGATGGGCTGAACAGTGCGTACTATGGCCAGAAAGTCAGCCCGGCCGATGTCATTATTCGAAGAAAAGTAACCAACCAAAAAGCCGATGAACTGAGACAGGTGATAGCCAAAGGAACAAAGAAAAGGAAATAGAGCGCAGAAGTTAAAAGATTGAGGTAAAGCCGCGTAATTTACTTAAGTGAATTACGCGGCTTTTTTCTTATTATTTCATTGTTCGTTTGAGCAGCAATCGAACACTGTTTTGCAGACGATTAATCGATGCCGCCAAGGTGCCGACTTCATCGTCTGAAGAAATGACAATACGTTGATCAAGGTTTTTCCCAATACTGATATCTTCAGCAAGATTGGAGAGTTTTGTGATTGGGGTGACAATCTTTTTATCCAGGAAAAACCAGATACAAAGAATAGTAATCAGCAGGAAACTGGAGCCGATAACAAACAGATACATTGCATTCTTTTTGGCATTGGCAATTGCTTCACTCACTGAAATGTAAACAATGGAAACACCGACAATGTCACCGAGTTTCCAGTTGTATCCATTCTCTGTCCCATAGATATCTTTCTGATCCTGTGGTGCCATTGCCGGGTCACTGTGGCATTTCAGGCAGAACTTCTTATTGACTGAAACAGGCTCAGCAATATAAAAAAATTCTTGGCCTTTTCTCATCATTGTTCCTTCACGTTTGCCGGTATCCGGGTTTTTTGTGAAGTAATCGATAAGCTGTTTTTCATCGTTGTTTGCCTTATTATCAGGCCAGAGAGGGTCAAGGGTTGCCTGTTTGAATTCGAATCCTGTGTTTCTTCTTTTGAAAATGTCATATTCCATTCGCTGGACAACAAAACCGGACATGATTTCCGGATAAAATCGTTCTTTGTCAACCAGGAGATCGGCTATCAGGGGTCTCTGGTGCTTTCTGAAGAAATCTTTTGAGGACTGAATATAATTAAACAAGAGCAATCCCTTATCTTTTGCCTCGTTTAATGCCGCTTGCCGACTGAATCTATAGTTGCTGTAACCAAGTATCAGTGAAGAAACCAGGCTGAACAGTACAATGATAATCGTAAATTTTGAGCGTATTCCCATAATGTTCTCCTATGCACACAGTTATATTCTTGCACTAGATGTTTTCACATCAGTTGTATATTTTTTTGGAAATGCAAAAGGAAGAAGTTATGGGCATGAAAGTAGTTTTTCATCCGAGTCTTTTGCATATTTATGAAGGAAGCTGAGTAAGTGAGTCAGCTGGGTGGGAGTAAACTTGTATTTTTCGAAATTATTTTCCGATTGAACCTTCCTGCATTTATCAAAATAGTCACTGGTATAAAAGTCCCAGAACTTTTTCGACTTATCACCAGGACAGACAACAGGTGTGTTGTTGTTTTTGTGGCAGGCGATGCATTTTCTAAATACGTATCCACCCTTACGAGGATTTCCTGTTGATAGTATCTCTGCCTGGGCTGAAATAACCAGGCTAAAACCAAACAGGATAACCAGGCTGTAGCTGATCACCCTCGCAACCGTTAACGACATCTCGACTCCTGTATTATATTTGACCTGGAACCATCGTGGTTAAGAAAAATAGCATAAACTTAAATGGATGGAAAGAGGTAAAATTTACAAGGCCTCTTTTGTTGTTCAGGCTGAAAACCATTGGAAATCAGGCACTTTTATCTAAGAGCGTGTTTTTAATGTGAGGAACCTGATATACGGTGGTTATTCATGCATGCTCAAGAATTCGGCATGCATGGTTGTTTTTACTTGGGTAGGTAAGTTTATCAGCTGGATCGACAAGCTGAAAACTGAGGATTAAAGCTGTTATTCTTCTTTAATTGCCAGCAGCGGCTCCATTCGGGTGAGTCTGATGATCGGCATCATGGCTCCCATAAGGCAGACAAGAACACCAATAATCAGCGCCAGGATGCCGATAAAGATGTTGGTTGAGGAAATGGAGGTAAGGGCATCCAGCCGGCTTAACAGATTAAAATCTTTTGCCAGGTAATGGATCATATAATGACCAATGGCCACTCCCAGAAGGCCGCCTAAAAAGCTGATGATCATAGCTTCGGTGAGAAACATCTTCAAGATATGAAATTGTCTGGCACCGATGGCTCTCATGATACCCACTTCCCGTCTCCTTTCATTGGCAAGAGCAGTGAATGTCGACCAGGCGAGAAGGATGGCCAGCAGGGAAGAAGTAAAGATAGTAATGGTGAAAATTCTGATGATATCTCGTAGAGTTGATCGTATTCCGCCACCAATTGAACCGCGGGTCATGATTCCGATGGCTGGATTAATTTTTTCTATTTTCTTAGCAACAGCTTCCGGGTTGGCACCTTCTTTTACCTTGATAAAGGCAATGGATATCTCGCCCTTTTTGAATTGACCGCGAACGCCTTCAGAAGTTGTATCAAGGTCATCATTCTGGACAAAGATTCCATGATCCAGCCCTGTACCTGTATATTGAAGATGACCAGCAATTTTCATCTCACGGTCGAAAAGAGTCGCTGTTCTGAGCAATCCCAAATATTCCCACACGTAGTCTCCAACATAGACCTCACCTTTTTTAAGTGGAGGTAGGCCCTGTTCAACCAGCCATGGGCCGATGACAAAATCGGAGTCCTTGTGGAATATGACAACCTGGCCTTCTTCAATGGAGCAGCAACCCGACTCGATGGTATCTAGATAAATGTGGTAAGTAACCGACTCGATTTCCGGTAGAGTTTTAACAGAATCCAGAACAAATTCGTCCATATAGAAAGTTTTTTCCTGGGATTCCAGGATGAACTGCTCCGCAAGATCCTTCGCCTCAGGAGGGACAAGGACTATATCGGCTCCAAGTTTTTTTGTTGCCTGCTCAATATCTTGTTCAACCGAGTTGCGGAATAGCATAGCAAAAACTAGAAGTGCCACCAAAATGGATACAGCAATAACCAAGATAACGTTTCTAAAGATCTTTCTGGTAACATTCTTCCATGCTATATGCTGAATTGAAATCGAATCATTCATAGGATAGTGGTGTGTGTGGGAGGTAAAAACAATAAAAAAAAGCCGGAACCAATTGTTGTCAGTTCCGGCTTTTACTCTACTTGTTTTTTAAATTACAAGCTATGTCTGTTATTTCCAGTTGGCATCAACACCGCAGAGAACGGCATGGGATTCCAGGTCTTCGTTGTCATGGCAGTCTAGACAGACAGATGTAGATTTACCAAGCCACTTCTTGTTGGCAACATCATAGAGCTTCAGGTGGCCATCCATCAGGAACTCACCTTTGGCAGGCTTCAGTGGATCTTCACAAGTGACACCATCCAAAACACGCTTCATTCGGGATGTAACAACAAGGTATTTATCATCTGGTGAGAACATGGCATCATGGAACTCCTCTAGAGGAGCGGCCATGCCTTTATCCAGGGTTTTTAAGGTTTTGGCGTCTACTATGAGAAGAGTGTTTCCTGCACCAATAGCAATCTTGGAGCCGTCATTAGAGTAGTAAGCTCGGAAGCTCAGGAACTTTCCGGTACCGGTAGCCAGACCTTTGGCAAGAACCTTGACCTTTCCCTGCTCAAGGGCAGCATTGTCCAGGAGAAACATATGCAGTTTACCAACGAGTTTGCCGTGGTCAGTTTCAGCTTCATTGATGGTGATCAGGGTCTGGGAAAGATCAGGAGAGTTAACACCATGGTAGAATTTGTAAGGCTTTCCGATGTCGGCATCGGTGCCTTCCAGCATGACTGTGTGAAGCAGTTTCAGGTCAGACTTGTTGCGCACCTCGATATACCCTTTATTGGCCATGGAAATTGGCATGTAAGTAGTCTTGGACTGACTGGATGCACAGAACAGTGACTTGTCCTTCTTGACGGCTGCAGGCAGGGGAGCAACAACATCGACAATGACTTCGCCTGTTTTCAGGTCAGTTTTTCCAACATGGGGTGCCTTTGTTTCCGGGTTTCTCTTGTAGGTAGACCAGAACATGACATTTCTGTTCTCAGAATCGATTCTTGCATCATGGGTCGGATGGGTCTCTTCATCACCAATCTCAATGCGATCGAGTTCTTTTTTCAAAATAATGGGCTTTTCTTTAGATGGGTCGATGGTTGCCTCGGCTACAGCAAAATGCCCACCCATACCGGCAACATAAAATGTGGAATCGTATGTTTTTGCCAAAACACTCTGACTGCCCACTACGCCAAAAGTAAAAACGGCGGCACCAGCAACTGATAAGCAAAATTTCTTGTTGATCTTCATGTGTTCCTCCTTGTTCTTTTTCACATTGGTCAAAGATTGATAACTTTGCACGTTTATATCTATTGACCAGTTTTCCCCCTCCAAGAGGAGTTTATTAATCCGGATCTTCCGGTTTTTTATGATCTTTGAAAATTTCCGCCATAACCTCACACTCCCGACAGATACTGATTTTTTCCTTCCAGTCGGTTTTTGAGGCACAGCCACAAATTGTTCCGTTGATAAACCAGCAGAGATTGCCTGATTGAAATTCCCAAGCCGGGCACTTTTTCTTTTTTTCTTCTGGACAATTCTTTATTTCCCAGCACGTTTTATTGATTTTCTTAACGTTGTATTTTCTAGACACTAAGAAATAGATCTGTCTTTCTACATGAGCCGGTACAGAACGCCAGCCCTGTTCATAGCTGGAAACAGCTTTAAGTGAAGTACCAAGGAGTTCTGCCAATTCTTTCTGAGTTTTTCCCAGCTTTTTCCTGAAAAAGGAGAATTCATCACGATCCATGGGTACATTGCATGAGTAAAAGAAGTATTAACGGTGCCACACGGTGGTATTTATGGCTCCACTATACCACGGTGTGGCGATGTGTTGTCAATAGTTTTTTCCTTTTTTTTTATTTCCTGTAAAAACAGATGGATATTGCTAGTGAATGACCTGATTATACATGGTTCTCAGCCAGCGTGAAAAAAGAGGTGTGTCAGTTTGGCTGAGCTTTGAGACAATAGTTGACTTTTGATGCCACCGTGTGGTACTTGTTGTGTGTCTTGAGGGGAAGAGAGGAATTAAAATAGTGTATTTAGATGTCCTTTTGCTACAATATCCGAGCACTGTAAGAGCTTGCGGGAAGTACTGTTGCAGGGCCGGTGAGTCCAGGGGAAGGCTCAATTACAGTTTTTACTTAACATTCAGGAATGAAGTCAGAGGAGTAACACGTGATTATAGAGTGCAGGGATTTATCTAAAACGTATATGGCTGACGGCAAGGAGGTTCGGGCCGCTGACCATATCAATCTGGAAATCGCGCAAGGTGATTTTGTTACAATTCTTGGCCATTCCGGTTCAGGAAAAACAACACTGTTGAGCTTGATTGGAGGGCTGACCAGCCCGGACTCCGGAATGGTTCTGATAAATGGTGTTGATTCCTGGAAGGGCGATGACAAGAAGGTTTCTGAAGTTCGTAATTCAACTATCGGTTTTGTTTTTCAATTTGCCAGTCTTATCCCAACACTTACAGCGATTGAGAACCTCCTTTTACCACTCAGTTTCAGTGTATCTAAACCGGAAGGGAGAAATCGAGCGGAGAAACTGCTTGATGCGGTTGGTCTTGGAGATAAGAAGAATAGCTTTCCTTCCCAGTTATCAGGTGGTCAGCAGAGACGAATTGCGATTGCCCGGGCTTTCATCAATGAACCGGATATTATCCTGGCAGATGAACCGACCGGTGATCTCGATGAGCAGACCGAGTCAGAAATCCTGGAATTTTTTAAATCTTTCCACCAAAAAGGGGTCACCTTTGTGGTGGTAACCCATAACAGTGACTTAGCCGCCAGTCAGCAGAATGCGCGAATCATCAGAATGAGAAATGGTGAGGTAACGGAGAAGGAAGATGAGACGAAAAATTAGTTTTTCCAGGATCAGCTACAGCCTCCTGTTTATGGTACTGTTTATCTTCGTTACAGGATGTGGTGAAGAGAAAAAATCACGCTTGCAGATTGGGGATAAGGCACCGGATTTTAGGGTTTTGTCGATGGATAATGAACTGATCCATTTAAATGGCTGGAAAGGGCACCCGGTAATCCTCAGGTTCTGGGATACCGAATGTAAATACTGTCGCGCTGATACTCCTGTGTTTAATCACTATTTTGAAAAATATAAGGAGAAAGGGCTGAGGGTTGTTTATATTAATACAGGAAAAGAATCGCAAAGCGTGGTTCGGGATTTTATTAAAGACCTGGAAATCCCGTTTCCAGTGGTAATGGAAAAAGGAGAGCAGGTCGCCATGCTGTTCAATGTTCGTATTGTTCCACAAACTGTAGTCATCGATCCGGAACAAACCATCATTGCTGCTATTTTAGGTGGTGTCGGTGAGGCGGAACTCGAAGAACTTGTAGGTAAATTTCTAAAATAGACCTTGGGTCCGGTCTGGATGTATATGAGCTTTACAAAATAACTTGATTACCAATGATTTTCAGCCTTGACGGTAAAAGAGGTTTTGTCAGTTTGGCTGGCGTATTTCAAGGATCACAGATTATTATTGAAATATATCTAACGGATAGAAATATTGAAAAATATCTGTATTATTATCAGCTGGGAGTGATCCTTGACCGAAGGCTAGAAAGACAAATTGACAACACCTCATGTTAGGCTGAGCTTTATGGGTAATCAGATAATCTAAAGTGATTACTACTAAAGCTCAGCAAAACACTTAACAGTCTGTTGATTTACCTTTGGGACTCAAGTGCTTGCTGCCAGGCGTCCTTGCTCATTCTTCGTTTGCGGATTGTTTGTCAGCAAGCACCTGAATCCAGCGTCATAGCTGGATTGCAGATAACTGCAAAATTTACAAACTGAGTTTCAGTGCTAATCACATACAAAAATTGGTAAAGTCATGGATAGAGGAAAAAAACTTATTGTTCTTTTGTGTTTTGCAGTTGCTTTTAGTGGTGTCGGACTGGTCGCATTTGCTGGACCTGTTGAAGATATCGATAGAAAAGAGCGTTGTCCCGTCTGCGGTATGTTTGTGGCCAAATACCAGCCCTGGATCACTCAGATTATCCAGAAGGATGGTAAAGTGTCCATGTTTGACGGGGCAAAAGATATGCTCGCCTTTTACTTTGAACCAGAGCTTTTTGGAGGCAGTAAGCAAGCTCAATCAGGTGAAATATGGGTCAAGGATTATTATTCACAGGAGTGGATTGACGGCCGGAAGAGTTTTTATGTGATTGGGAGTGATGTATACGGGCCCATGGGGCATGAATTTATTCCATTCAGCTCGCTTGCCGCAGCTGAGAATTTCATGAAAGATCACCATGGCAAGAAGATACTCAAGTTTGAACAAATCACCCTGGACCTGGTAAACTCCAAGCGTGCCGGCCAGACAATGAAATAATATTCTTTGCTGTCTGTTCAGAAATGTGAGCTTTTTTCTAAATCGAAGTGTAGATGAAATTTTCTCTTTAAATGATGAGTTAGAAGGGAAAGGCCATTTATGGATAACCACTATTGAATGATTGCCAATTTGGTTCTAGTCTTAATCATGTCTCTATGCGTTCAGCCTATATCTTTATATTTTTAGTTGTTGTTCTACTGGTTGCCGATGTATTTCTGTTTCGTTTTTCGGTGAACGAGTACACTGATCGACAGACTCAAGTCAAGGTCATGCAGACACTGGTTCAACGTTTTGGCTTATCAGATCTCGTTATAGCCACCGAGGCCAGATATACCCGGCATCCGGCTGTCAGTGATAAAATGGCTCCGTATATGGACCATCCAGGCAGTATAGAACATTTTCCAACAGGATCGTTCTGGTCTCCTCCTAAATAACAATGTCACAATCAACCATCCAGAAACAGCTCAATACCCTTGATTATGCCATCTCTTCACTGGTGCGCAGAAAGCTGAAGAATTGTGGTGTTTTCCTGGTTTTTGCAGCCGTTATCTTTCTTCTGGCTTCTTTCCAGCTGGTTATCGGAGCGTTAAACCAATCGGCGGAAGATATCCTGACCAGCGTACCGGATATAACCGTCCAGCAGCTTGAAGCCGGCCGGCAGGTTCCGATTTCAGTACATTCTCTTAAAAAACTGGATCGTCTTTTTGGTATCAGAAAAAAGAGTGGTCGCATATGGGGCTACTATTTTGATGAGTCAAATGGAGCGAATTATACTGTCATGGGCCTTGATTTCAGCAAGATTAAACCGGATAAACAGCTACGCCTCTCGCTCGCCCAAGGGCGGTTCCCGACAGCGAAGGAACGGGGAAAGGTGGTATTAGGGACCTCTGTTTATAACAACTTGGATCTTGGCGAAAGACGTAGTTTCTCACTGTTTCGTCCCGACCTTTCCATGGCATCCTTTGAGAAAATAGGTCAGTTCAGCCCAAGTACAGCTCTGGTCAGTGATGATTTAATCATCATGTCACTTGAAGATGCCAGAGATCTCTTTGGCATGGCACCATCGGAAATAACAGATCTAATGATTACGGTGGGCAATGCAAAGGAAATTGATACCATAGCCAAGAAAATCAGTGATCTCCTGCCGGGTGCGAGGGTGCTGACCAAGGAGCAGATTCGAAAAACGTACAATGTTGTTTTCAGCTGGCGTTCCGGTTTTGGCTCCATCTGTCTGCTTGCTTCTCTGGCTGCCTTTGTCATTCTTGCCTGGGACAAGGCGTCCGGTTTATCCCCGGAGGAGAAACGGGAGGTGGGTATTCTTAAAATGCTTGGCTGGCAAACAAGCGATATCATGGCTGTTCGTTTTTGGGAATCGTGCGTGATTTCCCTGCTGTCTTTTTTAACGGGCTATACTTTGGCCTGGATTCATGTTGCCTGGTATGGCGGTGCTCTGTTCAGGCCGGTCCTTCTCGGCTGGTCGGTATTGAAGCCGACTTTTACGCTGATGCCGGTGATCGCGCCAACGGACATTTTACTCATCTTTTCCTTTTCTGTTGTCCCTTACCTTGGTGCAACAGTTGTTCCGGCATGGCGCTCCGCTATTGTTCGTCCTGACTCGGTGATTTAAATGCAGATTGAGCTTAAAGAAGTCAACAAAATTTATAACCGAAATCAACCCAATGAGGTTCAGGCGCTTTATGATGTAACGCTATCAGTCGATAAAGGTTCAATGGTCTGTTTAAGGGGGCCAAGTGGCTCCGGCAAATCTACTTTGCTGGCCATTATCGGCTGCGTCTTTCCGCCGACAAACGGCAGGGCGGCTATCGCCGGCAAGAAACTTTCCAGGCTACCGGATCGCTTTCTGACTCTTCACCGGCGGGAAAGTATCGGTTTTATTTTTCAAAGGTTTAATATCTTACCTGAACTGACTGTTCTTGATAATGTGACTCTACCGCTGCTGCCAATGGGCATTGCGCCCGGTGAGTGCAGACAGCGTGCGCAAATACTGTTGAAAAAGTTTGGTATTGATCACCGCAGTCGCTTTCCTGCCGATCAGATATCCGGTGGTGAGTTGCAGCGGGTTGCCATTGCCCGGGCTTTGATCAACAATCCACCCATCATACTGGCCGATGAACCAACAGCCCATCTGGACACAAAACTGAGCTATGAGTTCATGCGGATCATGAGTGATCTTAAGGACGAAGGAAAAACTATTGTTCTCACCTCCCATGACCCTCTGGTGGCGGAGCATAAAGGTGTGGACAGGATTGTGGAGATACTTGATGGCAGAGTGGTCGATCAGCAGAAGGAGTAATGGATGCTGATCAACTCCTGGTCCATCGCTCTTTCTTTCTGTACGCTTTTTGCAATTATGCTGGGTTTAATCGCCGTTCGCACAGCGATCAGGGTTTTGCGGTTCTGGGATGTGTCGTCCGATTCTGGGCGGCAGATCAGGCTTGAGAGTGAGATATGGCTCTCAGCAACGCTCATGGAGTATGGTCTTGGGTTCCAGCTCCTCTCTCTTGTTCTGCTGGTTTTAGCAGCCGATAATTTCTCATCGATTCTGGTGGGTGCCATGTGCGCCACCGGATCATTCACAGCCAATGAGTATGGTCTCAATGCCCTGTTATTTAAGCTTGCGGCTGTCTTTTTTTACGGTTTCTGGATTGTTCTGCATCGGCTGGATATATCTTCTGCGCACTATCCTCTGGTCCGTCTGAAATACGGGTATCTTCTTTTTATAATCCCTATTCTTGCTCTGGATGGTTTTCTGCAGACGATGTATCTGGCAAAGCTGGAGCCTGATATCATCACTTCCTGTTGCGGCATTATTTTTGGTACTGATCAGGGTGATTCTCAGAACTTGCTGGGATTGTTTCCGACGCAAACGCTGCTCATTCTTTATTACGGTTGCGGAATACTCATCGTTACAGCCGGAATAGTTCTTTTAAAACAGATGCGGAAAAAAGAAACGGTTCCCCGGTTGCCGGCAGTTCTGTTCAGCCTGCTTTGGCTATTATTTTATCCTCTTTCTATTGTGGTGATAACAGTTGTCATTTCGTCCTATATCTATGCCATGCCGTATCACCACTGTCCGTTCTGCATTCTCAAATGGGAATATTATAGCGTTGGATTTCCAATATTTTTTGCTCTGATAGCCGGTTCATTTTTTGGATTATGTGTTGGGCTCTCAACATTTTTACCCCATCGTGACGATTTTCTTGCCGGAACCATCCACCGCTTTTGTCGTTTCTCGACCCACCTCAGTCTCTGGTTACTGCTCTTTTTCCTGTTGATCTGTTCCTACTATCCTATTGTCTATAATCTTTTTGGAGGAGAGATTTAAAGGAGAAAGAGATGAGAAATCGACAGAGTGGAGAATCTTTTTTTGTGTTCTATATTTTTAATATTCTTCAGGTAATTTATTGATTTTCTTTTTGTTGAAGAAAAGCTATACAATATTATAAAGCCGGATTTTCAGCGTGAAAGTTATTGAATAACTGGGAGCAGAACATGGTGGCAGACATACCCTCCGACACACCTGATCTACGGCTGCAGTTTCACATCTTTCATGAGCTCATGTCATTCAAAGTGCGTGAGATCCTACTTGTTTCCAGCCCCTACGATGCCTTCATCATGGAGGAGGACACCTCCGTTGCCACCAGAATAATCAGGGAATACCAGGAACTGAATCTTAGCGGTGCGCCCAGGATCACCAGAGTTACAACTGTTGATGAAGCCCTGCAAGAGGTGTCGAACCGGGAGATTGATCTGGTCTTTACCATGCCCTATCTACTGGGAACTGATGCTGCAGATCTGGGCGCTGAACTCAAAAAAGTCAAACCCGATTTACCGGTGATTATGATTGGCTCCAACCTCCGGGCCATGTCGTTTGCCCCAGAGCTGGGTAAAGACACAGGGATTGATAATACCTTCCTCTGGTGTTGTGAAGTTGATCTGCTGGTTGCCATTATTAAATCCGTTGAAGACCGGGTCAATGTTGATGTGGATACCGAGCGTGCCATGGTCCGGGTTATTATTTATGTGGAAGATTCTCCTATCCATCGCTCGTTTTTCCTGCCGATTATGTACCATGAGCTGGTTGCCCAGACACAGGCGGTACTTGATGAGAGCTTAAGCGAAAAGCACCGTCTTCTACGTATGAGGGCCCGGCCGAAAATTCTCATTGCCAATAATTACGAAGATGCACTGTCTCTTTATGAGAAGTACAGACCATATGTGTACTCAATTATTTCAGACACAAGGTTTCCAAGAAGTGGTGAAATTGATGAGATGGCCGGGTATCGGTTGTTAAAAAAAGTTTGGAACGATCTGCCCGATATGCCGGTGCTGCTGTTATCCGATGACAACCGCAATAAAAAGCTTGCGGATGCTATTCCGGCCGTGTTTATCAATAAACACTCACCTTTTGTTAAAGATGAGTTTCATAACTTTTTTCTAGAGCACACCGGTTTTGGTGATTTTGTTTTCCGTCTTCCCGATGGCACCGAAGTGGGTACAGCTGCAAACCTGTATGAGTTTGAGAAGAAATTACACACAATTCCAGATGAATCACTGAAATATCATCTCAAGCGGAATCATTTCTCTAACTGGATTATGGCAAGATCCGAAGTTGCTCTTGCTAAACGGATGCATCGAAACTCAGTTGGCTCCATCAATAATATTGATGAGATGCGTACCTATCTGATTTCCAAGATCCATGATTTACGAAAATTACGTCAAAGAAACGTGATCGTTCGTTTTTCCCGCAAAAGTTATGATCCACAGACCATGGACTTTGTTCGAATCGGTGAAGGCTCCATTGGTGGCAAGGCTCGTGGAATCGCCTTTATGTGGACTCAGATGAACACGGCAGCCAGTGGAGGGGAAAGCGGCTTCTCTGTTCCTGTTGTTATTCCGAAGACCTGTGTCATCACTGCTGAGGGCTTCGAGGATTTTGTCAGAATAAACGGGCTGAGTTTTCACGAGTCGATGAGTGATGAACAGATCTCTGAAATGTTTCTGGCATCAAAGCTGCCGGACTGGCTGGAGCAGGACCTGAGATCGTTTCTGAAAACATTTGTCTGGCCGTTATCAGTCCGTTCCTCCAGTTTGCTCGAAGATGCTCAGTACAAGCCATATGCCGGGCTGTATGCCACCTATTTTCTGCCGAATAATCATGCCGACTTTGAGTTGCGCTTTACTCAGCTCAAAGAAGCAATCAAGCGTGTATACAGCTCAACCTGGTTTGAGAACCCGAGGGCCTATTCTAAATCTTCCAACCCGATGCGAAATGATTCCATGGCCATCATCATGCAGCAGGTAGTCGGTGGTAATTACAATGGCTATTTCTATCCGGCGGTTTCTGGAGTTGCCCAATCCTACAATTATTATCCGGTTCTTCATCTCAATAAAGAAGACGGTATTGCCCATATTGCCCTGGGGTTGGGAAAAACGGTTGTGGAAGGGGAGAAAAGTTTGCGATTTTCACCGGCCTACCCAAAGAAGCTGATCCAGTTTTCATCGGTTGAAGAAATATTATCAAATACACAACATGGTTTTTACGCCCTTGATATGAACACACCCGATACCTTCCATCCCGAGATGTCCAATCTGGTGAAGAGGGATATTCAACAATGTTCAGACGAGCTGCCGGTCAGGCAACTTTCTTCAACCTATATTGCTGATGAATATAGGATTCGAGACTCGCAGCTGCCCGGAATGAAAGTGATGACCTTCGCCCGTATACTCAAATATGATATGTACCCTCTGCCGGGAGTTCTTGCCGAACTGCTGGAGCTTGGCCGCAAGGGCATGGGGTGCGATGTGGAGATAGAGTTTGCAGCGGATATGACCACAGGAGGTGATATCGGCTCGTTCTATTTTCTCCAGATACGGCCAATGGTGATCGGCCATGAACTGGTACATGTACAAATCACCAGGAGTGAGAGAAAACGGGCTTTCTGCTATTCAGATACAAGCCTGGGGCACGGATTCTTTGATACACTCACCGATATTATCTTTGTCAAACCGGATTCCTTTAATCCCGGTGCCACAAAAAATATGGCGGCGGAAATAGGCGCTATTAATCGCAGGCTGGTTAAAGATAAACGAGGTTTTCTCCTGATTGGCCCGGGAAGATGGGGTTCTGCCGATCCCTGGCTTGGAATACCGGTTGCCTGGAGTGATATCTCAGCAGTTGGTGCTATTGTAGAGACATCTCACCAGCTGCTCTCTGCCGATCCTTCCCAGGGAACTCACTTTTTTCAGAATATCACTTCTCTGGGTATTCCATATATGACTGTTGGTATTGCCGAGTTATCATCTACAGATGAGGAAAGACAACCCGGGAGCGGTTCGTTTATTGATTATGCTTGGCTTATGAAACAGCCGGTTGAGGAAAACGGTGTTTATGTTCGTCATCTGCGTCTTCAAAAGCCGTTTGTGTTGAAGTGTGACGGTAAGCGGTCCGAAGCAGTAATAACTTCAACCTGAATCCGTGACGAAATATGTTGCATTCTCAAACAACCTGCTGATATATCGAGGTATTATTAAAGAATACTACGCTAATCTTGTTGAACAGCTCGTCCTTCGGGGCATCCGCTAGCACTGCATCTTTGTTCGATTTAACTGTCCGATATAGTTCACTATAATCGGCCAGTAAAATCGAACAAAGCTACAGCACTATCGAATGCTCACGGATTCAGGTTCAATTTAAATCCGTTTCAGGTGTAAATATTTTAACCTCTTATTCTGTAAATTGAAAAGGAGCGTATCAAGATGGAAAAGACCCTAGCCGCTATCAAAACGAAAGATCCGGAGCAGCGAGAGTTTCATCAGGCCGTTCAAGAGGTATTGGAAAGCGTTAAACCGGTGTTGGACAGAAATCCAGAATATCGAAAGCAAGCAGTGCTTGACAGGATTACCGAGCCGGAACGGGTCATAATGTTTCGGGTCCCCTGGATGGATGATAATTCTCAGGTTCATATAAATAGAGGATTTAGGGTAGAGATGAATTCGGCTATCGGCCCCTATAAAGGTGGCTTGCGTTTTCATCCATCGGTTAATCTGGGGATCATTAAATTTTTGGCTTTTGAGCAAGTGTTTAAAAATTCACTGACGACCCTGGCAATGGGTGGCGGCAAGGGTGGTTCCGACTTTAATCCAAAGGGAAAATCAGATGAGGAGGTCATGCGATTTTGTCAGTCATTTATGGCTGAGCTCTTTCGACATATAGGCCCGAATACCGATGTGCCGGCAGGAGATATTGGCGTCGGGGCACGGGAGATCGGTTATCTCTTTGGTATGTATAAAAAGTTGCGCAATGAGTTCACCGGTGTGTTGACTGGTAAAAGCCTTGGCTGGGGCGGCAGCCTGATCAGACCGGAGGCCACCGGGTACGGAGCCGTTTATTTTGCGCTTGAAATGCTGGCGACCAGAAGACAAACCATAGAAGATAAAGTCTGTCTTGTTTCAGGTTCGGGAAATGTGGCCCAATACACCATGGAGAAAATAGTGGCAGAAGGGGGGCGGGTCGTTACAGCCTCTGATTCGTCCGGATATATTTACGATGAAAAGGGAATTGACAAGGAAAAACTCGAATTTATCAAAGTGTTGAAAAACCAGCGGCGTGGACGTATTCGTGAGTATGGCGATGAGTATCCTGAGGCGGTCTATACGCCCGTAGACCCGGAACTGGATTACAACCCACTTTGGAATCATAAGGCTGACTGCGTTTTTCCATGTGCCACGGAAAATGAGATTAATGGAAAAGATGCGGCCAATATGATGAGAAATGGTGTGATGTTGATCAGCGAGGGGGCCAATATGCCGAGTAGTTCGGAGGCAATTACTCTTTTTCTGGATAATAAAATTCTGTATGGCCTGGGGAAAGCAGCCAACGCCGGTGGTGTTGCCGTTTCAGGGCTGGAAATGGCCCAGAATTCCATGAGGCTTTCATGGCCCGCCAAAGAAGTTGATGTGAGGCTTAAGCATATTATGAAGTCGATCCATCGAACCTGTCTTGATGCTGCCGATGAATATGGGGTGCCGGGTAATTATGTTGCTGGGGCCAATATAGCCGGTTTTGTAAAGGTGGTAAACGCTATGCTGGACCAGGGGCTGGTGTAGTCCGTATTTCTCGTAAAAAAAATAGGCCTTTAATCAGTGTAAGTTTCGAGTTTCAAGTTTGCTGTTTTCAGTTTACAATGAACACGGAATAAACTTGAGCGATACCTGCAATAACGAGGTGCAGGTCGAAACAGTTATCGTTTTACCATGTCCATTTACGATCAACAGTGTGCCAGGGCGTTTGCCGACATACAACCCCAACTGGAAAAGTATTTTATTGAAGTAGATGTGGAATGTCCCTATGAGGTTCCACATACGGCCACCTTTTTTCAAGGGATGTTTGGCCCGGTTCCAGACCATATTATGGAACTTTTTCTGGCAGCCGGCTACCGGCGTAATGGTCCGTTTCTGTATACCATGCGTTGCCGAAACTGTGCGGCATGTGTTCCCATCCGCCTTTACCCGTCTGAGTTTCTACCATCCCGCAGTCAGAGAAGAGTAAAGAAAAAAAACAGTGATGTGAAGATATCTATCGATTCGGTTGAGGCAACTGATGAGAATGTGAGCTTGTGCGATAAATTTCTTCTCCACAGGTACCCATCACACTCCAACAGTGGTGCCGGCTACTATTCAGGCTTTTTTTTAAACAGTATTGTCACGACGGTAGAGATTCGCTATCGACTTGAAGACCGGCTGCTGGGAACTGGTATTGTTGATGTTGGTGCGAACTGGATGAATGCGGTGTATTTCTATTTTGATCCGGATGAAGCCAGGCGAAGCCTCGGTACATTCAATATTCTGTCAATGATTGAACTCTGTCTCAAAATGGAAATCGATTATCTCTATCTCGGATACCATATCGAAGAAGTAGCATCCATGAATTATAAGAAAAGATTTTCTCCGCATTACCTCTATCTCGATTCCAGATGGCAACGATATGGTGTGTAAACAGCACTAAGTAGAGCTTGGAGTAGGGGGGTAACTCAGTGGCCGATGCTGATGACTTCGCTTCTTTTTGGCTTGAGATGGAAATGCCAGACAAGCACATCTTTCGTTTTTCCGGAAAAAAAAGAGTTTTTTTTCTTGTAGACGGAAATTTTGGATTAGCAGTTGTCGTTGTTGGTTCCTCTGTAGGCTAACTGATTGTTTTATAAATGAAAATGATGCTTGGTTTTTTTTCATTCCTGGTATGGTTGTTGCGTGTCAGCGGGTAAGGGATCGATTGTTAAGAAGAGAGTAAAGGTTATAAAAAAACAGGGAGAGAAAAAATGAGAAAAAATATAATCACATTGCTTGTTGCAGCCCTTTTTGTTGTTGGTTGGTCCGTAGCGGCTTTAGCAACTCCGATTCTCAATGATCCGGATGGGCCCGGTGGAGCTGATCCGATAGATCAGTTGTTAGATGGGAGTTCGTATGGCTGGTACACTAATAGTGGGGACTTGCTGTTTACGAATAGTGGAAATGATTCAGGTAAACACCGAGAAGGTGTAGAAGAGGCTATTGAGGATTATTTCGGTTGGGCTGCAGATGAATTTGTTCTGGAAGATGCCAATGTTTTAGTTACCCGATATGATAACGAGGGAAATATAACAACTGGAGCCACTAATAGTGGTACCTGGGAAGCGTTGCCTTTTGGAACAACTTTAGGGTTTTACTCGGTAAAAGCAGGAAGTGGCTATGCGCTGTATCGTGTCAATCCCGTTGCTCCCACCGGCTCATGGTCGACATATGACCTCTGGAATGCCGGTTTTGGTAGCGGAAAAGATGGGTTGGCCATATCACATTTTACCGGATTCAACCCGGAAACAAATGATGTCCCTGAGCCTGCGACAATGTTGCTCTTTGGTGTTGGTCTTGCTGGGTTAGCCGGAAGGAGGCTAAAAAGAAAATAGCCTAATCCTCTCCCTGAATATATAATAAAAAAGGCGGAACCGTTAAGGCGGTCTCCGCCTTTTTTTGTTTTTCGAGCGAGTAATATTGCTCTTTAGATGCAGCAGATATTGTATCGTATAGAGGCGTATGGAGAAGGAATCTGACAACTTATGATGAACTTGAAATATGGACATTGAAGATATTTTAGAATAGAGCATGATTTCAGCAGGATACAATATGTTGTGGTTTGTGTCTTTTTTTTTGAATATATAGTGGTTTCCCGCTTTGATTTCCACATGCTAAATGGTATACTGGAATCGTAGAAGGTATGTTGGATTACTGTTTTAAAAAGAGAATCCGACCAGGAGGAAACCAATGAAAAAATGGCAAGTTGAATCAATATCATCCATAGGTGGTGGTGCGCCGCGAAAATTGGTTTTTACCGGGCATGACTCCATTCCCGGGTCGGCCCATCTGCTCAATTATCCCAAAAAAGAGTCACTTCTCGTTACCAGGATTCGTAGTTTGGTAGGCCACCTTATCAGATACCTGTAAGTTGTTCCGGGTTATATGATAGGACCAATTCTGACTGAGTAATATCCCTGCTGTTCAAACCATCTGATTCGTAAGTATCCGTATGCATCAGGCAATACTGTATAGAGAAAAGGAAAACAATCTTGTTATTTGTGATCTCTGTTCTCATCATTGCCGCCTCCAAGATGGAGAATATGGTCAGTGCGGTGTAAGACAGAATGTAGATGGTATCCTCTACAGTCTGGTATATGGGAAACTTGTTGCTGAAAACATAGATCCGGTCGAGAAGAAACCACTCTTTCATCTTCTGCCCGGCAGCCTGTCCTATTCCATTTCAACAGTTGGCTGTAATTTTCGTTGTCTCCACTGTCAGAACGCCTCCATTTCCGATGTTGATCTTTCAAAAAAAAGGGGAAGAGCAGCAGTGGAGAAGACACCGACCCAGGTTGTAAGTGATGCTGTTGCGGGTGGTTGTGATTCAATCAGTTATACCTATGTTGAACCGACTATCTTTTTTGAGTTCGCCTATGATTGCTGCGTGTTAGCCCATGAAAAAGGGCTCAAGAATATTTTTGTATCCAACGGATTCATGAGCAGGTCTGTTATCGAGATGCTTGCGCCTAAGCTTGATGCCATTAATATTGATATCAAATCGTTCTCTGAGGATTTTTATAGGAAAGTATGCTCGGCCAGGTTACGTCCCGTGCTGGAGTCGGTGAGGCTGATGAAAGAATTGGGGGTATGGGTTGAAGTCACGACTCTGCTGATCCCCGGCCTCAATGATTCGGATGATGAACTAGCTGAGATTGCAGGTTTTATTCACAGTGTCGATCCTTCTATCCCATGGCACGTAACAGCTTTTTATCCCGCCCATAAAATGACCAGCCCACCTCCCACTTCACCAACAGATCTCAGACGTGCCAGAAAAATCGGTCTGAAAACCGGATTGAACTATGTCTACCAGGGGAATGTTCCCGGCGAGGGTGGAGAAAACAGCTTCTGTCCTGCCTGCAGTGCTGAAGTGATCAGTCGATTTGGTTTTCAGGTAAGCGCAAACCGCTTACACAACGGCTGCTGCCATAATTGTGGAGAAAAAATAGCCGGAGTCTGGCGATAGAAACCTCTCTTGGACAATCTCTAACCCAAATTTCAGATAAACAGTTTGAGTGCAACTCGATAACATGTTGATTGTGCCAGGTTATTTTTAATCACAATTGACGACTGGTTGCATACAAACTGTTCATGAGAAATCCGGGCTAAGACAGCAGTTTATCTGGCTGCAGTAACCAGTTTCACAGCAAGGGCAAAGAAAATCAGTCCAGCCGTTTGGTTGAGCAGTTTTTGGGCTCTATCTGAACGGTTGAGCCACTGGCCAATTGTACCTGCCAGAACGGCTATGGTTGTAAAAACCGGCATGGCTGAAAGGACAAATAGACATCCCAGTAGGATTAGTTGCAGGCTGACAGGACCTCTTTCGGGGTCAGCGAATTGAGGGAGGAAGGCCAGAAAAAAGAGTGAAACCTTTGGGTTGGTGATATTCATGATGATCCCGCGTCTGTATAGTCGCAAGTAATCAACCTTTTGGTGCTCCTGTTCTTTCAGCCTGCTTACTGGGGCGCGAAAAGCCTGCCAGGCCAGATAGAGAAGATAGGCGGCTCCTGCACATTTGAGTATGGTAAAGGCCATGGCGGAGGTTTTAAAAATAAGCGTCACACCGAATGTTACCGCCAGGGTGTGGCCGATAATTCCGGTGAAGAGGCCAAACATTATGATCAATCCGGCACCTTTACCGTTGAGCGCGGATTGTGTCAGAACAAAGATATTATCAGGGCCGGGAGCAAGTGCCAGAAGAAATGATGCAGCAATAAACGGAATGATGGTTTCTGCAGGGAGCATGGAGAACACAATTAGACGGATAGATGAGTGCTAAGCTTCAGGTTGAAATAAATATTTCAGAAATTTCAGTATAAATAGTAGGAATATTTTAAAAACTGGCGCGCCCGAGAGGATTCGAACCCCTGACACCCGGATCCGAAGTCCGGTGCTCTATCCAGCTGAGCTACGAGCGCGTGGTTGCAGCGAAGAGGTACTGAGCTATTTACCATGAGTAAACCTGGCGGTCAACGTTTCACTCAATTCGTCATGGAAAATCAGCCACCACCACAGGTAAGGCGAATCATTTCAGCCTTCTCGCTAATACCTTTTTTGAGGATCTGATGATTATAGGCAGTGATCACATCACGCCGTTTAAGCATACCGATAACCCATTTCGCTTCCAGGTTCTCTACCACCGGTATTTCGTCAATCCCTTTCACGTCAAACAGTTCCATGGCTGTGTAGAGATTGTCGTCGGGGGTCAGCATAATGACATCCCGGGTACAGATAGCCCCAACCAGGTAACAAACCCGTTCTTCTTCAGCCCGGTGCAGGATGTTTTTCACATCTTGCATGGAAATAATGCCCACCATATGGCCGGAATCATCAACAACAGGGAAATAGAAACTGCCTTTGGCCATCCGAAAAATCTCCAGCAGATGGTTGATATTGGCCCGTTCACTGATAAAATCAACATCTTCGGTAATAGCCGTACCAACCCTGATCGATTTCATAATGGCAGCTTCCCGCCCTTCGTGAATATCAATACCTTCCCGGGTAAAATCGACAGTGTCGATGGAGTCTTCGTCGAACCGTTTCGCCACAATGACACCGATAATCGAAGTGAGCATAATCGGAATGATAATCAGGTAATTTCCGGTCATCTCAAAGAGTAAAAAAATCGCGGTCATGGGAGCATGGGTCGATGCCGCAAGAAAAGCGCCAATCCCTACGGTGGCGTATGCTCCCGGGTCAGCTGTCATGTTAGGAAGAAACTTATTGGCAATAGCTCCAAACGAACCTCCAATCATGGCGCCGATAAACAGGGCTGGTGCAAAAACCCCTCCGGCACCACCTGATCCAAGGGTGATTGCGGTGGCAAAGATCTTGAGAAAAATAAGGGTGAATAGAAGAATGAAAGCCCCTTCGCCATGCAGGACCTTTTCGATGAAATGGTAGCCATCTCCCATAATCTGCGGATAAAAAATGGCGATAATACCGATGATAAGGGCGCCGGTAATTGGCTTGAGTTGGGGGTGCAGCTTAATGCCGGCATATTTGTCCCGGATGAGATAAAAAACTCGAATGTGAAAAACGGCAATCAGGCCTATGATGACGGCCAGGATCATATACAGCGGAATCTCCACAAATGGATTGACCACATTGTAATCAGGAATGGGAAAAGCGGGGGTTTCTCCAAAATAGGCCCTGGTGACAACAGTGGAGATGGCTGAAGCGACAACCAGAGCAGCAAAAGATGAAACCTCAAACGAACCCAGCAGAACAATTTCAGAGGCGAAAAAAATACCGGCAATGGGCGCGTTGAACATACCGGCAATACCACCTGCAGCGCCGGCCGCAATATAGACCTTCATGCGATTCCCGGATACTCGGAAGAATTGACCGACCTGGGAACCCATGGCGCCACCGATTTGGGCGATGGGGCCCTCAACACCAGCTGAATTACCTGTTCCGATAGTAAGTGCCGTTGAAATAATTTTTAAAGCAATTGTTCTTGCCTTAATATAACCACCTTCCAGGTTCACTTTACGAAGGAACTTCGTGAAACCATACCCGTTGACTTCACCGGGAAATTTTAGTGAAAAGGGAATGAGTAAAACCATACCGCAAATAGGAATCAGTGGTAGGAGAAGAAGGTAATACCCTCCTTTATCGATACCAAGAAAAGAGATTCCACCTTCAAGGAAGATGTGGTGGACAAAATCAACCACCTCTCGAAAGATAATGTTGCAAATTCCCGCTGTCAGGCCAATAAAAGTGGCGATGGTGACCATTCGGGTGTTTTCACCGGGGATAAATTTTTGCAGTCGCTCGTTCATTGTTTCTCCGGGATTGTGCAGCCGAATCTGGCGGCCTGTTTCAGAAAGAAATCATCAGTCATGCCGCCAATAAAGTCACGGACCATGGCTGCCGGAATCTCTTGTTCCGAATAGGACTCAGCTGCATCGGTCATCAGATCAATCTGGGGATCAACCGGGTGACGATGTTGGGTTAATTCATCCATGTATTCTTTGAAAATGGTGCTGAAGCAGTTTTCAATATCACGAAGGTGTGTCTTTGTTCGTGGATGATGGTAGATATGTTCATAATTAAAGTGTTTGAGCTGCCTGAGCGCTTCTCCAACCTCACTGCTGAACCGAATGGTACCCTTGGATGAGCCGTTTTCAGCTTCACCGGGGAGCGAAACAGTGCTCGCAGCAATGATGTCGGTCACCAGGTTGTAGACAATGGTACCGTTGGTATCACCTAAGATTGTCCGGCATGTATCCGGAATATCTGAGCGTTTGATCATTCCAAGAACAATGGCGTCTTCAATATCTCTGCCGATATATGCAACTGTATCCGATATCCGGACAACACAGGCTTCCAAGGTCATGGGCAGTAATCTGACAGCAGGGTTTTGCTCTTTTTCGGCAAGCTTTTTATCGAAACGATCAAAGTTGCCCATCGGCTCAGGTGTCAGCTCATCTTCATATATTTCCCCGTCGTGGCAGAGTATCCCGTCCAGGGTCTGCAGGTTGAGGTTCCAGCCTTTACCTTTTCGTTCGAGACGGTCGAGAAAACGTACCGATTGAATATTATGCTGAAAGGGCGGCAGGCCATACTCCAGACAGAGTCGTGAGAGAATATGCTCCCCATCGTGACCAAATGGAGGATGACCGATATCATGACCAAGAGCGATAGCCTCAATCAGATCCTCGTTAAGATAGAGGAAGCGTCCGATGGTCCTGGCAATTCTTGAAACGAGCTGGACATGCAGGACCCGGTGGGTGATATGGTCGTTGTCAATCAGACAGAAGACCTGGGTTTTATCGATGTATCTGGTGTAGGCTCGGGAGTGAAGAATTCTGTCGGCATCCAGGGCAAAAGATTGCCGATGTCCCTGTGTTTCCTCCTTTTTCCGTCTGATTCCCTGATCACTGAATGTCGCTGCCGGTGACAGATGTTTTTTTTCACTACTGTTTAATCTGCTTAAAATGTTAAACAGCTTGTTGTGGTCGAGGTGGTGCTTCATCTTGAATAATCTTTCCGGCAGAAAAAGTTGAAAGCTATTTATAATAAACATTTGATATTAACTGAATTGAGAAAAAAAGGCACGTTTACAGGGAAAATAAGCGGATAGAGAAGAAAATTTCTCCTCAATCATCTGTTCTGAGGGGATGTTTAATTTTTAGTCTAACAGTAAAACCCTTGGTCTTTGACCAAGGTCAGAGTTCATAGG
>CAZMFP010000048.1:0-24063 GCA_964565605.1 uncultured Desulfocapsaceae bacterium | reverse complement strand
GAAATGAGAAAATTAGAGGCTGAATTATGACAGGTAAAGAGATCATTGCACCACCATTGACCAAGGTTGAACAGGCTGATTATGCACGGTTGGAAGGGGTTGTCCGACAACATCTGACAGGCTTTATCCTGGCTGGTAACGCGCTGGCGGAAATCAGGAACCGAAAGCTATTCCGGCGTGAGTTTCCAACCTTTGAGGATTATTGCCAGGATGTATGGGAGATAGGGAGGCCCAGGGCGTACCAACTCATGAACGGCGCTGAAGTGATCAAGAATTTGTCTACAATTGTAGACAAAACTGATGATGGTGACGAACCTTTTCTGCCAACTAATGAAGCTCAGGCCAGGCCACTGACTGTGTTGGACCCAGAGGAGCAAGTCGAGGTTTGGAAGCTTGTCCAAAATGCCGTTAATGGAGGGAAAAAGCTCACTGCCAAGCTGGTTGAGCAGATTGTTTCCAACTATCTAACTAACCAAGTTCAAGACGCTGTCGGTGATTCCAGAAGCAAGCTGACCAAAATCAGAAACAAACTGCTGGTGTCAGATGAGTTTTCAGAGTCTTACAAGTCCCTTTTAAATGTCCTGCAGGACGAATTTAAAAACGGCTATCCGCCACGTCAAAAACGTGAAGCTATGGCCAGTATGATGCGGGGCGTTGTTGAAGCGCTGGAGGCGTGATGAAAAAAGAGAACCGTATAGACCGGCGAAAAGCCAGGGCCTGGATGATCGAGCAAGATATGCGACTTGTTGATATCCAGAGAGCCCTTGGACACAAATACGCCACCCAGTCTATAGAAACTTTAAAAGGGATCCGTAGCCACCGTGCGGTACTCCAATATCTCCTTGACCAAGGCTGCCCGGCTGAACACCTGGCTCTGCCTGCCGACATGAAGGATGCGGCATGAAAACAACCGCGACAATCACGGAGCTGGCCGCAGCCAGTAACAAACACGAGACGACAATCAGACGGCAATTAAATAAAAAAGGTTCTCCTTTTACTTATCGTCAAGGCCCAGGTGGACCCGAGAAACATTTCATTATTTCCTTGTTACCTAAAAAGCTAAGGCTCGCCCTGGCCAGCGGGCATGTAAAGAAGAACGGGACCAAAAACGGCAGCCTGGCAGCTCAGGCCGGTTCGGCTGCCGCCAAACAGTTGTTGACCGAAGAGGCAGAAAAGAAAGAGCTGGCGCAAATGGCCAAAGAAGACGGGCTGGCAGCTTACGAGCGATTACCTGAAAAACGGAAAGCCGAAGCGAAAGCCCGTTTTTCTTTTCTGTTGGCCAGTAATGAGTTTACCGCGGCACTCGGTATCAAGCTGAGACGATACGCAAAGCGATCAAAAAAAGCTGATCTACAGTTTGTAGACGAATACAACGGTGGGCGGATCCAGTTGGATGAGTCGGTCACTGAAGTAATTGGAGAAACGACCAGTTATTCCACTCTCAGGAGGCTGTTCACTAATTATGATCGCTATGGCCTGGCCGGTCTGGCCAACGGGTATTGCAACCCGAAACGCGGCAACACCTCCCTTACAACAGAAGAGCAAGATGAGGTTGTCAAAACTGTGCTCAAGAATCCGCGAACCAGTGTGAGAAATATTCGTCGAGCACTTTTGGGCCGATTCCGAAGAGAAGTTCCAAGCGATGGTGTTATTCGTCGTTTTCGCAAACGTTGGATCAAGGAAAACAGTGAGTTCTTCCTGTACCTGACCAATCCAGATGAGTGGAAAAATAAACGAATGCTGGCTTTCGGCTCGGCAAGCGAACATATCGAACGACTTAACCAGCTCTGGGAGGCCGACTCCACACCGGCAGACCTGATGCTGACTGATGGTCGTCACTCTCTTATTGGAATGATCGATGTCTATTCCAGAAGAATGAAGTTCTTTGTCTCCAAAACTTCCAGGGCTACTTCTGTTGTTGCCCTTATACGCCTTTGCCTTATCGAGTGGGGTGTTCCTGAAATAATCAAGACCGACAACGGTAAAGATTATATCTCTCAGCATGTTGTCCGAGTCATTGATGGACTTGAGATCGAGCAGCAGCTCTGCACCCCTTTTCAAGGCCAAGAGAAACCCCACATGGAGCGCGGTTTCAAAACTTTCCTGCATGGCCTGGTCGAGTTGATGCCGAACTATATCGGCCACAATGTGGCCGAACGGGTTGCCATCCGGGCTAGACGATCATTTGCCGATCGAGTGATGGGAAAAGGATCAGACCCGGTCGAGGTCAACATGAGTTCGAAAGAGCTGCAAAAGTTTTGCGATCAATGGACACACTGGGTCTACAATCAAGATGTCCACGGTAGCCTCAACAATAAAACACCAATGGATATGGTAAGAAACTGGCGGCGGCCAATCAGCCGGATCCACGACTTGCGTGCCCTCGATATGCTTTTGATGCCCGCCCCCAGAGATGGCGGCAAACGCACTATCAGAAAGAAAGGTGTGCTGGTTGAAGGCCGGTATTACAAGGCAAAAGAGTTTGCCGGAAAGGTTGGGGAAAAAGTCTTTGTCCTTCTTGATCCCGCAGACATGGGAACCGCATATATCTACTTGATTAATGATTACGACGAAAGGGAGTTCCTTTGTCCGGCTATTGATCCTCTTTGGACCGGTATCAACCTGGCTGAATTCTCTGTCCGGGCCAGAAAGTACCAGACGAAATTAATGAGGGAGAAGAAAAAAGAACTCTCTAAACAGACCAGGAATGAGGGCAAGGACCTTGCCTATCAGGATTACGTCGACTACCGGCGATCACAGGTCGAGAATATTGTTGATTTTCCCAACCCATCAGAAGAACACTCCACTCCCGCCCTCGACCAGGCCTCTCTGGCTGTAGCATCGATGGATGAACTCAATGCGCCGGATCAGCCTGTCTCCTTAAGCACCGATGATGAAGCTGCTGCTGCAAAATTCCTAGAGGAAACTGAACCGGAAAAGACGGGTAACACAATTGATGCCAAGGCTGTCTTTGAGCAAAAGCAGCTTGATGATGCCGAAAATTCTGGCTGGCAAAGCTTTGATGGCTGGGAGCGGTTCGAGTATCTGCAGAAGCTTACCCGGTTGACAGAGTCGCAGCAGAAATGGATCGAATATTACAAAACCACGTCTGAATACAAGACGCTGCAGGATATTTACGAGGATGAGGAACAGGCTCAATTCGGGCCTTAAAAAAGGAACAAGCCGTGCTGCAACACGGCTTGTTTGTAAAACGAGGTGTCGGAGTATAGGACCCTCTATTTAATACAAGGAGTATAGCCTATGCGAAACAAGATCGCAATCACCAAGCCTATCAAAGCCTATATGGTGGCGATGGGCGCTCAAGAGCAGCGGGCTTACAACGTGGAGGGCATGACTCTCCTGCGAGGCCGAGCAGGAGGTGGAAAGACCTGGGGCACGGCATTTGTCAGTAACCGTGTTCATGGGGTCTTTGTCCGTGCCCAGAGGATCTGGTCGATCACCTCCATGTTGGCAGCCATCGTCGAAGAACTCAGAGGTAAACCGGTACGATTCAAACAGCCGATGTTTAATTTCATCGTTAAAAAACTGCGTGAATCAAACCGCCCTCTCTTTGTTGATGAAGCCGACTATCTCAACGAAGAGATGATAGATGTCATCCGGGATATTTACGACTGCTCTCGCAGGCCTGTTGTGCTGATTGGTATGGACGATATCGCCAGAGGCCTTGCCACAAACGACCGTTTTATGCGGCGAATCACCCAGGAGGTGGAAATGGCACCACTGGATATGGATGATTGTCGTATGGTCGCCAGGGATGTCTGTGAGGTAGGGGTGGCGGATGAATTGCTCGGCAAGTTGCATCGTGAAGCGGGCGGCAATGTTGGCTTGATCTCCAACGGTCTTGCAGCAATAGAACAGATGGCTCGGGCGAACGGTACCGACAGTGTCGACCTGAAAACATGGGGTGAGCGCAGGTTGTTTTTTGGCGGCAAGAAAAGGAAGAGAAATGGCCGCTAAAAAAGGAATGCTCAGACAGCAACCGGGACGGACAGCAAGGTCGAAGGCATGGAACTCCATGCGGATAATGATTCTTTTCACAGCTGCCGACCTACAGGCCACTGCCGAAATCGGAGTCAGCAATCTGCACAAGTATATGCAATTGCTTTCCCGGTACGGCTATATCGAGATTGAGGACCAGGTTGCCAAGACCGGCAGCCCGAGATTCAAACGGACCTGGCGCCTGGTGAAAGATACCGGACCGCTCTGTCCCCTTCCCTATCACAGAAACGGTTTACGAGACCTGAATACCGGCGAGATCTTCACGCCGGAAGAGGAATAATATGGATGATTGGATGGATTTGCTGAGAGCTGCCGTCGAAGAGTCCACCCAGGCGGCTGTTGCTAGAAGACTCGGCTACAGTTCTTCTCATGTCAGCCTGGCGCTGAAAGGATCAAAACAGCATCACACCACCACATTTATGCAGCGGGTGGTTGATGTTTTCGGCAAACAGCAGATCAACTGCCCGGTGTTGGGAGACATTTCTCCCCAGCGCTGTTGTGGTGAACGGAAAAGAGAGTTTTCCACTGCCAATCCGTTACGGGTTGAGTTGTGGGTGAAGTGTAAGAAGTGCGAACATAATCCGACTCAAAACACTGATTAATTGATTGTTAAAGGAGGTTTATATGCCTACTAAAGACGTGCAGGAGAAGCTGAAATTACAGGGGATGACCGCTAACCAGGTGCTGCAGCAGCATGATCAAGAACAGATGCTCAGCATCGTCCAGGGCTACCGGGGTGAGGCTGTCCGCAACCTGGTGAATTTGGACTGGGCTATCACAAATACCGGGTTCGAAGAGATCACAGATGAGAACCTGATGCTGGTCATGCTGACAGCAGAAGTGTTCGTCAAGCATGGCCGTAAATATATCGAGAAGAAAACTGAGTTGAAAGCAAGGGGGATTGTAGATGGCGAAGGTTAAACCAAAAAACTTCTTCCCAGTGAAGGATGTTAAGGAAGCAAACCGGGTATTGGGAGAGATCGGCAAGTTAAAACGGCAGATCGAACAGTTTGAAATTGATCTGAACGATGATATCGACCGGCTGAAGGCTGAGAGTGAAGCTAAAGTAGCTCCGCTTATGACCAGGATGAAAAACTACGAGGGCGGCCTGTTGGCCTATGCCGAGCACAACAAAGATGAGCTGTTCAAGGACCGGCGCTCCAAAGAGTTGAACTTTGGGTCTATCGGGTATCGGCGATCGCGTGAGATTAAGGCCAAGCCGAAGCACACCCTGGCCATGGTGCTAGGTAAGCTCAAGGAGTTGGGGTTTAAGGCAGGGATCCGGGTGAAAGAATCGGTCAACAAGGATGAGCTGGCCACCTGGCCGGATGAGCGGCTTGACTTGGTCGACGCCAGGCGGGTGAAAAAGGATACCTTCTGGTACGAGATCAAGGAAGAGGAAGTTAAGGAGAACTCATGATCCTGCGGCGGGCGATACGGAACGCTACCGAAATTCAGGCAGAATGTCCACATCGAGGGCTTTGCAGTTACCTCCAGGCCGGGCAGGCTCAGGTGTGGCTTTCCTGTGGCCATTATCAGGGGCTTAAGCAGAACGGGAACCAATTAAAGGTGCGCTGCACGTTTCAGCAGCAGGAGAGCAATTAAAGCGAAACCAGGCTTCGGCCTGGTCATCCGATCGTGGTGGATCGGATCTGATGAGCGAACCTAAACCAGAGGAAAAAGCCAGATGACAGACGACAGAAATGACAATCCTCTTTGCGCGAGTTGCGGGTCAGAAATTGAGCCGGTCAACGAGAAGAGCCTGTGTCCGGAGTGTGAAGAGCAGTTGATGAATATGCCTGGCGGATGGGAGTGTGGTGATTTTGACGCTCATATATTGCCGAATCTGGGCGACAACAAAGCTTGACCCTCATAGATGGAGGAGAGTGAAAGAAATCTAAGGAGCTTGATATGAAGAACAAATTGACCGATTTGAATAACCATTTGTTTGAACAGTTGGAAAGGCTGAATGATGAAGATCTGAAAGGTGATGCCCTGAAGGAAGAAGTAGTGCGGGCAAAGACTATAACCAATGTTGCCGCTCAGATCATCAACAACGGCTCCCTCGTTCTAAGCGCACAGAAAGCAATAGCTGACGGATGCCTCCATGGAAAGCCGTTGCCAGCAATGCTTGAGAATGGAAAAAAATGAAATTTCGCTATACGCCAGAGCAGCTTGAGTTTTTAAAAACAGGGTATCGCTTGTGGTATATCCCTGAGCTGACTGAGGCGTTTAATGTCAAGTTCAGGCTGAACAAAACCGAACAGATGATCAGGGCGGCATGCAAGAACCACCACTTTAAAAGCGGAAGAAAAACAGGGCATCCTGTTGGCACCCTGTTGGCATACACAAGGGAGCAAGCCGACTTTGTTGCCAGGAATTACAAACGGCTTGATATCAGGGTGTTGACTTGCGCGTTTAATGTCCAGTTCGGGACAAACAAAAAGATATCCCAGATCAGGGCTTTCACCCGAAACCATGGCATTTCATCCGGTCGCACCGGTCGCTTTGAAAAAGGACATAGATCCTGGAACACAGGAACTAAAGGACAAGGGTTAACGGGGGCCAATTCCGGTAGCTTTAAAAAAGGAATAGTTCCTCCAAACCGAAAGCCGATAGGGTCGGAACGAATCTGTGCGAAGGACGGCTATATCCTTGTCAAGGTGGCTGAGGAAGATCCACATACAGGTTTTCCTACCCGCTATAAAAACAAGCATGTTGTTGTTTGGGAAAAGAAAAACGGGCCGGTACCGGAAGGCCATGCCGTCATTTTCAAGGATGGAAATAAACTGAACTGCACCATCGACAACCTTTTGCTGGTCAGCCGGGCGGAGCTGCTCTATCTAAACAGAAACGGATACAAAGATATGGCTGACGAACTGAAACCCAGCATGCTGGCGCTGGCGAAAGTGGCCGTGAAAAGCTCAAAGCTTGAGCGGGAACAGAGGGAAAACCATGTCTAGGAAAGAACACATTAAACGAATGATTATCGGTTTTATCCTTTACTGGATTGTGAGCCGATGCATGCCTACCAGCTGGTGGCTAACTGAGAAGGGTTGGTTCTGGTGGACCGTTCCGTATCTTGGTTATTACGCCTATCACCCAACTTGCCTGAAGTGGCATGAGCCTGTGGAGATGAATAAACAATACCAACCATACCAGTACTAGCAAAAATTCATATTGCCAAGAAGGATCTCGGGTACTCCGATGATGAATACCGCTCGATTCTGCAGGTGCGATATGGGAAGGATTCTGCTGCAAAGATCAGCCAGTATCAGGCAAACGACCTGATCAACCATTTCATGTCCATGGGCTGGAAACCGAAACGGGGGAAGAGCAAGAAATCCTCACCGCGATATGCGGATCCCCAGAAGCGCAAGGTCGTTGCCATGTGGATCACGCTGGCTAACGCGGGTGTGATCAAGAACCGGTCTGACAAGGCATTGCAAAAGCACGTAAAAAGGATGACCGGCTTGGATAATTTGCGTTTTTGCTCAGGGCGTCAGGTCAACAATCTAGTCGAATCTTTAAAGGCAATCGCTCAGAGAGAAGGGGTTAAACTTGGTTAAGAAGTTCTCAACACAGCAGCTGATCAAGGAGCTGGATCTGACCATTGAAGATCTGCCCGGCGCTCTGGCTGAGCTGGCCAGGAAGCTTGACAAGCTTGTCCCCGGCCGGGGTCTTGAATTGACCTTGAAATTAGGCGCTGAATACCGGGGAACCTATGTCTATTTTCATAGTTTCGACGAACTGGAACGATTGGTTCGGGACCGCTGGCTAGTCGATCAGTATGGCAAAGGGATCAAGGTGCCGCTGCTGGCCAGAGAGGTGAGGTTGTCGGAGCGCCAGGTCTGGGCGATCCTTGGCAAAGAGCCGGGAGAGGAAAAACAAGGGCGGTTGTTTTGAAGAGGAGATTGCTTAAGAAAGCGGGCGCGCGCATAATCTCAGGTATAAGCCTGCCGGTTCGTAACCGGGTCGCCTCTTCTTTTTTTATTATCAAGGAGAAAAGATGAACGTGTATAGGCGCTATTTCAAGGTAGCTAAGGGTCCGCTTGTTGATGCAGTTGTCCATGCCAGACAGGTGAACAAAGAAGCCTGGGAAAAGTACCAGGAAATTCTGTCAGATATTGGGGCGAAGCCAGGATACTATCAAACACGCAATTGCTTGGTTGCGGTTGTCTTTGAAAAAGAGCCCGACAGGTATTTATACAAGCGATCCGGTAAAGGGTGGTACCCGAAACGGAATATAAAAGAAGGTCGGGCACTTCATGAACGCTTTGCTGCTGTTAAAACAATTGATGAACAAAAATGTTTAAAAGAAGTCGGCTTGACTGACAATCCCACAATCTTCGGGTCAAACCGTGCACACTGTCCTTCTTTAACCATCATCCCATCTGACACACCTGTTCTATTCGTTTTAGTTCCTTGGTACGACGAAGATCCTGAAAAGTTGGCTCGATATGTCAAGGATCGTGAAAAAGGCTCCCATTACAACGGTACATTGGATGCTGTTTTGTGGTGTCCCACAAAAGACATGCTGGAGGTAAAAGAGTGGGAGTATCTGAGATCAATTGACGAGTGGAATGAGTCGGTAAGAGAAAATCAGATTTAACGGAGGCTGTTTTGGAAATATTTAAAGCACTGTTAAACGCCGTTCAATGCGCTCTGCTGGTCATTGTCGTTGGTCCTTTTGTGGTCATCGGTTATGTGGCTTATAGAGCATATACACTGGTTGGTACTGGTTGGGCGATCGGCTGGGCTGTTGCTGAAGTATTGAGGAGATGAGGTATGAAACAAAAAATCAAGCAGGTCAAATTTGGGGAAAACAAAGAGTTTGCAGCTGCAATTGCAAACATGAAAAGAGAACTCTCATTGATGGTAGAGCATGCGTGCATCATAGCCGAGATAAGAAAAGCAAGCTATGACGCACATATTGAGCAGGGTTTCTCGAAAGAAGAAGCTCTGGAGCTATGTAAAGAACCATTTTCTTAGAGGAGGTTGGAATAATGGCAACGAAAAATCAGACAATCAGAGAAGGGATGGAGGTTGAACGTGTCAATGGTGAACCTATTTACGACATGGCTGCGACAGCTACTGTAGATCGCATAGAGGGTACTTATGCAGTTGTGCTCGGAAATATGCGGATCCCTCTTGAGAAGTTACGGCCGGTCGAGGTTGAGCATGGATAAATTAGACCAATTATTCATTAGGGCATGCAAATCAAAGGATCCAATGACCAGGCTAATGAGTCTTAGAAAGCGCTTTTACTATGTCGATTCAGACAACATTACCCATTTGATAGTTAAGCTGGCTGATATTTGTGATGAATATTTATCCATAAAGGTCATTGACGTTGTTGAAGGAATAAATCCCCGCAAGGGGATGTTTCTTCTAAATGATAAACCTAAAGATTACAACACCAGGTGCCTTCGTTTTTTGGTCAATAAAATAAGGTTTTCTAAGACAGAGAACTTCCCTGGGTTGACTGATCCGGCAATGTTCAGGAAAGCTGTCTAACGACATTCTCAGTGGTGCCGCCACTGAGCCAAATTAAGAACGCCGGACTATCCGGCATCCACTGGAGATACTGGTTATGCCAATGCAAAAATTGAAACCGATTGAAGAACGTGACCCCTATGCCGCAGCAGTGCTTGACGCCTTTGATCGGCAGACAAAAGAAACGCTCAACACAGAGCAGCGAGCAATATTGGAGCACACGGCAAACCGGGCCGCCGGAGGTCTCTATTGCGGAGACAGTCCAGACATGCAGGTATTAGTGGCCAATGGGCTGATGGAATACGCCGGACGTAAGTCATTTGTCACTGATCCATATTTCCGCATCACGGCCGCTGGCCGGGAAGCGTTGCGGGCATAACGTTTGGAGGTAAGCGGCGCTATGCAATGCGTACATGGAGTACACACAAGGGAAAAGTGCGAGACGTGCGAGCAAGAGCGAGACGCTGTAACTCGTCCGCTTGACCGGCTGATTATGCTTGGAGAATTATCACGGGCAATACACAGTGCCAGGCTTAGTCGTGGGGGGCTCGGTGAGTACGTGTATGTGCGGACAGATGTCTTACTAGCAGCACTTTTTAATCTGCAAGCGAAGTTTATACCGTGGTGTGATTGGAATCCTATCACAAATGATTTTGCGTTGTTCGAGCGGAAACCGGGAGATTGCCCAAATAGAGCCGTTGTGATGGCAAGAAATTGTGAAGTGTGGTTGTGCGAGGATTGTGCATCATTACCAGAGTGGAGCGGATACAAGAAACATCCGCTTTCAGCATAACGTTGAAAATAATTGGCAGCGGTTTTTGCTGTCCATATTGATTGCCTGGTTATGCAGGCGCAAACAAACCGGAGAAATTGAAAATGGCAAAATTTAGAAAAGTACCAGTTGAAATCGAAGCCATCACTTTTGATGAATTGGTTGAGCACGGGAAGCAGAACGGCGGAAACATCGTTGATGGAATGCCATGGTCG
This sequence comes from uncultured Desulfocapsaceae bacterium, assembly GCA_964565605.1. Lineage (GTDB taxonomy): Bacteria > Desulfobacterota > Desulfobulbia > Desulfobulbales > Desulfocapsaceae > CAZLGM01. Next base: position 13,560 of record CAZMFP010000048.1, on the reverse strand, counting down.
TTTGAATACAAAGGCCACCCAATCACCCATGAAAATGATGAGTGCTATCTGATACCAACCCTGGAAGGGACTCACAATATGACACCGAAAGACATGCTGATTACTGGTGTACAAGGCGAAATCTACCCATGCAAGATCGATATTTTCGAGGCCACATACGAGCCTGCATAACAAGGATATATGAAGAAGGAGCTTGAAATGAAGACAATGAAAATCACATTACTGAGATTTTTAGGGCTGACTGCCGCTGCTCTGATCGTCCTGGATGCCGGGAAGTTTTACCAGGGCGGGGCCGCTTATGGCGATTGGTACCAAGGGTATATCCAGGCCGGGCTGGTGGAGTTGTTCCTTGCCATCACCATCTCGGTAAAGCTCAAGAAGGGTCGCCTGGGTAACCTGATTATCAATTTTCTCACCGTGCTGCTCTTTGTCCAGGCGGTGACCGTCTCTGCGATCACCACGGCGCTGCCTGCCTGGGAGACGATCACCAAGATCAAAGCCGGTGACCAGGTCACTGCCGTCTTAGCTGATGGTTTAGTGCAAGAGAAACAGAACGCGGCCTATATGAGAACGAATAAGCAATCGACCAACTTGGCGATCGCTGTAAAAGCTCAGAGAAAAGAGCGGGCAAAATTGGTGGAACTACTCTCTTCCACTACCGAATCTGAGTTAAAATTCTGGATCCAGCTCGGTACAGCAATCGCTCTCAAACTCACCCTGCAACTTGTCAACTTGTGGCTTTTCTGGCTGGCCGGATATTATCGGAGAGAAGCATCAACAGAAGTGTTGACGGAGATGTCAACAGCCAAAGAGCAACCGTTAACGACTCAGGCCGAAGTGTTGACGCAGCAACCGGAATCGTCAACAGAAGACCCGGCTCCGTCAACAAAAGAACAGAAACCGTTAACACCGAAAACGATCATCCTCAGCCCGAAAGGATTGATGGATAAACTCAGCCTCACTCCTGCAACACTTGCAAATAGTCTCGGCATGTCGCGCTCAACTGTCTCGACTGTGGTCAACAACTACAGGCCCATCATCACCCATCTTATGCAACAGACCAAAGCATAGTCCTTCCCCCTATCCCTCCACCCTGGGAGCGGCTGAGGCCGCTCCCAACTCTATCAGCAAACCACTGAACCACACATACTGAAGCGTTTCAGTTAGACGGCTTCACGCTTCCTCACATACATTGTGATTACTTCATACAAGCTCTCCTTTATGGGGCACAGGCTCCGGCGGTCGGCAAACCGCCGGGGCTTCTTGGGTTTGGGTGAAGGAACTTTGAGGAGCGAAAATGAAGAAGCAGACCACCAAATTTGACGAATATTTCAAAACTTACACCCCATTCTTCTTCGGCGACCTGATCCATTGGCACTGGTTCAAGGCCCAGGCGATTGCCGAATCGTCTCTGAACCCACTTGCTGTCAGCCCGGTAGGCGCTCAAGGTTTGATGCAACTGATGCCCGGTACCCGGAAAGAAGTTGCTGCAGAACTCGGCATCAGAGTCCCTAATCCGTACGATCCCGAAACCAACATCAAGATGGGGATCTATTACGACCGCAAGATGTGGGACATCTTCAAAAAAGAGGAAGGACTGGAACGGCTTTGTTTCATGCTTGGCGCTTATAACGCGGGAGCGGGCAACATCATTGATGCCCAAGAGCTGACCTCGAAGCCAAATATCTGGAAATCCATTGTTGCCGTGTTGCCGCAGGTGACCGACGAGCACGCTATGGAAACAATCAACTATGTAGACCGGATCATCAAGTTCCGGCTGCAGATGATAGGGAGATCATAAATGAAAGTAGAACTTATGGGCGGCTGGAAAACATGGATTGCCGCTATCGCGATGGCGGCCCTTGGTGTCGTCGATATTGTCAGTGGCGACTATGAGGCTGGAGCGGTGAAAATATCGGGCGCATTCGGCATGGTTGGCCTGGGGCATAAGATCGAAAAATCTAAAGCACCACAGTTACGTGGATGATATTGACCGCGCCCAGGCTGCGGATGCAGACCTTCGCGACAAGGCGTTGGCTGCATGGGCTAAAGGCATTCGTAAAGGCGAGTCCAGAGAGACGTGTTTCGACTGCGAAGAGCCGATTCCTGAAGCCAGGAGAAAAGCGGTACCGGGCTGTCAACGGTGTGTGAACTGTAAAGAACAACTTGAAAGGAAAAGTAGATGACTCCTGACCAAATTGCATCATTGAATTCTATTGTGGCGTTACTTAGCCAGCTCGGAAAAGCTCCGGTCCTGGCAATTATTGGCATTGCCATATTGGCTCCATGGGTGATTTTAACCTTCGTTTCAATCGCTCAGCACAGGCGTTTTGAAGCAGTGGTCAAGATGTATGAGAACAATTTTGCTCAAGTTGAAAATATTGCGAGGCTTGCAAAAGGGTATCGAGAAACATTGGTGTGGGCAACTTCGGAAGCCACCGAGACCAAGAACGCTGTTGTCAACAATATGCACTGCCCCATTGTGCGCAAACAGGCCAAGCCGAAGGATTTTGATCATGAGTAGTGACGACAGGTTGATGATGGAAGGACGTTTGTCACAGCTAAAACAAGATTTGTGTCAACTTGAACAGAGGATCGAGTCCCTCTGCAGAGGGATTCGAGGGGATCTAAACACTGCATTGAGACCGGTTCAGGAACTGGATGTGCCCCGAATCTCTCAGCAGGCAAGAGATCTTCAGACGGCGTTTGTGAAAATGCAATCCGTGTTGTCCAGGATCAATCGCCTAAACAGGGAGCTTGGTAATGGGTAAGAAGGGGGACAGAGCCGCCAAGGAAGGATTGGCTAAAGATCTCTATGCCCAAGGCAAGACTTTGGATGAGATCGGAAGAAGACTTGATATTTCTCCTACCAGTCTCAGCAAATGGAAAGCCGACTCCAAGCAACCGCAAAATGATCTGGACGACTGGGATCTGGCCAGGCAGGGTCACCGTGATTTCATCGAGCAGCTCCGGTATCTGTTCAAAGAACAGCTTGAGTATTTGAGTGGCCTTCCCGCCAGGGACAGAACCTCCTCTGATTACGATTCACTTTCAAAGGCCGCCGCTATTGTCCGCAAATGGGACGATATAGAGAAGGCAGAAGCTGCCAAACAAATGAGCGAAACTGATACACCCGACATCGACAAACCGGCCCTCTTCCTGGAGATCATGGAATGGCTGGCATTGAAACTAAAAGACACTGACCCTGAAGGTTTGAAAGTGTTGGCCAGGAATTTTGATGCCCTGGTGATTCAATTCAAGAGTGAGCATGCGCAAACGGCCTAAACTTACAGAATACGGCTTCGACAAATGGGCCGATTCCCTGAAGGAATGGATCGAGGAATCGGTTTCGCCATTTGAGGACGATACTCCTGAGAAGCAGGCAGAAAGGAAGCAAAGAGCATCAGAGGATCTGCTCTATTTCTGTGCAATCTATCTCCCCCATTACTTCTCCACCGAGTTTGCCGATTTCCATGAAGAGTGGGAAGAGTTATCCGAACTGAGGGATGAGGTTGTCCTGGTGGCCGCGCCCAGAGAGCATGCCAAGTCAACCTACTGGTCCTTTGCTATTCCTTTGCGCAATATCGCTTTTCAGCTCCGCTGGTTTCAGCTGATCATTTCCGACACTAACGACCAGGCCAAAGGCTTCACTTTAGCAATCCGCGCAGAGCTGGAGGACAACCCCAGAATCAAACACGACTTCGGGCATCTTCGAGGATCCGTCTGGCAAGGCGGTAACTTCATTACTTCTGATGGTGTCCAGACGCTTGCCAGAGGCAAAGGCGAAAAGGTTCGAGGTTTAAAAAACCGTCAACACAGGCCGGACTATGCGGTGGTAGATGACTTTGAAAACGATGAGAACGTCGAGAACCCAAACCTGGTGAAGAAGGGATTGAAGTGGCTCAGGCGTGCCGTAGTCGGCTCAATGGGTGCCGGTTTCACCTTTGTTATGGTCGGTAATCTCTTTCATCCCAAATCGGTCCTTTCTCAGCTGATCGCCGAGAAAGACGAGAACGGAGAAAAACTCTATATCTCCCGCGTTTATCGTGCCTGGCTTGATTACGGAAAACCGTCTCAGCGTCCTCTATGGCCTGCCCTCTGGCCGCCTGAACGGCTGGAAAAGAAAAAGCGGACAATGGGAACAAGAGACTTTAACGCCGAGATGATGAATTTGACCGGTGATGAGGACTCACCGTTCAAAGAGGAATGGTTCGTCTATTTCGACCGGATCCACATTGATGAAGTTCCTCTTCGTGTTGCCACCTTCGTGGATCCATCAGCCAAGAACGGTGAAGGCAACGATTACAAAGGCATTATTACTGTCGGACTTGATCGCCAGAAAATGGTTTTTCGTTGTCTGCATGCCTGGATCCGTCATGCCAGTCCCGGAGAAATGTTTGCAGCCGCTTATCGGCAATTTGACAGTTACGGCGGAGCGGTCGGCATCGAGGAGAACATGCTGCACGACTTTCTCCATGAAGCGATCTTTAACTACGCCAAAGACGTTGGTCGGTATCTGCCATGGCAGCCGGTCCATCACTCAACCAACAAAGAGGCCCGGATCATCGGCACACTGAGTTATCTGGTTGAACACGGCAAGCTGCTCTTTGAAAAGGGTCACAGCGACCAGGATCTGCTGGTCGAACAGCTGATCTATATCCTGAACAGAAATGTCAACGACGATGGTCCTGACGCACTGGAGGGAGCTGTATCTATGCTGCAGGGTGGCATTGATTCATCAGCCATCCTCTCGGCCAATCCAAGAGAAACCAACACCATGTTTCAGGGGTACGAATGAGCCAAGGAATCTATGTAAACCCCAATACGTTTGTCTCTTTTGAAGAGATGTCGAACGTCAAATCTCTCAAACGTGAGATTGCCAGTCGATCATCGGCCTGGGACTTCTCTGAATATGTCGGGCTACTACCAGACCCGGACCCGATCCTTCAGAAACGTGGTGATGGTGATGAGATCTTGGAATCCCTGACAAGTGACGGCCACCTGCTCTCGGTTATGCAGGGTAGAAGGCTTGGCACACTGAAACGAGAGATCCGTTGGGAGCCGGGAGCTATCGAAGGTGAAGCACCGTCGTCTCAGGCCGAGCAGCTTTGTAAAGATTTTGTTTCGGACTTGAAACGGATCAAAATGTATGACCTGTTATCCTCCCTTCTCAATGCTCCTTACTACGGCATGGCCCCAGTAGAGATATTCTGGGAAGTAGATGGCGGCCGTCTGCGGATAAAAGATCTTCAGGCAAAACCAGCACGCTGGTTCGGCTTTGATGATAAGAATCTCCCTCGCTTTAAATCAATTGATAAACCGGATGAAGGTGACCAGCTCCCATGGGGCAAGTTCGTCTTTGCCCGACATTTCCCGACCTATGACAATCCGTATGGTTTGCGGCTACTGTCCCGCTGCTTCTGGCCGATCACTTTCAAGAAAGGCGGTTTGAAGTTCTGGGTCACCTTTACCGAGAAATACGGCATGCCTTTCCTGATGGGCAAATTTGCACGCGGGGCCACCAAAGAGAACCAGAATGCAATGCTTGCCTCCCTGCAGAAGATGGTCCGAGATGCCGTTGCCGTTGTTCCTGAAGGTAATACGGTGGAAATGCTGGGCGGTACCGGAAAGACCGGTGGCTCATATCTTGCCTTTGAAAAACTTAAAAGCGCTATGGATGCAGAAGTTTCCAAAGTGATCCAGGGCCAGACGTTGACCACCGAGGCTGGAGATAAAGGGGCACGCAGCCTGGGCGAGGTGCATAGAGACACTCTGTCTGACTTTCAGGAAGCGGACCAGCAAATGGTCAAGACGGCTCTTGAGGAGATCGCGGCCATCTATGCCCAGCTTAATGCTGAAAATTTGGAGCCGCCGACCTGTTCCTATTTCGAGGAAGAGGATCCTCAAGCCGACTTTGCCGACCGTGACAAAACCCTGTCGGATACCGGCCAAGTCAGGTTCACTAAGTCGTACCTTGTCCGCCGCTATGGTTTTCAGGAGGATGACATCGAGCTGGTCGAATCTGAAACAGAAAAAACCGGTGATGATCCGGCTGATACCGAGCCGCAAGAACATAGCGAAGGTGGGGCCGATGAGGTTGAGGCTCAAATCAAGGCCGGTCTGAAAGCCCAGGACTTGGTAGATGAGCTGGCGGAGAAACAGGCAAAGGACGGCGTGCAAACGTTTTCTGTTTATAAACAGCTTTTTAACGCCTGGTTAAAGAATCAAAACTCGCTTGAAGAGGCGATCGCCGATATCGCCGAGATGTATACCACTCATTTTGTCAACCTGCTCTCCGAGTCTCTTCAAGACGCCATGGCTGAAGCGGGCAGGATTGGGGTTGCTTCGGTTGCCGGGGCTGACTTTGTCGAGGCGGTTTGGGGACCGGGCAAACCATTCCAGGAAGCGATCGACTTTTTCAAAGCCAAGAGCTTTACCATCGCCGGTGTCACCCAGGCGGATCTACTTGGTGCTGTCAAGGATGAGATGGTCCACACCATGAAGTCGGGCGGCGATATCAACAGTTTTAGAAAGAACGTTGACAATATTTTTGTCAGCCATGGTTTTGATCCACTGAGTGATCACCGGATCCGCACGATCTACCGCACCAATCTGCAGACCGCCTTCCAGGCTGGTCGCTATACCCAACTGACAAAGCCGCACATTCTTAAAGCGCGGCCATACTGGAAATATGTGGCGGTCAATGATACGGCCACTCGTCCAGCACATGCAGAGATGGACGGCAAAATCTTTCATCATGATAACCCGATCTGGCGGATCTGGTACCCGCCAAATGGTTTCAACTGTCGGTGCCAGGTTGTTTCTCTTTCTGATAGGGAAATTGAGCGAGACGGACTGAGAGTTGAACCTGTCAACTTGAGCGGCAAGCCTTTCAATGTTCTCAACGAAGAAACCGGAGAGCTGAAATTATTTGTGCTCAACCCGGATGAGGGTTGGGGAGCAGACGGCGGATCGCTGGAACGGCTGATCAAACATCAAAAAACCGGCAAGGTGAAGGGCAAAATCGTCTGGCGAGAGAAGAAAGCCCAGCCTGGGCCTGAAGAACTTGGTCGACCGACCTGGAGAGACATTCCTGAAGATGCCTGGGCGGACATTCCACGGGCACCGAGACTCAAGGATCTAGTTGAATCCGGCATGTCCGAACGGGAAGCCCTGGAAGAAGTCGAGGCTCTTTATCGGAAAGTCATGGGTATATCACCGCTTGAAAGTTCTGGGGCCGCCAGGTCCAAAGATGGTGGTGTGATCGTCTCCACTGTTCAGGCTCTGGCGCATGCAATGCTGAAGCGCTCAGATGCCAGGGAACGCTTTATCCCGTATATGCGGGAAACCATCAACAATCCTTATGAGATCCTGCTCACCGAATATGAGACCGAGGGCGGCAAGACCAAATACCGAAAGAAATACATCGGTCTTTTCAGAGACAAGAAGGAACAGGCCTTGATCATCGTGGCAGAGCCGACCGCTGACGGTGCCTATATGTGGAACATTATGAACACTCGAAAGAACCAGGTCGACCGCCAGAGAAAAGGGGTCAAGGTTTTGTATGGAAAATAGCAAAAAGATAAAGGGTAAAGGAAAGCTCCTTTACCCTTTAGCCCGGTCGGTCGGCGATCAGGTCTCTCAGGCCCTGCCCGACCCGGTAACAACACGGTCAATGCTCCTGGAAAGCTATCGTGAAGAACCAGGCTGTAAATAAAAGATAAACCCGCTCCTTTGAAATGTCAAACAAAGAAAGGCCGTAAATGGCCCAGGATCGATTTTGGGGACCGCCCGGCTCAACAGTGGGCCGACAAGGCGAAAATTAAATACAGACGAATTTAAAGGGAGTTTAAACAGCATCAAATGGGGCAGCCGCAATTCATCTTAGATGTCGATGACGTTCAGGTCGAAAATGCGCTTCAAGGCGCTTTGAACAATATCGATGATCTGTCTCCAGCCATGGAGGTAATCGGTGAACTGGGGGTTGCTTCCATTCAGAAGAACTTTGAGGTGGGTGGTCGACCTCAGAAGTGGGAAGCGTTGGCTGAGTCGACTGTTGCCCACCGTATCAAAATGAATAAATGGCCCGGTCAGATCCTGATCAACAAAGGTGAGCTGAAGCAGATCACCTATGACGCTGGGAAACGTGAGGTCACACTCAATCCTGCCGATGTTCCTTATGCAGCCATTCAGCATTTTGGCGGCAAGGCTGGACGAGGCCGCAAGGTAAAGATTCCGGCCAGGGAATACATGGTGCTCCAGGATGAGGATGGTGTCGAGATCCAGGCGGTGCTGGCCGACCATGTTTTAGGAAATTAACGAGGAGAAATCAATGAACGATTGGATTGAAATATTTCGTACCGGCAAACACACATCAAAGCAAGGACAGACCAGAGAATGGAGTGAGGCCGAGCTTGATAATATGGTCGACAACTACAATCCGGACAATCACGAAGCACCCGCAGTAATCGGTCACCCAAAATCGAACGGCCCTGCCTACGGCTGGGTTGAAAAGCTCAAGCGGTCTGGGTCCGTATTGATGGCCAAACTAAAACAGGTACAACCGGAGTTTGCCGAAATGGTGGAAGACGGACGATTCAAGAAACGATCAATATCTGTACATCCGGATGGCACGCTGCGCCATGTCGGATTTTTGGGAGCACAGCCTCCCGCTGTCAAGGGGCTTAAGGATATCGCCTTTGGTGATGACGAAGCCGAAACCTATGAATACGAAGAAGAGGAGGCTGTTATGCCTGAGACCGTAGAAGAGTTGAAAAAGAAGTTGGAGGAGGAAAAGAAGGCCCGCAAGAAGGCTGAAGAGGAAGCCGCAGCCAATAAAAAAGCAAAGGACAAGGCGGATGCCGAATTTGCCGAACATCAACAAAGGGCCAAGGTTAAAGAGATTAATGACTTTGTCGACCAAGGCATCAAGGACGGCAAGATTTTGCCTGCCTGGAAGGAAGCCGGTATCGGTGAATTCATGAATAACCTGGATCAGCAGACCGAGGCATATGAGTTCGCCGAAGGTGAAGAAAAGGAAACACCTGGTCAGTGGTTCAGGGGTTTTCTGTCCAGTTTCAGTGAGCATCCATTGTTCAAGGAGATGGCCAGGCCGGATGAGGACAAGAAGAAAGCGGCCGATGAGTTTGCCGAAGATGAGAGCGTTGCCGATGATATAGCCGCAGGCCACACCGGCGATGACGAGTAAGACCGGCTGTTTTTAGGCAAGAATCAGATAGTCATATCAACAACCATTTGGAGGACATAAATGACAACTACAAACACCATGGATATGAAGGCCACTTTTGCCTCAAGCAATTATGGGCCTGTTACCAAGTCTGAAACCATTGCAGCAGGCGCTGATCTGGTCAAGAGAACAATCCTCGGGCGTGTTACAGCCTCGAAAAAACTTCAGGCATACAACCCGGCAAATAGTGACGGAACTGAGAATCCAGTTGCCGTATTGCTGGAAGATGCTGCAGCTGTCTCTGAAGATGTCAACGCTGAGGTCGGTTTTGCAGCTGTGTACAAAGAGGAAAACATGGTCGGTCTTGATGATGCAGCAAAGCTGGCTCTTGAAGCCAGAGGAATCTACTTCAAATAGAAGTTTCATGAGTTAGCCGAAAGGAGAGCTTGAGCATTTAGACGATCTAACAACTATCAAGGAGAACAATATGGATTTTAAAGCGAGAGCCTTAACAATGGCTGTCAATAAAATGAAACCGGTGGTCACTCGAGTACTCGATGTGGTCTTTAAAAAGAAAAAGCGGCAACTCTCAGGAGTCTTTTCCTGGGATGTTAGGACTGCAACCAACCAACTTATGGAATCAATCGCTGTCAGTGCCGAAGCAACGGTGCGTGGCGGCATCGGTAGAGCCAATGTTACTTGCAACGCTCCACGGTACGCTGAGAAGGAATTGATCGCGGCTAGTGATATTGCCGAAATGCGCAAATTCGGCGATGCCGCAGTTCCTGAGCTGATGAAAGAGCGCATCGGCGAAGAACAGTCCGACATGAAATCCAACACCGATCTCACTCGTGAGTTCCAGGCGGTCAAGGCCCTGGAGGGCAAGGTGGTCGACAAGAACGGAAAGGTGCTTGTCGATTACAAATTTCCTGCATCCATGAAACCGGTTCTGGCCGGCACCGCTCTCTGGACCCATGCGGACAGTGATCCCATTGCTAACATCCGTTCATGGAAGAGGTTGATCAACAAGATGAGCGGCACGGTTGTCTCCGGTTTTCATGCCTTCTGTGGTGAAGATGCGATGACTGCACTCATAAACAACGAAAAGGCTCTTGAGAAGCTGAAATACATAGCTGGTCAGCAAATTGCTGAAGAAGGCCGTATTGCCAGGTTGGGTGGTACAGAGATCGAAGAGTATTTCGGTGTTTATACCGACTCGAGCGGGACCTTTCATGACATGATCCCATCCAACGTTTTCGCCTTGGTCGGCTTGGTGCCGGATGGAGCTGCCGAGCTGTACGCGCCGGTCATTGACCTTGAAGCGCCTGGTGGTGTCGGTAAAGGCAAAAAGGCCGACATGTTCTTCTCCAAGATGTGGAATTCCAAGGATCCGTCCGGTAAGTGGATCAAAGTTGAATCTCGCCCGCTGCCTGCCCTGTTCAGGCTTGTGGTTGTCTGGGCCGAGGTGGTTGAGGAGTAGGCGCTTGTCACCAACTATAGCCGCAATAGGCTACCCTCTTGCAGGGTAGCCCTGCTGTTGATCCAAAACTAGGAGACATTATGAAAGTAAAAGTAAACCCCGGTTACACGGTTGATGATGGCAATAAAGTCCATTATCCGAATGGTAAGCCGTTTGAGTTGGATGACAAGGAGGCAAAACGGCTGGTAAAGCGCAAGATTGTTTCTGTTGTAAAAGTGCCTACCCCTCCGCCTGTGTCAGTCGACCAAACAGTCATCGTTAAAGCGATCGGCGAGCTGGATCCTGAAAATAAGAAACTCTGGACCAAGGACAAGAAGAACGGTCCACAGACCAGCGCTCTTGTAAAGCTTTTAACCAAGCAGGAAGGAAAACCGGTATCTGTCTCATCAAAGGAACGTGACACAGCTTATGCCGCCTATCTTGAAGCCAACAAGGACAAGGATAACCAATGATCTACGCCACTCAGTCAGATCTTGAACAGTTTATCTCCGAAGACGAACTGATCGGTTTGACCGACGATGAGGATACCGGTGCTGTTGTTTCCAGCCGGATAGAGTCGGTCCTTGAGACCGCCTCTATCACCATCGATGGTTATCTCGGTGGCCGGTATGAGCTGCCGTTTTCCAGCCCACCGCAGATCCTTACCAAACTCTGCGTTGATATCGCCGGGTACCTGCTGCACATCCGTCGTAATGAAGTCTCGGAATCATGGGAGAAGCGGCACAACAACGCCATCAGGTTTCTGGAAAAGGTCAACGGGGGCAAACTCTCTCTGGGTGTCGGGGATCCGGAGGGTACCGGTGAAAATGAAAAATTCCAGGTAGGGACATCTGAGAAAATATTTTCAAAAGATGAACTCGATAAATTTTGATTGATCATGGATGAACTTTTACTGGCCATACAGTCGACCCTGCGTGAGGAGCTGAGCTATATCCGAGACCGCGACATTTTCATCACTCCCCATGTGGCTGCCCGGCCGCCTGGAGTGAAAGAACCGAGTATCGGTATCAAGGATGGCAAGGTGGATCGCAAGTATCTGGCTGGCAACGAGAAAGAACTGACTATGCGGGTTCGGCTTTCCATTGTTGTTGGGTTGTCGAAGAAGGAGGCGTCTCTTATTGGTGATGCTTCTGCCGGTCAGAAAGGAAAAGGAATCATCATCATCAATAAGGAGTGTATCAACATTCTCGACGGTAACTTTTTGGGGATCCCCGGAATCATCGATGCAAGGATTACTGACGATCCGGAATCGGTCCACTATGTGACCAAGGAAAAAAACAACTTTCAACGCAAGGAACTTGGCCTGACATATATCAAACAGACAGGCTGATAAGGAGACCATCATGCAATTGAAAAAGAACCAGCCGCCGTTTGAGATCGTCGATGGACCCGGTAAGGGCCAGTACGTTCACGGCGAAGACTACGAGCTGAAAGATATTCCCAAGGAATATCGCAGTCGGTTCGAGAAGCCGAAGGCTGCTGCTAAAAAAGCCGCTGCCAACAAGGGAGGTAATGATAAATGAATGATATTCGAACGACAAAAAACCTGTTTGCCGTCTCTGCAAATAATAAAGAATCGGCAATCAATACCGCCCAGAATCTGGACACCGTCTTCACGCTGGAGGAAGGCAATATTGCCAACCTCCAGCCCAGGCGGGAAACCAATGTTGACGAAGCCAATGGCCGGGAAGAGCCGGATGTGATCTATGATCGCGGTGCGACTGTGGAGCTGCCGTTCAGTTTTCCCAAGGCTCAGCCCCAACATATCGCCTTTGCCCTGGCCTATGGTCTTGGGCTTTGTTCCAGCCAGGCCCAGGGCAATGGGTATGCCCATACCCTCAAACCGATCCAGAACCCGCTGGAGAGGTCAAGGGAGCACCCGAGCTTTACCGGGATGCAGCGGCTTGGTGATTCGATTGTCAAGCGCCGTTTTCTTTCAATGTTTGTCGACTCACTCAGTCTCTCTTTTGTAACCGACGATTTTGTCAAGCTCTCCGGCTCGATCAAGGGTACCGGAAAAGTTGATCGATCAGTCGAGAGCGAGAGCATCACAGCAGCGGCCAATGCCACTTCGTTGGCTTTAGCAGCCAATGGTGTTCAGGGGGCGGATGCTGCAGCGAGACTTGATTCTATCCACCAGATTACCGTTGAGCTGACTCCGGGTGTCAAAACTGAGGTTGAATATACCGCTGTTTCAGATGCCACACCTGCAATCATCACCATCACGGCGCCAGACACTGAAACCGACGACAAAACCTATGAAGTTCTCTATGCGCCAACTGAGGCAGCCTGGGGGACTTTTCCGTCCAAAATCATGGAAAGCCCTCTCCAGGTCTGTGCCATGACTTTCACCATGGGCGGAAAGTGGAACGGGTCCACCTTTGAGGGCGGCCGGGAGCTGACCAGCGAGATCAACTCTGTTGAGCACACTCTCAATAACAATTTGGCCATCAAGTTCGCTCCAGGCGGATGTAACAATTTTGCCAACAAGTGCGAACGAAACAACCGGCAGCAGATGCTTAAACTGAACCGTGAAATGCGCGAGTATATCCTGCAGCACAAACTGGAAAGCAATGAATATTTCGGCGGCAGGATTCTGTGTCAGGGAGCGGTGTTTGCTACAGGCGAGAATTACCTGCTGGATATCGTTTATCCAAGACTGGGTGTTCTGACAGCGCCGATCTCGTCGAATAATAAACGACTGGCAGAGGCCGGTGATCTGCAGGTGCTCGAAGATCTGACCTATGGATCTGTGATCGGCACCGTGGTCAACCAGGTGAGCAGCTACGCTCAGTAATTAGCATAAACACTGCAGGTGCCTTTTTTGAGGTGCCTGCTTTTTAACAACCCATAAAGAAGGAGCTTGAAATGAGGGTATTAGGAAGCAAACAGA
>CAZMFP010000047.1:0-24232 GCA_964565605.1 uncultured Desulfocapsaceae bacterium | reverse complement strand
CTTTATCTTCGCCGCAAGCGGCGGGGTATTAAACCCGAGCTACGCAATAAAAAAATAGTCCAGCCGGTTGAGCCTGTATTCTTTGGCATCCCGTCTCAGGTCCTCCAGGATTATCACAGGATCTCTTGGGACCCAGGATTTTCCAAATGAAGCCCCTGCATCACAGAAAAGACATCTGTGGGGACATCCCGTTTTTGTTATTACACAACCGTTAAAAAATGATTTTTTGTAGCGTTTGAGATCAATCACACTCCAGTCAATGGTTCCTCCATCGTTGTATCCGTTCAGTAACCCTTCATTGCATCGGATGCTGTCATTTTCCCACCACATCAGCCCTGGAGTTTTAAAACCTGAGCTCCTTTTTGGTAGTTCCTCCAGAAACATGGGAAATGCTTTATCGCCCTGGCCAACCATTGCATAGGTGGAAGAGAGTCGTTCGAAGATTTCTTCGGGCATGGACATCACGGCAGAACCACCAATTATGGTGGGTGCAAACCTATTGGCGATTTTCACCCAGCGAACATAATCGGGAACAAAACCCTTTGTATCTGAGTAGTTTTGAGTATCAATATTTCGTAAGGAGAAGCCGACAAGATCAGGTTTGTGTTCCTTCAGTGCTGATACCAGCTCAGCATCAGTGTCCTTTATTTTCATAAAGTCAAGGACATGCACTCTATGGCCCGCCTTCAGCAGGGGTTTTACAATCAGTGAAATCCCCACCGGTGGCGGTGATAACAACTCATATGTGTTGGTGTAGACCAGAAGTATTATCATTTATAGTCTCTTACCTTCAGATACGATTCTTTATCTTTCCCAATTATCACAGATTCTCCACCTGGACGGAAAAAGAGGTGTTTTTTGTATCAAAAACCAACCGTGCATTGCAATAGTGCAATCCACTGCAATGCACAATTGCAATGCAGCTGCCATCTTCTATTACTTTTATACAGGGAAATGTCTGTAACAGATTAATGTCCTTATGAAAAAACAAAAAACACTCTATCGGCACGGACAATGCAATATAAAGGGCAAGCGCAGAGAAAAGGCTGTGAAAGATAAATAAAATCACAGGAGGGACATCATGAGCCACTATATGATCCTACTCGCCATCATCCCTTTAAGCTGTATTGAGCTGACAAAACTCTTTCACAGCGAACACAAGAATATGATCTGCGGTATTTCCTTTGGCCTGGTTGTAGCTCCGGTTAGTTTTTCCCTGCTTCAATACACCTATGTTCCGATAATTGGCAAATTATTAGGCCTGATAGGCATGGCAGGTAATCTCATTCACGGAATGTTGGGCTATTTCTGTCTGATCGGCTCCGGCATACTCGAACCCGCTGCTCAGTTGACGACGATGCAGCTTGTTATGGTCAACCTTGTTAACGGTGTGTTGTTTACCTATCTGTATGGTATTGCAGGATACCTTATTGACCGGAAGCAGGCACGAAAGAGTCTTGCCAGCAAGGTGGTTTTTTCTTAACCAACTCAGGGCTGTTGATCACCATCAATTTTCAGCAGCCTTTTTCAAGAAATGGAGCTAAACAGCTTGACCTTTATCCCCTTGTAAGCAACTCCCTCTGTGAACCACCCTTTTTTTCCATTATCCGGATTTAATGCCGTATTTCTTCATCTTGCGCCACAGCGTACTGGGATTGATCTTCAAATACGCTGCCGTAGCGGTTCGATTCCAGGCGTGATCATCCAGAGCCTGTCTGATAACCGCTTCTTCTGAAGAGGCAAGAGGTTTGGTTACAGCGGTGACAGCCCTACCTGTCTGCTTGTCGGAGTTGCCGTTGGTCAGCTCCTTGGGAAGGTGCTCTTTTTCGATGATAGAGCCATGGCAAAGAATAAAACCATACTCGATAAAATTCTCTAACTCTCTGACATTGCCAGGAAAATCATATTGCATAAGTAAGTTAAGAACAGTCGATGAGACCCCCTCGATATACTTGCCTTTCAATACGTTGAATTTGTGGATGAAGTGGTCGATTAGCAGTGAGATGTCCTCACGCCGACTTGACAGGGGAGGGAGGAAGATTTTAACCACATTGAGACGATAGAACAGATCGTCTCGGAACTTGTTTTGCGAGACAAGATCGGCCAGACTCTTGTTGGTTGCCGCAATAATGCGCACATTCGCCTTGACAGTTTCTGTTGAACCCAGGGGTTCGTATTCCATTTTTTCCAGGGCTCGTAGCAGCTTCATCTGCAGGGCGCTTGAGATATCACCTATCTCATCGAGAAACAGCGTTCCCCCCTCTGCAAGCATGAACCGACCGGGTTTGTCACCTTTTGCCCCGGTAAAAGCGCCCTCCTTGTAGCCAAAAAGCTCGGATTCCAGCAGGGGATCCGGAAGAGCTGTACAGTTGAGCGCAACAAATTTTCCGCTGCATTCGCTCTGGTCGTGAATGGCCTTGGCAAAGAGCTCCTTACCGGTTCCGCTGGGACCTTCAATCAGTACCGTACTGTTGCTCTTGGCGATATCCGGCAGAATATGGAGGATTTTACGTATTTCATGGTTTTTGGTGATTATGTCGGATGCGCTGTACTGATCATCTATCTTTTTACGCAGCAGCTCGATTGCTGATATGTCCCGCAGGCTCTCCACCCCGCCAATGACAACACCCTTTTCATCCCGTACCACGGATGTACTGATGGTGACCGGTATCTGTTTGCCGTCATTTCTGGAAATATTGATTTTCCTGGAGATTGTATCCTGGCCGGTGGTCATACTCTCTTTTAAAAAACATTTTTTCTGGCACTGGGAAGCGTCGGCTCTCAGCACCTCAAAACATTTTTTTCCCAGGGCTTCCCTACTCATTACCCCGGTTATCTTTTCCGCCGCACGATTAAAATAGGTAATATTCTGATCACAATCGATGGTGAAAATCCCATCGGCAATTGAGTCGAGAATGATCCTGTTCCAGTCCTGTATTTTTTTGTTCTTCATGTTGATTGAACCGGCAGATAAGAAGGCACATTAACCTGATTTGAGAGAGGCATATCCGCCCTTGACAAATCATCTCCTGCAATCTCCAAGCATGATACATCTCTTAACACCTTTTCAAAAATTACAATCCTGACTATTCATTGTCAACATGTTCTATGAAATGAGACGAACCATACATGGCAAGGACTTCAACATCCCATCAATAACAATGGGCGGTGGCCAAATGATTCATTCATTCTCACTGTTAAAAAGCCAGGAGCCACTGGCTTCTGGATAGAACCGGTTTCCGCCGGCAACACCATCGATTGGACTACACCTTCCATCTATGATACTTTAGGTGAAAACTACATCGTTGGGCAGAAGATCGGGCCATCAGGACGTGCTCCCCAATACAGGCAGAGGAATGACAGGAGAGCTGTCACTTTTTATTCAGGAACTTCAAATGCATTGAATTACCAAAGTTCGTGCCACATGAATGTTGGTTGTGCATGAAATGACATTGAATTACGAACCACAATGTGGTATCGATACAGATGCAAGTCATTGCTACAGATTATGTTGGCAATACAAAACACATTAAACCATAGTTAGATCAAAGGATACTTTCATGACAGGATTAAGAGTATTTATCTGCTTTCTGGCTCTCTGCGCATTACTTGTTGCTCAATCTCAAGTTCCAGCAGGAACTGGGACTGGTTGTGGAAAAGGATGCAACAACCGGGGTGGACAGGAAAAACATCAAGTTCTCGATGCTGAAACAAAGAAAAAGTACGAGGCCTTTCTGCAGGACACCATCGAATTACGCAAGGAGCTGGATGAGAAATTAATTAAGTATCGTACGTTAATGTCCTCCGACAATCCCGATCCGGCCAAAGCTGCTCTGCTGACTCAACAGTATTATCAGCTGCGTGATTTCATAATGGATAAGGCTGTTCAAGCCGGAATTGTCCAGAGAAAGCAAGGCTGTAATGGCTGCAACGGCACAGCTTGCGGACTTGCTGCCGCAGATTCAAATAAACAGAAGACATCTGAATAACCGGCATCTCAATGAATAACCGGACACCGACAATAAGAATGACAACCACGATGCTCACCCTTCTTCTGAGTATGCTGGTAACTCTCATGGCGGCAACAGGTGCGGCTGCCGCAGATGCCGACAAAGGACAGAGAATCTATAAGCAATACTGTATCAGTTGCCATGGTCTTGAGGGGAAAGGTGATGGAGACAGAGCAATAAAAGAGAGGCTCGACCCTCGTCCCCGTGTCCACGCCAACGGCAACTATATGAACAGGATTCCGAATGAACGGTTCTTCAGAGTGATAAAATTTGGCGGGCGAGCCATCAATTTTTCACATATAATGCCGCAATGGCAGCATATTTTATCTGACAACGATATCAATAATGTGCTTTCCCATATCAGAAGTCTTGCCGATCCGCCGTTTACGCCTGAGTTAGTTGAGGGATGCCAAATACCGGTTCCTGACAATGAGCGCGCCGGTCCCTATAAAAAATAATTTCCTCAATCAAGCTGCACATAATCTGTTCACACCCACAGGAATCAACCATTTCATCTATGTGCTGCACATAGATGAAATAGTTGATGGAAAATGCGCATAGGCAAGTGCTGATTAAGATTTAATCGGCTGCCCCTTCACCAACCCCCACATATAGCCAAAAGCCGTTAAGAACAGCAACTGCGCCAGGATCATAAGGACAAATTCAGGCGAGAAGAACAGAAGCTGTTTACCGACGGTTAAAAATCCAAGAGCTATGCCGCCGAGGCCAATAAGGGTTCCGCCCACTGTTACCCCATAAAAATCAGCTGTCATCTTTTTCTGTTGAACAGCGACAATGGGAATAAAGAAAATAGTTAAACCGGCTATGGAATGAAAGACAGGATAGACGATTTTAGCAAGTGTAGTCATTCCCATAAACTTTGAAAGGCCAATCAATACAAGGCCGGCCACCAGAACACCCGTGTACAGAGTCGCCTGCTCGGGATAAAATCTTTTAACCAAGCCGATGGCTAATGAGAAAGGAATAAGGGTAGCAACTATTGAAACAAGCTTGCTTGCTAAACTGCCACCACCTAAAAGGCCTAAAATATTCCAGCCAAACAGGATCAGGAGTACGCCGGACACAAGAAGTACCGTAAATGAAACCATGTAATACACGTTGGAAACATGGGCTGTTTCACTGTTTTTCTGCCTGCCAAGCAAGTTCCATATCATATAAATAGCAACTAACCCGGTTGCTAACAAGATCGCTCTGTCAAATAAGTTCATCTCTTCTCCTTTTCAGATGATTAGAACAGGAAGGCAGACTGCTTGAGAATTCAAAACAGGCATCCTTTTTCTCATTCCACAGTTAATATATCTCCCCGATGAAACAGTCTATTTACTTTATAGACATACTGTCCGGAAATTATAGCCACATCATTGTTGCAATCTATTCTGCCAGGGCTCACCCTTGCACCCTGTATAAAAAGTATTGACTCCCGGCCCAGCAGACCAACTCATATTTCTCCAAATACGCCTCATTCAACGTTCCCGCCAGCTGTCTTCCGCAACTTATTCCTCGACAAACCAGGCCCCAGCTGCCAGTAATAGCCATCCGCAGATAAAGCAAACACCTCCAAGAGGAATGATATACCCAAGATTTATCTTTGTAAGAGCAAGCAAGTAGAGGCCTCCTGAAAATGTGAGCAGACCTGTGGTAAAAAACCAGCCGCTGATCGTCAAAAGCTTCTCCTGTTTTGGCCATTGATAGATTGCCAGTGATGTTATCAGTAAGGCGAAGGCATGAAACATATTGTAGCGTACTGCCTTGTTGAAAGTCACCATGGCCTCGGAAGAGAGATATTGCGTGCCGGCATGCGCTCCATAGGCTCCCATGGCAACAACCAAGGCCCCGAACAATGATCCCATAATAAAAAATTGTCTTTTCATTTCTCTTTTTTTCTCAGCTCAACCTTCTTTAACACAACAATATTCCACCAGCACTCAAACAGTGATGATTAAATCCGGGCAATTCCTATACTGACAGCATGAAAACTCACAACCAGCACGACAAAGAGTGTCCTGGCCAGCCTGGGAGACAATCCGGCAAAGGTGTATATAATCGAGTCCTTCTTACAGCTTGAGATACAGTCTCCGCAAAGGGTACAGGATGACCCCGGCTTCTTGCGCTCAATATCGTCTAGCTTCAGGGCGTCATAGCGACAGATTTTACTGCACTTCTGACAGCTCACACATGAATCGTTGATTTTCAGACGAAAGGGGGAAACCTTGCCCAGAACATTGGCCACAGCTCCGATCGGACAATATGTCGTACAATGCGTCATGACACCTTTCTTTGGTGAAACAAGTGACATGACAGCAATTCCCCCCAAACCGAAAAACGCTGCTATCCAGATAACATATGAAACAGGTAGATCACTTTTCCCCAGTAAGTAGGCTGCCATGGTCACCAGAGCAAGAATGACCAGTCGGACCGGCTGGCGCCAGACCGGCATCGGGGTTGAGCGTTTTTTTCGCCTGCTGGCGATGAAATCCCAGCTGCCGATGTAGCAGAAATAACTGCACCAGGCCGGACCGATCACCAGAAGGGTTGCCAAAAGCATAATAGGCATGAAAAACCCTTCACCCCGGTATAGTGGACCGCCGATAATCAGGGCCGGAATCGGCAGATGCAGCTTTCCCGACATGAGAAATTTTTCCATTCCGAGAAGACCAAGAGTGAGCTGACTAAAGAAAATAATAGAAAATGTGAGCCATAAGATCGCCCTCCACCTGACGGATGTGAGAGGATTTAATATCTTTGGTGTAAGCCAGCCGGCATACAGCGACAGAACAACTATTTCCAGCCAGCCAGTACCTGGGAAAAATCGATCCAGCAAAAGCATGGGCTTGGGAACTTTGAACTGGACGATCAACAGCATCCCTGCTGTCAGCAGTATTGAGAAAATGATGGGCCATATGTATCGGTCAGCTTTTCCCGATACTCGATTGTCGTTAGCGGCAGGACCCTTCATGGGAATGGTAGCAAGCGAACTTTTGTCAATATTGGCCTGTAGTAAAATGGGTTTATTCAATTCTACCTCCCTGTGACCGTCGCATCAGTTGTTCTGCCGGAGAGTTCTTATCCAGGAGCGCTCGATAATAGGATATGCTTGAAATAAAAAGGGCCGCACCAATGCCCATATACATTGTTGCCAGAACCAGCAAAGGTAAAATAGAACTATTTCGAAGAAAAAGACCCATCGACATCATCACGACAACAAGAGTATAGCTATGCCATTTTTGGAACGCGAAAATACAACTTCTCACAGGCATTCTCAAAATACGTTGAATATTGGCTTCTGCTATATTTCTAAAGCCGAAAAAGGCAATGCCAAGGCCAAGAAGAACCCCTGCCAATGTTGCCAGTGCCACCATTACCGGCGCCCCTTCATAGAAGCTGAGCCATTGGAAGGCAAAGCTGTTCAGCAGTATCCCCACACCGCTCCAGATAAATCCGGAAAGAGCAAGAAGCCATTTTCGGTTTACAGCAGGTTTTTTAATAGTTAGCAACACAACAATTTACGAAATTTTGTCTGAATGTCACATATTGGACAGAACTTCTCCCATACACTCAATGATGACCATGGGTTTCGATTTTAGGAGGCGGGCCGTTTAAATCACGCACGCATCTAAAACCGACCTGAAAACTCGTATATTCCGGTACACTGCTGTTTTCCGTATAGGGGCGAAGATCAAAGTCATAATCCATCTGGCTGCCACCGTAAATCAGCCGCAGGTGGGTGCCTTTTATGATATCTCCCGTCCACTCAGCGACATTGCCCGCCATATCATAGGCCCCGTATGGGCTGGGGCTGTCAATGGTTTTAAAACCTCCATGGGTTTTACCGTTATAAAATCCCACGGGTAACACACCGTTGAGTTTATCAAACGGATCCTTGCTGTGATGATAGTTGGCTCTCTGGGGTGATGGCTCATGGATGAAAGGAAACGCCCGGCCATCGGTTCCGCGGGCCGCTTTTTCCCATTCAAGCTGCAAAGGCAGCCTATAATTATTGAATTTGGCGTACGCGTATGCTCCCATCCAGGAAACATAGGTCACCGGATAGGATTCAAATCCTTTTTTAACGACAAATTGACCATCCTTAAAACTGATCCTGGCACGCTGCCCCTTCAGATTGTAATACTTGTAATCTCCTTTATTGATTCGCTCCTCGTGCCTGCCTTTATTGAACTCATCACCATGATATGATCCCATGACAACGTTATCTTTTATATAGATCAGCTTTTTCTCAAAAGCACCGTTGAGATAGGCAGCATACTGGGTGGTAGTCACTTCTGTTACCATGATATCAAAGTCATACTGAATATTGATGTCATGATGGTTTAAACCGGAAAGAAAATGTCCGGCCGGCACGGTTACCCAACTGCTGGAATCCACGGTCAGTTCCGCTTTTAAAGAACCGGGATCAACATCGGGATAAGCCGCCTCACTGATATTCGGTATCACCATCAAACCGGCGAGCATCGCCATGCCCACAAGTTTTTTGCCAAAAAATCTTATAAGAACAATGACCATATAGATACCAAGTACCAACTCCGTCAGGCCAAGACCAATATCAGTCAAGAGCATATACAGATTCACAAGTGATTCCTGGTTTTCTTCGGTAACCCATAATCGTTTTAAAGAAAAAAGAGTCATCATGGCAAAGCCGAGATCGGACCCTATGATAACCGACCAACCAAACACTTTTCTTATCTTGCCCTTTATTGGGAACACTTCACTCATCAGATAAAACAGAATAATGGTTCCGGTCAGCACTGAGAGGATATGCCAATGGCCTGTGAGCGCAATTCTCTCTTCCCTAAAGGGGATAACCCGAAAGATTTGCTCTAGCTTAATCGCCATAAAAATCCCAACACCACTGACTGTGAAATTCATAAAGATCATCTGCCATAACGAACCAAACCTGAGCGGATCGGCAACCAACCGTTTGATCCGGCCGACAAAACCGATCTTCTCTTTTTTCTCACCAAAAAAACCCATCATCTCAATGAAACCATAGATCACCAGCATCAGCGCCCCTGACATTGAGAAAACGGCACCCACATAAATAATGGCATGAGCGGTCATCTGGTAAGGAACAACAGACCAGACACCGAGAGTGATAATGATGGTGCCGAGTATAAACAGCCACATGGAGATCTTATGGAGAATGCCTTTAAAGTCGAACCAACGTCCAATGATAAGAGAGGCGGCAATACCGATCAGGGTCAGCATGATATGCAGGTGGCCGATAATGGCAAGCTGCAGGGGGGAATGATAGACGTGACGAACACCGTTTTCACCAAGGAAGGTTTCGTGGCCGTTCCCCCAGTATGATCCGGTGACAGCGCCGAATATGGCGGAGCCAAGTGTCGCCACCGTCATGACCCAGAAAGCGGCCCGCTCAAGGGGAAAACCGGACTTCATGCGGCCATACTTACTGTCCTTGCCTTCATAATATTCCTTGTTCCAAGGCCACAGGGCGCGGGCAAGTAGTACTCCCGCATAAAAGACCAGGGCTTGGCCCACAAGAAAAAGGCCGTGAAATGCCCAGTTGCGTCCCCAATAAGCAAAGCCCAGACCAAAGACCACAACAAGAATATAGCCGACAGTGATGGCGTTATTGATCCCTCTCGCCTTCTCTTTTGCCATTTTGACAACATCGGTGATGATATAGACAAGCAGAGAGAGGAAAGCGATGGCAATAGCATGGTACAGCATGATGATTCTGCCTTCTCGGTCATTGGCGTGCATCTCCATACCAAGAAGAGTCCTGGTGATTTCCGCAATCCCCCACTCCTTCATGGGACCCGATAAGGTACCGAAGACGGCAACCACAATGGAGGTGATGGCCACATTCAGCAAAATCAGTCCTTTGGTCGTTGTAAACAGATATTGTAATCTGCCTGTTTTCTTATCCATTTCTTACTCCTGTTCCTTGATAATAGTTTGTCATCATCAACACTTCCATGCGGCTGTTCAGTTTGGCAACCTTGTACGATGAAGCATGTCAGAGGGAATAAATCGTGTTCATGAAATCCTTTCTGATTCTTGATAATTCTGTTCTGAACCAGGGTGTATACTGTTCCGGTCTGGCATCTATGTCATTTTGCAGATTGTCAATACTCACATATTTCCAGTCGGCTATTTCACGATCATTGATCATTGGCTGATCATCGCTTTTGCCGACGTAAACAGAGCAGAGTTCGTTCTCTGTACCCAGCTGTTTGTATTGTGCCTGATATTGAAATTGGAAAAGAAATTCTACCGGCAGCTGCATCCCAACCTCATCCAGAAGCCGTCGTCTTACAGCCTCATCGTAGCTCTCTCCTTTACGTGGATGGCTGCAGACGCTGTTTGACCAATAAGATGGCCACAGCGGCTTTTCGTCACTGCGCTTCTGAAGCAATAGTTCGTTGTCATTGTTGAAAACAAAGATGGAAAAGGCCCGGTGGGGTATTCCTTCTCCCGTATGGCAATGTTGTTTGGTCTCATGGCCGATGACCACATCTTCGTCATCCACGAGAATCAACATCTCATCATCAAAAGAGACCTGTTTATTTTTATTATTCATGGCTTCGTTTGTTCATATCGCCGCCCCTCTTTCTCATCATAAATTAATAAGGGCTGTTAAACGGGAGAGATACATCTGCTTTCTCCATCTTCTCTAAAAATCACTCTTCTGTTACTTATGAACGTTCAGGTACGAACCACTACAAACGCCCCTTTTCATTGGACAGATTCGACGTGTGAGGAGGGGTGTCAAAATCTTTACCAAGTCATTGAGTGGAGATCTCTGATCTTTTTGCCTGGAAATAAATGATCAGGGACGTTTGTGTCGCTAAACCGTTTACGTTGATACTCTTAAGCTTAGACAGTTTCCTCTCCTTCTGGGAAAAACTGCTTTCTGAAAAGGAAAAACATGACCAACAGGGCTATCGACATACCACCGCCTACACCCCACTCAAAAGAATGCCGTACATACCAACCGTTGAATCCGATCAGACCGGTTGCAAGGGCAGCTGTCATAACGATGTAATAACCGAATTTCTTTCGCAGCCACAGGAAAGGAACAGAGAACACGATCAAAAAGGATGCGATATAATTCATATACCCACCAAGAAGAAGAACGAGGGTATTAGGATCATATATCGCCTCGGCTGTTTTCTTTAATTCTCCGGCGTCAATCTGCTGCTGTGAAATCTTGGTGAGAGACAAAGCATCATAATGATCAAGATTTGTGAAAAAATTGCCCAGCGGTGAAAACGATGATGTTTCTGTGAGATATTCCGGCAGGAAGATGAAATAGCGAACACCGTGTTGACCATTCATGAATACCATTCCGGCAACAATGCCCAGGAAGGTATAAGGTATAAAGCGAATGAATTTCTGCTTGATGGAGGCCTTATCTGCAAAAAGAAACACATAATAGAACAACAGGCCTGCCACCATTGTGAACAATACAGGTGGCATCATTGAAACGCCTTCCGGTGGAGGCAGAACGCCTTTTACAGGGCCATTGGAGTAATCTGACACTACCAGTACCATCCATGGAATCAGCATGGTCATACCCGCTACCGCCGGTACGGCTGTCAGTCCCATCAGTATTGCTCTTGCCCACTCCTTCCCTTTATACAGAGCTGGGGACAGACAGATGCATGCCGCTCCGCATAGATACAGCAGCACCATCCAGACGCTATACGTGGTTCCCAAAATTGGAACGGCAGGATAGAAGTCCGGATCGAATGGAATTAATCTCTCCATTACGTTTTCCAGCGCTATTTTCAAGGTACGCATTCCCTGCTCAGGAAAGACATACATCATACACAACCCGGCGACAATTGCTGTGACCGCCATGATTTTTCGTTGAAGTTCACTTGAGTTACTTTCCATATCATCCTCCTATTTGCTTTATATTAGCTGGAAGCAGCTAGATAGTTGCCCGTTCATAAATAGTCTTTTCCCCCTACCTCTTCGTTGCAGAGAAAAATTTATCCTCGGAATATCACTTATATGCCTGTGGTAAATTTTTCTCTGCGCCTCGATTTAGAAGTAAAATCCTCATTTCTGGACAGACACTAAATTAAAATAGAACGTCTTAATCGCTCTATAAGACTCCAAATGTTATGATCATCATTGATCCCATCATGTAGAGAGAGGCGCACTTGAACAGGCTGAAATTCAGTTTTTCAGATGGTCTGCAGGCACAATAAATTGATAAACCGATTATTCCGACAGCCATGACGGCAATCAACCGCAAACTGCCCCAGGACAGGCCAAGCGCTCCTGCTCCAAGACCAATGGCCACTGCTGCAAGGATAGATGATGCAGCAATTATTTTTCGTGTTTTATCCGGACCGTATTTCTGAGAAAATGTTGGAATTCCAGCCCTGTTGTAATCCGACTGGTTTCGAATATTAAATGTGAGGATATGAGTGGGAATCCATAAGAGTATCGCCAGGGCAAACAAAATACCAATTGGATCAATTTCCCCTACAGCCAGTACTCTGCCGGCAAGGATCGGCATACCGCCACAGACACCTCCCCAGACGATTGCCCAGGCTGTCCGTCGTTTAAGCCACATGGTATAAACAACCACATCGATAAAAAGACCGGCAAAAACAACCAGGCCATAGAGAGGAGACAAAAAGAATGACCAGGCTACTCCAGCTATTGAGAGAACGAGGCCTAGAATCAGAGCCTCAAACACGCCGATTTTACCTGATGGAAGTGGTCTTCCAGCGGTCCGATTCATCTTGGCGTCAATGTCCCGGTCATAGACCATATTTAAAACGGTTGAACCGCTGATGGCCAGAAAGAGGCTGAAAGCGAGAGCCAATAGGGTCTGCCAGGCCATAGCAGGGCAGTTGGCGCTCACATAACCTGTCAGACCAGTTAACAGTAACAATCCGGTTTGATAGCTCTTAATGAGGGAAACATACAGCCCGATTCGCTCATTCATCTGGATTGTCCAGGATTTGGCCACATATTGATTGTTCATTTCAACGTCCTCCCCCATCATTTTTTTCTCAGATACAGGATTAATCATGTCTCGCCACCCCTTAAGTTAGTTTATACACACTAACTTTTGTTCGACAATATAAGTTGATGACAACTAACCCCAACCTCGCATGTTAGTTAATGGAAACTAACATGACTTGTGCATCATCTGCTTTTCTGCCTGAAAAGCCCTTGTTTAAGTACTTTTAATAATACCCGTCACATTTTCAATTAATGACTTGCCGCGATCTTTCAGACTGAAGGAATATCCGGATAAACGACATACTGTCACTAGAAAACGCAATGAACCTAAAATCATAAAAACCAAATCCTCAGCCGGGTATTTGGTTGAAATTTCACCGACATCCTGCCCTTTTTTTACCAGAGAAGTGATGAACTGAATACGGGTGTCTACAAGTTGTTTTACTTTCTGGGCCAGCGAAGATTCGTTTTGAAAGATTTCCTCGGAAAAAATAACTGTGGCAGTGGTCGGATTTTTATCAAAATATTCAAGATGAACTTCCATGAACGTCATGATCTGGGCCACAGGGCTTTCTATTCCAGAGATCTTCTCAAAAACAGTGGCGCATTGATTGTTAAAATAATCAATGATCGACGAAAGGATAGCCAGCTTATTGTCAAAGTGGCGATAGATGGCCTGTTCTGATATACCAACCTCCGCCGCTATTTTCTTTATCGTCAGATTCTGTATGCCACCGTGATGGATGAGCAGCATGGCAGCCTGAATAATCTGCTGTTGTCTTGTCTCTGTGTCTAATCTCATAGTTTCAATTATTTTGGTTAGTGCTTACCAACTAACTGCCACGCTTGTCGCATTTTGTCAAGTTTTTTCCTTCCATTTCATTATTAGTGATATGAACCGATATCTTTTTCCAGCTCGTGCTTTTTCCTCTCACTTTTATAAATCACAGAGAGAAAACGGAAACAGATAGACTTCAAGGCTGGAAAAGTTATTATGCCATGCCAATGAACAATTTTGCATAAATAGTTTTTTTTCTGTAAGAAGAAGAGTGGGTAGAACAATATCTGGTTACCAGCAAAACTCAGAAACAAATTTATCAATCATTTGTTATTCGGCTACAACAAAAGTTTTAGACAAATACTGACAAACAGATAAACGTAAACTCTGACAGAAACAAAAAATGCGCCAAAACACATCAGGGTAAACTACTGTTTTTTTAATCAAATATTTTCATAATTGACACTTTTTCTGAACTTTCGCTGTGATCAGTCATGAAATGCCGCTTAGAGTAACAACATTCAGATTACTGTTCGTACCGTTATTTATTCCAATGAGGACTCGAATATATTCTATTTTAACAGAGACATTGTTAATAAGACCGTAACACGCAATACAAGGAGCCGCCTACGCATGAAAAGATTTCTCATCATCCCACTCTTACCAATCCTGTTTATCTCCTTCTGCCCGAGTGAAAACGCGACTGGGGCGTCAATTGGCGAATTTTTTACCGGAAAAAAGAAAAGTGCTTCACGTGTCTATCGTAGATCGGCTGATGGTCATGGAGCCTTGACCCGGAAAATGATTGAGGATTGCATTGTTCTCAAACGAGACATTGAAACATCCGGCGCCAACCTTGATAAGTCCAGATCTCAACTCATTTCTCTCAAACAAGAACTGGACCAGCTTGCCTTCTATCTAAAAGGCAACAAAGAAACGATTGATCACACCAACAGTGATGCCGTCTCTGTATATAATATAAAGGTAGCTCTTTACAAAGAGACAGCTGAAAAATACACCTCCCTGCAGAAGGATTTCAACAGCAAAGTGGAAGCCCACAGACAAAATAGCCTAAAATTTGATCAGCAGTGTCGTGATCAGAAATATTACCCGGATGATTATGAAAAGGCGGTCAAAAACCTGGGATATGGGTTTGAGTAATTCATCATGCTCAGTTCCTGTTTTATCGTGGGATAGGAAACCAAGAACATTTGGATCACAAAACACTTGATCAGGTCTTCAAATTTCCAACAAAAAGAAGACAACTCGACAACGATATAGGCAGTTTATTGGTTAAGGAATGAATCTTCAAGAAAACCACGGAAAACATTGATTGGCAAATAATCTTAAGCTGTGAGAGCTTTGCTTCTGAGATACAGTGTAGGCTCAATTAAAAAAGGAAATAAGATAAAATCAACAAGCCTAGAGATACTTTGGTCGTCCTCTCCTGCCTGAGTGTCAATGTCGTCCACTGCGCCGAATAGAAATCAACAGCCATACCCCCCCTACCGCTGCGCCTAAGAATCCAAGCAGGCCCAAAACGGGTAATCCAAGAAGCACAGGACCGCGTTCAACCGTCATAACAATGGATGACCCCACAATCAGGGCAGCTATTACAACACCCATGGTGATACGACTGGCGGCCCGATCCAACTGATCCCCAAAATGTTGCAATCTTGTCACATCGACATGAACCTGAAGCTTACCGCTCCTGGCTGAACGCACCAGGTGGCGTATATCTTGAGGTAAACCGGTAATAATATCAAGGCCGGTCGCAAAAGCCCGCCATCCTCGCCGGGCAAGCGCATCCGGGGCATAACGACCCATCTTTATTCGGTGGAGAAAAGGGCCGATCTCCGATACCATGTCAAAATCAGGATCGAGTTGACATCCCATACCCTCCAGAGAGATCAAGGATTTTATAAGCAGTGTAAGGTCCGGTGGCAGTACCAGTTGGTAGTCACGCAGTAAGGTAGTCAAATCTGTCAATATAGTGCTGATATTAAGTTCTTTTAGAGGAACACTATGATATTGATCGATCAGTTGATCGATCTCAAGCTTAAGTCCTTCTGTATCGACTTGTATTTTCCCAGCCCAATCGAGCAGGACCTCAACGACACTACCGACATCCTTCTCAACTATTCCATATAGTAAATCGACGACCTGGCTGCGTCGGTCATGGGACAGGCGACCGACCATGCCAAAATCAATAAAGGCAATACGGTTTCCCGGCAGATAAAAGACATTGCCCTGATGCGGATCTGCGTGAAAAAAGCCGTCTTCCAGGACCATTTTCAACATCGCCCGATCTCCGCGCTGAGCAAGAATTTTTCGGTCCAGGCCGGCCCAGTCTACAGCTTCCAAATCCCGGCCATGGATACCACTGATAAACTCCTGTACGTTTACTCTCTCTCCGGTCCATTGCCAATACACCTTTGGAATGACAATTTCAGGATGGTCTGCAAAATTTGTCGCCACCCGTTCGGCATTGCGACACTCAGCAGCCAGGTCCAGCTCGCGACGCAGAGACAGGGTAAATTGGCGCACAACTTCCTGCGGTCTGTACCTCCTCATCTCCTCAGACTCCGCCTCGACAACTTTTGCCAACCGTTGCAAAAGCCGCAGATCAGCCTCAACAGTCGGTCGTATCCCTGGCCGACGAACCTTGACTATCACTTCATTGTCGTTTTGCAGACGTGCACGATGGACCTGGGCAATG
The DNA here is from genome assembly GCA_964565605.1 of uncultured Desulfocapsaceae bacterium. Taxonomy (GTDB): domain Bacteria; phylum Desulfobacterota; class Desulfobulbia; order Desulfobulbales; family Desulfocapsaceae; genus CAZLGM01. The sequence goes on along the minus strand of CAZMFP010000047.1, from coordinate 7,734 downwards.
GAAGCTGCTGCCAGCGGCTCTGGAATAAATTTAGAAAACACCTCTTCCGGTGCGGCACCTAAGTCTTCTTCCAACTGCTCTTGGATCTGTTCAAATGGAACAACAGGAGCTGAATCCTGCAATTTTTCAAATTCCGCGATCCAGTCAGGAGAAAACAGATCCATACGAGTGGCAAGAATCTGCCCCAGCTTGATAAAAGTTGGACCCATCTCTTCCAGTGCATGACGCACTCTTGCAGGCGGGTCAAGCTGGGCAAGCTCACCGGCCTCTTTCCACCGCAGTATTTTTCCGGCACTCTCCAGGATATTGGCCATGCCCAATCGGCGAACCATATCACTGAAACCGTGACGGATTAGAATGGATGTAATCTCGTGGAGTCGACCGATGTCACGGGCAGCACTCAGGGTTTCCCAGAGCATGGAACTCATTGCTGTTCCTTCTTTTCATCGGTTTTGGTAAGAGACTCGGCAATTCCTTTAAGAAAGCCGGCAGCGGCATATGACAGCTGCGCACCGACCTTCATGGCTGTATCGGCACCTTCAGTTGCTTTCTCACGAACACTTTGACCAAATTTGCTGGACAATGTTTCAACAATCCTTGTCACCTCCCTGCCAACAGTGGTGCCACTGTTTCGTGCATGACTTTCCAAATCACTCAACGTTTTTCTGGCAGTTTCATTTGAAGCTTTTGCCACACTGGCCAAAGTATCCAGGAACATGCCCTCCAGTGTGAGCAGGTCGTCCAGTGCCCTTTTAAGATCCTTCTCACCAAACTCCTTGACATTACCAGCTGCTTCTTCAATGGCCAGCTTTGAAGCCATTGCCGACATTTCCAGTGCTTCATCCACACCATCCATTGTCTCCCGTAATGATTCTTCGGCCCGTGAGGCATCCTTTTTCGCGCCGTCACTGGCACCTTGCAGCACTGAATGGACAATCTCTTGTATTTTCCTTACTTCGAGTTGTCCTTCTCTTAGAGCTTTCAAGGTGACATCCCGAACAGCCCCGTGAATGTTCTCTCCTTTTTCAACCGCAGCACGAGCTGCTTCTTTTGCTTTGCTGCTAATGTCATCCTGACTTTCATGATTACTCATCACGTTCTCCTTTTTTAACGGCAAAGAAAATGTCCAATCAACATCAGTTAATAGCTTCTATCTTTCTAAATTCTATTTTAATTATAGGGCATCTGTTTATCCAATACCATCATTTACACACCTCATTATCAATGATTGACAATCAGTATTCCGGAGATTTTACCTTTCATTGTCGAGCTGACCGTTATTAAAAGTCCTGTGGAAATTAGCTCGAAAAAGAAAGGGTGTTATCCACCACACGGTGGATAACACCCTTTTACGATCAACTCTAGTTCTAGTATTAGGTAACTCTCCTGTTAACACCCTTCGATTGCTTTCTTCTTAACGGGCTTCACCTTTACTTTCTGCCCTTCTTTGAGCTTATCACTTTTTTTACAGGTCATGGTCACCGTTTCTCCATCAATTGAATCAATGACGCATTTTACGGTACCGGCAATTACGGCTCCAGCTACTGAAATACTTATGATGAGGGTCAAGATGGTTATTTTAGCTTTTCTGTTCATATGGGCTCCCTTGTGTAATGATGATGATGTTTGATTGGTCTGACTGATAAAAACTATACGGGACGCCTCACGACCATGTCAACTTCATTTTCGAGACAACACAACCAGCCAATCCATTGAAATGAGGAAAATGTCATGCTGTATCAATATATTACAAACATTTCCAATAATGCGCTGAAGATCTGACAAGCATAAGGTGCGACAATTTGCCACATTGATCTGAGGGAGAAAAACCGGCATGATAGAAAATACCACAGTGTAGCACAAACGGTCAGGCCGGTTGATTACCGCAATTCGACAGCAAGTTCGGCCACATATGAGTTTTGCGGAACAAAACGGGAGGTAAAAATATCGAGTATACTTGCGGGAAACATTATTGCAATCGGCTGGAGGAACAATTCTCCGGCATTCAATAGAGGAGAAAAAATGAAACGTTACACGACTATTTTCAGTGTCGCCCTTCTGGTCGGAACTGTATTTTTCGTTAGTCAGGCACTCGCCTCCGATCATGCCAAGAAAATGAAAGAGGCGAATACAATAGATGAGCTGGTCGACATGTTTGACGATAAAGCATGTGCCGAATGTCACGAAGACCAGTGGGAACAGTGGGAAAAATCCTACCACTCCAACGCGATTAACACATCGCTTGGAGGCATTCACAATTTCATCAAGATCGGTTTGGAAAAGGAGTGGAAGACTCCCATGACCAAGGCACAACTTATGAAGTGTCTGGACTGCCATGCCCCAGCTATTGCCTTCGCTTCAGAAAAACTGGCCGTTGAAATCGGCAACATGATCGTAACCGCCCACGCCAAAAAAGGAACCCCTGAATCGGATGCGGCCAAGAAACAACTGGCGAAACTCAACGTGGGCTGTACCGCCTGTCATAATATCAAGGCCTCCGCTACGGCAAAAGGCCTGCGGGGTAAGCCTGTGCATGGCGCGGTATACGCTGTCAACGATGTGGATACGGATGACCATGAGACCATACAGTCACCTGAAATGAAGCGTTCCGTCTTCTGTATGCAGTGTCATGGTGTCTATACGGCCCCGGATGGTGAAACAATTCAGTGTAACACTCTGTCCGGCAGCTACATGCACGATTACAATGTCAAAGGCGGCACCCAGACCTGTCAGGACTGCCATATGAAAGCGAAAGATCGGGGACATACCTTTCCCGGTGGGCACGATCTTGAGATTGTCAAAGAGGGTCTCGGTCTTGATGTTAATATCGCGCCATATCGTCACCTGCCAGGCAAAATTCCCGGAGTAAAGAACAAAAAAGCCTGGGTACCCAGTGCGCTGGTGACAGCAACTGTTGAAAATAAGGCCGGCCATCGAATCCCTGACGGCTGACTCTGGTCAGGAAAAGTGGTCCTGGAAGCGACCGCAAAAGATGCAGATGGAAAAGTATTATTTAATGACCAGAAAACCTATTTTGAAATCGGTGTGGATACCGAAGGCGACATGCGCTACGGTGCCTGGCAGATCAAGGAAATCATTGATCTGACCTTGAAACCGATGGAAAGACGTCAGGAGAAATTCCTCATGAACTTCACAACCGAAACCGAAGAGGTGGAGATCGAGGTCAAGCTCCTGTACTACATCAAAGGCAGCAAGGGAGATGTCATCTACAGCGTCAAAAAGCAGCTGGAGTTTGAAATAGACTAGTTGCCTGGATGTTATATTGTATCCGTTGCCACAGGTGACGGATACAAACCTGTGAGCCCGCCTGAAGAAATGTTTTCGATTTCTTCAGGCGGTTTTTTTTAGGGATGCACTCTCTATGTGATAATACAACAGGGGAAATCAAACGAAACCAGGGTTATTCATCAATATTTTCCTTAAGACCTGTTATTGACTAAATTTACAACAAGCTACCACTTACCTGGTCAAGATCATAATATTGCACAGCTTTTTCCTGGGTATTTGAGCATTGAAAGAAAAGTACTTATGAATATTTGGGAGTAAGTGGAGAAGTGAGTGTTATAAATTAGTCTTTCTTTACCTTGATCCATTTAGCTATGGTTTCAAACATCACATCAGGGTCAATCGGTTTGGAGATGTGATCATTCATACCGGCAGCAAGCACCTTCTCCCTGTCCCCTTTCATGGTATTTGCCGTCATGGCTAGTATCGGCAACTCTCTGAATATCTCCTGCTTCCGTATCTGTCTGGTGGCCTCATAACCATCCATAACCGGCATCATACAGTCCATTAAAACAGCATCGAATCTTTTCTTCCTCAGTGCTTCCAGTGCCAGCTCGCCGTTGGCGGCAATTTCAACACGCATCCCTTTATTGACGAGCAGTTCATAAGCCAGCTCCTGGTTCAGCTCATTATCTTCAACCAGCAGAATTGATGTTCCCCGCAAACTAGAGGTGGGCTTGTTTGCATCGTGACCTTCTGTTTTCTCAATTTGAACCGGGGTGTCCTTCTGTTTCTTCAGATGTACAATGAAATGGAAGATACTTCCCTTGCCGAGCTCACTCTCAACCCAGATCTCACCACCCATCATGTGAACAATTTCCTGCGAAATAACAAGGCCAAGACCAGTTCCACCATATTTGCGAGTTGTTGAGCTATCCGCCTGACTGAAAGGTTTGAAAAGTTTATCCATCTGTTTCTTCGACATGCCGACACCGGCGTCCTCTACTGAAAATTCCAGGACCACCTCATCTTCTTTTTCACTTTTTAGCGCAACCATCACTTTGACCGTATCACCCTGATGACTGAACTTGATGGCGTTATTCACCAGATTGGTAATAACCTGGGTGATTCGCAACGGATCTCCCACAAGATTACGAGGGACATCCTGTTCAATTTTTATCGACAGCTGTACAGCTTTTTCCCGGGCTGTCAAATTGACAAGATTCACCATATTGCGAACCACAGCCGGCAGTTGGAAATCAACCTGTTCCATTTTCAGTTTTCCAGCCTCGATCTTGGAAAAATCAAGAATATCATTCAATATGCCAAGTAGGTTTTCTGCAGAACCATGTGCTTTTACAATAAAGTTCTTCTGTTTATCGTCCAGCTCAGTTTGAAGGGCAAGATGGGTCATACCAATAATAGCATTCATCGGAGTGCGGATTTCATGACTCATATTGGCCAGGAATGTGCTTTTGGCAATATTTGCCACTTCCGCCTCTTCCTTGGCCTTTTCCAGTTCCCTGGTGCGGTCAGCAACCAGTTTCTCGAGCTGGGCCTGGTGTTGCTCAAGCTGATCATGTAGCTGCTTTATCTGAGTGATATTACGCCAAACGCAATAGATAACAGGTTTGCCACTCAGAATAATATTTGCCAGGGTAACTTCGATGATAAAATCAATCCCATTTGCATGAGTAACGACCCATTCATATCGACAAATCCCCTTCTCTTTGGCCAACGCTATCATCCGTTCTGTCTTATCGAATGATTTTTCACCATCAGGCTGCTCTTCAGGGGCAAATCTGGAAGGGTGGCTGTTGAGCAATTCTTCTTTTGTTTTGTAGCCCAGCATGGTAACAGCTGCCTGGTTACACTCAACAAAAACATTGTTATCAATTATCCAGGCCGGATCCGGTAATAACTCATACAGGCTGCGGAATCTCTGTTCGTTCTCCTCTATTTGATCCAACATTCTGTTGAGAGTGTTGCCAAGCTCTCCTATTTCATCTTTTTTCAGCTCGGTCAAGCGTATCCCCAATGCACCCTTACGATATTTAATTGCCAAGTTCGAAATGGCACTAACCGGCTTCAGGACAAACCAATTTAGAAAAGTCAACGAAAGAACAAGCATCAACACTGTTCCAGTTATGGCGATGAGTATATGGCGTATTGCTTCATTTTGAGCTGCTTTTTTGGTCTCGTTCCAATCAAAGCGCAGATATAAAACACCATCAAAACTTTCAGCCTTAAGAGAGTACACTGAGTCTGGAATGAGCTCCGCAGGGTATTTTCCCTTTATCTGTTGAACAGTATGCTCTGTTTTCCTGGCAGTAAAAAAACCACCCACCGGTCTTAAGATAACCAGATCACCACTATCATAGAAAAAACGGCCAAAAACACCGTGTTCACTGCTTGTTTTCACTGCGGCCAGCATTTCCGAAGTAAAACGATCGCTATCTCCACCAGGGTGAAAGCTCGACGCCCAGATAATGAAAGGGTTTTTGGTAGCCAGGGTAATACCGTAAAGACCTGATGTTTCGTGGGTGAGAGATTCGAGATAAAAACGCATCTGGTCGTAACTATCGACCGTCTGTACAGATTCAGCAATGGTGAGACTCAGCAGCTCTCCGTGTTCAACAAGCTGATTTTTCAGCCTTTTCACTAAAGTATAATGGGATACGAGTGAGGTGGATATGATGAGTATCAATGCACCAAAGATCAAGGTGAGTGAAAACTTATATCGAAGAGAGGTTTTCATCACTTTTCCATGAAATATGATTTCAGTTAATCTTGCTAAGAAAAGTCTGCAAGAAGGGTACTAATATGATAGCACGCAATTCACCACTTATTAAGAAAATTTATTCTGTTATAAAGGAATTTATTTTGATACGATTTAAGAATAACATTTGAGAAAAGATGCATGTTGTACGGCACTGTCAGGGTGGACAGGTGAAAGTGGATTTTCTATCGGCAACGGCAAGGTGTCAACGCAGCATTATTTATTCAATAGGAGGGGTGCATAATGATAAATAAGAAGACAGTATGGCTGGTCAGGTTGTTAATAACAGCCCTTTTTGTTTTTCCTTTGTCTCTTTCAGCAGAACAAAAGGACACCATTCGGATTGCCTTAGATGATCTGCCCGGACTTGACATGTTAAACACTCTGATCGCCCTTGAACGTGCAAAAGAACGTGGGCTTGATATTCAGATTAGCTACCTTCAATCTGAAGGCATTACCGCTCAGGCTATTGCCAATGGGCAGGCTGATATTGGAATGGGAACCCCATATAGATTGGTTCAAAAAACCAAGGCACCAATACGAATGTTTTACCAACTCAACACCTTGCGTTTCTATCCTGTTGTAAATGCTGATTATTTAAAAGAATGGAAAGATCTTGACGGAATTGTGATGTACACCCATGGAGCGGGTTCCGGCACCGAAGCTGTTATGAACATGTTAGCCAAGAACAATGGTATCAGCTATAAGGAAATGAAGTATATCCCCGGTTCAGGAGTACGCGCCAAGGCAATGTTGAGAAGGCAGATAAAGGCAACGGTTGTTGATACGGAACGGCGAAATATGCTGTTAAACAGTAAAAAGGGTCATTTTAAGGTACTGCCGATGACGGATATCAATGCCTCCGATGAAGCGTTATATGCCAACCAAACATTTATTACCGAACGTGCTGAAGAGATAAAAATATTGATTGAAGAGCTGCTCTATGTGTGGAGAAAAATCAACCGGTCTCCAGAATATGTTCTTGAGGCACGCGCCAAATACAATTTACTGCCGAACTTGAAAAAAGAAAAAGTCGACAAACTTCTAGCCTTTTATTCTGAAATGGTTGACGTCAAAGCCTATCCAAATGACGGAGGGAGTAGTCAAGCTTATAAGGCCGATGTGGAGTTTTACAGTTTTGCGGGAACCCTTAAAGGGGATAAATCCAGTTTTAAGGAATCTGATTTTTGGGATTTTCGGCCTCTGAGACAAGTCTTGTCAGAGAAGAGGTGATGGCTTTGTAAACATCAATTAGATTGACTGTTCCCGGAAAGTTTCATGACGTTCTTCAACGACTTGCGGGGGTAATCCACTGTGCCATCGTGATACGCTCTACATCTGGATTGATTGTCTTGGCTATATAGTCATTCAGGCCGACCTCCAGCACTTTCTCCCTATCTCATATCATCGCATCTGCTTGTCATGCCAATAATGGGTAAATCCCTAAATTTTCCTGGTCACGAAATTTTCGGGTGGCTTCATAGCCATTCATAACGGGCACCTGACAATCCACGCAAACACCATCAAATTGTTTATTTGCCAACTAACACAAACCTTTTTCTGATTTTTCATAAATGAATTTGGCAGTTCACAGGGATTCACAGTGTCATTCACAAGGTTCAGTTGACCCGGGTATTCACCTCTGAAATAAAGAATATCTGATTACCAACATTCCTCAGCAAGCTTAAGTTGCTGATATGGTATAGGGT
>CAZMFP010000046.1:0-27046 GCA_964565605.1 uncultured Desulfocapsaceae bacterium | reverse complement strand
GTTGTTGAAATTGCTGTCCAACAGCCGGACTGGGAAGTTTGCCGCCTGAGGCTGGTGGAGTACCAGGCTCGGTCTTACCAGGAATCTGGAACTGCGGCGGCTCAGGCTCGGTTTTACCGCCACCGGGGATTGTGATCTGCGGCTGACCTCCGGTTGGGGGAGAAGGAGGTTGACTCCCAGCAGGAGGACCTGGTTGTTGGCTGCCACCGGGTATCGGCGGAGACTGATCTTGCGGGAGAACCTCAATTTTCAGCTGGAGTTGATTGAACAATGGGCCACCAGGCAGCTTTCCACCCCCCGGTGAAGTTGGTACACCAGACTCCCCGGTTAACATTTTATAAAACTCTTCAAGATCAACGATCACCTCTGATTTTCCGCTCATACCGATCTCAGCCAGCCAATCTATAAAAAGAGGATCAACATTATAAATATTGATATCCTCGACTGCCGCCCCACCTGGAAGACTGCTGCTTTTAACACCACCAAGATCAGCAAGGAAATCATCCAACCAGCTATTACCGGCAGGTATCTTCCCTCCGCCTATTCCGCCTGGTTGCAGTTGAACATTGAAGGAACTGCCAATTTTAAAGTCACCAGTAGGAAAAACATGGATCCAAGTCTGCTGTTTTGGATTGTCTCCTGGCGGTACTCCAGGTGGGTTCTGGTTATTACCATTTACAGGACCGTTCTGACTGCCAGAGTCAGCACCTCCGGCAGCAGCAGGCGGACGGCCGTTGGGATCTTCATATGCACCCATATCAACACCTGTGCCGTTGTCCCTTGGGAAACCTGCTCCCCGCTGGTCAGTGGCCAATCCATAGGGATTGGAACCGGCGTCAAGAGCCGGACTGCCTGCCAGCAGTGCATGCGTCTGTGTCGGACCACCGTTATTGGCCAGCGCACCAAGCAGAGGATCCTGGCCGACGATGTTCGTGCCGTTGACCACACTATGACCGTTTCCGGATTCAATCAGCGAATAATCAACAGCCAGGGTGGTGGAATTGTCAAACAAATCGTCCTTATTCGCACCAACACTGTTGTTACCGATAATGGATGAACGGATCCTATTAATTCCACCGGTTTCGGCATAGACATAGACACCGCCTCCTGTGGTAGTTGCCGTATTAAAAGCAACGGTGGAATTGGTCAGATTGATTGTCCCGCTGGAACGGGCATCGGTGCATATACCACCGCCCCGATCACCACTGTTTGCCGACAAGGTCGAATTCTGAACCATCACGGTAGCAGTCACCGTATAGGCATAAACACCTCCACCAAATGAAACGGCCTGATTGTCCTTCAGTGTGGAACCATCGATCTTGGCTATACTGCTGCTGGCCACATCGATACAGACACCACCGCCCGAATCGGCTGTATTTTCATCAAATGTACTGGTATTGATGTTGATGTTACTGCTATTTTCACCCTTGCCATATAAACCTCCTCCAAAACTGTTAGCACTGTTTTTGGTAAACGTTGAGTTCGAGGCAGTACCGGTGCCGCTGTTGGACGAGTAGAAATAGATACCGCCACCGGATACGTTTGCGCTGTTTTCGGTGAAGCTGGAGTTATCGACTGTCACCGTTCCATTCCCTGAGAAATCTGCACAGAGACCACCGCCGGACGATCCTGTGCTTTTGTTTTGAAAAAAGGTTGATTGATCGATGTTTGTTGATCCGCCATTGGTAGTATAAACATAAATACCACCGCCAAAACTAGCGGCGGTATTACCAACAAATTCTGAATTATTTATTATATTCAGTATGCCGCCGTCTTTGGAATTGGCCCGGAACCCTCCTCCACTACCGGTTGCCGTATTCGTGGAAAAAGATGTGTTATCAATAGTGATTGTTCCGTTATTACCACTAATAGTATTCAAACCGCCGCCACCGGTTGCTGTATTTGTTACAAACGTTGAGTCGGAAATGGTTATCACCCCATTAGTTTCAGCGCTGACAGATGTGCCTCCTCCCCACTGAGCATCATTTCCGGTAAAGGTTGTGGCACCATCAATGGTTAACACTCCACCTGTGTACACTTCAGCATATATCCCGCCACCGCTGCCTGTTGCACTATTATTTGTCAGAGTAGCAGCATTAACAGTTACTGACGCACTGTTCTCAATATCAAAAAACATACCGCCGCCAGACGTTGCCGTATTCGTAGAGAATATTGGGTTGGTAATACTTACTACCCCATTATTGTAAGCATTGACGTATGCAGCTCCTCCCCATTGAGCATCATTTCCGGTAAAAGTGTTAGTGCCATCAACAGTTAACACTCCACCTGTGTACACTTCAGCATATATGCCGCCACCGCTGGTTGATGCACTATTACTTGTTAGAGTATCAGTGTTGAGATTTAGTGTCGCACCATTGCTGATATGGACATGCAAACCACCGCCTGATGTTGCCGTATTCGTTGAAAAGGTAGAATCGGTTATATTTACTGGCCCGGTATTGTCGGCATTGAGGTATACAGCTCCTCCCCACTGGGCATCATTCCCGGTAAAGGTGACGTCATTAATGGTTAACACTCCAGCAGTATTTGCTCTGACAAACATCCCTCCACCGCTGGTTGATGCACTATTATTTGTCAGAGTAACAGTATTAAGAGTTAATGTTGCACTGTCGTTAGCCCTGATATTCATACCGCCGCCGATACTATTACTTGTATTTCCTGTAAAGGCAGTTGCGTTAAAAGTGATTTGCGAATTGTTATTTGCATTAACGTGAGCACCACCGCCTGCATTATTGGCACTGTTGGTAGTGAAAGTAGAATTATTTCCAACCGTGACGACTGCATCGTCTCTGCCGTATACATACAGACCGCCACCCTGATTGTTGCCGGTATTGTTGAGAAACTCTGCATCACTGAGTGTCTGAGTGGATTCATGTCTGGCATAACTGTACAAACCGCCCCCGTAGTTAGCCGTGTTACTGGTAAAGGTGGGATCGGTGACATTCAGCGTACCGTGCCCGGCAGTGCTGTGGTAACTGTAGGCAAAAACAGCACCGCCTCGATTGACTGCACTGTTTGAGGTGAAGGTTGTGGTGTCAATGGTTGTGGTTCCGCTGTCCCAGGCCCTGGCATAGATGCCGCCGGCATCATCAGAGGCCGTGTTATTGGAAAAAGATGAGCCGCTGATTGTGTTTGTCGCTCCATTGTACGCCCAGATATGAGCGCCGGCACCGTCTGTGGCGCTGTTACCAGTAGAGGTGAACCCATTGATGGTCACTGCACCGCTGGTGTTCGCTCCGATATAGGCTCCGCCACCGCTGCTGCTTGCATTGTTATTTGTTGCGGTAATCGTTTGAACGGTGACTGTTGCGCTGTCGGAAGCGCCGATATTCATACCACCGCCATAGCTGTTCGTTGAGCTGTTATTTGTGAAGTCGGAGTTATTGAGTGAAAAAGAGGTGCCAACACCGGTGACCGATGCGACCAGGCCGCCACCGTTGCTGGATGCCGTGTTACTGGCAAAAGTGGCGTTATTGACAGACGTCGAGCCACCACTGGAAACCCAGCAATAGAGGCCTGCACCAAAACCAGTGGTTGTTGTATTGGAGGTGAAGGTTGTGTCGGAAATGGAAGTTATACCACCTTCACGTGTCTCAATCGTTGCACCTCCACCATTTGCCGCCGAGTTGTTTGAAAAACTTGAGTTATTGACAATATTGGCTGTGCCACCGAGTCTATTGTCAATCCATAGACCACCACCGTCATTTGTTGCGGTGTTATTGGAAAAAGTTGTGTTATCAACAGTTATCGTTCCGTTACTGCCAACAAATGAATTAAGTCCTCCACCCTCATCTGATGCGGTATTGCCAGTAAAAGTGCAGTCAGTGATGGTTGCCGTCCCATTAACTGGTCGTACCGCTACAGCACCACCCCACTGGCCATTGTTTCCAGTAAATGTGCTGTTGGTGATGGTGGTGTTCGTGCCACCGTTATTATTATTGGCACACACCGCACCACCACTGTAGGTAGCTGTATTAACTGAAAACTCACAATTGGTAACCGTCAAGTTTTCCATGCAGTAGACTGCACCGCCGGCCCCGGCTTCACCATTTTCCAGGGTTAACCCGATAAGTGAAACATCCAGGTGGTTACTGTCATTGCCGTCGCTGATATTGAATATCCTGCTCTTTGTTCCACTATCATTACCGTTTATAGTGATCTGGTTGGCCCCGTTAATCGTCAGATTCTTGTAGATACTCATCTCTCCCAGGGACGAATCGATGGTAATGGACCCGGCAACGGAAAAGTTGATGGTATCACCTGATGTGGCGCTTAAGATGGCATCCCGCAGGGAGATATCGCCATCGGTTATGGAATCGTCATTTTCATCTACCAAGGTATCGACAGTTATGGTCGCCAGCAGTGATACGGTTGGCGCATCATCAAAATTCAGCCCGGATGATATGACTCCATTGGCATACTCAAGCTGCCAGTCACCGCCTTTTGAGGGTGACCCGGTGTTATTAATGGAGGCAGCCACATCAGCCCCGGTTGTTTGGGCCAGTTTATCGACAAACTGTTTGCCCATCTCAGTTTCGGCTATTTTACAACCATAAAGATTGATATCTCCGTCTTTTGCAATCGACTGAGCCCAGCAAGCAAACAGTTCACTGTTCTTTTCCAGGGAAGCACGGTCGATCACATCGCTGCCCAGGATAAAGTGACCATCACCGCCATGGGAAAAAATATGGACAGCCTCTATATTCTTACGGCCTGCCAATGTTTCACCAATCACACCCAGGCCGCTTTCAGAAGAGTCAACGACAACAACCTCAATCTCCTGGTCAAACTCTTCCAGAAGTGTCTCTTTGTCAGTTAGCGAGTCGCTGATGAATATAATCTCTACCCTTTCCTCACCCTGCTCATCATCTGTTTGTACAGAATTATCGGTATCGACACCGGAATCAGATTTGGTTTCACTCTCAGCAGCCGACTCTTCCACTGTCTCATCAGGGTCGGCTGCGCCCTGCTCATCCTCTTCGGATGAAGTTTTACTTTCAGGTTCGGTTGACTCTTGAGCTGACTGTTCATTGGACTGGTCTTTGTCATTGGATTGTCCATCGGTTGAAGATCGATCTTCACCTTGACCATTTGCCTGAGAATCCTGATCGGAAGCCTTTGCGGGTACACCCTGCTGTTCATCATTCTTATCGTCCGCAGCAGGTGACTCCGACTGATTCGACTCAGCTTCTATTGGGGTCTCACCTGCCTGATTCGCCTCATCAGCAATATCGGTGTCACCTGGTCCTGCTGCATCAAAAAGGATTCTATCCTCAAGGAGATAGATGGCCATGGCTTCCCTCCCTGACCTGTGTGAATGGACAATAAAATTTCATTGCTTACTATCAATCTTGCAAAGACAATGCCAAAGAGAACAGCAACCGTTTCTTTTTTATAAATCAACAAAATAAGACTGCTCAGTTTTCTTTGGTCAATATCCCTCAACACGATTCTGCTTCATATGCACCAACGGTTGGTGCATATGAAGCACTTCACCAATGCAAATGAATGAATTGAGCTAAATAATCAGCTGATTATCCATGGTCAGATCTAATAACTGCGCTTTCATCAGCCCAATACTTTTACAATAATTTTACGTAAACTCAGCCAGCTAGACAAGTTGTTGATTGTAAAGGCAGATCGTTTAATCACAAAACACACTTCAATGTTCTTTCAGTCATGCTATTTGCACGTAGCATTTTACCGTACTGGTAAACCTGGACAATCGAACAGTGTGGCAGAGTTTCGTCAGGAACTGGATTCAACCGACCATTTCCGGTAGCAACATTCTGTGTAACGTACTTGTGCAATCAAGCACACTTCATTTATGAGAAATAGTTTTATGAATTATCACAAACAGAATCCAGTGAGAAATATTGAATTGTAATCTCCTGGAATAACATGTAATTTATTAGTAATGAGGTTGTGTTCACTGAGTTTTCTGTGGTTTTGGGCCAGATCACCAGTGCAGTCATGCTGCTCATTGAAACAGAGGCGCAATGCTCTACACCTCTCCCGACTCGATAGACAGGAAAATCAGATGTTGCACCCATGATTGTTATGAGCAGCCCCCTCCACATCCTGTGATCAAGATGACTGATCGTCTGACAAATAAGCTCCCGTCTGGATTATCAACAGCGTTAAGGGAGAATCCCTCAAAAACGGTTCTGTTGTTTCTTTGTCTTTTTGTCTATTCTCTCTGGGTTGGAGGATTATCCTGGCAAGCCATAGAGAAAGGATCTTCCGGTTTCAGGGTTGAGGCGATTCAGGATTCCTTTCTTGTCTCTAAAGTCGATAATGACCTCAATACGTTGCAGGAAGGGGACAGAATCATTCAGGCAGGAGGTCTCAACTATTCTCAGATCCTGAGCTATCTGCTCTCACCTGGAAGACATCAACCTTCCGATACCATCACCTTTATCAGGAACGATCAACGCCATACCATAACGCTCAAATACGCTCGATTGTCTTTACTGGGATTTATTCAAGAGCTTGGTCCTCATCTTTTTCTGGCCTCAACCATGGTCATTCTCGGCTCAATTTCCCTCCTTCTTGCCTCAAGCGAGCAGCCATCCTGGCTATTCATGATGACCTTCTTTCTCTTTTCACTGATTATAATTAATGATTTCCCCACTCACCTGGGAATCATCGAACCCGGTCTGCAGTCATTTAAATTTTTCACACTGACAATCATCAGTTGGCTGGCATTCAGTTCATGGGCTCATTTCTGTCTACGATTTCCGGTCGAGCGGGCATTTTTTACTGATAAACCGTTCATTATTAGCCTGATTTATATAATCCCACCCTTGGTCGCTATCGTCGGTTCTCTGCTGGTGGCCGGTTTCTCTTCTGAATTCTTTGGGGTGCTTCAACGGTTGAGAGTTTGGTGTGTACCACTCATCATCATTGGCAGCTGGATAAAACACCTCAATGACTACCGGGTTCTGACAGACAATCCAATTGCCAGAAACCAGATGAAGTTGCTGGTTATCGGCGGGTTCACAGGAATCAGCTGTTATCTTTTTCTTTATCTACTCCCTTCAATTCTGCTCAATGCGCCTCTCATCAGCTTTCGGGTTGTCATCTTTACAGGAACACTCATTCCACTGACCCTCTTTCTGGCAATGATCCGCTACCGACTGCTGGATGTCGATTGGTTTCTCAGCCGCTCCATCACTTACACGACTCTCTTTGCTCTCCTGCTGGTCTCCTATTCCGGATTATTGACTCTGTTAAAACCCATTGAAGAGACCAGCGCTCTTCTTTCTCAGCAGCTCATCCTGATCTATCTGCTGATTATGGTTGTTGTCTTTAATCCCTTAAAACAAAGAATGCAGGCTATTGTTGATAGAATTTTCTTTCGTGATCTCCAGAACTACCAGGCGACTCTCCATGATTTTTCCACAAAGGTCACCAAAGTTATTCAAATGCCGGAACTGATTAATTTAATCGTCGATGAAATGCCCCAGGCCTTTAACCTGCAGCGTGCCTGCCTGCTGATACTTGAGGGCAAAAAGAGCAGGTTGTATCCGGAGCATCTGCGTTTCGGCAGGCGTCCATGGTCAACATCACCACTTGTTTCCAGGCTGGAGTCAAAAAATAATTATTTTCCCTGTCAACCGGACAGTGACAATCCTGAACTGAACAACGACTTAAAAGAACTACACGATAACGGATATGTCATTGTCTTCGCCCTGAAAAGCGGTTCATCTCTCCATGGTCTTCTCTGTCTGGGATCAAAGGATAAAGGTGGGTTTTTTGCGACCCAGGAGATCCATGCTCTTTCTGTTCTTGCCAATCAAATCACCATTTCCCTTGAAAACTCTCTACATTACGAATCCCTTCTTAAGAGTAAAAAGCAGATCCAAAATATGTTCGGCAAGGTTATCCAGGCTGAAAAAATGGCAGCCATTGGTGAAATGACGACAATACTGGCCCATGAAATAAAAAATCCATTGTCTATTATTAAAAGTTCAGCCCAATACCTGAACAAGGCAACAAGGGATGAAAAAACTCAGCAAGAGTTGTTGGATTATATTGTTGAGGAAGTCGACACCCTCAATCTGACCATCAATAACATGATGAACCTTGCCCGTTACAAACCGCCCAAAATACAGAAAATTGATATTAGAAAAGAGATCGATTCATGCCTCAATCATTGGAAACATTCCGATGATCATAATAGCTCAGTTGCAATCAGCTTTCATTGTCCACCCGCTAAGACCATTATTCATGCCGATAAAAATCAACTCGAACAGGTTTTCATGAACATCTTAAGAAACAGCGAAGAGGGCATGACCAGTGGTGGAGAGATTACAATTAACGCAGTGGCCGATCCTGACAATAAGGGGGTTACCCTCTTCTTTCAAGATAATGGTCCCGGCATTTCTCCTGAACTCTGCGAAAAGATTTTTGAGAAATTCTTTACAACAAAGGAGAAAGGTATCGGCCTGGGACTGCCCATCTGCAGCCAGATTATCGGTGCCCATAATGGAACCTTTGAAGTAGCAAATACTATTGGCAGCAAGGGTGTCACAGTTAAAATATGGCTGCCGAGAAATCCTTATGCAAATATGAACAGGCGTCATGAAGAAAAAACGAATCTTAATCATTGAAGATGAAAAAAAGATGCAGCGGCTTCTGAAACTTCTGCTTGAGGAGAACAACTATATTGTTGAGACGGCTGATGACGGATTGCAGGGCATCACAACCTGGAAGTCATTTAATCCTCATGTGGTCCTGACAGATATCATCATGCCCGGACTCGACGGTATGCAACTCCTTGAGTTAAAGGTGAAAGACAACCAGGCGGCACCGCTCATCATTATGACAGCCCACGGAACCATCGATATGGCTGTTTTTGCCATGAAACAGGGAGCTTTTGACTATCTGACAAAACCATTTGATAACAGCCGGGTCGTTGATATCGTCAATCATGCTGCCTCTGTATCAACAATCGATCATGATGAGATCCAAACTGAAATAGTTGAGGAACCGTTCCCCATTATCGGCTCTTCAACTGCCATCCAACAGATTTATAAAGATATCGACCGGGTAGCTCTATCCCGAATCTCGGTTATGGTTACCGGTGAATCCGGTACCGGCAAGGACCTTGTTGCCCAGGCGATTCATTTTCGCAGTCATCACCAGGAAAAAGAGCTCACCCGTGTTAACTGTGCAGCCATTCCAAATGAACTTCTCGAAAGTGAACTCTTTGGTCATAAAAAAGGTTCATTTACCGGCGCCATTGGTGACCGGATAGGTTCTTTCGTCGAGGCCCACGGGTCCACCCTCTTTCTCGACGAAATCGGCGATCTTCCCATTGACCTGCAACCCAAGCTGTTGCATGCGGTAGAGGAAAAGATTATTTCACCCATTGGCTCTTCCCGGAGTCAATCAGTCGATGTGAAAATTATTTCGGCAACCAATCGTGATATCCAGGCTATGGTTCAGGAGGGGTTATTCAGGTCAGATCTCTATTATCGACTGAACATCTTTCAGATTCACCTGCCGCCGCTACGAGAACGAGTAGAGGACATTGAGGAGCTTGCCTGTTATTTTCTCTCGACTTGCGCTGATGAGCACCCTGACAAGGAAGGATTAGCCTTTACCGATGAAGCCATTGAAAAGCTGATTAACTATTCCTGGCCTGGTAACGTAAGAGAACTTCGCAATGTGGTCGAACGCGCTGTTCTTTGCTCAGAATCAGAAAAAATATCTCCGAATGAATTTCCCCAGGAGATTTTGCGCTCTCAGAAAAGCCCTGAAAATAGAGTTAAAGAAAGATACGATCTGCAGATCAAAGAAAAACAACTGATCATTACCGCTCTTGAGAAAAGCAGCGGTAACCAATCCAAGGCTGCGGCTTTACTGAATATTTCAAGGAACACCCTGAGATATCGGATGAAAAAGTATAAATTACTTGATTAGCTCAAACAAGGTTCCTGGAAGTTGTTCGAACCATTCAGATATCTGCTAACCTTTCTGACCTGTAATTTATCTTGTATAAATAGAACTTCCTTAAAAGGGCCAGAGGAACATCCTATATTCTCTCCCACCCTTAAGCGGATCACAATTCCCGGATTTCTGATCGGACCGTGATGGAACGCTGAGGGACTTTAAAACTGATTTTTCGGTGACAATAGCGAAGAGGCTCCACCCGTTTCCATTGCCAAACACGGAAGTTATACTGCGCCGATGGTACTGCATGGGAATGTATACCCATCGGAAGAGGTGGACGTCGCCGAATTCTTTTATAGAAAACCCCGATACGAGTTATTCGTATCGGGGTTTTTTTGTTTTACTCCCCTACCCTGTTTTATCTTCTGCTGAAGGTAGGAAACTGTTCTGTCTTCTGCCCTCTGTCACTTACATCCCTGCATAAATGCTACCAAACGTATTATCCTTTAAAAAGAAAGATAGATCATTTATTGACAGAACGCTCATAGCAAATCTATATTGATAACTATTTGAAAATTGGACTAGACACGATACTTTTCAGAAAAACTTTCTTTTACCCATACATTGATTAATAGAAGTCAATTATTGGGATATTAATGGTATCTCTTGGATAAGCAAATAATCCAGTTTTTAACTCTATATTGCGAGGTTCAATAAAAATGAGTGACTATAGAATTAAAATAATGAATAAAATTGCGCAGGAAGGATTAGACCTGTTCGGATCTAATTATGATTTATCAACAGAACAAGAAGATCCTCATGGAATTCTCGTTCGTAGCTCTCTTGTTGACATTGACCAATATCCATCACTATTAGCTGTTGCCCGTGCGGGAGCTGGAGTTAACAATATTCCAGTACAAGAGGCAAACAACAAGGGAATCTGTGTTTTCAACACTCCCGGAGCAAATGCCAATGCGGTAGTTGATCTTGTTTTTCCAATGATTGGCATCTGGTTGCGCAATATTTATAAAGGAATCGCTTTTTGTAATTCTTTAACAGATCTTCCGGACGACAAGGTATCAGAGCATGTTGAACAACAAAAGGCTGCCTTTAAAGGTGTTGAGATAGCTGGAAAAACTCTTGGTGTTATCGGCCTTGGTCAAATTGGCGTTAGACTTGCCAATGGGGGCATCTATCGAAAAATGAATGTATTCGCCTTCGATCCTTCACCTACTTTTGCAAATATTCACAATCTGTTACCGGAAGTTGTTATCAACAGAACCATGACCGACACCTTGTCCAAAGCAGACATTGTCAGTCTCCATCTTCCCTTGAATGATAAAACACGCAATCTGGTCAATAATGATTTTATAGCTTCGATGAAGAAAGGGGCCATCCTGGTCAACTATGCGCGTGGTCCTATTGTTGATGAGCAGGCGGTGTTAGAAGCTCTTGACTCCGGTTATCTCGAAGCATTTATTTGTGATTTTCCGAGCCCAGCAATAATTGGACATCCTAAAGTCCTGGCAACCCCTCACCTGGGGGCATCAACCGAAGAGTCAGAGGAAAACTGTTCACGAAGAGCCTCCAGCGAAATGATTGGATATCTAAAATATGGCAACATTACTCATAGCGTAAATTTTCCAAATATCGAATCAATTCCTTCCGCCACTGTTCATACCCGTATTATCATTATCAACAAAGATGTGCCTGGGATGATCGCTTATGCCTCCAATATTCTTGGAAAACATAGCATTAATATTTCCAGTTATATTAACGAATCAAACGGAACCATTGGCTATAATATCATTGACATTGAAGTACCGGTTGATGACCATGTATTAGTCGAGATTGAAGAGAATCAAGACGTGATTCGAACCAGGAAAATTATATTCAAAAAGAGCAACTAGATTATAACCAATTGGGGTAGGGAATAGCTGGGACAGTTGCTATTTTTATGAAACCCGGCTTTCAGTGGTCATAACCAAGAAGTTCCACTCTACTCATTATCCAGTACAGAATTCATCCCGTACATTCTTCTTGATAGTCATACACTATTCTTACATCTGCTTCTTGCTTGAGACATGTAAAAGAAAACGTTTTATTCGTGTGCAGTTATAAAACAATCTTGGGACCGGTAGAGATATCAACAAACAGGATCACATGTCCTTATCATACCTATCTCGATAAATTCGCTGATTATGTAGTCTTAATCTGACATTTTCAATTATGGGTACTTCAGACAATTTATCGGGAAGAACAATAAAGAAATCAAGTGAAAATTTTTCCAATAATCAAGATTGATTTGACTGAAGCGTATTAAATTTCAAGACCTTCTCTTAAAAAATACAATTGCCTTAATCCATCCCAGATTTATACTGTTCTTCTACCATGAGTAGAGTGCAATAATCTGTCTTTGCGCATTGAACAATTTACCAGGTTGACCGGATGCTCGTCACAATCACAGATAAGAGTAAAATATCGATGGTTTACAAAGTGGTATAAGACAGCTATGCTGAAATTGTAATGGTCTTGGGATATAGTTGTGAAAATGTTGTCCACTTCTTCCTTGGTAGCTGCCTATCTTACACACTCCACTCAAGGAAGGCTGAGATGACTGTGGAGTACTTTAGTAAGGATAAATGATGATTCCGTCGATCCCTGTACTGCTGAGAAACTGCCTGATTATCGTTGTTTCAATATTTTTATTCATTGGTTGTGAAAATGAAAAGACACGGGAACCAGGCAACAGTCAGGTGATTCAGCTTGATCAGCTTCAACCTTTACCTCCTTTAAAAACGGCTCAGGTCAGTGATAGCCTGAAAGTAGCCGTTGCCGCTATTCTTTCTCCTCAGGGAACCATTCAGTCTTACCAGCCATTTCTTCGTGTCCTGGAGAGTAAGACAGGCAAAGAGGTCGTCCTTATCCAACGCAAAACCTACCAGGAAGTCAACAACATGTTGATTCGCAGTGTGGTTGATGTGGCTTTTGTCTGCACTGGTGCTTATGTTAAACAAAAAGAACACATGGAGCTACTTGCCATCCCCCAGATTAATGGTAAGAAAACATATCGTTCTTTGTTGATTGCTGGAAGTTCTTCAAATGTTTCCAGGCTTGAGGATCTTCGAGGAAAAGTTTTTGCCTTTACCGACCCACTTTCAAATACCGGTTATCGTTACCCTCTTTCGTTGCTGACATTGTTAAAAGAGACGCCTGAGAGCTTCTTTTCAAGAACATTGTTTACCTTCAGTCACGATCGTTCCATAGATTCGGTGAAAGACGGTATCGCCAATGGAGCTGCCGTTGACAGCATCGTTTATGAATTCTTTAAAAAACGAGATCCGCTGGTTGCTTCAAAAACCAAAGTAATCAAGGCATCACAAGAATTTGGCATGCCACCGGTTGTTGTGCCGAAAACCACATCAGCCGAGCAGAAAGAATGGCTCCAGAATCTCTTTCTCGACATTCATAACGATCCAGCTGGAAAGCAGGCTTTGGATGTTATGGGAGTTGATCAATTTGTCATGCCTGACCCTGATCAATATCATTTTCAATAATTTGTATGAGACCTGTTTACGGAATCCTGCGAACATTTCTGCTCAGCGTTCCTTTACGTTTCAAGATCCTCGGGCTGGCATTGGGACTCATCGCACTTTTTGGAACGGTAACCATTGTCCGTATTCAGCAGGAAGTTCAGGATAATATTACATTTATCCTTCAGGAGGAAAGCCGCTTTATAGCCAGCGAGCTTTCGTATCAGTCCCGGGATTTCCTGCTGATAAATGACCTGTTCGGTTTAACCAATACCTTAAAAAATACCGCAATAAATCGACCTGATCTCAGGTATGCTTTTGTTATCGACTCCCAAAACAATGTTTTGGCCCATACTTTTGGAGACGGTTTTCCTATATCGTTGCTTGATATTCACGGACGACTACAAAATACTGACAAACCGATAATTAAAAAGCTGCGAACAAACGAGGGTGTTGTCTGGGACACATGGATGCATATCTTTCCCAATGGAGATAAGATTATCCGTGTTGGTATCAAAGAAGATAATATGCGCAAGCATCTGTCTCTTCTCATCAATGCTTTAATTAGAAATACCATTTTCATTGCTGTCACCGGTATTCTGCTGTCTCTGTTTCTCACCTGGCTTATCACACAACCTGTTAAACAGCTGCTCAAAGCAACCCGCAAGGTGAGGAAAGGTGATTATTCTGTTTCCCTTGTCCCCGAATCCCACGATGAAGTTGGTAAGCTCATCAAAGGATTCAATGCCATGGTTGCCGAATTACAGGATGCGCAGCAGGCCCGGGAGGAAAAAGAAGTTCTACAGCGTGATTTTCTCCAGCAACTCATTGCGGCACAGGAGAACGAAAGGAAACGGATTTCACGAGAGCTTCATGACCAGACAGGTCAGGCATTGGCTTCTTTTATGGTTGAACTGAAAGTCCTGGAACAGGGAAGATCGAAGTTGGATACTGTCAATGGTATTCAAAGATTAAAGAGTGCTATTACCAAAGAGATGGACTCCATTCACAATCTAGTCTTTGAGTTGCGGCCTAGTGTCCTTGATGATCTTGGTCTGATTCCGGCTATCAAAATGTATGTTGAAGATTTTAAGGAACGGCATAAAATTAATACAAAATTGACAACCATCGGTTTCACCGACAAGAGAGCGGAATCGTGTGTAGAGACCTGTGTATATAGAATTATTCAAGAAGCTTTAACCAATAGTGCCAAACATGCTATGGCAATGGAAGTAACAATTCTTCTAGAATGGAAAGATACAATTATTCGTGGAGTAATAGAAGACGATGGCCGAGGCTTTGAAATTGAAACATTCGACACAACAGGCAGGATGGGGCTTTACGGTATGCAGGAGAGAGCACAGCTCTTAAATGGCCTCTGTTCAATAGAAAGCGAACCTGGAGCTGGAACAATGATCCAGTTTCAGGTGCCAATTACTACGGAGGTCTGCTATGAGTGACAACCCTGTGACCATTTTAATTGTCGATGATCACAAGCTGCTGTCCTCCGGGCTGAGTATGCTTCTGAATGCAGAAGACGGATTTCAGGTAGTTGGTCAGGCGGAGAATACAGCCAAAGCGTTGGAGCGCACAAAAGCGCTTCAGCCGCAAATTATTTTACTTGATATAACCCTGTCGAACAGCAGTGGCCTGACACTTTTGCCTGAACTGTTGGCAGCATCTCCCAACTCCCGTGTCATCATGCTGACTATGCATAATGACTGTAGTTATCTGCAGGAAGCAATGGAAAAAGGGGCAAAAGGATTTGTTCTAAAAAAAGGGATTGATGTTGACCTGATATATGCTATTCGGTTGGTCATGCAGGGAGAATTGTATATTCATTCTTCCATGCTTCCCGATTATCTCACACTCCAGCATAAAGAATCTGAAAAGACTTCAGACAAAATGCTATGGCACTCGTTGAGTAATCGAGAGCGTGAAGTTATGGAGGCTGTTTCCAAAGGATATACCAGTAGAGAAATAGGTGAATCCCTCTTTTTGAGTGAAAAAACAATTGCAACCTATCGATCACGTGCCATGGCTAAACTCGGTTTACAAACACGAGCCGAACTTGTTTCTTTTATGAATCGTTTACATCGATAAAAATCAATGTACCTGCCCAGATAATTTCCTGAAAAAAGAGATACCTACAATGTAGGCATTTCTCCTACAAAAAAGTCCAACTTTCCCCGCTTTTTCTTTTTCATCCGATGGTTCACTATGATCTGTGAACAACTCTGTAAAAGTGAATAATCTAAGCCGGAAAAAGATTATTTATCCAAAACCATTCAGATGAAGGAGGAAAAGATGAAAATCAAACGAAGAGATTTTCTCAAACTGAGTGTTGCTGCAGGAGCAGCAGCTACAGTTGGAAAACCTACCTTGAATGCATTTGCGAAATCCCATGGAAAGAAGCAGGTTGGCGAAGCTCCAGGCAAGTGGAAACCGACTACCTGTCAAGGTTGCACAACCTGGTGTCCTGCCGAAGTCTTTGTCCAGGATGGTCGGGCAGTAAAGGTTCGAGGGAATCGATACTCCAAACAGAATGACGGTAATGTCTGTCCTCGTGCTCACCTTTCTTTACAGCAGGTGTATGATCCTGATCGTTTGAAAGTTCCTATGAAACGGACCAACCCGAAAAAAGGAAGAGGGATTGATCCGAAATTTGTGCCAATTTCCTGGGACGAGGCGTTAAACACGATTGCCGACAAGATGATGGCACTCAGGAAAGCAAAGGAGCCTGAAAAATATTGCCTCATGCGCGGTCGTTACACCTATATGCGAGATGTTATTTATGCTGTCATGCCAAAAGTATTTGGTTCTCCCAATAATATCTCCCACAGCGCAACCTGTGCTGAAGCTGAAAAATTCGGAAGTTTCTTTACTGAAGGCTATTGGGGCTATCGCGATTATGATTTGAGCAACTCCAAATACATCCTTATCTGGGGTTGTGATCCAGTTGCCAGCAACCGAATGGTTCCCGCGACCATTCAACGCTTAGGCGATGCAATGGATCGGGCAACCGTTGCTACCGTTGATCCACGACTGACCACAAGCGCTGCCAAGGCTAACGAGTGGCTGCCGCTCATTCCCGGAACAGATGGAGCCCTGGCCCTGGCTATTGCCCACGTTATTTTAACAGAAGGTCTCTGGTATAAGGATTTCGTCGGTGATTTCAAAGATGGAAAGAATCGTTTTAAAGCTGGAACTACTGTAGCAGAAGGAGACTTTGTCGAGAAAGAAACCTCCGGTCTGGTCAAATGGTGGAATATTGCTGTTAAAGATATGACCGTTAATCAAGCGGCTGAGATCTGTGGTGTTTCCGCTGCCCAAATCACAAGTGTCGCCAGAGGAATGGCAAAAGCGGCACCAAATGTCACTGTATGGATGGGACCAGGAGCGGCCATGCATGCCAGGGGAGGCTATTCGGCCATGGCTGTTCACGCACTTGGGGGCCTGGTTGGTGGTATCGACAGTAAGGGCGGCTCAATGCAATCTGCCAAGATCCCGGTCAACAAGGTCAAAAAGGACCTGATCAAAAAGCATATGGATGATCTTGCGAAAAAGCATTCAAAAAAAGAAAAAATCGATCAGCGTGGCCGCCTCAACCTGCCAACCCTCAAAAAAGGGAAGCCAGGCAGCGGTGTATCAACCAACAATGCTGCCATGGGTCTTCTCAATAAAGATCCATACGAGATAAAAGTACTTGTTGGCTACATGAATAATTTTGTTTTTTCATGCAATGGTACTGACCAATGGGAAAAGGGGCTGGCCGCTGTACCGTTTACAGTTCATCTGACCACCAACGTCTCAGAATTTTCCCAATTTGCCGATATCATTTTACCATGCTCGGTGAATATGTATGAAAAATATGGCTTTATTAAAACTAAAGCCAACCGTTATGCCACCTGTTCGCTCCTGCAGCCGGTTATTGATCCGGTATGGGATGTCATTGCCGATGAATCAGAGTTTCCATTTCTTATTGCCGAAAAGCTCAAAGAACGCGGGTTCAGCAATTTGTATGACTGTTTGACAGAAATGTATAAAGATCCGGAAACCGGCAAGAAAGCGACGGACTCCAAGGTGTTCACCGAGTATGTACTGAAATACTATACAACGCCTCTCTGGGATGGCAAAAAGGACACCCACGGAGACAAGATCAACGGTTGGAAAGATATGCTCGAGCGCGGTATGTGGAATTCTGAACCCTACAAATACCAGAAACACTGGGGTGGAAAATTCAAAACCGTAACAAAGAAATTTGAATTCTACAGCCAGACACTAAAGAAAGCCCTTAAGACCCATGCAGAAAAACATAAGGTAAGTGTCGACAAGGTACTGGAGGTTACCAATTATACTGCCCGAGGTGAAATGGCTTTTGTACCTCACCATGAACCACCTATGCGCCATGGCAGCAAAGAAAAATACCCGCTTGTTTTTATTGATTATAAATCGCGTCTTAACCGGGAAGGAAGAAGTCAGAATTGTCCTTGGTATTATGAGTTCAAACATGTTGATCCCGGAGATGTCGGAGGCCAGGATTCTCTTCGAATCAACCCGGTAGATGCCCAAAAGTACGGTATCAAGGATGGTGATAAAATTAAAATCTCATCTGTTGCCGGCTCTGGTATGTGTGTTGCCAGGGTTTGGGAAGGAGTTCGTCCCGGCACGGTCAGCAAATCTTACGGCCAAGGTCATTGGGCTTATGGCAAAACTGCCACCACTGATTTCAATAAAGGTATTGCCAGAGGTGTCAATAATAACACCATCATTCCATGGGAACTTGAACGTTTGTCCGGTTCAAATGCAAGAAATGGTGGTCACGCTGCAGTACGCATTGAGAAAATCTCATAAGAGGAGGGTATTACAATGACGCAATATGCGATGATTATAGATTTACAAAAATGCGTTGGTTGCGGCGGTTGTGCTTTGGCCTGCAAAACTGAAAACAATACAACGCAGAGAAAGAATGGTCAGACTCATAACTGGGCTGATTTCATCCATGAAACAAAAGGGAAATTCCCAAACACCCGCTACAGGACACTCCCGGTGATGTGCAACCACTGTTCAGACGCTCCATGTGTGGAAGTGTGTCCGGCTGAACCGAAAGCCATGTATAAAACCAAGGATGGCATTACCATGTGTAATGAGGAACGATGTGTAGGGTGTAGAGAATGTCAGACAGTCTGTCCTTATTCAATGGAAGAAGTGAAGTCGGATGGTGCGTATGGTGAGTATAGTGTCATCAGTTTTAACGAGGAGGATGAACCCATCTATCCTTTTTATGCCAATAGCAAAGAACTGATAGCCGCCGGTACGTCTTCAGGTACGGACACGGCTAAAACCTATAAGGCGACACCACCGCACAAAACCGGATACAGTGATCCTGATTACAATGATTCACGACGGGATAATGTTATTGAAAAGTGCTTTTTCTGCAGGCACAGGGTTGCTGCCGGCAAAATGCCTTACTGTGTTGACTCATGTCCATCCGGAGCACGAATCTTCGGTGATAAAGATGATCCAACGTCCAATGTAGCCAAACTGCTAAAAAAATATAAAAGCTTTGTCTTGAAACCAAAAGAGGGAACCAAGCCAAATGTCTATTACATTAGAGACTATGGAGGAAAGAAAGCATAAATAAAAAGTGCGGAGTATTTGGGAGTTACATCACAAATACTCCGCGCTTCCATGTAATCAAAAGTCAAACGGAATATTGCCATGACAAATGATGTCACCATTAACAAGCAGATATCAGAATGCTTTAAACTGCTGTCAATTTTCTTTGCTGAACCGGAGTTGAAACTGTGGGAAGAGGAAGGCATCTCTGCCAGATTTGTTGGATTACTCTCTCAACTTTGCCCAGGAACAACTCTCGCTGCTGTGGAAATGCAGCAGGCGCTTTCACATCTCAATGCAGTGAAGATGAAAGTAGACCATGCCGCCCTTTTTATCGGCCCGTATGAATTACTTGCAGCACCTTATGGTTCAACCTATCTGGAAAACAAGAAACAGGTTATGGGTGATTCAACCCAGTTTGTACGTACCATGTATGATAAAGCTGGTCTCAGTGTTGATGTGAAGGAACTGCCTGATCATATTGTTATAGAATT
Organism: uncultured Desulfocapsaceae bacterium; assembly: GCA_964565605.1. GTDB lineage: Bacteria > Desulfobacterota > Desulfobulbia > Desulfobulbales > Desulfocapsaceae > CAZLGM01. The sequence continues at coordinate 7,479 of CAZMFP010000046.1, read as the reverse complement.
GGAGTTTATGTATTACTTGTACAGCCTTGAATTCAATTCTACCAAGGAAGGTGAAATTCAGGATACAAATGGTTTGATCAACCTCAGACACACATTTTTAACAAGCTGCCTTGCTCCGTGGATTCCACAATTCTGCGAGGCAATACGCCAAGGAACAGATAATCAATTTTATAAAGATCTTGCAAAATGTCTTCAGGTCTTTATTGAACATGTTGTCCAATTAAGCATTAAAAATTCTCCTGAAAACCGTGTCTCTGAAGAAGAACATGTTTTCTAAATTTCTTTTCCACAGTGTTGTAGCTAAACAGAAGGACAATGTAATTCGTTTGCAGACTCATCGATGTTTAAGATCGCGGTTCAATAAAAATAGTTGCCGCATCTGTATTGATCAATGCGAACCCGGGGCATTGTGTTTTGAAGAAAGCAAAATTGTTTACAATCACCAGAAATGCACCGGCTGCATGCGTTGTTTTTCGGCCTGCCCGAACGATTGTTTTCATGCAAATATCGATTTATCACAGCTTTTGAAAAAAATACATCATTCAGATACTGCCCTTTTTATTACCTGTAGTAAAAACAGGCGTTCCGATTCAACGCTTCTGATTCCATGCCTGGGGTTTCTCACCGAACCTCTGCTGGCGGTAATCAACAGTGTGGCCCACCAACCGGTAGTTATTGACGTGAGCCTATGTCAGCAGTGTGAAAACTCGTTTATTCTCCCTCCCCTTCACAATGCAATAGATACATTGACTGATACTCTTGCCAGAAATAACAATATTCAAATGCAATGCACTGTCATGGATCAATCACTTTCTTCCTGCGAACAAAAAAGCAACAGAAGAAATTATCTGAGATTTATCAAAAAGTCGTTGATGGATATGAGGAAAGAACCTGCAGATTATGGGAAGGGTTATCATGGGACAAGCTTAAGTCGACACAAAAAAAGAGCTGTCAGTAGATCAGTTGCTCTTCAGTATGGTTATGCAAATTCATCAGCAGAAAAAAGACGTGCGTTGTCTCCCTACCTCTACTCCGTAAAGGTAACTGAACACTGTGACCTCTGTCCAGGATGTCAGGGGATGTGTCCCACTGGAGCATTGAAGAGAAAAAAAACTGATGGAGAGAAAAAACTTGTCTTCACCAGCAGCCGTTGCAACGGCTGTGGTCTCTGTCAGCAATTTTGTAAGAAACAGGCAATAGAAGTAATAAAGGGATATCCAGGAGATCCTGTAAAAGCAGAACAGGTTGTATGATTACCCGTCGGTTGTCCCCTGTTTAAGAAGACCAATTATTCTTGATTCTCTTTCTAGCAGGATCATGGATTCGTTTGAGACGTAAGAAACTTCTTAAAAAGGAATAAACGAAGATAAAGAAGAGGATATCGTCAGACTATTGTTTTAAAGCCGCCTCCTCTGGAAGTGGCTTTTTTTGCTGTCTTCTGATGAGTATCAGCAGAAGTAATCAGCCGCCCAGGTATGCCTTTTTCACATCGGGGTTATTGAGCAGATCACCGGAAGCACCTTCAAGGACCAGGTGACCATTTTCAATGACGTATCCTCGCTGGGCAAATTTCAGAGCCAAACGGGCGTTTTGCTCAACCAGCAGAATTGTGGTTCCATTGTTGTTAATCTCTTGTAAGGCATCGAACATGGAGAGCATCATTATCGGTGCCAGTCCCATGGATGGTTCATCGAGAAGCATGATATTGCGTCCGCTCATATAGGCCCGACCAACAGCAAGCATCTGCTGTTCACCACCACTGAGTGTTCCTGATGACTGTGTCTTGCGCTCCTCCAGGCGGGGAAAGATTGAAAACACACGTTTTATATCTTTTTTAATCTGGTCTTTATCTTTCCTGGCAAAGGTGGCAAGCTGAAGATTCTCCATAACAGTGAGATTGCCAAACAGTCGACGGCCTTCTGGAACATGGGAGATGCCAAGCTCGCTGACGACCTTGTCCGGCTCATAGCTGAGGAGGTCTTTGCCTTCGTAGGTCATTTTGGATCCAGTATCAGCCGGCAGTAGTCTGGAGATAGCCCTTAAAGTAGTTGATTTTCCTGCACCGTTTGCTCCAATAATGCAGACGATTTCACCCTGCTTGATGTTGAAGTTGATACCATGAAGTGCCTTGATCGAACCGTAGGAGACTCGCAGATTTTCAATAACAAGCTGCATTAATGTATATCCTCCTTGCCGAGATAGGCTTCAATTACCTGGGGATTATTCTGGATTTCTTCAGGTGTTCCTTCAGCGATCACTTCTCCAAAAACGAGTGTCTGGATGGATTCACACAGTTCCATGACAAATTTCAATCGGTGTTCAATGAGAAAAATAGCTACTTCAAAATCCCGATGGATCTGACGAATGATCTCAATCATCCGGTTGAGTTCATCGGGAGTCATGCCTGCGGTCGGTTCATCTAGAAAGAGCACTTTCGGATTGGTAGCCATGGCGCGTGCCATCTCGACACGACGCTGGGCACCGTAAGGAAGACTGGTGACCAACTGCTCGCTATACTGGGCCACATCAAAGGTTTCCAGAAGGTGAATGGCCTTGGCATGGACCCGTTTCTCCTCCCGATGGCAGAGAGCTGAGCCAAAAAAAGCGCCGAACAACCCATATTCCAGCTGGGAGTAGCAGGCCATTTTAACATGTTCGATAACGTTCATATGACGCCAGAGCAGCATGTTCTGGAAAGTGCGGCCCAGTCCCTTGGCAGCAATCTCATGAGTTTGGTGGCCGATCAAGTTATGGCCGTCCAGTTCGATATTGCCCTCAGTCGGTGTATGGATGCCTGAAATCAGGTTAAAAACAGTCGTTTTGCCTGCACCGTTGGGACCAATTAAACCCTTGATATGACCGGGTTCAAGAACCAGGTTGTACTTATGAACGGCACGCAGGCCGCCAAAGTAATGAGTCATATTATCAACCCGCAGTAAGGTCATGGCTGCTGCTCCTTATCCGGTAGAATCTTCGGTTTCATTAACTCTTTTGGTTTGAACTCGGTAAAGGAGATTAATCCAGTGGGCCTGTACAGCATAACAATAATGAGCAACAGAGGGATGATGATCCACTTGAAAAGCTCTAAGGGCCGCAGCGCCTCACTAAGCAGGTTAATTGAGACAGCACCGACAATAGAGCCGGTTACCGAGTTGAGACCACCGAAATAGACCATGGCAAGAATCTCGGCTAATCGTTGGATGCCAAATGAACTGGGGTTTACATATCTCAGGACATGAGCGAACAGCCCACCCGCCACTCCAGCCCAGAAAGCAGCGAACATGAAGGTAACGATTTTTGTCTTCCGAGTGTTGACGGTCATGGCATCGGCGGCCATTTCATTATCACGAACAGCGTTGAGTGCTTTTCCCATGGTCGAACGCACAAAGTTGTTGATGATCCAGATACACAAGACCATACCGATAAAGACGGCCGGAAGTGTCGAGTAGTTTGGCTGACTGGCCATGCCTCGAGGGCCTCCAACGAATTCAAGGTTCTCAATAGCGCTTTTGACAATGAACAGAAAAGCTAGAGAGATAATGGCCAGATAATCCCCTCGAGTGCGAAAAGATGGGATGGCCACGACCAAAGCCCCAAGTGAGGCAACCAGTCCTCCGAAGATTAGGGCAATAGGGAAGAAAAACGGTCCCAGAGCCTGCGGCAGCAAGGCCGCGCCGAAGAGCTTGTCGTCGGCAAACAGCAACAATGTAAAGGTAGAGGAAGCATAGGCCCCTAAGGCCATAAATCCTGGATGGGAACAGGAAAATTCCCCCATATAGCCGTTAATTACATTGATAGAGAGCGTCAGCATAACGGCAATCATGGTTAACTTGAGAACCAGAACCCGGTAGTCACTCATGCCGCCCCAAACATGGAGTATGGCGTAAAGCAGGCCAAGATGAATGAGAGCCGCAATGGTGACCGGCCTTCTGTCAAGATAAGCCGCTAACCTGTTTGCGCCGCTTCTGGTGATATTGACAATGAGTGTCAGCGGTATCAGATAAACAAAAAACATATAGCCGATGACACTGGGGATAAACATTGGTTTCTTCAGCATGATCAGGCAACCGAAGAGAACGGGAATCTTGGGTAGACCAAGATAGTAAGAAATAGCATCACCGAGGAAATATTCTGTCAAAACAGCACAAAATATTCCAAAAAGCCAGCCGATAAGCGGAATATTACCGTAAAATCTGCCCAGTCGTTCCTTAAGCCTGATGCCTGATGAATTGGTAGTCTGTTCTTTTTTATCAGTAGTCATAAGACATTTTCACCGATTATATATTGTGCTGATCTACAATCTGAGTTGAGTACTGTGGGGCTGACCAAAGAACCCGTGGGGCCTCATAGTCAGGATCAACAGAATGATCGAATAGGCAATAAGATCCCGAAATGTTGACGGGAATATCCAGGCGGTAAATATCTCGATAAAACCGAGTAGAAAACCGGCAAGAGCTGCACCCAGTATTGAGCCGCGACCACCAAGGATCGCCGCTACAAAAGCCTTCCAGCCAAGCAGAATGCCCATATACGGATCAAGTACCGGATACGCAAGTCCATAAAGGATACCGGCTGCCGCAGCCAGAGCTGAACCGATGGCAAAAGTCAGTGGCGCGATTTTATTAATCGATACACCCATCAGGGGAACAACAAGGTAGTCGTAGGACATGGCTCGCATGGCCATCCCCCATTTTGACTTCTGGATAAACAGGTGGAGAGCGGACATCAAAACCAGAGCTACGAGCACAATCAGTATCTTCTTGTTGGTGACATAAATTCCACCAAACTGATAGGTGGTCGACTCGATAAGCTGGGGAAAACTCAGCCTTCTGGCCCCTAGAATGGCAAGGTTGCCGGTTTCCAAAATGATACCGATCATCAAGCCGGTGATCGCAGCGGAAGCACGGGGTGCTTCCCGTAAAGGACGATAGCCGACCCGTTCAATGAACATACCCACAAATGAAGTCAGGAACATGGCAATGAGTATGGTTAAGATCAGTACCAGCCATCCGGGAACGGGCAAACTGATTGCAGCAACCAGACCAAGAAGAGCGGTTGCAATGCCAAAGCCGATGTATGCCCCAACCATGAAGATGTCTCCATGGGCAAAATTGAACAACATCAGGATGGAGTACACCATAGAATAGCCAAGGGCAATCAGCGCGTAAAAGCTGCCCCACTGAAGTGCATTGACTATATTTTGTAAAAAGATATCCATTCCAATTGCACCTAAGAACGCTAAAACAAAAGAGGGGCGGGAGAGTTTTAATTACGCTCCAGCCCCTGTTGAATATCAACCTGAATATGAGACAAAAAACGACAACCGTTTATACTCACAGATTCAGGTATCAGGATGAGTGGGATACCGGTTGTTGCGGTATCCCATCCAGCCACTCCTAGTTGGGACAAACGGATTTGTAGAATTCGTATTCGCCTTTATCACTGATTCGAACAATAACGGCGCATTTTTTTGGATCACCATCTTCGGTGAAAGTCATGTCACCGGTAATGCCTTTGAAATTCTTAATCTTTGCCATGGCGTCACGAACAGCTTGTCGATCTTTTTTGATCTTGCCAGTTATTTTTCCGCTATTTTCGATGGCTGTCTGGACAAGTCTCAGAGAATCCCAGGTGAGCGCCGCCACATCGTCTGGAACATAGCCATGCTCTTTCTTATAACGGTCGATAAAGGCTTTGGTAGCGCCCTTGGCACCGGCAGCAGCATAATGGGTTGAGAAGAATTGACCGTAACAGTCTTTGCCGCACAGGTTAACCGTTTCCGCCGATCCCCAGGAGTCACTGCCGACGATGGGTCCTTTCCAGCCAAGCTCATGGGCCTGCTGGACAATAAGGGCAACTTCATTGTAGTACTGCGGGGTGAACAATACCTGTGCGCCTGATTTGTTGATCTTGGTCAACTGGGAACTGAAGTCGGTATCTTTGGTAGTAAAGCTTTCAAAGGCAACAACCGAACCCGCACCGTGGATTTTTTCCCACGCCTGTTTGAAAAATTCGGCCAACCCTTTGGGATAATCGCTGGCAACATCATAGAGAACAGCTGCTTTGGTAAACTTGAATTCTTCGGTTATGAAGTTGGCCAGTACCGGCCCCTGGAAAGGATCGAGAAAACAGCCACGGAATGCAAAGGGCCTGTCTTTCGTTGAATCCGGGTTGGTGGACCAGGGTGTGATCATCGGTGTTTTGTAATTGTTAGCCACATCTCCAGCAGGTACAGCCTGCTTGGAAGATTGAGGACCAACGATGAAAAGAACTTCATCTTCGGTGATCATTTTAACGTTTGCTTTTACTGCCGATTCGGCTTTTGCTTCGTTATCTTCAATGATCAGTTCAACCGGGTATGTTTTGCCACCGACTGTTACACCACCAGCTTTCTCAACATCGGCCAGCCACATTTTTGCCGCAAACTTGGTTCCTTCCCCAACCTTTGGAATATCTCCGGTTATTGGAGCGTTAATGCCGATTTTGATGACGGTTTTCCGTCCAAAACTCCAACAGTTAGAAGCAAACAACAATGAGGCGATAACGCAGAGTGCGATACCGGAAATGATCTTTTTCATGGTCTCTCCTTTTTACGGAAATAGTTTAGAATGATCTACCGTACTACCGATTTATTGAAGACAAGCTACGAGCTACGAATTATTGAAAAGATGGTTTGTATCAAGGTTGAATAGCACAAACAGTCTGACGATTCAAATGATTTCCTGCCTTAGACAGAGAAAGTTCGATATCGATATGATCAATCCGATGAAACTCCTCTGGTCGTAGTTCAAGGTTTTTCTCTGTTCTAACCATTTAACGACTGTATAGAATAGCGTATTTCGAGCGAACACTGAACATATGAGTGCGACCAAAGTTGTTAGCCCACAGGCTCAGGTCAACCGGGAATCATTCGCCAACAGGGTCTTACGGATTCTTCAGATCATACTGGAAGTTTGGTTCTGCTGAAAGGATCGCAATGAATCCTTTTTCTGATGAGAAACTTGTCTTGGTAGAGGGATCAATGATTTTTAACCAGTCCTAGAAATGGTAATCAAAAGCAAAGGAATTTATCCCTCTTCAAACGACATCATCCAAGCAAATGTAACAGTGACACGAATATCGTAAAAGACAACCGGAGAGGAATATCTTTTCTACCGATTAACAAGATATAATTTACAGCTCCGTATATATGGAATTCAGTTCTCCAGGAGAATCTTCTGCATGGGAGAACCGATTAGATTCTGTGTCCTCAAATGCAACAAGGAGCCATCTATTACAAGATGACTCCTTGTTTATGACGAATTATTTCTAACTCGTTCATTTTCTGAATGCTTTAATCAGACCGAACTTGAGCGAGACCCTTTTAAAACTCCCAACTCATTCCGGCCCTGACAACAACCTCATCATGGGCAGCAGCAATTCCCATATCTGATTACCAACATTCCTCAGCAAGCTTAAGTTGCTGATATGGTATAGGGT
>CAZMFP010000045.1:0-28337 GCA_964565605.1 uncultured Desulfocapsaceae bacterium | reverse complement strand
AGACCGGGGTCAATTGGAACTTAAAACTGATGACACAGAATTTTGAATACTCCCCAGAGAGCCATAACCACCTACTTTCCCGATTAAAACAATTCAGCAGTTTTCACATCAGAAGCACACCAGATCACTGCCTACCGGCAACCAGACAAAAAGAAACCCTCGCAACCAATGAAGATCACGAGGGTAGTATAGATATGGTGGCGATGCAGGGAATTGAACCCCGGACACTACGGATATGAGCCGTATGCTCTAACCATCTGAGCTACATCGCCATGTATTTTAAGCTCGAATTAAATACCTTATTCGACTTTTTCTGTCAATCGTTTTTTCAGTGAAACTGTCTGTTTCCAATGGATGTGCAGCAAAAAACCGATCTTGGACATATTTCTTCTTATAAACAAATCTTATTACCAAGAAAGCTCAGCCATACACGAGGTGTTTATTCACCTGTTCTTTTTAATATTGAACAGAGCGTGCTAAGTTGGATACTGATAAACAAAAAAAGGGGTCGTGCATGGCACGACCCCTTTTTATACAACTCACAATCGAGTTATGTTACTGCGATCAGGAGACAGCGGATGTTACATCATACCGCCCATGCCACCCATACCGCCCATACCACCTGGAGGCATTGGAGGCATTCCACCGCCGTCGTTTTCATCCGGCAGATCGGCAATGGTACACTCGGTGGTCAGCAGCATACCGGAAACAGAAGCAGCATTCTGCAGGGCAATTCGAGTTACCTTGGCAGGATCGATTACACCGGCCTCGATAAGGTCTTCATACTCTTCCTTGGCAGCGTTAAAACCGGTGGAACCTTCAAGGGTTTTCACATGCTCAACGATGACTGAACCTTCACGTCCGGCATTGGTTGCAATCTGACGTACAGGCTCTTCCAGGGCGCGCAGCAGGATGTTCTTTCCAAGTTCCTGCTCTCCGTCCAGATCAAGAGTCTCAAGACCTTTGAGGCAACGAATATACGCAACACCGCCGCCAGGCACGACTCCTTCCTCAACGGCCGCGCGGGTCGCGTTCAGGGCATCTTCAACCCGGGCTTTCTTCTCTTTCATCTCTACTTCAGTAGCAGCACCAACATTAATTACAGCTACACCGCCAATCAGCTTGGCCAGACGCTCCTGGAGCTTCTCACGATCATAATCTGAAGAGGTATCATCGATCTGGTTACGAATCTGCTTCACTCGGGCTTCGAGTTGAGCCTGGTCTCCGGCGCCATCAACGATGGTAGTATTGTCTTTATCAACTACAATGCGCTTGGCAGTTCCAAGATCATTAACAGTCACGTTTTCCAGTTTGATACCAAGATCTTCGGTAATCACCTGGCCGCCGGTGAGGATGGCGATGTCTTCCAGCATTGCTTTTCTTCTGTCACCGAAACCGGGTGCTTTAACAGCAGCAATATTGAGTGTACCGCGCAGCTTATTGACAACCAGGGTTGCCAGCGCTTCACCATCTACATCTTCAGCGATAATGAACATACCTTTACCCATCTTGGCAACAGACTCAAGTACGGGCAGCAGGTCTTTCATGTTGGAAACTTTCTTCTCAACTAAAAGAATGTAGGGATCTTCCATGGAAACTTCCATACGATCCGGATCGGTTACAAAGTAAGGAGAGAGGTAGCCGCGATCAAACTGCATACCTTCAACGACATCAAGATTGGTATCCATTGACTTTGCTTCCTCAACGGTGATTACACCCTCTTTACCGACCTTGTCCATGGCCTCGGCAATAATATTACCGATGGTCTCGTCGCTGTTGGCCGAAATGGTACCAACCTGGGCAATCTCTTTCTGCTCCTTGGTCGGGGTAGCAATTTTCTCAAGCTCAGCAATAACAACATCAACAGCACGGTCAATACCACGCTTAATTTCCATGGGGTTACCGCCGGCAGCAACCAGTTTGGCGCCTTCGCGGTAAATTGCCTGGGCCAGAACAGTGGCAGTGGTGGTGCCGTCACCGGCAACATCGGAAGTCTTAGAGGCAACTTCGCGTACCATCTGGGCACCCATATTTTCGAACTTGTTTTCAAGCTCGATCTCTTTGGCAACTGTTACACCGTCTTTGGTGATTGTTGGTGCGCCAAAAGATTTCTCGATGAGAACGTTGCGGCCTTTGGGACCAAGTGTCACTTTTACAGCATCTGCAAGAGTATTGATGCCTGTGAGGATGTGCTCACGGGCCTTCACTCCATATTTAATGTCTTTACCAGCCATTTTCACTATCTCCTTTTACCTCTCCGACACTCATTTTCAGCACCGGAGTCGTATAATTTAAATGAGTTATGCTTCAATAACGCCTAAGATGTCATCTTCACGCATGATGAGATAGTCCTCTCCATCAAGCTTCACATCGGTACCGCCATATTTAGAAAACAGAACCCGGTCTCCCGCTTGGACCTGAAGGCCAACACGGTCGCCTTTATCATTCTGCTTACCCGGTCCGACAGCAATAACCTCACCTTCGGCAGGTTTTTCCTTGGCACTGTCTGGAATAATGATTCCTCCAGCGGTTTTTTCTTCTTCTTCCAGTCTTTTCACAAGAAGACGATCGTTAAGTGGACGAATTTTCATTCCTTCCTCCTAGAATATAGAATTAAATTATGTAACAATGCGGGGCTTAACAAGATTATTGAAACCGGCAGCCCTTTATAAATTGCCGGAATTGCCCCAGCTTCCCAAAAAACTGCCGAAACTATAGGAGCACTTTATTAAAAATCAAGGGGGGAAGTTAAAAAAAATGGGCAGGATACCCATATTCCGTAAAACAAAACTAACTTATTTGAGTTCCGTTATTTTTGCTAAGCTTTGTTGACCACAAAATGGTGAAAAAACCTCAAATGAAAAGAGTCCGCAAATATTCGACAGTGGAGCGACTTTGCATGGTCAGATTCTACTAAAATAGCTGACTGTATCAGATAGCTCAAACAGGCAACGATGGGACGCTGGCGGATATCATAAGGTAAATTGTAACTCAGCCCAAGGCATCAGTTGTTCATCTGGCAAGCAAAAGCTAAACCACCATTAGACATGGGCCCAATAAGATATAGCTCTATCCCACCTTGACTACCCAGTCAAACGGGTCGTCGGTCTGACCATATTGAATGGCCTGAAGATCGTCGAACAGCCTCTGAGACAACTCACCTGTTTCTCCACCATTAATGACGTAATGATCCTGCTTGTAACACAACTCTCCAACCGGTGAAATCACCGCAGCAGTACCAGTGCCGAAAGCTTCTTTCAGGCTGCCGTCCTCGCAGGTGGAAACCACTTCATCCACAGTAATGGCCCGTTCAACGGTTTTTACCCCGTATGACTCTGCCAACTTGAGAACCGAATCGCGGGTAATCCCTGCCAGGATCGAACCGCCAAGCGGTGGGGTGATCAACTGGTCATCAATATAAAAGAAAATATTCGATGTCCCTACCTCTTCAACATATTTATGTTCACAGGCATCCAGCCACAACACCTGGGTGTAGCCTTCTTTGGCAGCTTCTTTGGCAGCCATGATTGAGGCGGCGTAATTCCCGGCAGTTTTCACATCCCCAACCCCGCCTTTAACGGCACGCACATATTTATCCGTGACAAAGATCTTTGTCGGGCTGAACCCTTCCGAATAATAGGCTCCAACAGGACTCAAAATAATATAAAAATAGTACTGATCGCTTGGTCGCACACCAAGCGTCGGCTCAACCGCAATCATGGTTGGTCTGATATAGAGCGTCGCTCCACTGTTTTTCGGAACCCAGTCCCGTTCCAGGTAGACTAAAGATTTCAAGGCTTTTAAAACCACCTCTTCCGGCAATCTGGGCATACACATCCGCATAGCCGAATTGCTCATCCTTTTCAAATTATCTTTGGGACGAAAGAGATAAATCTGATCATCCTGGCCCCGATACGCCTTCAGTCCTTCAAAAATAGCCTGGCCATAATGATATACCATTGCCGCCGGATCCATTGTGAACTGCTTATATGGGCAGATTTCCGCTTCATGCCAACCCTGTTGCCGATCCCACTTCATCAGGAACATATGATCGGTAAAATGAATACCAAACCCAAGACGATCCTCATCCGGTTTGGATTTCAATTTGGAATCGTCAATTTTATTTAACGTGATTTCAAGATCTTCCCACATCCAGCAAATCTCCCTGCACTCTTCTTATTTTTCTTTCTTTCAACCTGCATCCATTATATACTTGACGAAACAGTCTCCTGGAGCAACAAACAGGTTGCTACTATACATTAAATAGATTTAGTCAACAAGTAGCTGCTTATGATGATTCTGTAAAATCTAACTTCACGCTGTCTACAACTGTTCTTAACAGGTAAAATATATCGCTCTGTTATCATGAGATCTGTAGGGACTTTGGAAAAAATAACATTTCAAAGTGACCTGTAATGGGGGAACTTCCTGATGAGTCAAGCACCAGCTACACCTGACAGGATTCGGACAAAACCGAGTTCCATGCGCATCCATTACTTTCTCATTGTCTTTCTCATCTCGATCTTTTTTTTAGGCCGAATTCTCTGGCCATTCTGGTCTATTCTTGTACTCTCCTTTGTACTGTCCAACCTGTTCAGACCCATCTATAAATTTTTCTGCAGAGCCATGCCGCCTGGTGCTGCATCCGTTCTCACCTGCTGCCTCATCACCATTATCGTTTTTGTTCCCCTGCTCTTCTTCATCGGCGCTCTATCAACGGAAGCATTAAGCCTGTATAATTGGGGACGTGATACCAAAATCGGCGAGAAACTACAGCTCTTTCTCCAGGAAAGTCCCCTTATTGCCCAGGCAAAACTCTATATTGAAGATTTCGGTTTCACCTTTGAACCAACCCAGATCACAAACTCACTCACCTATCTGGCCAAAAAGGCCGGACTATTTCTCTACAATCAGGCAAGTGCCTGGGCCGCGAATATCATGCAGTTTATCATCCTCTTTTTCATGATGATCCTGGTTATTTTCTTTCTGCTGATCGATCAGCCGAAACTTATCCGTTTTTTGATTAAATTATCTCCACTGCCTGATGATGAAGACAAACTGCTTCTGGACAAGTTTGAAGAAATTGCCAATGCCATACTCAAAGGCAACGGCATCTGCGGAATCCTCCAGGGAATACTTGGGGGAACAGTCTTTTCCATACTCGGACTCAATTCCCCTATCCTTTGGGGGTCGATCATGGCGGTCCTTGCTTTTCTGCCCATTTTCGGTATCGGCCTGGTGATGGTTCCAGCGGCGGTTATTCTCGCCTTAAATAATCAAATTGGAACCGGGATTTTTCTCTTTATCTTCTATCTTGTCCTATCCCTCTCCATGGAATACGTGATCAAACCCAAAATGGTGGGCGAACAGGTTAAGATGCACACTCTGCTGGTCTTTCTGTCATTCATCGGTGGACTTTCAGTCTACGGCATCCTGGGAATAATTTATGGCCCGCTGATTATCACCGCCTTTTTAACACTCTCTGATATTTATATGAAACGTTATGACAAGTATATTCAGGAGATGTGATTCATACCCAGGCAAACATCAGTTCTTTTACACGCACGACTAACCCTGATTTCTCCTGAACAGTTTGAACACAACTCGGAAATATGCCCTTTGTATAAACAGCTTCTCACCTCGTGAGAATTACGATCTTAGGAAGTAAAAAAAAGAAATGGTAGTAAAAGTGTTGACGTCAACAAGAAGAATGTGCTATAGATGTGGCGCATTATAATCCTCGGTAGCTCAGTTGGTAGAGCAGGTGGCTGTTAACCACCCTGTCGGCGGTTCGAGTCCGTCCCGGGGAGCCAGATTATAAAAGCCCGATTATTCTATTTTAATCGGGCTTTTCATTTCATAGATTGTCGGGGCGTAGCGCAGCCTGGTTAGCGCGCCTGCCTTGGGAGCAGGAGGTCGTAGGTTCGAATCCTACCGCCCCGACCATTGACTACAAGCACTTACTGTATTCACCGTAAGTGCTTTTTTGGTTTTAGGTGAAAAAAATGGTGTTTGCCTTTAGTCATTTTCCTGACGATAAATATTATACGGACCGTAGCTCTGACAGGTCGGCATCACTTCAATACAGTTAATGTTCACATGTTCAGGTCTGTTTACAGCCCAGAAAACAGCCTCGGCTATATCATCACCGCTTAAAGGTTTGATGCCTTTGTAAACATTATCGGCTTTTTCCTGATCTCCATGAAAGCGGACAAGGGAAAATTCGGTGTCGGCAAGACCCGGCTCCACACTTGTCACCCGGACACCCGTCCCCTCCAGATCGGCTCGCAGATTACGGCTGAACAATGAGACAAAGGCCTTTGATGCCCCGTAAGTATTGCCTCCCGGGTATGGGTTACTCCCGGCAACGGAGCCAATATTGACCACATGACCGGTCCCCCGCTTGACCATCAATGGCAGAATCTGTCTGGTCATGTACAAAAGCCCCTTGATATTGGTATCGACCATGGTTTCCCAATCCTCTATGGAGGCCTTGTGAGCCGGCTCCTGGCCAAGGGCCAGACCGGCATTGTTGACCAGTATATCGATTTTGGCAAACCGGTCGGGCAGCCCTGCCAAGGCCTGTTCAATCTGCTCTTTAGAGCGGACATCAAATGACAGGCAGTGCAGGTCTACGCCTTCCATCTGATCCCGCAGACTCTTGAGCCGATCAAGTCGTCTGCCGCAGAGAATGAGACGATAACCATGGGCACCAAAGAGAAGAGCACAGCTTTTGCCAAATCCGGAAGTTGCCCCGGTAATACAAATTGTTTTTTGCATAATCGATCCTTGCATTTAATCTATCACTCTAATGTGACGACATCTGAAAACAGACCTCATTTATCAGCCGGGCGGCCTGCACCATCTCATCATCCTCCTGGTAGAAGTGCGGTGCCAGGCGAAGATAGCCAATCGGGGCCGTGACAACAACTCCTTTTTCAGCCAGCTTCTGGACAAGCTCCTGGACATCGCACCTGAGGGTTGCCGTCAGAATACCTGATCTATGTTGCTCCTGAAAAATCAGAGGCGCAATCAGCTCCCGGTCCAGGTGGTGCAGAAGAACATCCTGGAGTCGCAGAACCTTTCGACGGGTGTCCTCAATGGACATCTGTAGAAAAATATCCTGTAACACCCTGTTCAGTCCTGCCACGTGATCCCATGGAAGCGTTGAATATTCAAACATCCTTCCATCCGTGTGAGGGTTCCAGCTGTGATCCAGGTAGTTCAGCCCCTGCTTCATCAATCCCGGGCCAGCCATGGTGACACCAAGCTTTTGCCGGAACTCGGGGCTGGTGTAGAGGACACCTGAGCCCTTTGGACCCAGCAACCATTTCCAGGCGGATGAAGCAAGAGCAGCAATATTATACTCTTCCGGATACACCGGCAGGCAACCCAGGCTCTGGGCACAATCAACAATCAGATCAATATTTCGACTCTTGCAGAACTTGCCAAGCTCTTCAAGGTCAGCTCCATAGCCGCTGGAGAACTGGACGTGGCTGATGGCAACCACCCTGGTCCGGTCGGTGACCAGTAATTCAAGCTCTTCCATGGACCAGCCTTTGGGCCGATCACTCTGGACATGACTGGTCGTCCGGTCCTCATCAGAGAGGAGAATAAGCTCAACACCTCTTGTCTTCTGCAGCACCCAGGGATAATGATTGGAAGGGTATTCATGGCAGTAGCTGATCACCTGATCCCCTGGCTCAAAGGGGTAGCCATTGCCAACCATGCAGAACGCTTCTGCCGTATTGTGGACATAGGAAATATTGGCTGCAGACGTTTGCAGAAGTTTGCCCATCCACTCATGAAACGTCGGCATCACATCAAAGTAGTCCGACAATGCTCCAATGCCGCCAGCCGCCAGCCGGGCACCAAACTTGCTAATCGCTTCAGCTGCTCCCCTGTAAAGAGGCGAGATGGCACAGTGGCCCAGAAAAATGGTCCCGGTCTCTTCCGGAACAAGCAGCTTTCGTAATTGAGAAACTCTCACCCTGACTCCTTTGCAACAACCTTCAAATTTCACCGTTCAAGTACTTTTTCCGTTTTGGCTGATCAAATTTTTCTATGGCATAGCGCAGCATGGTCCGCGGCATCTTTTTGTAGTATTTTTTCAAAAACGACTCTTCACAAGCCAGATCCCTGTTCCCGACCTCCCGTAACATCCAACCGACGGCCTTGTGAATGAGATCGTGGGAATCGTTGACCAGAATTTCTGCTATCCTGAGGCTGTCAGCAAACTGGAGCTGTCTGATAAAATAAAAAGTTGCCATGATAGCCATCCGCCGCTGCCAGATACTTGCAGAAGCAGCCCATTGATACAGCAGGCCTTTATCTCTGTTGTAGAGATAATGACCGACAATATGGGGCACGGAGGTGTCCACCAGGTCCCAGTTGTTGATCCGGTGGGTATGGTTCACATAGAGTTTAAAAAGGGTGTCTCTTTCGGCTGTATCCGCACGCTTGTATTGCTCCACCATGATGACCGTTGCCAGCAGTCGCTCCTCATGGATCTCCGAGTGCAACAGGTTCTTGATGTCACTTGCGGTAATATCCCGATAGGCCCGTGCCAGTTTTCTTATCTTGGGAACCCGTACACCGATAAACCTGTCCCCTTCCCCATATTCACCCCTGGCTGTTTTAAAAAACTTCAGTGAATGGTCCGCTATTTTCCTATCAGCCAGGTTGTGAAGGTCATTTCGCAACAGCTCAAGTCTGGTCATCCAATCACCCCAACAACCGCCCCGGTCATAAAGGAAGCCAGATTTCCCGAAAGAATCGACTTTGTCCCCAGCTCAATGATCTGCTTACGCCGCTCAGGGACCATCGTTAGTAAGCCGCCTATCATTATGCCTAAACTGCCGAAATTGGCAAAGCCGCATAAAGCGTAACTTAAAATAGTTATAGAGTCCTTGCTCAACTGTTTGCCATCACCCACGAGCTGCAGATAGGCAAGAAACTCATTTAAAATGACCTTTGTCCCTAAAAGCTGGCCACTGCTCACCGCCTGATCCCAGGGAATACCCAAGAGCCAGGCAACGGGTGCCAGTAAATATCCTAAAATTCCCTGTAAGCTGAGTTGGATTCCTCCGACCTGCGGCAGCAAACCAAGCAACTGATTGACAAGACTGACCAGGGCAACCAGAACCACAAGCATAGCAATGATATTTATCAGAAGCTTGACGCCTTCCATGGTCCCTCTAGTAATGGCATCCATGCAGCTGAGATACGGAGATTTCAACTCAACTGCATCACTCCCTGACGGTTTTTCGGCAGGAACCAGAACCAGTGAGATCATAACCGCTGCTGGAGCACTTATCAACGAGGCAGTCAACAAGTGTCCCATGGCACCGGGGAGAACCGGTTCAAGAATCTGGGCATAAAGGACCATTACCGTTCCAGCGACAGTTGCCATACCGGTTGTCATGAGAATAAAAAGCTCATGCCGTTCCATTTTACCAAGATACTCTTTGATTAAGAGTGGAGCTTCTACCATACCCACGAAAATATTGGCAGCACAGCCAATGGAAACAGAACCGCCAATGGCCATCACTTTCTGTAGAACCTTGGAGAGACTTTTTACCAGAAAAGGTAATACTCCCAGGTAAAATAGAAGGGAAGACAAGGCGCTGATGGTCAGGATTAAGGGCAGTGCTTGAAAAGCCAGAATGAAGCTTGACCCGGGAACCGTTTCAACAAAAGGAAGACGGCCTCCACCCAGATAGCCGAAAACGAAACGTGTGCCATCCAAGGTTGCACTTGAGAGGACAAGAACCATTTTGTTTAAAAGGACAAAAAATTGCTTAAATATAGATGTCTTGAGTAAAACAAGAGCTAAACCAAACTGAAGCAACAGACCGGCGGCCAACGTTTTGAAACATACTTTTTTTCGATTCTCGCTGAGTAGCCAGGCTATTGCAACGAAAACAATGAGACCAAGAAGTGACTGTAAATTAATCATGCCAAAGAAATTCGCCTGACTCTTAAGATGCCATTATTTCAGCAATAACTCTGTTGAGTACATTCAGATCAAACGGCTTTACAATGGCTCCACTAAAACCAAATTTTTCATGATCAGCAAGAACAGGATCATTGGAGTAGCCGGATGCAACCAGGATCTTAGCATTCTTGTCGAGCTCCAATATTTTGCCGGCAGCTTCCTTACCACCCATCCCTCCGCGAATCGTTAAATCCATGATGATAACATCTATCGAACTCCCCGTTTCAATCGACTCTTTATACTTATCAATCGCCTGTTGGCCGTCATCTGCAAGAACAACATCGTACCCTAAATGACGGAGCATATCTGCACATATGCGCTGGACCATATTCTCATCATCCATCACCATAATCGTGCCATTACAATCTGTTTTCATATCCATTTGCATTTCCTTTTTCGCTGCCTCACCGGAAATTGCCGGTAAATAAATAGTAACTTTTGTTCCCTCGTCAATCTCAGAAAAGATCTGGATCAACCCATTGTGCTTTTTAATAATAGAATGGGAGATCGCAAGACCCAGCCCGGATCCTTCTTCTTTTGTGGTAAAATAGGGGTCAAATATCTTGTCTAGATTTTCAGCCGCAATCCCGCCCCCTGAATCAGACAGAGTTATTTTAACGTATTTATCTCCCGGAAGATTCAAGCTTGTCTCTATCTGTATATTGGTAATATTCTGACAACTGATGTGAATTTCTCCTCCTTCCGGCATGGCATGCCTGGCATTCAATGTCAAATTCTGGATAACCTGGCTCATCTGATCCTCGTCAATATCAACCAGCCAGAGATCTTCAGCGAAATGGTACCTGCACTCTATAGACGAACCACGTAAAACAAAGCCTGCAGAGTCAACAATCAGACGCTCAATAGAGGCCACCTTTCGGACAGGGTCTCCTCCTCTGGAAAATGTCAGCAACTGCTGAGTCAAGCCACGGGCTCTGGTTGCTGCTTTTTCTGCTTCTACCAGCAGTTCATGTGCTTTATTCTCCTTGTCAACATACTTGCCGGCAAGATTGATATTTCCAAGAATTGCCAGCAGAATATTGTTAAAATCATGGGCAATACCGCCTGCCAGAACACCAAGTGATTCCAGTTTTTTAATTTTCAGAAACTCGTTTTCCATCTGCAGTTGTTCAGTCACATCTCTAAAGACGATAACAACACCGATAATTTTATTGTCCATATCCCGAATTGGAGCACCGCTGTCCGCAATTGAACGGGCCGTACCGTCCTTGCCGAGCAAAATCATTTTATCGGCCAACTCAACAATCCTGCCCTGTCTGATGATTGTTTTCACCGGATTTTCATGCGGTTTTCCATTCTGCTCATCAATTGTATTAAACACCTTTTGCACGGGCTGCCCCACTGCCGCTTCCAAGCTCCAGCCGGTCAACTCTTCGGCAACTTTATTAATCAGGGTAATTTTGCCCTTAATATCTGCCGTAATAACTCCATCACCAATTGACTTTAAGGTAACGGCCAGGCGTTCCTTTTCCGTATTAAGCTTTTCTTCAGCCAAAGTGCGCTGTTGAATCTCATCACGGAGTTTTCTTACCCTGTTGTTAATCTTTTCCGCCATTGAATTTAAGGTATCAATAAGAACCTGAAACTCACTGATAATGGTTGACTGATCCTTTATCCTGTATTTGAAATCTTTGCCGATTTTCTCAGTTTCTCTGACTATCCCGGTAATTGATTTGACAATTTTTCGGCTCTTAATAAAACTTGCTAAAAAGAGAAACAAAACAAGAAGAAAGCTGCCTAACTGAAGCAACTTCAGTTTATCATTCAACCTGTTTCGCGAATTCAGCAATTTCTCTTTAGCCTGGCGAAAATTATCCATCACCTGCTTGAAGTTACCATCAAGCTGCCTGGAAAACTCACTCTGCTTACTGGTTAAATGTGCCAAGTCTTCGAACGATCGCCTGAACAGTCGGCCGTTTTCAAGAAGATCTTCAACAAGCAGGCCATCCTGAGCATCCAATGAATAATCTTCAAAGGTGTTCACGGCCTGATAGAAATCATCCAGCTTCTCCCTGAGCTCCTTTTTCAATCTAGAAATTTGTTGTTCTTCTTTTAACAGATGAAATTTTGCCCGAATATCACTGAGCGACTGCTGAATAACCACGATTTGCTGGACAATCTCAAGCTCTGGAGCTGAACGGTTATCACTTTTTATAAATTGTTTTGAGACCTGATTTACTTTTTCTTGAAACTGATTGTGGCGTGAAAAGTTTTTTAATGAGGCAATATGATGTTCATGAATATATCTGACACTGTCAATGAGCCCTTCAAGCCTGTTCTGCACAAGCTCATGGAGTGTCTCCGATTTGATGAGGATATTGTACAACTCTTCTAATATCTCCGTCCGTTCAAGCAGCAGAAGTGACACTTCACTGTGGCATCCGATACAGGACTTTTTAAGACTATCATAATCCTTCTGCAAAGTGACAAAGCCTTTCTTGCTTTTCAGTATTTCACTCTCAACTGATGCAAGATGAAGAAAGCGCGACTCCATCTCCACCTTTACACTGTGCTCCTGTTCCGTCTTTTTTACAAACCTGTCAGCATAGTTGTTGAGAAGAATCAGAAAAAAAACAATGCAGAGAGACCCTACAACAAGATAAAATTGTCCCTTAAAACTGGTAGGAGATATGGTCTGTTGGTTATTTTCCAATGGCTCTTTCGAGTTTTTGGGTCGGGTAGTCCTTTTTCAGCCAGACCCGCATTCCAAATTGCAGGCCGACAACATTCGTATACCCGAATTTGCTCAAGTACTTCATCAGGTAGATATCCCGGTTTCCTGTTTCACAAACTGAAACAACAAGCCCTTTTCTCGGAATCGAACGGATAACTTCCTCATTATTGATAAAGTCATCTAACAGAAGTGTTTTTATCGGACAATTCGTCAGAATCTGATAGAGATCTGCCCCTTTTTTATTTTTAAAATGGAGGGAAGAACGCATATCAATAAGAGTCACCAGCGGGTTTCCTCTACTGTCCCGACAGTTTCTGGACAAAGCATTGGATAGTTTCGCTTTTAACTCTTCAGCACTTATGAATTTTGCCTTATAATCGGGTAACGGATCAATGGACACAACCGGCAAACCGGATCTGACCCAATCCTTAAGGCCACCGTTATAAATAGCAATATTTTTATATCCCAGTGTTTTGAGGGCAACTGCCATCTTATAGGCAAAAACTCACCTGTACCCCATTCAGTATGGAATAATCAGTTTCGAAAGATCCTGGCCAAGCTTGTGTATATTCTCATCGATGCTGCTTAGCGGGATATTCACAGATCCTGGAATATGACTGTTTCTATAAATCATCTCATCCAGGCTGTTGACCAGAACAAAATCGATCTTTGCCGCCTTGCGCTGCTCAAGCAAAGCCTGCATCTTTTCAGTTGTGATAATATCAAAACGCTCAAGAGCAAATGTGTTTGAGGCAACACTAAGTATGACAAGAGTAATGACGATTCGTACAATGACCATTTATACTCCTTTCCAGAATATATCCACGGAACTTCCCTATCACTTTAATTCTATCGAATTACCTCAGTTATATCAAATTTCATCAAATATTTTTTCTTATGAAACCGCAGCTCTTTTGTACTGTCTGGTGCTCCCTGAATTTCCATAACTCTGCACCAGAAATCAACAGGGGTGAAAACCAGATATGATCATATTTCACTTGTTGGTTTCCAATGATTCTCGGCCTGGATGTCAAAAGAGGTGTTGGGCAGAGCTTTCCGGGTAATCGGATTTCATTTTATCCCTCTTTGGTTTCAGCTCTTTTCCCATTGCCAACAGCTGCGGACAAATCATCCCACAGATCTTCAACCCACTGATACCGTTTATCTACAGATACTTCCAAACATTTCAGGATCACTTTTTCCAAATCCCTGTTTATTTGAGGAACGTGGGTGGATGGAGCCGCAACACCTTTCTTGATCAAAAGCCATTTGGCAATAGTTGAGCGACTCTTTTCAAAAGGCAGTTTCCCGGTTACCGCTCTGTAAAGAAGAATTCCTAACGTATAAATATCACTGCGGCAATCGCCTCTTGTTCCGTGTATCTGTTCCGGAGCCATATAGCGAAAATCACCCTGGGGCCCAAGCCCGGATTCAAACAGTGCGTCGCCTTTCTCACGCCAGGAGGCTAGACCCATATCAATGAGTTTTACTACCGGCCTCTCTCCCTTTTCTGAAACAAACAGATTTGCCGGGCGCAGGTCATGATGTACAATCCCGCCACTATGAAAAGATGCTGTTAAATCACAAAGCTCTTCCATCAGAGGTAATAACAGCTCCATTGACAGAGGACCGGCAGAAAGTAATTGATCAAGACTGCTCCCCTGCAACTCTTCCAGAATTAAAGTATCGTCTACCCTGTCAATCACCTTTAAAAGTGAGTTATGCTGCAGCGTCTCAAAAAGTGTAAATTCCAACTGCAGGCAGCTGCTGTAAAGGGGATTGGTCAGAACATCTTCGAATCCAAGTTTTAATGACACACTCCTGCCGTCCTCACTGTTCTTACCAGAGTACAACCAGGACATGGTCCCAGCTGAAATGGGGCTGCCGGCACTGTATTTCCCTATAAAATTCGGTTGCAGCCCGATATTCTGGTGGGCCGTTTTCATATACCTGTAGAAGGTACCAAATGATTTATCCAGGGTATCGAGTTCGTCTGTCCCACCATTTCTCTCTGAAATGCTCTCTTCCCTCTCTTCTTCCTCATATTCACTATGTTCCGGCAATCTGTGTAGAATAGTGGCCAGCCTTTCAATAACAAGTTTATTGAAAAGAAGAGTGAAGAGAAAAAGCAGTAAGGCCGAAACACCCATGGTTGCTACAAAAATAATAATGGAACCTTTGGTAATACGGGCAAGAAAAGCGGAAACAGGAATGGCAACGGAATTGATACCAGCCAGATCACCTGCCTGAAAACGAAAACCGGCGTCTTTTCCATATCGATCCACCAGGGCTTTTGGCGCTTCCCGATAATCACCATGACAATGGATACAGCTCGCTTCAAAATAATCAGGGATCATACTGATAAAAAAGGATTTGCCCTCTTTGCTGACAATCCCCTGCCAGAAAGTTCGCTCCCGGGACTCTTCAAACCATTCAAACATTTTCTCTTCAAAAGGATCGGCCTGGTTCTGCGGATTATGCGGATTTAAAGAGGCACGTCTGAAAATGTATCCTTCCATCTTGTCGGAGAATCTCTCCATAATGCGATTGGAGACATAGGTTGTCGACATGGCTTCGATGATAAAGGTTTCTTTTGTGTGCAGGTCGTACATTTTCGGCCGGAGAACGGAACCGACATACCCCCTGATCGCCTCAACTTCCTGGAGGATAACCTCGGAAGTTTTCAGCGCCTCATCCATCATGATTCTTCGAAGATGAAGATAGTAGAGAATGGACAGAAGAAGACTGAAAATAATCAGAAGAACTGTGGAAAACAGAAAGAACTTATTCTTCAGATTCATTCGGGAAAAATCGGGTTTCATCTCTTGCTGCTCCTTTTCAACAGTCAACAGCTGAACTAGCAATTATTGAGGATTATGCCCCATTTCTTGCGTATGTAAACGTTTTCAGATGCCCCTGCTATTTATACTTGGTTTATAAACCCTTTATAAGCCTCCTGGCATGATACGACGGCAAACCGGCCTCGATTATTTTGTCGCCACTTTTCTGAAGATCATATTCCAGCCTGTGAAATTCAATCTCATTTCTTCGAGTATCGATAATACAATAAGCGGATCGGGGATCACCATCCCTTGGCTGCCCGACACTGCCACCATTGATAATGTACCTCTTCTCCGGATTGAGCCGAATTGTTGCGTTTGGCTCCGGGGTTTGAAAATCAAGAAAAAACATATTCTTTCTCGTTATGAGTAGAGGGCTATGGGTGTGGCCGACAAAGAGAAGCCTCTCTTTTGTCCCGGCAAATGAGCGCATGGCGTATTTTCGGTTATTGACATAGCGATATGCTTTACTGTTATACGGGTTGGCATGAGAAAACAACATCTCACCCTGGCCGATAACCGACCGTAACGATTTAATATAGTCTGCATCTTCCTCCCGCAACTGCTCCATAGTCCACATAATTGAACGTTGTGCCGCCTTGTTCATTCCATAGGGTGATGTTTCCCACACTGAAGCTGCGTCATGATTACCGAGCACAGTGTTCAACCTGGGCAGTGACCGAACGACTGCTATACACTCTCTCGGACTGGCACCGTAACCGACAATATCCCCAAGACAGACGTACCTGTGTACCCCTCTTTGAACGGCATCTTCAACAACCGTCTGCAGTGCCTCCAGGTTCCCGTGAATATCGGCTATTATCGCCATTCTCATGACTTCTCATCCTTGCTGAGTGTCTTTTCTTCCAGATAGTGTTCGATCTGTCTCAGCTTCAACAGGGGGCCACCATATGGAGTCTCACTGCTGAATAGCGGACAGCTGCTTTGACCAAGAATGGATGCCGGATTTGTATTAATTTTATATCTGCTGTGCAATAATCGACTTACTTCTCGGAAACCATCTAACAGTACACAGGAAAGTCCCTGATACTCCTGTTGGTAGATTGTCTTCATCGCCTCAATATCTCCACGGGCAGAGGCCAGCTTGAGTTTCTCCACGCTCTTATGAACAAGAGTATGCGGTTTATCGAGGATTGCTGCAATCTCAAACCATTGCCGGTCCTGTCGAATAGTGTCCAGCCAATTACCCATATTGCAGCAGGATATTGACGATTCAACATCACTCTCACTGTTGAGCAATAGTTGATAGGCGGTTTCTGATATCCACGCCAAATGTTCAAACCAGAGGTCGATGAAAAAAAGATCAAGCGCCATGAGCGTATGATCCGTCACTTCAGGAAAAGAGAACGATTTAACCTGGTCATAAACTGAACAGGCGTCCTGGTCGCAGACAATCAGCTTGCTGCCGAACCGTTTAGCCTTTTTCCCCATGTCACCAACGAGGAAAATCTTTCCCATCTTTTTCCTTGGCGGTCCAACAAAGATCAAATCACAACCGATGCTTTCTGCAACGGAAAGTATCTTCTGCTTAACTTGGCCGGGAATGATGCGTATGGTTGGGTCAATGTTATAGCGCCGCAGTTTCTGAATGTATCTCTCTATTCGTTGTCGTAACTTTTCTCCTTCGACCTGAACTCCATATTTCCGATACTCCACATCAATATCTTCATCAAAGACATGAAGAAGAGTGACATCACTATCATGAAGAAGAGCATGAGATTTCACCAGATCAAGCACCTTATCAGCCAAATCATCATCAATGATGCAGCCAAGAACCTGATGACTCTTTTTCGGTATCCATCTCTTTTTCTTCTTTTCCGAATGAAGAACAATTGGCGATGCAAATAGATTCCCAACCCAACTCGTCCCTTTCATCATCCTCCCCGTCTCATCAATCTCCAGACCATCATAGTTTTCCAGATCAGAGCACATGGCGGCAACTGAGTCGTATCTCTCTTCCGGATGACGGGCTATGGTTTTAAGAATAATCTGCTGAACCTGGGGGGGAATTTCCGGATTGTAATATCTTGGCGGCACCGGGTCGATCTTTAGTCGTTTACGAACCTGAGACAGCTTTTTTGAGCGCTTAAACGGGAGATGAGAGGTCAGCATTTCGTACAATATGATACCAAGACTGTAGAGGTCGCTTTTAGGCTCTCTTCTCAATCCAAGGATCTGTTCCGGTGAAATATAGTATGGTGTCCCGTGAGGTGCCCGGAAATCCTCGTCCATCAAATCGGGAAAGTCATCTTTGTTTGCCAGACCAAAATCGATGATCTTAATATGATCATCGGGGGTAATCATGATGTTCTCCGGCTTCAGATCCAGGTGAACAATTCCACGGTCATGGAGATGACTCAACCCTTTGGCTATCTGAGAAACAAGTTTACACGCCTGCTCCAGGGACAAACGCCTGTTACTGCCCACTTTCTTCCTCAGATCATCACCGTTTATTCTTTCCTGGACGATATACTGACGGGTACGGAAAGTATAGTAAAACCGGACAATATTGGGATGGTTGAGATAGCGTCCAATACGCTCCTCATTCTGGTAATGATAATACTGGATAGGTCTGTTCAGGATATCACTGAATGGAACTTTGAGTGCAACAATCTGGTTGGAAACGATATCCCGCGCTTCAAAAACAGTGGCCATACCACCGCTGTGGAGGACTTCACCAACCTCAAATCCATCCAGCCAGTCACCGGTTTGGAGCGATTCTACCGTCACAATACAGTCTCCCGTTGTGCGTATCGGAAAAAAGAGTTTTGTCTCATTTCCTCTTCTGACCTTGAACAGAGGTTATGACTACAGGATGTCTTAAAAAGCAGCTACTTTTTGTAACACAGCCATCGGGCTGGTAAGCAAGATTACGAGACTCTGAAAGAGTAATCAGCCTACTGTTTCTCTATTATATATTGATACAATCTGGTTGTCATCCAGAAGAGTAGTGTAGCCATCAACAGGACCCCAATGTGCATCGGCGACAACGCAACAATTTTAAATACACCGTTCAGCGGCGAATACATAAGGATCAGCTGCAGGCTAATGGAAAACAGGACTGCAGCCCATATCCATTTATTCGCAGTAAAATCGACCTTAAACGAACGTCGAATAACAAAGACCAGAACCATTTCATAAAGGATAACAAAATTAAATACCATCGTCTGGGCGACAATCAAATGTTCATTGTCTGATGAACTGCCTCCAAAAAACGAGAAAAGCGCCAAGGCAAAAAATGTCCCGACTGTTCCAAGAACCGCGATAAGCGATAATTTCTGAGCCGGCAGAATATTTTCATCGCGGCTTTTGGGCCGGCGACACATTATCTCTCTGCCATATGGATCCAGACTGTACGCAAGTGCCGGAGCACCATCGGTAACCATGTTGATCCACAGCAGCAGAATAGCGGTCAGAGGCAGGTTCCAGCCAAAGAGAACGGCAAGGAAAATGATCAGAACCTCTCCAAGATTACCTGAAAGCAACAGCATGATAGATTTCTGGATATTGTCATATATACCACGACCCTCTTCGACAGCATTGACGATATGACTGAAGCTGTCGTCCAGTAAAACAAAATCTGAAGCCTCCTTGGCTACTTCAGTTCCTGAGCCGACTGCGATACCGATATTTGCCTGTTTTAATGCCGGCCCATCATTTACACCATCACCGGTCATAGCAACGGTATACTTCTCTTTTTGCAGAAGAGTGACAATACGCTGCTTATGATTGGGCGTTACCCTGGCAAAGATATTAACCCCTTCATTTATAGCCCCCCGTAGTATCTCATCACTCATTCCCTCAAGCTCTTCACCACTGACAACCCCTCCCGTTATCCCTATTTCATTACCGATGGCAAGAGCCGTTGTCTTGTAGTCACCGGTCATCATAATGACCCGAATTCCTGCTTCCCGTGTACGGTTCAAGGCCTCAACGACATCTTCTCTCGGTGGATCAATCATCGCCTGAAGACCGATGAAAACCAAAGAGGACTCATCAATTTCCGCTTTCTCATCCACCTCTTTATAAGCAAATGCCAGAACCCGCAGAGCCTGAGCGCCATACTGTTCACTTTTCTCTAGAATCGTCTGTCTGAGTTCGTCGGTGAGCGGCAGCTTTTTCTCATCCACCAGGATATGCTCG
The DNA here is from genome assembly GCA_964565605.1 of uncultured Desulfocapsaceae bacterium. Taxonomy (GTDB): domain Bacteria; phylum Desulfobacterota; class Desulfobulbia; order Desulfobulbales; family Desulfocapsaceae; genus CAZLGM01. The sequence continues at coordinate 8,641 of CAZMFP010000045.1, read as the reverse complement.
CAGAGAGGCAGAAGCTGATCCAAGGCCCCTTTCGTGAAAATCATTCGAGTGTCATCTTTTTGACGAACCATGACACTCATCAGTTTTCTCTCAGAGCTAAACGGCAACTCATCCAACCGGGTTACCTTGTCCCCGACTCCCGCCTTGGCAGCAGAAACCAGAAGCGCAACTTCTGTTGGATCACCATAATTATGCCAACCGTCACTTTTCATCTTCAAACCGCCATTGTTGCAGGTCAGACCGGCAAGAAAGAGAAGCGGCGAAATCGGATGAGAGAGTTCTCCTTTCGGCTCATAGCCGATGCCGCTGATTTCTGAGTTTGTCCCAATCGTCCAGGCATAGCGGACAGTCATTTGGTTTTTCGTCAATGTCCCGGTCTTGTCGGTACAAATCACATCACAGCTGCCAAGTGTCTCAACCGATGCCAGCTGTCTGACCAGCGCCTTTTTGGCAAGGAGCCGCTTCACTCCTATCGAGAGCGCAATGGTGACAACCGCAGGAAGGGCTGTTGGGACAGCGGCAACGGCAAGACTGATGGCAATAAAAAGAAAAGAGACGAGCAGCTTTTCCGAAAGCCCGTTGACCATATAGGCTTTAAAAAGCAAAAGGATGAAGACAAGAATGCAAATGGCAATAATGACCACTCCCAACCGTTTACCAAATATTGCAAGTCGTCTCTGCAGTGGTGTCATTTCCTCAACTGAGCCGGCTACTAACTCGGTAATTTTTCCAACCTCAGTGTTCATACCCGTCGCCGTAACCACCATTCTGCCATGGCCGGCCACCACCGATGTTGATGAGAAAACCATATTCAACTGATCAGCTATCGCTGTTTTACCAGCAAGTACATCACTTGATTTCTTTGCAGGAATCGATTCACCGGTCAGAATTGATTCATTCACCTGTAACCTGGCCGATTGGATAACCCGACCATCGGCTGGAATTTTATCCCCGGCCTGGAGTAGAACAATATCTCCCTCAACCAGCTCTTTGGCATCTATCCTCTTTCTCTCTCCACCTCTTATTACAGTGGCCATGACCGAGCCAAGCTTTTTCAAAGCCTCAAGGGATTGATGGGCGCTGAGTTCCTGAAAAAAACCGATACAGCCATTAATAATAAGAATAATTAAAATGATGGTTGAATCGACATATTCCCCGATGATGATCGAAAAAATAACGGCAAAAAAGAGGATATAGATAATAAAATTTTTAAACTGATTCAAAAATATCATCCACGGTTTAACAGGTGATTCGACAGTCAGCTCATTGGGCCCCTGTTTCTTCAACCGGTTTTTCCATTCCCTGCTGTTTAAACCATGATTACGGCTGTTCAGCAGCTTGAGAACTTCAGCGATTTCCCGGTTATAATAGCTCATCAATTTTTCCTTAAATCCATCAACTTCATTGCTCCAAAAACCAATTTATTCAATCCCGAAAGATTACGGATTTAAAAGAATCTTCAAGACAAGATACGAACCGTAATACACCAACAGGGCAATGGCTTCTCTGCGTTGCAATCCCCTCTTCCTTAAGAAAAAAATAAGGACCAGCAAGGAGAGTCCAAAGAGAAGTGGCAGGTCAAAAGCCAATAGCCCCCGCTCAAACATCACCGGGGCAAAGAGGGCGGCAGCACCTATTGGAACGAGGGTATCAAAGATGTTGGAACCAATCAGGTTACCCACTGACAAGGCACCTTTTTTCTTCAGCACCGCTCCCACTGATATGGTGAGTTCCGGCAAACTCGTGCCAAATCCTATAAAAACCACGCTGATCAAGGTCTGACTCATCCCCCAGCTATTCGATAGATTGATGGCGTGATGAATGGTTAAATCCGATGACAGAAAGATGAGGACCAACCCTCCAGTCAGCCGAAGCCAGTGGAGAACAATCATATTCCCCGCATCTTTCTTTTTGTCTGCTACAAGTTTCTGGTGATTAAAAAGGGTAAAGAGATAGACAAGAAAAATAACCAGAAGCATCAGTCCTTCAATCCGGCTGACCTGGCCGTCAAAACCGACAAGAAACAGAAGAAGAAGAGAGCCAAGCAGGATTGAACCATATTGAAAAATGATCCGTTTGGGTAAAACAAGATATCCAAGCAGACCGGCCACCCCCATCACCCCGCCGATCTGGCCGAAACTGGAACCAATGGCACTGCCGACAACGATTCCGGAGGCATCCACACCATGAAGGGTTTTCCAACCACTCTCAATGGCCACGGCCAGCTCGGGCAGATCGCTGCCAATTGACAGGATGATAAGGCCGACAAAAAACTCCGACATACCGTAAAAGGTGGCAATGGCAACAGCTCCACCGACGACAAGCTCAGTTGCGGCCCACAGACCGCCAATCCCCAGGATAAGAAGAAAGACATCAATCATGGCAGCAAATCCGGATCATCTTATGTAGTTCCCTCATATGTGATTACATTCGGTCCTCTCTTATCATAGCGGATTTTCTAATCAAATAGCAATCCCGTCACTTATTGCTGATAGAATCTTGCTGTTGTGTGTCGTCCGATGCTATACTGCCTTTGCAACGACTTCCATCATTTCAAAATCATCGTATACGTGAGCCATGAAACGAAAATTCCTCTTCTTCCTGCCATCCACCTGGGCTTTTTTTCAAGAGGGACGCCGAACGAAAAATTATTCACTGAGAAGTAGCCTGATTGGGTACATCTACGGCCGGTGGGCTTATCTGTATATCGCAATTGGTACAGGTGAGCATGTAATTGCTAAAAAACTCAAACCGCTGGCTCTTCTACTTTACCGGCTCTTCAGTTCATCAAAGAAGGAAACTGCAACCGCTAAATGCATCAGTTTTTCCGACACGTATCATGGTAAGGTGATCAGCCTGGACGGGGCAAAACAGCTGGTTACCCTGAATAAAAAACTGGTTATTGATGATCTTGAGCAGGTCATTCCCTACAAACTTGCCAGATCGATTGTCATAGAAAATCCGGATGATATCATCCTTCTGGATTGTCCTTGTCGAGTGGCCAGACCCAAATCGTGTAAACCGATCGATGTCTGTCTGATTATCGGCGGGCCTTTTAGTGACTTTGTTCTGGAACACCACCCCGATCGCTGCCGAAAAATCAGTCAGGAAGAAGCAGTGGCGGTTCTTGAAGCCGAACACAAACGGGGGCATGTGCATCACGCCTTTTTCAAATCGGACCTGCTGGGACGATTTTACGCCATCTGCAACTGCTGCAGCTGCTGTTGTGGCGCCATCCAGGCATGGCGGAACGGTACACCCATGCTCGCATCTTCCGGCTTTGTCAGCAGGGTCGATGAAGAAAAATGCACAAACTGCGGCATCTGTGCAGCGTTTTGTCAGTTTGATGCTATTACAATGAATGGAGAGACACTGGAGTTTGATGAGTCGCTTTGCCTTGGCTGCGGCGTCTGTGTAGCAAAATGCAAAGAAGAGGCACGATGGCTCGAACGTGACCCCGTGAGAGGAGAACCGCTGGAAGTCAATAAACTGATCAACGAACCCAGCTGACAGGCACGCTTCAATCTAATACTACTTTATTTCCAAAAAGAACTACCCTGAAAAGCGGCATCAAATGTTTCATTCATTAATCTTGCGTACGGTAAGACAGCCATGGAGCATACTGTAAAATCGAAGGGTAAAAGAACTTTTTAAATAATCGTCATCTTTTCTCTCCTCTTTAAGAGTCATTATGGCCAAGCACGAGTATGGTTTTTACAGTGTACCGCTTTCCGCCATTTTCGAAAAACCGGATCAACCCCATCAACTTGTTACCACATACAAAAAGGAGACAACATTAGCTGCTGCCCCCTTTTTCCTTTCTATTATATTGTTGCAGACAATCGATTAAATTGCCTCGGGTCCACGCTCACCTGTTCTCACCCTCAGCACCTCATCCACCGGTGAGACAAAAATCTTTCCATCGCCGATCTTACCTGTTCTTGCCGTCTCGACAATTTTGTTCACCACCTCATCAACCCTTTCCGCATCGATAATAATTTCAAGTTTGATTTTTGGGATGAACTCAACAATATACTCGGCACCTCTGTAGACTTCGGCATGTCCTTTCTGGCGGCCATACCCTTTGACCTCTGTGATTGTCAGTCCTTTGATACCGATATCGTTGAGGGCAACTTTCACCTCATCAAGCTTGAATGGCTTGATGATTGCTTCTATCTTTTTCATGATCTTTTCTCCTTAAATCTATAGTGAACGATTGAGATGCATCCAGCTCAGTCGTTTGTTTTCAGGGCGTCTTGAAAAATTAGATATTTTATTCGAGTACAAGAAGCAGGGAAAAATGAAAGCGGAGCATATTGGGACATATGTGAGCATTTTATTTTTTCCTGTGACGTAGTAATCGGGTAAAATAGCAATTTTTCAAATGCCATTGTTATTCTCTGGTGAATTCAGGATACGCTTCAAGACCGCACTCGCCGATATCAACACCTTCGAGTTCCTCTTCGTCGCTGACCCGGATACCCATGGTCACCTTGAGTATCAGCCAGGCAGCAAGACTTGCCAGGAAGGTCCAGCCGAATATGACAATAATACCGATCAACTGGGTGAGCAGCTTAGCATCAGGATTGGTGATGGCCACAGCAATCAATCCCCAGATACCGACCACACCATGAACTGAGATAGCACCAACGGGATCGTCAAGCTTTAGTTTATCGATGGTGATAATTGAGACCACAACCAGAAGTCCACCAACGATTCCAATAATAGTTGCCAGACCTGGTGAAGGTGTCAACGGTTCCGCAGTGATGGCAACAAGACCGGCCAGTGCACCGTTTAAGGCCATTGTCAGATCAGCCTTGCCGAACCAGAGCTGGGAGAGCAGCAGTGCTGCAACCAGACCGCCTGCAGCAGCCGCATTGGTGTTGACAAAGACCATGGCAACCGCATTGGCCTCCTCGATATTACTGATCTTCAGCTCAGAGCCGCCGTTAAATCCAAACCAGCCAAGCCAGAGGATAAAGGTTCCCAGGGTTGCCAGCGGCAGGTTGGCACCCGGCAGGGCAAAGACTTTGCCGCCGATATATTTACCTTTCCTGGGACCTAAGAGCAGAACACCGGCAAGCGCTGCTGAGGCACCGGCAAGATGAACAACACCGGAACCGGCAAAATCCAAGAAACCCATTTTATCCAAGAAACCGCCGCCCCATTTCCAGTACCCTTCCACCGGGTAAATAAAACCGGTCATCACAACAGCAAATGCCAGGAAAGCCCAGAGCTTCATGCGCTCAGCAACCGCACCGGAAACAATCGACATGGCAGTTGCCACGAATACGACCTGAAAAAAGAAATCGGACATGCTTGAGTAATAGGTTTTCCCTTCACTGGCCAATACATCTTTGACGCTGTTGTCAGGACCTAAGAAAAAACTTAAACCTGGTATTACAGAACTGATTCCATCTCCATACATGATGTTATAGCCAACGATCAGATACATGATGCAAGCGATGGAATAGAGCGCTACGTTTTTTGTTAAAATCTCAACGGTGTTCTTTGAGCGAACCAATCCCGCTTCCAGCATGGCAAAACCAGCCGCCATCCACATAACCAGCGCTCCCGACATCAGGAAGTAGAAGGTGTCTACCGAGTAGGCCAACTGAATCACTCGGTTTAAGGCACTTCCCTCTTTAGGTACATCACCTGCAAATGCGGAACCCGCTATCATCAGCAGGACTATCAGGAGGAATCCCGACAGGATGCTTTTGTTTTTTATTCGTGTTCGGTTGTCAATCATCTCTTTCTCCTTTTTTAAAGTATTGCTATTCACTTCATCACGGTAAACATCAGCTGGATTCTAAAATCGCAATCAAGTGATTTGTTATTTTCAAGGAGATATTTCAAAGAGCGTGCCACTTTTTACTTTCAGCCTATTCCCTTATACTTTCAATGACATACAACGACACAACTAAAAACATCCCAGGTGTCAGACAACCCGCTAATTACATTTTTGTTGCCGGAATATGCCGTTTTTTACATTAATGTAAATTATTGGCGATCTGTTGCTGCTGAAATTCTTATCATCCTGCTATCCATTAAAATGGTTTTGACAGCCAACCAGAAAAACCTTACCTGAGGCCTGGTTCTTGCGCCTGGATGATCGGCCCAATATCCGGGCAGAACAACAGTATAACAATTGGTTATGGCCTTTATCACTGCATTGAATTTGATTATTTTGTATTCGGCATCTACATTGATATTCAAAATGGCCTGTGAGCGACTTTCCGGACAATCGCTGACAGGCCATATCGGTGTTGACTGGCCATACCAGCGAGTGCTGGCAAAAGGCATATTTTCAAAAGAGGCCTCCAATGAATAATGTCTTTAACATCAATAACAGCATACTTACCCCCCTCTTTTCACCTGATTCCATTGCGGTTCTGGGCGCCTCACGGACAGAGGGAAAGGTGGGGCATGATATCCTGACCAACCTGATTTCTTCCGGCTTCACAGGAAAAATCATCCCGGTAAATCCTGCCGGCGGAGAGCTGCTCGACTTCCCGGTTGTTAAACAACTCTCAGATTACAAAGGTCGCATTGATCTTGCCGTTATTGCGGTTCCCCGCCGCCAAGTGTCTGACTCAGCCAGGGAAGCTGTCAGTAAAGGCGCCAGGGCAATAATCGTCATCACCTCCGGATTCCGGGAAGCGGGTGAAGAAGGTATTCAGCTGGAAGAGGAGTTGTTGGAGATATGTCGCCAAGGCGGCAGTCGGCTGCTCGGCCCCAACTGCCTGGGCCTGATCAACACTGAAAATAAACTCAATGCCTCGTTTGCCGGTAAGATGCCAAAAGCGGGACCCATAGCCATCTTTTCCCAATCAGGAGCCCTTTGCGCAACACTGCTCAACATAGCCGAGAGCAGAAAACTTGGGCTCTCAAAGCTGATTTCAATCGGCAACAAAGCGGACATCGGTGCTGTTGATCTACTTAGATACTTTGCTAACGATGACAAAACAGAGGTCATTGTCGGTTATCTTGAAGATATTCGACACGGTGATGAGTTTATTAAAGCAGCAGAAGAGGCATCGAACCTGAAACCGGTGGTTATTTTTAAATCGGGGACAAGCAACGCAGGCCAGAGGGCGGCAACCAGCCATACCGGAGGCCTCACGGGTGACGAAACCGCTTATGGCGCAGCCTTTAAGAGAGCAGGCATACAACGACCCGCCAGCTTTGATGCCCTTTTTGACTACGCAACCGCTTTTTCCACTCAACCACTGCCCAAAGGCAAGCGTGTTCAGATTATCACAAATGCAGGCGGCCCTGGCATTTTGGCCGCAGATGCTGCAGAACACGCCGGTCTTGAAGTGGCCGAACTCAACACCAACCAGGCCAGCGCTCTACGCGCCAGGCAGCCGACAGCTGCTAGTGGCACCAACCCTGTTGACGTTCTGGGAGACGCCGACCCCGAAAGATTTGGTATTGCCATCCGAGCAGCTCAGGAAAATAATTCTATCCACGGTATCATTATTACACTCACTCCACAGATAATGACCCATCCCGCCGAGACAGTCAAAGTGATTGGCGAATCCATAGACGGCTCTAAACCGGCACTGGTCTCCTTCATGGGCGGTGGGGACCTTCCTGGAACCCGGCGGCAACTTGCAGCCTGCGGCCTCCCAGACTTCGTGTCTCCCGAAAGGGCCGTCCTCGCCTTCAAGGCCATGTATCAATACGCAAAATGGCGAAACAGGCCGCCTCGCCAGGTTACCCGTTTTCCTGTACACAGACGGCGGGCAGAACGTATCATTTCCAGCCGATTAAGGGCCAATCTCACTCAACTCAGCGAAGTAAAAGCCAAAGATATCCTGCGAGCCTATGGTTTTAATGTTCTTCCCGGGCGCCTTGCAACCAGCGCCGAAGAGGCCGTTGAGATCGCCCAGCACATTGGGTATCCGATAGCTATGAAAATCGTATCGGCTGATATTATTCATAAAACCGATCTGGGAGGGGTCCGCCTTCATGTGGCCAATAATAGACAGGTTGAAGACGCCTTTGATCTGATGATGCTCCGTATAAAACGATTTGCCCCTCAAGCTTCGATTGATGGGGTCTTTATTGAGAAGATGGCCGATGAAGGCCTCGAGGTCATCCTCGGCATGACCAGGGATCCTCAGTTCGGTCCCATGCTCATGTTCGGACTCGGAGGTATCTTTGTTGAGGTAATGAAGGATATCACCTTTCACCTTGCACCCATTACCGAAAATGAAGCAATCCAGATGCTCAAATCCACTAAATCCTATGAAATGCTCCAGGGGAGAAGGGGCCGCAAAGAAGTAGACATCCAGGCAATTGCCACAGGGCTCCAGCGTATCAGCCAATTGACAACCGACTTCCCTCAAATCATTGAGCTTGATATCAACCCGTTGATAGTCGGTGAAATTGGCACCGAGCCCGTTGTAGCCGATGCCGGAATGACTTTGGCCCATAACTAAGAACCTTATTACCAATAATTCTCCACATTGATGAAAAAAATAAAAGAAATAACTGACTACCCCTATTCTTCAGCAAATTGGAAAGAGAGCTATGGTATCAACAGAAATCAAACACAGTTGTTGGAAGTGAAATGATGCAGGTAAGGTAAAATGAGAAGGCTGATTCTCCACGAGCTATGGTATTATCCATT
>CAZMFP010000044.1:0-28634 GCA_964565605.1 uncultured Desulfocapsaceae bacterium | reverse complement strand
CTTTATCTTCGCCGCAAGCGGCGGGGTATTAAACCCGAGCTACGCAATAAAAAAACCACAAGGATTTCATCTGGCCCGATTTATGCAAAGTGATTTGTGAAACTAATACACATCATAAGATGGTATTATACAAGTTGCTTCCCTATTTGAATTTGCACAAGTGGAAGCAGACGAACTTATCAAGAAGAATACTTGAAAGGAGAAGGAAAATGCTGAAACGTATCGTAGTATTGGCAACTGCACTGGCAGTACTGATTGTGTCCCCTGCCTGGGCAGCAAAGAAGTATGAATTGAAAATACAAACGGCTGTTCCCAGTTCCAGTATGTATTTCGAAACCATGCAACGCCTTGGACAGAGAATCGAGAAGCTGTCCAACGGTGAAATCAAAGTTGAGGTATTTGCAAGCGGCGCAATTGTTAAAGCATTTGAAATCCTGGATGCGGTAAGTACCGGAATCGTCAACGGTGGTCAAGCCTGGACCCATTACTGGTCCGGCAAACATCCTGCAGGTATCCTGTTTGCTGCTCCAACAGCAGGACTCGGTGTTGGACTCGACCAGTCCGCTCTTCTTGCCTGGGCTTGGGAAGGCGACGGCAACAAACTTCTTAATCAATTCTATCAAAAAGAGCTTGGCTATAACATCCAGGCCTGGCTGACCATGCCAATGGGACCTGAGCCTTTTGGCTGGTTTCCTAAAGAATTCAACTCTTTGAGTGAGCTGAAAAAAATCAAATTCAGATCTCCCCCAGGAATCCCTTCAGAGAGTTTCAAAGCCATCGGAATGCCTGTTGTCTCCATGCCTGGTAGTGAAATTGTTCCTTCCGCCCAGCGTGGTGTTATTGATGCTGCCGAATGGATCAGCCCCGGCGATGACAAACTTCTCGGCCTTTCAGATGTGTGGAAATTCTACTATCTGCAGGGACTGCATCAGGCACTGTCAATCGGTGATGTATACATCAACAAGCAGTGGTTTGACAAGCTTCCTCCGCGCCTCCAGGTTGTTGTCGATGAATCCATGAAAGCGATGGTTGCCGACCAGGTAACTATGAATGTCAGCATCAACAGTAAAGCTCTGAAAGATCTCGTGGTTAAAGATGGTGTTCAGCTGCGTGAAACCCCGGATGAGTATTTTGAAGCCTACATGAAAGTCGTTCCTGAAATTCTGGAAAAATATTCCGCCAAAGCTCCTTTTTTCAAAGATGTCCTCGCTTCTTTGAACGAGTGGGCTGCCCTGACCGTTCCTTACCAGGTTAAAGTAAATGGCCTGTACTACAAGATGGGTAAAACCGCCATGGATACTGGTGCAATGCAGGATTACAAATAAGATCCCGCTATCAGTCTGAAGAGCTGCAGAGAATTCTTTCTCTGCAGCTTTTTTTCTCTTTAACTTGAGGTTTTGTTATGCCAAACAAAGTCGAAGCCACAAATAATGGACCTTCTGCAATAGCCAGGTCGATTGTTGCACTAATGGATTCGATCAGCACGTATTCCGGGAAAATCATTGCATTTCTATTAATACCGATGATGTATGCTCTGGTGCATGAAGTCGTTGCACGGTATTGCTTCAATGCCCCTACTATATGGGCAGGTGATGTGGCCCTGATTTTATACGGAATTCTGTTCATGATCGCCTCCCCCTATTGTCTGAAAACAGGCGGTCATATCCGGACGGATTTTCTCTATACCAGATGGTCGACCAAATCAAAGGGAAGAATCGATTTCTTTACCTACCTGTTACTTTATTTTCCCACACATATCATATTCCTCAAGATTGGATGGGATTTCTTTTATAAGTCGTTCAAGCAGGGAGAAACAATCATCTCCAGTCCTTGGATGCCTATTATCTGGCCGCTTAAGATAGCTCTTCCCATAAGTATTTTTCTGATGATTCTCCAGGGCATTTCAGAGACCATCAAAAGCTATTATGCCTGGCGACATGGAAAGTTCTACTGGGAACACGAGGAGCATCATAGTGATGAGGCCGCCATTCCATGTGACATTCCAGAAACAAAAGAATAGGGGGATATTCATATGGATTTCAATCAAACACTAGCAATTTTGTCCCTGTTCGCCCTGCTGCTCTCATTCTGTACAGGGTTTCCAATAGCATTTACAATGATGTTCATTGGCCTGATTTTCGGCTATCTGGGCATCGGGGATCTAGTTTTTCATCTCATGAACCTGCAATTCTACCAGGTTATGAGTGATCCGATACTTGGAGCCATTCCGTTCTTCCTGCTCATGGGTTACCTGCTTGAAAGTGCAGGACTGATGGAAGGCCTTTTCATGTCCATCCAAAAGCTCATGGCGCCCATACCCGGCTCCCTGTATGTTGCGATAATCCTTACAGCAACTATTTTTGCCGCGGCAACTGGTATTGTCGGCTCATCAATCACACTTCTCTGCGTGATGGCGGCGCCGGCCATTAAAAAAAGCGGCTATGATATTCGAATGGGTGCCGGTTCCATTGCAGCCGGCGGTACTCTCGGTATCCTGATACCGCCAAGTATTATGCTGGTCGTCATGGGACCCCTGATGGGCGTTCCTGTAACGGATCTGTTTGCGGGCGCTGTTATTCCCGGTCTGCTGATGTCAGGTATTTACTGTGCCTATTCTCTTATCCGCTGTGCCATCAATCCAACACTTGGACCTCCTCTGCCAAAAGAGCTGAGAGCTGAGTCAGTATCAGCCCTGATGCTGGAACTCTTGAAAGGCGTGGTGCCGCTGGTTGTTCTCATCGGCGCGACCCTTGGCTCCATTCTCATGGGAATGGCTACGCCGACCGAGGCCTCTGCCTGTGGTTCTCTGGGAGCACTGATACTGGTTATTGCCTACCGCAAATTTGAATACGGTAAGTTTAAAAATGCCATGTACGCAACTGTACGTCTCTCGGCCATGATCCTGATCATGATCGCGGCGTCCAACTTTTTCGGTTCCGTTTTCTCAAGACTTGGTGGTGCCAGTTGGCTCTCCGATGTACTTGTCGGCATGAATCTGCCGCCAATGATTATGGTCGGCATGATCATGGTTATGATCTTTCTGCTCGGTTGGGCAATGGAATGGGTACCGATCGTATTGATTGTTCTGCCCATACTCATGCCGACGGTCAAAGCGCTTGGAATCGACCCGCTGTGGTTTGCCATTGTGTATGCGGTAACTTTGCAGACATCCTGGTTGTCACCACCGGTGGCCCTGTCATGCTACTTTATCAAAGGGTGTATTCCAAAATGGCATCTGTCTGATATCTATCGCGGTATGATTCAATATATCTTCTGCCAGGCCATCGCAATATTCCTTATCATGATGTTTCCAGCGCTTGTCACCTGGTTACCAAGCATCGTGAATAAATAACAAAATCCCTCCATGGGGAGTTATATCTCCATGTTCAAAAAGCCCTCTTCCATGTAACACAATGGAAAGAGGGCTTTTTTTCTTCCTATAAGACATTCATTTTAACAATGGTGCTATGCTGCACCACCGAATTTGAACATTATTCCCCCAATGGTGTCTTTTATGCAAAAACGCATTGAAAGCAACCACCCATGTTGCAGAGTTGCATCTTCATCAAGATTTAAGCTCTTTCTGATACGCTGATGGTCGGGGGAAAAGCCATATTCCCAGCAGAACACAACCTTTGCATTGGATCGAACACAAACAGGAGTGCCAATTACAACAACGACAAGCCACCTTGAAAAAAATAGTTGCAAAACCAGCTCTTCCCACAACAAAGGCATGGTATTTGCAATCATCTAAACAGTTATTTCATGTGTACTGACTACTAAAAGATACTTATAGAGAGGAATAGAACACGATGGCTATCATTGACTTCCGGTTCAGGCCGAATACCCCTGAAACAATCACAGGTATACAAAACAGTAAAATGTTCAAAGGTCTCTGTGAGAGTATTGATTTTTCTAAGATGAAACCTCAAACCCTCGATGAAGTCGTTACTGACCTCAACAGCCACAATGTTGTCAAAGCGGTCATCACCGGTAGAGATTGTGAGACGACCTATGGTGCAAAATCGAACAACGACAGTGTGATCGAATTTGTGTCAAAATATCCGGAGAAATTCATCGGTTTTATCGGCCTTGATCCCCATAAAGGGATGAAGGCTATTGAAGAGCTCAAGGCCTCGGTCACCAATCTCGGCATGAGAGGAGCTGCAGTTGATCCGTATCTTGCCCAGATCTACGCAAATGATGCCAAGTACTACCCGATCTACTCAAAATGCTGTGAGCTGGATATTCCTATCGTTTTCACAACCGGCCCGGCAACTCTGGTTCCCAATGCAATCATAGACCATGTTGCACCACGCTACATTGATTTTGTTGCCAGGGATTTCCCGGAGCTGAAAATCGTTATCAGCCATGGCGGTTACCCCTGGGTCAATGAGACCATTATTGTCGTAGAGAGACACCGAAATGTTTATGTGGACCTTTCCGAATACGAATTCTCCCCCATGGCTGAAGCCTATATCCAGGCAGCAAACACCATGATTCCGGATAAAATCCTGTATGCCAGTGCCCATCCGTTTGTCGATTTCAAGCAGGCACTGAGGACCTACGACAGCCTGGCATTTGAACCTGATGTACGACAAAAGATCATGTATGAAAACGGTGCCAGACTCCTGGGTATTTCCACCAATCAGATCGGCTCAACAGCCGCAAACGAGCCCGTACAGGACATTGTCAGCGATATCGTTCGCAAGGTTATGCTGGAACTGAAGAAATAACTCACAATAATTGAAATTGCCGGGTTCGTTATTCCAAGGGCGAATCCGGCGAAACTGCCGATCAAAGCTTACCCTCTTCATTCCCTCCTTTTTTGAAGAAATCCCTCCTTGACCAAGCTTTGATCGGCAGGTGCTCCCCTAACCCGCCTCTCCCAAGAGCAGCCCACACACCACCGCATAACTCGTTGATAATCTTATAATAAAATGGATGGTGCTCAACAAGTGTTGATTACAAACTGTTCAGAAGAAATACAGACTGAAATTCTACAATAGCTGCCTGCCAACTGGCACACCAAATTCAACAACACAAAGTTGGTTTACAATAAATTTTACCGCAGGCGACCGAGAAAAAGAGAACTGAGGGGGAAAAAGAAAGAATTCAGGGTGTTCGCAAGACATCACGACATTCTCTTGCGATTGCAAGCTCTTCATTGGTTGGTATACCCCAGACTTGGATGGTACTCTTAAGATCCGAAATCATGGTAGGGCTACTGATGCGCTGATTATTGACACTGTGATCAAGAACAATACCCAGCCGCTCAAGTCCTTCAACACTCTTGGCCCGGACAATCGGATCATTCTCACCAATTCCAGCTGTGAAAATAATGGCATCAACGCGACCGAGAACGCCAATATAGGAGCCAATATATTTTTTATTACGATAGGTCTGTACATCGAGTGCCAGCTTTGCCCTCTCATTTCCCTGCTCTACAGCATCATGGATGTCCCGCATATCGGAAAGACCACACAAACCTTTGAGGCCGGAATCATTGTTGAGCATTCTGTCGATGTCCTGCAGCTCCATGCCGCAAGAACGTTCAAGAAAAGCGTGAATCGCAGGATCCACATCTCCACTCCTGGTCCCCATAACAAGGCCCTCAAGAGGCGTTAACCCTAGGGTTGTGTCCACACTTTGACCGTTTTTGATGGCTGTCATTGAACAGCCGTTGCCAAGATGGATGGTAATTAAATTCAGCTCTGCAAGTGGTTTTTCAAACAGCTTTGCACATTCACCGGCAACAAATTTATGAGAGGTTCCATGAAAGCCATACCGCCTGACTCGTTTTTGCTCATACAGGTTGTACGGTAGAGCGTAATGGAAGGCATGGGGAGGAATTGTCTGATGAAAGGCTGTATCAAAAACAGCTACCTGGGGGACTCCGGAGAAGAGCTCCTGGGCAACTGTTATGCCAACAATATTAGCAGGATTATGCAAAGGAGCCAGTGGGACATTTTTTTCTATCGCCGCAAGGACATCCGGGGAAATTAAACCGGGCTGGTGAAAATCTTCACCACCATGGACAACACGATGGCCGACACAATCGATATCTGCGGCACCATGGATAACACCGCAGTCATCGTCAGTGAGCAAGGCAACCGCAAGCCTCATCCCTGACTCGTGATCAACAATATGTTCTGATCGCTTGAGAACGGTTTGTCTGTCTGTGCCGGGATAAAAGGTGCATTTTATGGACCCCTCTTTACCAATACGTTCGACAAGTCCGTGGGCAAGAACCTGTTCAGTCTCCATTTCCAGGAGCTGAAATTTAATTGAGGAACTCCCTGAGTTAATAACAAGTATCTTCATGTTCAAAGCAACCTGCCTGCTCTGCTATTTCCAGTCAGGCGTGAACTCCCGTTTGGTTTTGAATTTAATTCTAGGGAAGAATTCTCTACTGAATGGTTGTCCCACTCAGGTACCTAGTGTTGACACGACACTAGTTTTTATTCGTAATCTGCCTGCCGATCTCCCTTAATTCCAGAAAGAGATCATTCTCAAGAGATACATCTCCCAGGGGATAATCTCTGCCCATATTGATATACTTCTGAGTGCCAAGTCGATGGTATGGGAGCAGCTCGTACTCTACATTAAAACTGCTGATGAAATCAACGATTGCCTGAATGTCCTCTTTGGTGTCATTAAAGCCTGGAATTACCGGCGTTCTCACCCTGATTGGCAAATTTGGGTAAGCCTTGCGTATTGCCTTGAAATTTTCATGGATAAGATCGTTGTCCTGGCCGGTAAACTCTTTATGTTTGGCGTGATCCATGCATTTGATGTCGAACATGACCGTATTACAGTACTGACCGGCCTCAAGCAGGACATCTCCGACAACATAGCCGCATGTTTCAACAGCCGTTTTGATGTATCTCCTTTTTGCCTCCTGAAGAAGCGCCAGGGCAAATTTCGGCTGGGCGAACGGTTCGCCGCCACCAAGGGTCAGTCCACCCCCGGACCGGGCATAAAATGTAGCGTCTTTTTCTACTTTATCAATGACCTCTTTTACCGTCTGCACCTGTCCATAGGTAATGAGCGCTTCGGCAGGACAGGCTTCGGTACATTCCAGACAGTTATTGCATACATCCCAGTCGATCGTGATTTTCTCATCATCTCCAGGTTGCAGAGCGTTAACAGCACAGACATCCATGCAGCGGTTGCAATTTGTAAGTGAAATACACCTGTTGCTGCTGTAGGCCAGTTGAGGTTTAAATGACTGAGATTCAGGATTACTGCACCACCTGCACTTGAGTGGGCATCCTTTCAAAAAAACAACGGTTCTGATACCCGGACCATCGTGAACGGAGTAGGTTTGAATATTGAAAACCGTGCCGGTAGTATTCAGAATTTCTTGAGTGTTCATCATCTTCTCTGCTTTAGAGGAAAAAATTCAAAAGCCCGTCAAAGACGGGCTCTTGAATAGTGGTTGTGTTATGTGATTAACACATCTGTTCATGCTCGGTACGAGCAATGAGGTCGTTCTGCAGATCTGGGGAAAGGTCGACAAAATAGGCAGAGTAGCCGGCAATCCGGACAA
The DNA here is from genome assembly GCA_964565605.1 of uncultured Desulfocapsaceae bacterium. GTDB lineage: Bacteria > Desulfobacterota > Desulfobulbia > Desulfobulbales > Desulfocapsaceae > CAZLGM01. Next base: position 21,082 of record CAZMFP010000044.1, on the reverse strand, counting down.
TAAGACTCTTGTACTTATCCGGGTCTTTCTGGGCTGCGACCAGAGTTGATTTATTAATAACATTAAACTGAACGTGCCAGAGCTTCAGGTCACAGAATGTGCGGATGAAAGAAACCATCTTATCTGTTCCTTCCGGTCCCTCAAGGCTCTTTGGCGTGAATTTGATGTTCAGCATACGCGCTGCACGATCTCGGTGTCCATAGTTCTTTGAGTTGTAGTTGGACAACAGAACAGAGGTCGGACCGGTTTTATCGGCACCGTGGGAAGCAGAAGATCCGTCAGACAGTGGTGACCAGGCGTAGCGGCCATTGGGAGTTGCACCGACAACCTTGCCGAATGGAACATGGGAGGTGAATGGCACGTAGCGAATATCATTATGGATGCCAAGCTCTTCACTGTATTTTTGACCGAAAAGGACGTTCATCTCGTCAATCTGCCTGGCGATTTCATCTGCATACGGATCATCATTACCGTAGCATGGGGCACTCATAAGGATCTGACGAATATCTTCTTTTCCTTCAAAGTTACAGGCACAGGCTTCCAGGATTTCTTCCATGGTCAGCTTCTTCTCTTCATAGACAAACTTCTTAATGGCACAAAGAGAGTCGACCAGGGTACCAAGTCCCATATGCTCAAAGTATCCCAGGTTGATTCCTTCTGGGATATGCGTGGTGTGCAGGTCGAGGCAGTGCTTCATGCAGAGATCATGCATCGCTGAACCCATGGGCTGAGCAAAATGCTTCGCTCTTAGATTGTTGATGATAAACTGCTGCTGGAATGCGGTTTTAAGGAACAGATGATGCTGCTCAACATAGGCATCCCAGAACTCTTCCCATGTTTTGAATTTGGTGGGGTCACCGGTTTCAAGACCCAGCTCTTCATCTCCATGCTTTCTCATCTTACCGTTGAGCAGAACCATTTCAAGAGCTGCGACAAAGTTGATGTAAGCACCGCCTGAGGTGTAGGTGTCACGATTAGGCATACGTGCTTCTGTGCAGCCGGAAACCGCGTAGTCATAGGCTTCGGCAAAGGTTGCACCTTTAGAGACATAAATCGGTACGATCTCTTCGTCGTTGATCAGTTTGGGGAACCCGGAACCGTCCTTAATGGTCTCAGCCACATCAGCCAGATAACGCTCAGGAGAGCGGGAATGGATACGTGCGGCAAGGTCGGGGTAGTGGAGCGGAAATTCCCTTTTTGATTTGAGGAAGAGATAGGTTAGATCATTGGTAGCATCCCGTCCGTCAGGGGTCTGTCCGCCGATTGTTACAGCTTCCCAGTGGGCATATCCTTCGTTAAATGCGCCGCCGGTAGGTGATACATACAGGTCAATAAACTGTGCCATGCCGACCCAGAGACACTCAAGCAGCTCAAGGGCCTGGTCATCATCGAGCGTTCCTTTCTCGATATCAGCCTTGTAGTACGGGTAGAGATACTGGTCCATGCGGCCATTTGAAACGATGGTACCGGTTTTCTGTTCGATCCGGGAGAACATCTGGGTGAACCATTGGGACTGGACGGCTTCACGAAATGTCCTTGCCGGTTTTTCCGGTACACGCTCACAGATTTCAGCCATTTCAAGCAGCTCAACCTTACGGGCCAGATCAGTCTCCTGCTCTGCGGTCTGGCGAGCCAGAACAGCATGGCGCTTGGCCCAGAGGATGATGGCATCACAAACAATGACAATTGACTGCAGGAATGGTTTCTTCTCAACATTATCAACCGGAGAGAGAGGATCAAGAGCGTCAATCTTATCCAGGGCTTCTTTTTTGATGTCGCCGAAGCCGCGCTTCAACACTTTCTCAAAATCATGGACCCACTGGATGGATGAACGGAACGAGGAGGTCTCATTGACAATAAAGCGAGACATGAGTCCTTCCGGATCATCATAGGTCAGCTTATGAACATCTTTCTCAAAAGCTGCGTTCAGGGCTTCGTGGTATGTCTTTCCTTTCCAATAAGGGGCGATTTCGTTTACGACGATCTCGGCATCTTCTTTTGAAATGGAAAAAGGAGACTCGGTACGATTGGGCAGATCCTTGATGGCGATATCAAGAAAGTCACCGTCGAGCTCTGGGTATAGAAGCCCATAACGACCTTTGGCACCGCTGCGACCGCAGATGAGATTGTCCTCATCAATGTAGACAGTGATATTCTCAGCAATGTGCTTCATGGCTTTTGCCCATCTCAGGCAGAGCATCTCACCTTCAGTTTCCTGCATGGATTGTGTGAAATAGCGGGCACGCTCTACATCAATAATCGGACGTAGACCGTCAAAGGTATCGAGGATCTTAAATACACGTTGGTGAGTGGAGCGGTAAATGTCTTCCTTACCTTCTATCTTATCTAAAAGGCGCTGTTCATGGGGGGATACGCAACAAGTACTCATGGGGTTCTCCTGTTTATATTTAGTCGGTAAACGGTTTATTTTTGTTTTTATCTTTCCCCTTTTGTAGCAACTAGCGTGCCAGATGTTTTATGCCCCACTGAAAAAGGTCTCTGTTTTTCTCGTTTTTCATGAAAATAAAGTCGGCAAGATATGCTAAGTCATTGACTTTTAGAATGAGAACCCTTTGAATAATCATTACTTTTTGAGAAACTTTCCCAAAGAGGCTTCAGTTCCTTTATACAAAAAGGTTCCAGTTTTTTACCGAGAAAAAATAGCAAAAAAGAAAATTCTTTATTCCTGATTGTGCTTCTTTGAGGCAAGCAGATGAAGCGAATGCAACCATCTGAAGTGGCAACTCTGCATCCCCCTGTTGGCGTAGTCTGATTTTTCCTGTTATATCAGTGCATTGCAAATACATCAGGGAATTTGATGATTTTGTTTCAAATATGCATCATTGTTCAAAAATGCATCAACCGTTTGCAACTTGGTTAAATGACTGTCAGCCACAGCAAAAGCACTTTAATATACTATGTTATTTCAACAATATAGAGCGCAACCACTGTAGCATAGGCCATGAAATATTTACAGAAGAAGGAATAGAGGAAAAATTTAAGTGAAGGGAGAAAGGTACCACAATGTTCAATTGGGCAGTTATCTTGCTCGAAACCTTGAAGTGAGAAACGACAAATATGAAATAGAGGAGGTGAAATTCCAGACGGCTGCCTGTCTTTACTTCAAGAGATTGCCACAGTCGATTTACTCCATTACAGCAACGATTCAAATTTTGCCATTAAAGGAGTGAAACGATAAAGTAATCTTATAGGGTAGCTTCTGCATGGCTAACACGAACTGATTGACAACTGCCTTTATTACATAACCTGGTTAAATAAAAATCCTGTAAACAGAATTCCGCAACCAACCACACTGATGAAGACAAGGATCATTTGAATCTTGAGCACTTTTCGTAGAATCACCATCTCCGGCAGCGACAGTGCGATTACACTCATCATAAAGGCCAGCACAGTCCCTAGAGCCGCGCCTTTTCCCAGGAGTGCTTCCACAACGGGCACAACACCGGCGGCACTTGAGTACATCGGGATACCCACCAGCACGGCAGCAGGAACAGACCACCAGCTGTTTTTGCCCATGATCTTTGCCATAAAATCTTCAGGAACATAACCGTGAATTAGAGCCCCGACTCCAATACCGGCAAGAATATACGGCCACACCTTTCCGACAATCTCCCTGACACTCGACCAGCCCTTATCGATACGGTCGGACCAGTTTAATACACCATCTGAAACCTGTTGCTCGTTTTCCCGGACAAGCAATACCCAATCCTCGATAAAATGCTCCAATTTCAGCCGGCCAATGATCCAGCCGGAAATAATGGCAATAGATACACCCGAAACAAGGTAGATCAGGGCAATTTTCCAGCCCAGCAACCCGTAGAGCAAGATCAGGGCGATCTCATTCACCATGGGAGCGGCAATCAGGTAAGACATAGTCACTCCTAAAGGGATGCCTGCCTGGATAAAGCCTATAAACAGCGGCACGGCAGAGCAGGAGCAGAAAGGCGTGACAATACCCAGACCTGCAGCCATCACATTCCCAGCAGATTCGCGGTTGCCGGCAAGAACTTTCCGGCTCCACTCCGGGGTAAAAAAGGACCGGATTATACCGATAACAAAGACAACGAGAATGAGAAGCAGCATCACCTTAGGAGCATCGTAGAGGAAGAACTGAACAGCATGACCCAGGTGACTTTGTTTTCCAAGACCTAAAACTGAATAGGTCACAAACATGGAGAACCGCTCAAGCTGACCATAGACGATTATACAGACAGCTAAAAAAACGATAGCTGTCAGACTCTGGCGCAGTAACGATTTATCTTTTTTGACAACCTCCTGGTCGCTCTTTTTCTTCTCTCAGCAACTCTTTTGAGGCGCCAAATCCAGCGGCTGTATCGGTTCCATTTTTCTCTCCGGTATATCAGAATATATATATTTTACCGGTTCATCTGGATTATGCGTACTTTTTTCTTTTATGAGATCGCCACAGTTGCTGTGCTCCTTCGCGACGACGGTTTAGGTTCTGTCTTTATGAGGAGTGAAACGACTAAGTAATCTTATCAAGCACCTTCTTTTCGATAAGAATCACTGTGATTGACAACTGCCTTCAATAGGCTGTGGTTCTTGAGCAGAATGCTTCAGCCGAACGAAGCTTTTATACTGTTATTTATTCCTCAAACTGAGTTTTCCGAACAATGAAAAAAAGAATTGACAAAAACAGATCAGGATATACAATACAAATACCGACTGATTAGTCGGTCTAAAACGGTACACAAAATGACAACGGAAAAACGAGATAAAATACTGCGGGTAGCGCTCAAACTGTTCGTCGAACAAGGTTTTCGCGGCACATCCACTTCCCAGATCGCAAAAATCGCGGAAGTGGCCACCGGGACACTGTTTCACCATTTCAAGAGCAAAGAAGAGTTGATCAAAGAACTGTATCTCGGCGCCAAATTTGGCCTCGCCGATTACCTTGAAACAGAACTTGCGCGTACCGATGATCTCAAGCAGAAGATGAACGCTCTCTGGTTCGCCTTTGTCGGCTGGGCCATACATAATGAAAATGAGTACCGCTTTTTCAAACATTGCGAGGCGACGCCCTATATCAGTGACGACATTCGTAAACAGGGGGAAGCCCGCTTTGAGTTTATTTTCTCTCTCTTTTCCGAAGTATACGTTCTAAAAGAAGACAAAACAATCTCACAGGAACTGCTGATCGACCTGTTTGTCGGTATGCTCTATGGATTCATCAATCACCTGATGAAACATCCTGAAATGGTCAACGATCAGGAACTCTGGAAGAAAGGTTTCGACGTCTGCTGGCAAATGCTTAAAGACTAAAGATTTTTTTGGCCAAACTACCGACCGATCAATCGGTCTATTACTGGGTGGCAAAAATGACCAACCGTAAAAAAAGAGGAATACAGATGCTGCTTCTTATAACAACCCTGATCTTGGCTTCCGGAACCCTGTTAATCTGCTGCACCCCACAGCTCGGTGTTATTCAATCGGATAAAACCACCATATCTTCACCAAATTTTGGTAGCAACAGATTCCATAACACGACTGCCACCAGTGTGAGCGGTTCCCCGAAAATGATGTTCGAATCATTGATCGAGTATTTCACCGGCAAGCAGCAGCGTGAACCGAACCATCCCATTGCGACAGTCGATCTACCACCTGAGCTGATCGGACAGACAGATACATTACGGGTAACCTGGCTGGGCCATTCAACCTGCCTGATAGAGATAGACAACAAAATCATTCTCACCGATCCGATGTTCGGTGAGCGTTCATCACCTTTTTCATTTATGGGCCCAAAACGATTTCACCGGAAACTGCCCATTGAAATCAGTGAACTTCCCCGGCTTGATGCAATACTGATCTCCCATGATCATTATGACCATCTCGATTATCAATCCATTCAACTTTTAAAAAACAAAACCGACCGATTCTTTGTTCCACTAAGAGTTGGTCAGCATCTTAGGCGGTGGGGAGTCAATTCCAGCAAGATTATCGAACTTGACTGGTGGCAGGAAACCAGGTATCGCGGGCTGACATTTGCTGCCACCCCGGCTAGACATTTCTCCGGCAGGCTGTTTAGCAGAGACCGAACCCTCTGGTGCTCCTGGGTTGTCCTTGGAAGCAAGCAACGACTGTATTTCAGTGGAGATTCCGGATATTCACCCGATTTTGCTACAATCGGCGACAAATACGGCCCTTTTGATCTAACCATGCTTGAATCCGGTGCTTACAACGAGGCCTGGTCCGAGATTCATATGATGCCCGAAGAAACTGTCCAGGCACACCTGGACCTCAATGGTAAAGTACTGCTGCCCATTCACTGGGCAACCTTTAATCTCTCTTTACACTCCTGGACTGAGCCCATTGAGAGGCTGCTGGCTGCTGCCAGATCTCATCAGGTCACCGTCAGCACCCCCCTGCCGGGGCAACCCGTTCAACCTGGTGAAAAATTCAGCCAATCTCACTGGTGGAACAAAGATAGAACGTATCAGATAGGATTTAAGGCAAATCTTGGCCGTTCTTTCAATGCAACAACTGCCAACATGAAGGAAACCACAGATTAAAAAAATCAAGCACATAAGAGGGTCGTAATGAAAACCAAGTTCCTGAGTTCTGCTTTTATCCTATTTGCCCTGTTGGGTTGTGCCCATGTTCCTCTTCATTCATCCAACAATGAACAGGTTATTCTGATTCATGGGTTCGGCAGATCAAATATGGCGATGTGGAGACTGGCCGAACGCCTTGAAGGGGCTGGCTATGATGTTCACCGAGTCGGATATGGCTCATTCAATCGAACTATCGAGGAAATACAGAAAGAGGTCTTTCAACAGATCGAAACAATCCGGACAACACAAAAAGGAAGGCTCCACTTTGTCGGTCACTCTCTTGGCGGTCTGCTTGTTCGTTCCTATCTTGGCAAAGCTCCTCTCGACAATCCTGGCAACGTGGTGATCATGGGCTCTCCAAACAAAGGTACTCCTGTTGTTGACGAATATAAGGACAGATGGTGGTTTTCATTGGCTGGCCCCGCTGCACTTTCGATGAGAACCAACGGCTCAGATTTCCTGACTACTCTTCAATCGCCTTATTACAATCTTGGCGTTATTGCCGGAAACTCTGAAATGTCCGGATACGAACACATCCTTCCTGGTGCGGACGACGGTCTGGTTCCTGTGGAGTCAACAAAAGTGGCGGGTATGAAAGATTTCATCGTCATCAACAGCAGCCACACAATGATGCGATACAATGAGGACGCAGCCCGACAGACAATCTTTTTCCTCAAACACGGCCAATTTGAAAAAGAGCAGCTAGCCATAACGAGGTAACCAATGAAAAAACATGCATTGATAACCGGTGCAACCGGCATGATAGGAAGGCTGGTACTGGATCTGTGTCTTCAACATGATGAAGTCGGTCAGGTGATAAGCCTGGTTCGACGAAAATCGGGTCTCAAACATGAAAAGCTGGAAGAAGTGATCTTAGAAAACTTCCTGGGTCTTGAGCCGAACGCACCCTATTTTAAATCGGTAGATATCGTCTATTACTGTCTTGGAGTGTATACTGGTGCGGTTGATCGGCAACAGTTTCGTAAAATCACAGTCGATTATCCGGAAACATTGGCAAGCCTACTGGTTAACAAGAATCAGGATCTGGTATTTTGTATATTAAGCGGTGCAGGAGCCGATCGTACAGAAAAGAGTCGTATGATGTTTGCCAAAGACAAGGGAACCATTGAGAACCGGCTGTCGGCAATGGAATTTAAAGCATTTCATGCTTTCAGGCCAGGTTATATTTATCCGGTTACACCTAGAAAAGAACCGAATCTGACTTACACTCTCTCGAGATTTTTTTACCCCATTATCAGGTCATTCGGCACTATTGCCAGTATCAAATCGACTGAACTTGCTTCAGCCATATTTCATGTCGGTCTGAGGGGATATGAAAATGAGATATTGGAGAATAAAGATATTAAAAAATTGTTTGATGAGCAGTGTGAGATTTGAAATGACAGAGTGTTTCTCCATCATCAACTTGCATAATAAGTCACCCCAGCCAACAAGTGTATTATCAAATAAGTTGGGAGTCTTTTAAGTAACGACCTCTTACAATCATTGGGTAAAAGCGAGTAGCCATGAGCGAGGTTGCTGCTTTGAAAATTCCTTAAAAATCTATTCAGCCATTATACAACTGGGCCAATAATCCTCTGAATTATTTAGACCGTCTGAGTTATCCTGAGCAAAAGGCAAAGCTTGAACCCGTTGTCCTCATTTCAGACTTCCGGTGCTGCTTTTCACATCGGATATAAGCCTCACATTGCAAATGACTCGAATTCCTGCAGCGCTCCTGCTGGGTCAGCAATGCGGGGTTGTATAATCCATTCTCAGCCTTACAGCTGTAGACCGACCAATTACCACACTCTGATCGAAATCGTGACAGGTATTTGCACTTCATTGTCATTCTCCTTTTTTGAATAGACTGGAAACGTTTAGTTCGTTACTCAAAAAGAAAAACAGGCATATACTGTATGGTAGGTTCAGCAAATACTAAATGCAAGGCAATATGGGCGAAGTTATTGTTTTGTTATCTTCTTGATATGTCCCCTCAGACCCTGGATTCTGATCATCTTGAAAGTTACACACAAGAGATAATAGAGATGCTGATGGCATTACAGGCAGGAAGAATCTTCCGTTTTTATTTTTTTACCAAAAGAACAACTGAAAGCAGAATCTGTGATAGCTTCCGGTGAGACCTCACATACTGTTTCGTTGCAGGCTGAATTGTGTAACCGTAAGCATGTAGAATCACAGTAACTACAGCCAAGTCGCATCATTAACGAAGTGTTCAGATTGCCGATAAAAGATTAACACCTTGACATGTACCACATTGTAGTAATAGAATAAACGCATACTCTCAAACAATTACCCTTCCGGGGGAAAGAATGAGTAGTTTGCAAAAAAAAATTGATTCATTTGAACGAGAAGCAAGAGAAAGATATAACTCTGCTGTTTGTCAACTGAATAATCAGAAACCTGCTAGCTGGTTTCTCTCCATCCTCAACAACAGTATCCTGCCGCCTCTTTCTCAAATTGGTCTGGAGAAGGAACTCAGCAAAACCCTCTTTCAAATTGCCCATACCTCCTGGCAACGCATGGGGCCTTCAGTCAGTGATTGTCTATGGATTCATCCAAGTCTTACAAGAAATATTAGAGAAATTCGTAAAGGTGTTCAGAAAAGTGCTGAAGACAAAGCCTGGATTGAGGCACTTTTAAACCAATCTGATTCAGCTCAAGGCAATGAGTTAATCAAAAGAAGCATGGCTCCAGACAATCTTACCTCATTACTGGACAACATTTACCCTTCCTGGATTATCCTTCCACGGGCCTATTCATTACTACAGGAAAACGATGGCTGTTGTTTAATCAGCTATCTCAAATATGTGAACAGAGAAAAAAATCCAACTTTCAGAAAACTAATCATCAAAATCGTTATAGAATTCCTTGCCAACTACAGCCTTAAATTTGCCAAAGAAAACCAGCCTTCCAAAGCAGTTGCTGAAGTTATTTTTTACGGGTATGCGGTGATGTTCTGGAAAAATCTGCAACAACCCCAGCAAGGCTATGAAGAGTTATCCGTTTATAAAAATTTTCTGAATTGGGCCGGGATGTTTTTAAAAAGAAGAATTTCTTATTCCCAAACCATGGAAAGGACATTTTCGGAAATGACAGATATTGAAAAGATTATTTTCCCAAACAATTCCAGGCAAGATTCTGACAATTGCACAGACTTTGAAAAAAACAGTTTTCCCATTGGTCTACGTCATGGAAATCGTGGGATTGTGGCATGCTGCAACTCCTTCAATATTTCAGAGAAATACCGGCAACCATTTAATCATGGTCGTGAACTTTCTCCAACTCAAACAAAATCGTTAACCTTGTTGCTCCACGATATTAAAAATGGCTATAAACACGAAACAAATAAGACTCGTGAATCTACTCTTATCTTTCTGGAGCGTCTAAAAAACTCTCTTTTGGCTCCGCACCCACAGCATCAGCCTATCGGCAGCAATACGCCATCAAAACAGATGGACTTTATGAATCGCCGATTGTGGTTTGTTATTGATGATTTCATTCAACAACAGAACCAATCGTCAGCAAAACCGACCACAGGACCATAGATTTAAAAGGCTGAGCTCCCCCACACTCTATTTTTCCCTTTGTGTTCTTGCCTATCAGGATTGAACTGGGTAATATTCCCGCAGAAGACAATTTCATATTCTGGGCTAAAAAAACATATTCGGGATCGCTTTGACCAATCCGCTAAAAAATATCCTCACTCCCATTGAGGGGCTTCAATCCATCCGCGGCATTCAGCTGCCTGCAGGACTCAAATTCGTTCAACTGGTCGTCACCGGCCCACCTGGCGCCGGAAAGTCGTATTATATCAATAAAATCCATGGCTGGCCTAACGAGGGGTATCTGGACCTGACACGACATGGTTGGTGGAAAGATCAGACACTTACCTATCGGCCCCGTGAGGTTCACTTGGGTCTTCCTTTCAAGGGGTTTGATGAATCTCTGACCGTTTTTGACAAAGAGTGGGTGGAACCTGAAGAGCCGCCCATACTCCAACTTGATCGAATTGCTATCCCGCCTTTCTCAGATTCGCTTATTACAACAAACTGGCGTGACCGCTATATTTTTGAGTTCATCATACCTGATCCGAAAATTATCTTTGAAAGGAGAAAGGCCAGGCACAGTGACGGCTATTTTCCTGTCGATGACAACCTCAGCCTGGAAATGGTTGAACAACAGGTCGCCGTGTACCGGGAAATTGCCCTCTATCTCCACCGGGCTAAAATGCAGGTGTACATCCGTGAAGATATTGAAAAACCACCCATGCGTATCATGGAAAAAGGTAATGTCAGTGTCCCGGGCTGGGCCATTGCAAAATCCATGGATAGACCAAGCCTTCGCACACTGGCCGGCTGGAAATGGCTGATTTTGAGAAGAGACCCGACCAACTGGTTCACGGTTACCGACGACTTCCAGGTCATTCGGGAAGAGTGCTGTATAGCCCATGACGGCAAGACCTTTGAAATGCGATTAGGCGATGAAAGACTCCTGTTTCACCCAGAGATTCCCATCGGCCTTAAGAAGAAAGCCATCGTCAAGAATTGGCTTATTACCACTCCTGAAGCTTGTACTGAAAAGAAGATTTGTGGATTTGCCAGGGTTAAGGTTGGAGAACATGTGATGATCGGCAGATCCAATACAACCTACGATAACATCTTCAACTTCTCGAAAAGTGTTGCTCCAAGACATGTCACCGTCCATAACCATAATGGCGATCTGTGTATTTCGCCGCTAACCGACCGAAACGATGTCAAAATAATACGTTATGAGGATTTGGATATACGGGAGCAGGTTGAGACCAACAGATATGACGGTTTGATCAAAATCCATGAAATGTTCGGTGGTCCGGTCGGTATCCTAGATCCTGATGAATCATTTTCACTGATCAGAGAAGTGAACACATTGCTCGAAAATGAGTCGTTCCGAGAACTGAACAGGTTGGAAAAGAAGGGCGGCTTGCTCGATATTCCCAGCAAGCTCACTCCGGTTATTGTGGGTGATCTGCACGCCAACGTCGACAATCTTCTCAAAATTCTCAGTGAAAACTGTCTGTTAAGGTATCTAAAAGCAAACAGCTCAGCCCTTATTTTTCTAGGCGATGCAGTCCATTCTGAAATCGAGAGTGAAATGGAGAACATGGACTCCTCTGTTCTCATTATGGACCTGATCATGAAATTAAAATGTCATTTTCCGGATAACGTTTTTTATCTACGGGGAAATCATGACTCTTTCTCACCCGAAATATCAAAAAACGGTATCAGCCAGGGCGTTCTGCTCCGTGAACATCTCCTGAAATTACGTGGAGAAGACTATGTTGAGGAAATGTCAAGATTTTATAAACTGCTTCCCTATGTGGCTACCAGTGATACTTTCGTCTGTTGCCACGGCGGCCCGTCTGCCAAGAAAGTGACCCGTGAAAAACTGATTAACATCAACAACCACCCAAAGATCAGACATTCTCTGATGACAGATCGAGTTAAAAAACCCAATTCTCTCACAGGGTATGCAAAGTCTGATGTTAAGAGATTCAGAAAGGGTTTGGGGCTCTCAAAAAGCACGCCGTTTATCGTCGGCCATACTCCGCTTGATCCCTTTGGTTCAATCTGGCAAAACGTCGGTACCATTAAAGGACATCATATTGTATACAGTGGCCATATCAATGGGCCCGCCCTCTTCATCGGGGTGGGAAAAAAAATGATCCCTCTAAAATATCCTGCGGAGCCACTCCTGAAGATAATCAATAAAATCAAAATAGAAGTTGCCACTGAAACACAAGATAGCCGAGGTGATAATTCGCTTTAATTGGTTGTCATCCTGTGTTATTCTGGCACCGAAAACGTAACACATTCATATTCGGAAACAACGACCCAGTCTTTTGTAATCACAGAACAAATTGAGGCTGCTTTTTAGAATCTCATGAGATATTTCTGTTTAAAAGAGGCATTCACTCATAATCCAATAAGGAGGTAGAGCGGCTATGGCAATGAAATCAACCAGTCCCCTGGCTGGGCTCCTGCGTAAGTCCCCATTTAAGCCGATTCAGGAACATATGCGAGTCGTCTTTTCAAGTGTCTGTTTGCTGCCGCCACTGTTCAACGCGCTCTTCCAGAATGACCAGGAACAGATTGAATCTTTGGCTAAACAGATAGATGAACTGGAGACAGAGGCTGATAAGATCAAGTCCACACTTCGACTTAATATGCCCAACATGATCCTGTTACCGGTGGCCCGTCGCGATATCCTGCTGCTGATCAGTGATCAGGATGAAATTGCCGACACCGCAGAGAAAATCGGCCAGATACTCTATGACCGGAAAATGGAAGTCCCGGGAGGAATCAAAGACCTGCTTGATGAGCTCATTGAAGGAACCATGGAAACGGTTGCCGCAGCCAAGAACATTATTGAAGAACTCGATGAGCTTGTAGAAGTCGGCTTCGGCGGTAAACGGGAACTCACCAAGGTGAATGAATTGATCGATGGAGTAAGGAGGTCAGAAAATAATATTGACAACATCCTCCATCAAATCAGGCAGGCTCTGTTTCTGATTGAAGATCAATTGGCTCCTGTTTCGGTTATCTTCTGGTACAAAATCATCGAACTTTTAGGAAATATCTCGGATCAATCAGAAAACGTCGCCGATCGTTTACTGTTATTCATGTCAAAGTAGAAGGAGAAAAAGATGGAAGTCATTGCAGCATATGGTACAGCTATGATCATTCTGGCCGTCATTTTCGGCCTCTATATGACATGGGGAGTTGGAGCAAACGACCTGGCCAATGCCATGGGAACCTCTGTTGGAGCCGGAGCGATCACGGTTAAACAGGCTATCGGCATTGCTATTGTTTTTGAATTTTTAGGAGCTGTGCTGGCCGGCGGTCACGTCACTAAGACAATTCGTAAAGGCATTATCGACCCGACAAATATCATCAACACTCCTGAAATTCTCGTCTACGGGATGCTGGCTGCCCTGCTGGCCGCCGCATTATGGCTGATGATTGCCTCAACAAAAGGGTGGCCGGTGTCAACCACCCACTCAATTATCGGTGCTCTTATCGGTTTTGCCATTGTCGGTATTGGCCCGGAAGCGGTGAAGTGGGGAAAAGTGATGAAGGTTGTCGGCAGCTGGGTCATTTCTCCAGCGGTTGGCGGAACCATTGCCTTTGTTCTTGTCATTTCCATTCGGAAGCTGATCTTTGATGCAGAGAACCCCTTAAAGGCTGCAAAGAGATATGCTCCTTTCTACATTTTCCTGGTAGGCTTTATCATTTCTCTGGTCACCATGTTTAAAGGGCTCAAGCACCTTAATATCGACCTGTCCGTTATTCAGAGCTTTGGTATCGCCATCTGCTTTGGTATTTTCACGGCCTTTATCGGCTGGCTCTTTATCCGCAATATAAAAGAAGATGACGAGGCAAAGAAAGATTTTCATTTTGCCAGTGTTGAGAAGGTCTTCACACCAATGATGCTGTTTACCGCCTGTTCAATGGCCTTTGCCCATGGCTCCAATGATGTGGCCAACGGTATCGGCCCACTGGCAGCTGTTATTTCAATTGTTACTTCAGGTGGTGAGGTCATGCAGAAATCAGATATGCCTGCATGGATCCTTGTCCTGGGTGGCTGTGGTATTGTCCTGGGCTTAGTTACCCTTGGTTACCGGGTCATGTTGACGGTGGGAAAAAAGATCACCGAGCTAACTCCCTCACGCGGCTTCTGTGCCGAACTGGCTGCCGCTTCAACTGTGGTCATCGCCTCCCGGACTGGACTTCCCGTTTCCACAACCCACATTCTGGTCGGTTCTGTCCTCGGTGTTGGTCTGGCTCGGGGAATCGGCGCACTGGATTTAAGAGTTATCCTCAACATCATTATCTCCTGGCTGGTCACCCTGCCGGTGGGCGCCGTACTGGCAATGCTGTTCTTCTTTACACTTAAGGGGATTTTCAGTTAAGAACTGACCATTTGAACAGTCAAGAAGGCATATGTCTTCTTGACTGTTATGATTTGATTCTGCACCTGCTTTTCTCAAACCTTCGGTGGCCGGGTTACTCCGTGTCCGGCACTACAATCCTGTCCGGCCGATTAAAGACATTGAGACGTTCGGGCCGTGAATAGCCGCAAAGGGTCACACCTGCCCTTCGTGCAATGGCGAGGCCCAATGAGGAAGGGGCCGTTCTGGACATGACGATGGGAATACCGATACGGGCGCATTTCAAGATCATATCGGAGGTAAGCCGCCCTGTTGTGTAGACAGCGGATTGTGGTTTCACTTTGCCCAACAAGATGGCACCAAGTACCTTATCAACGGCATTGTGTCGGCCCACATCCTCATAGAAGGCCATCAGTTTGCCATCGGACCAGATACCACAGCCGTGGACACAGTGCGTTTCATGACCAAGGGGTGAGGCATGAAGAACCTGGAGAATGAACTGGCGGATTTCGGAAAAATCAAGACTATATTCCTGTAGCGGCTCAAAGGCATCTTCCAGCATTTCCTTTGATATCTTACCGGTACCGCCACAACCTGAGGTGATGATCACCTCTTTTTTTTCACGCTCATCCACGTCGGCATACACCACAATTCGCCCTTCCGGACAAACCAGAACTTCTACAACTTCAGATGGCGATTTGATATAACCCTGGCCGAAAAGAAAACCGACTGCAAACTCCTCCAAACCTACCGGCAGAACCATTGACATACCGATATCCACATCATTTAAGGCGATGGTGAATGGAGTTTCTATGGCCAGCGACTCCTGTTGTTCATGGCTTCCTTCGGGAGTCATGATCACAGTAGAATGGGTAATTTTCAGTTGTTCATGCATATTTTCGGGTCGCTTTGCTTCCTGAGCTTGAAAAATCTTTAAGAGTAAATAAAACCACTTATACGTTTTTAACAGGGTGGATCACATAAATGTCAAGGCATGGTAGCCTCTGATGACCTTCTTTTCAACAGAAATCAGTCGAAAGAAACAGCTTTGACTATTGCTTGCCAATGGAGTTTTTGGTTTCACACACTTTCTCCTGAATCATTGATACAAAACCCTGCCTCCAAACAATAACAAACTGTTATTCATACATTTATTTAGACTGATACTGATTAGATCGTTTGCAACTTGCCCGACCGTGACATCAGTGTCTACACCTCAACAGAACGCTTGCCGATTCAGGTTGCTTAAAACCAATGGACAAGGTATCGTTGGTTCCGATTTTGACTATTTTCTCGACGTTTTTTTCCCGTTTAATCGGGATGGATATAAACCACACACTTTATTTAACAGGGACTCTCCATGCCTCCCATTATTAGTTTTATCGGCTGGCACGACAGTGGAAAAACGACCATAGCCAGTGAAGTTGTTCGTCTCCTGAAAAGTCGTGGCCACCAAGTGGCTGTTATTAAATCTTCCAAAGAGACCGGCATTGAATTCGATACGCCCGGAACAGATACCTTCAAGCACAAAGAGGCTGGCGCCGACTCAGTTCTATTTGTTGCCCCGGACCAGATGGTGCTGCAAACCAACAATGATGGTTATTCATTGACAACTCTTGCCCACCGCTATTTTAAGGATATGGACCTGGTTATTGGTGAAGGGTTTAAACATGCAAAGCAGGTTTCTAAAATCGAAGTATGCCGAAATGAAGAACAGCTGCTGCGTGATCACGTCTCCAGAGTGATTGCAACTGTAACCGATCTGGAAAACATCTCTGGTGATTATGTCTTCGCAACAGATCAAACAGATAAGATCACTTCGTTTATTGAGAATAAATTTCTGACGGGTAAGACTCCCGCGAAGGAAACTGCTTCACTGCTCGTCAACGGAAAAAAGATTATTTTAAAAGAATTTGTCCAAAAAGCCCTGTCCGGTGCAGTCACTGGTTTTGTCCAGTCACTGAAGCTTGTTGGAAACATAAAAGAGATTGAGCTTCGAATCACCATGAACGACAAAAAAGAGTGAGTCTGACAAGACTCTTTGCTCACTTTCCCATTGATAGAGTCAGCTCATGAAAAAATTCTTCAACCTGATCAGCCCCGAGGAGTTCAGTCGCTTCTTTGAGCGATTCAGCCCCATAGGAAGTGAAACAATCCCCCTGGCTGATAGCCTTGGCCGTTTTCCATCTGAGAATATTGTTGCTCCTGAAACCCTGCCCCCCTTTTCCCGCTCTACAATGGACGGGTTTTCCGTAAGGGCCAGAGACACTTTCGGCGCCAGTGAGACCGAACCAGCCTTTCTTGAGATCATTGGGGAAATCCCCATGGGCAGCTCTGGAAATCAATTTAGCCTTAAACCCGGTCAGACAGCCAGGATATGGACCGGTGGTGAATTGGCAGACAAGTCGGATGCGGTGGTGATGTTTGAATATACTCATCCGCTTGACGACTTAACTATTGAAGTGTTTCGGGCGGTAGCTCCCGGAGAAAATGTGATCCACGCCGGTGAGGATTATGAAAAGGGAGCCGCAATCGTCGACTGCGGTTCCAGATTGCGTCCCCAGGATCTGGGCGTACTCGCGGGAATGGGACTCTCTCAGGTTAATGTGTTTAAAAAGCCGCAGGTGGCTATCATCAGCACCGGAGATGAACTTGTGAGTGTCGACGAGAACCCGCCGCCCGGTAAAATACGGGACATCAACTCAACAACACTCTCCACACTGGTCACTGAAGCCGGCGGTACTCCCATTGCCCTAGGTATTATCAACGATGATTTTGACCTGATGCTTGCCACCTGCCGTGAATCAATCGAAAAAGGGGTCGACATGATTCTGCTTTCCGGCGGCAGCTCGGTGGGCAAACGTGATTTTACCCTGTCTGTTTTTAAAGAACTCGACAACAGCCAACTGCTCGCCCATGGTGTTGCCATAAGACCTGGAAAGCCGACAATCCTTGGCCAGAAAAGCAATTGCGCCCTCTTTGGTCTACCGGGACATACCGCTTCGGCCATGGTTGTTTTTCACCTTTTTGTCCGGCCCTTACTCAGACGATTTCTCGGCAGCAAAAACTCTGAGCTCACACGTCTTGTGGCCATAACCGGAGAACAGATTCCCTCCTCCGTTGGCCGTGAAGAATATGTCCGTGTTCAGCTGAAAAAATCAGATGACGGTCCACTTCCCGTTGCCATACCGGTCTACGGAAAATCCGGACTGCTCAAACCATTGGTTGCCGCTGACGGCCTTCTTCTCATAGAGCGGGACTGTGAAGGAATCGATAAAGGACAACAGGCGGAAGTACTCCTATTCCCATAACCTGAATCCTTCATGAAAACTGCTTACTTGTACTATTGCAATTATGAAAAGATAATCTGATTGCCAATGATTCTCGGCCTGAACGACATAAGAGGTATTGTCTGTCTGGCTGGCGTATTTCAAGAATCACAGATTATGGTTTAAATGTGAATCAAGGTAAATAAATCTTTTTAAATATATATACTATCATCCATAAAGGAGTGATTCTTGACCGAAGGCTAGCCAGACAAATAGACAACACCTCGTGTTAGGCTGAGCTTTCTTGGTTATCAGCAAAATAAAGTTTCCTACCTGTACCGAGAATTAGGGGGAATCAGAAAAGATAATTGTCTATTTCTCAATTTTACTTATTTTTACGGTAGCACCCCAAGAGTACTTCATGCGGGCGCTCACGGATTTAGAATGAAACGAAAAATCTATCTCAACATGCAGACCCTGGAGGATGCCCAAAAACTTCTCTGGGACAGATTTAGCAACACATATACAGCTGAAGAGACCATCAATGCCCGGGAAGCCCTGGGCCGGGTCACATCACGACCGGTTACCGCAGCGCTTTCATCTCCAAGGTTTCACAGCGCTGCCATGGACGGCTTTGCGGTCATGGCGGAAGACACCTTTGGGGCAACTGATGAGTCGCCCATTACACTTGATATCGGTTCCGGGCAGGCCATTCCCATCAACACCGGTTTTCCAATGCCGGAAGATAAAAACGCGGTAGTCATGGTCGAGCATGTTTTGCTCAGTGACGATCAGCAGTCGGGCACAATCCGGGCAGCCGTCTACCCCTGGCAACATGTGCGTAAAGTTGGAGAGGATATTGTTGCCACCGAACTCCTTTTCCCCTCCCATCATGTGCTGGCTGCTGCCGATCTTGCCGCCCTTTTGACCGGTGGTCGAGCAACCGTGCAGGTGAGAAAAAAACCACGGCTTGCAATCCTGCCAACCGGCTCAGAGCTTGTTTATCTTGACGATGATAATCAGGAGATTGAGGCTGGCAAAACAATCGAATCCAACAGTGCGGTCCTTGCTGCCATGGTTTTAGAGGCAGGAGGAGAAGCAGAAGTCTCTCCCGTGGTCAAAGATGATTATGACACCCTGAAAGATTCCATCCAGCAAGCAGCCTTTTCAAAAGCAGATATTGTGGTCATCAATGCCGGTTCATCCGCCGGGTCCGCCGACTATACCCTGCCGATCATCGAAGAACTTGGAGAGGTGCTGGTCCACGGTGTGACCATCATGCCGGGTAAACCGACCATTCTCGGCATCATCAACGATAAACCGGTCATCGGCAATCCGGGCTATCCGGTTTCAGCAATCATCTCATTTAAACAGTTTGTTGTTCCCCTCATCTATAAACTTCAGGGGATAGAAGAGGAGAGGGTCGAAACGATCAGCGCCATTGCTGCAAAAAACCTGCCTTCAAGAAGTGGCATGGAAGAGTTTCGCAGGATGATTACCGGCAGGATCGGCGATCACTTCGTCACTGTTCCCATGAGAAAAGGGGCAGGCGCCATCACCACCCTTACCCGAGCCAACTCTATCCTGAGAATCCCACTGGGAAATGAAGGAATCAATAAAAATGACCCGGTTGAAGTTGAGCCTTTACGACCCATTTCACAGCTTGAAAGAACAATCCTCTGCACCGGCAGCCATGATCTCTGTCTCGATCTGATCCATAATGAATTGAAACAGCTCTCCCCCCCCTATCCACTGGCATCAACCCATGTGGGCAGTCTTGGAGGAATCATGGCGATAAAAGAAGGCACCACCCATATAGCCGGTTCCCACCTGCTTGATCCGGACAGTGGTGAATATAATACCCGGGCGGTCAATCGGTATATTCCCGGACGGGATATCAGTCTGATTACTCTCGTCCACCGGCAACAGGGGTTGATGGTGCTTCCCGGTAATCCGAAGAACATCCAATCTATCAGCAATCTGGCCAATGGCAGTTTTTCCTTTGTCAATCGTCAGGCCGGTTCCGGCACCAGGGTACTGTTCGATTATCGACTTGAACAGGACGGGATAGATGGTGATGCCATCATCGGCTACGACAATGAAGAGTATACCCATATGGCTGTGGCCGTCAGTGTACTGAGCGGAAAAACGGATGCCGGCTTGGGTATACTTGCAGCGGCCAGGGCTCTGAAGCTCGACTTTGTGCCGATCGTTGAGGAACGCTATGATCTGATCATTCCAACCGAGTTTCTTGAGCTGGAAATGATCAGCCAGTTACTGTCGATCATCAACAGCGCCGCTTTTAAGAAAAAGGTGGAAACAATGGGCGGCTATTCAACCAGAGAGACAGGAAAAGAAATCACTCTCTCAGGCTGAAAACTAAGTGAAAACTGATGACAAAAGATCCCTCATTACATATCAAACTAACTGTTTCGCCGGACTCAATCGCCCGGTTTTCGACTCTTCTGCAGGGAGGAATCTACATCGAGGCTCCCTGCAACACACCCATCGGTGAATTGCTCGTCTCCCTGCCCGGCTTTACCCGGGACTATATACAAAGAAGAGTGGAAACAATTTTCATTGATGGTCTGCCAGCCGACAGTCTGTCCCAACCGCTTACTATCAGCGGAACTGTCCTGGCGATTTCCGCTGCCATGCCGGGACTTGCCGGAGCGATCTTCAGGAAAAACAGTGTGCACGCGGCTCTTCGTACTTCTCCAACAGCCAGTGCACAAACTGAACGAGAGGAGAAAACCATCCAGGTTCGGTTAAAACTGTTCAACATGATCGCAGCTGAAAAAGGTGAAGAGCTTCTGCGCTCAGGGTGTATCGTTAAGGCTTCCACTGTTCAATACTTCTTCAGTTATCGAAAACAGCTGATCCAGCATATTATTACTATACGAGTAAATGAAGAGCGGATAAACTTTTCCGATCTTCAATTACTGCTGAATGGAAAGGAGAGAGATCTTCTTACTATTTCATGTAATTAAAACAGCTTAGCCCAATTATTATCGCAGCCCGGATTTCTCACGAGGTGAGACGGCTGCTTATACGAGGATCATGCGTGTAAGCTATAGTTGCCTATGCTTACTCGCATAGAGACGAAGTAGAAGTGGCCGTATCGCCTCGCCTTTGGTGAACAGTTTGTATGCAACCAGTTGTCAATTGTGATTATAAATAACCTGGCACAATCAACATGTTATCGAGTTGCACTCAGGTAAGGTAAAATGAGAAGGCTGATTCTCCACGAGCTATGGTATTATCCATTC
>CAZMFP010000043.1:0-29537 GCA_964565605.1 uncultured Desulfocapsaceae bacterium | reverse complement strand
ACATACTGTTTCTCCACAACTTCTTATGTGGAGCTAAACTATGAGACAGCACTGAGAGGTTTTAATACCTACTAGATGTTCAATTCATTCAGAATATATTATTTGCCTCCTCAATTTCAACTGAGTGATTGGCAACGATATTCCACCATCTACCACTGAAGAAGCTATCACTCACAACGAAGTGCCCATTGAACTCACTCTACTTACTAGCTGATCCGTTTTTTCGACTCCAACACCGATCTTTTTATATGTTTCTAATATATTAGCCAGCTTCTTATCCGTTTTTGTTCCAATTGCATCGCTAACAATGGTCACCTCAAACTTACGGTTCAGGGCCGCTTTCACTGTTGACAGGACACACTGATCGCCAAAGACACCGGCAATAATAAGTTTTGTGATCTTTCTATCCCGTAGAAACTGATCAAACAACTTGTTTGTAAA
Organism: uncultured Desulfocapsaceae bacterium; assembly: GCA_964565605.1. Lineage (GTDB taxonomy): Bacteria > Desulfobacterota > Desulfobulbia > Desulfobulbales > Desulfocapsaceae > CAZLGM01. The sequence goes on along the minus strand of CAZMFP010000043.1, from coordinate 29,096 downwards.
AGCATCTGGATGTTCTTTGGCAAAATAATTGGTATTTATAACGTTCAACTCAGCAACGAGTTTGGCCCCTTCAGTTCCCTTAATAGCGGAATTGTTTCGAAACCAGTTGGCAACAGTGTCGGATTCTTTAAATTCGTTGCCAATATAAATCACATCCATGTGGTTCTTCCCAAACCCAGCTGTTAACTTATTAATATTTCGAATAATTCCAGAAGACTGCCCCTGGTCGATGGGAAGTCTTCCTGTTGGCAACATAAAGTCATTCTGTATATCAAGAATGATAAACGCAGACTTATCGGGCAGCCCGGTTTGGATCGGCTCGCCGCCGTTATAGGGATTGCAACCGGTAACAAACAGAACAACAGAAATCAACCAAATCAGTATCTGAAAATTTCTTTTCATTTTATTGTATTACTCAATAAAGTATGACGAAGATGAATGACGTGAAGTTATTCTTCTTTGGCCAACTGTTCCGGAGTGTTGACATTTGTCCATGCCTGGGCAATAGCTTCCGGAATGACAGGACTGGCAATCTTATCTTCCTTGACGATTTCACTAATCCGCTCTGAGCCGGACAGGTAGAGCTTCTCAAAAAATTGAACGCATCGACTGTCATAATATGCCAACAACGGCTGATATCGTTTTCCGGTCTGATCAGCCGGCACAATGCCCCATACACCCGGTTTTCTCTGGCTCAACAACCACTTGACAGCTTCAGGTGATGCGTAAGGCATATCACAGGCAAGAAGAATCCATGAAACGTTGGGCTGCCAGCGCATCGCTGACAGAATACCACTCAAGGGGCCATGAAGATCGACAATATCCGGCAGCCTAGATATGTTGCTTAAATCATCAGGAACAAGACCACTACCCGAAAGAACAACACGATCGGTATAAGAAGATAGAAGCCCAATGGCGTGCTGTAACCAGAGTTTACCATCTTGACGCTGAATCAGATGCTTGGGGCGACCCATTCTCCGAGACTGTCCACCGATCAGAACACAGCCATAGATTGGCGTTTTTTGCCAACTATCAGCAAGATGGTGCATAACGGCCTGAAGAACTCGTTCTCTACGATCTTTTCGTGGAAATACCTCCATGATATCATCCACATCAGTTGGTGGTTTTATTTCATTTTCACTCAACATCCAGAGTTTTGGAACCGGACTTTTTCCATGCCCTTCGACCAGCACCAGGTCATAGCGCATGGCCAGCCTGGTTAAACTGGTGAAAAAATGATCACTATATTCACAATGGAGTCGATGGGTCTCTTCACCACCAAGGAGAAAAACATCTGCACCGGCTTGATACAATCGATAACTATCCTTTCCCGGCTTATCCATCCGTATATTGCAGCAATCATGCTTGACGACTGCCACCCGCAGCCCTTTAGTCAGGAGGTCCGGCAAAATCAATTCGATCACCGTTGTCTTGCCCGCTCCTGAAAAGCCACAGATTCCAACAATCGGCAGGTTTGCCGGTAGTGGGTGAACCTTTTCTTTCTCTGCTTTCAAGCCGGTACGCTTCATCGCCAAAGTTCCTTTGTATTATCCGGCAAAACACCAGCACCCCTTCCCTGCTCAAGAAAATGGGCCACAGCGGCCCTGCCATCATCACCCAGATCAACTGAGTAATCATTTACATAAAGATCGATGTGGCTTCTGATCACTGCCTCATCCAGTTCCTGAGCATGGCAGCTGATATACTCATTTGATCTATCGGGATGATTAAAACCCCATGTTACTGAACGACTTATAGCAGCATCTATCTGATCAATACAGGTATTGCCAAGACTTCTTTTGGCTGCGATACAGCCAAGAGGGATGGGATGACCTGTACTTTGTTCCCACCAGCTTCCCAGATCCTGCAAACAAATAAGACCAAATGTCTCATAGGTGAATCGACTCTCGTGGATAATCACACCGGCATCGACCTCACCTCGACCAACCGCCTCCATAATGGTATCAAAACGCATTTCTACCAGGTCAGTGCATTGAGGCAGAAAAAGACGAAACAACATGGCCGCTGTTGTATAGCGGCCGGGAATTGCCACTCTTTTTGCAGCAAAATCATCTAAAAGGCTTATCTCCCTTGCAACCAGAAGCGGTCCGCACCCCCGTCCAAGGGCCGCTCCGGCTGAAAGAATACGGTAGTCATCCAGAACATGGCCAAGTGCGTGAAACGAGAGTTTAGATATATCCAGTCTTTCTTCAAGAGCCCACCGGTTCAAGGTTTCCACATCTTCAAGAACAGGTTGATCAAACCGTAAATTGCCTGTATCGATCTTTCCATGCATGAGTGCATAGAAGATAAAAGTATCATTGGGACAAGGAGAGTAGCCGATAGTCAGCTGTTTGGAATGATTCATAATTCTATTTTTTTTATGAGCAATGCAGCATTCTCCGCTGCCACTTTACAGGCCTGAGACAGCTTCCAGCTACTTAAATCTCGATCCTCAACCATATTGGAAATACAGCGAATCTCAAGCAATGGCAGACTAAATTCTTCACAGACCCGGGCAATGGCAGCCCCTTCCATATTCTCACATAAACCCTTGAAGCTTTTTTTGAAGATCTCACCCCTCTTCTGCAAACCACTTGCACAGCTCACGGTGATAAAGTTACCACAATGAAACTTTACTTTTTTTTCAGTTAGTATCTGTTTGCCTTTTTGAAGCAAATCGCTATCGAGCTTATAGGAATTCTTGGTATTGAGATCTTCATCAAAGAGCTCAATGTGGTTTTCGAAACAGATACCGAAATCTCCAAGTATTTCATATTCGGCAAGGCAGATATCCAGCAGATCAACTTCTGGTCCATTCGCACCCGCAGGATAGGCACCGGCGACACCAAAATTAAGTACAGCACGTATCGATTTATGCCGGCTTTCATACCCAAGAAAAGATGTTAACCGAACAGCTGTTTCAACCGGTCCAACTCCTGTTGTACAATGTATAAACCTTTTCCCATCTCCAATCATTGCAAGAAAGGGGGCCATTTCAATTTCAGTTGCAGCTACAGCTAGTATCATGGTATGTACTCAGCTTCCCGGGGCTTTAGCCCGAATTTCTCATGAACATTTTGCTCAGAACAGATAACATGTTCATATTGTTAATAAATAACTTACTTATTCAGGTTCTGTTCTCAACAAAATGTTCACCAAAGGCGAGCCGATCCGACAGCATCTGCTTTGTCACTGATCCAATAAGCATAGGAAACTATAGCTCATTGGATCGTTTCGCACATATGCAGCCGCCTCGACTCGTGAGAAATACGGGTTTGTAATTCTTCTTTCAGAGTTCCAATATTTACCGTATTATCCATCGACCATGCAACAGGATTTGTTACTCGAATCATACGAATACGATCTTCCACAGAGATGTATTGCCCAACATCCAGCCGACAAACGGGATGAATCTCGTCTACTGGTCCTTGACCGGAAAACTTCTCAAATTGATCATAAACATTTCCGTGATATCAGAAAACTGATCAATCCCGGGGATCTTCTAATTGTCAATGATACCAAAGTTTTTCCGGCAAGACTTCTTGGTAAAAAAGAAAGCGGCGGTAAAGTTGAAGTTTTTCTTTTGGAATTTCCGCAACCAGTCCATCCGGAAAAAGATTTACAAGACAATAAAACTGTAACCACTACAGCCCTGTTAAGAAGTTCCAAACGGCCTCGCCCCGGCAGCAAAATTATTATCAGTAATGAGCTGAGCTGCACGGTGGTCAATCTTCTTGAAGGAGGCAAGGCCGAGATTGATCTTCATTACCCGACTCAAGAAAACCTGGTTGAGCTTTTTCAAAAGCTTGGTCAGGTTCCTCTGCCTCCTTACATCGAACGAAAAAAGGGCACCACAAAAGAGGACCTGGACCGATACCAGACCGTCTATGCCAATCGTCCCGGGGCAGTGGCTGCACCAACTGCCGGTCTCCACTTTACCCAGTCACTGCTGGAAGATCTTGAACAAAAAGGGGCCGGGCTGGCAACAATCACCCTTCATGTCGGTTACGGCACATTTGCGCCGGTACGAACCGATCATATCCAACACCATACAATTCACCAGGAATATATTCATATCGGTGAACAAACAGCGGCAAGGGTGAAAAGAACAAAAGAAAAGGGAGGGAAAATCTGGGCCGTGGGTACAACCACTGTTCGTGCCCTGGAATTTGGGGCCAGACAGAATAAGCTGGAAAAAGGTTTTGAGGGTTGGTGTGACCTCTATATTACACCGGGATTTCGCTTCCAGGCAATCGACAGGATGATAACCAACTTCCACTTACCCCGCTCGTCACTTCTCTTTCTTGTCTCTGCCTTCTGTGGCCGGGAACGGCTGCTGGAAGCTTACCGGGAAGCTATTATGAGAAACTACCGATTTTATTCTTACGGAGACGCCATGGTTATTCTATAAACCAATGATTCTACCGAAAAAGAATGGGAATCTACCCCACAAGCAAGAAAGCCGTTTTCACCCAAGTGAAAACGGCTTTTTCTATACAAAAAGATGATGAATTAGGTCGAGGAAGCTGCTGGACAGCTTTTACATGCAGAAGACTTTGACTGACACGGGGAAGCAGGTTTTTTTGCATCACCTGCTGAGGCGGAAGCATAACCGTCTGCATACCATCCGCCGCCCTTTAACTGAAAGGAACTCATTGATACCAGTTTTTTCAAAGACCCGTCACAATCCGGACAATTTTTCAGAGGATCATCGCTCATCCGTTGCTGGACTTCAAAAGTCTTCATGCATTCATTGCATTCATACTCATAAACAGGCATAGTTTTTCTCCATTTACTCTTCAATACCACCCAGATTGTCACACAAATATAGTAATTACAACCTGTTACATAAGCCGTTTTTCGGAAATCGAAATTATTCGGCTCTCAATACCCATGCCAAGATAATTACTCTTGTCTATACTGTCAATACGGCGTTAAAAAAAGATACCTGGATTCAACTGTTCCCGTTAGTTGTATCATCATACACATCATTACTGTATTTTTACCTCATAATGATTGGAAAAACAGATATCTCTATTGCATTTTCTACGATGCAGTTTATTCTTTACAGATGGTTTACTGCAATTAAATACAATAACCAGGAGATCATCATGAACAAATCACTCGTAGAACTGACTGCTGAAATTGTCCAGTCTCAGTCAAGTACTAAAAATATGACATTTGACGAATTGCAGACTGCACTTAAAGATACTTTCGTCACTCTTCAACAATTACATAGAATTGAAACCGGTGATGAAGCAACTCAGGAACCGGAAGCACCAAAAGCGGTTTCTCCTGAGAAATCAATTCTTCGAAATAAAATCATCTGCATAGAATGCGGCCAAGAGTTTAAAATGCTCTCTGCCAAGCATTTAAAGACCCATGACCTGACTGGCAGAGAGTACAGAAAGAAATATGGTTTTTCACTCCGGCAACCACTTTGTGCCAAATCGCTTACCGAAAAAAGGAAAAAGGCCGGAAAAAAACGAGGCATACCTGCCGCCTTAAAAAAATCAATTGCTGAAAGAAAAAAGAAACGGGCTGCCGCAAAAAAGTAAACAAGCTGGCGAGCTCTCTTTAACATTTCAGCCCAGTTATGTCCCGGTTCATTCATCATAACAGCCAACACAACACATCTGTGGACTAATTTACACTTCTTCCTTCCATGATTGGTATTTTTGATTCAGGAATCGGCGGTATGACTGTTGCTCGCGCAGTGGAAACCCTCTTGCCGGACTATGGGATCACCTACTTTGGTGATATTGCCAGAACCCCATATGGTAATAAAAGTGCAGAGACCATTATTGACTACAGTTTGCGCAACACCGAATTCTTGCTGGAAAAAGGTGCAGAGCTTATTATTATTGCCTGCAACTCTGCGGCCAGTGTGGCTACGAACCGATTAAAAAATGAGTTTAACGTTCCAATTTTAGAAGTGATCAGTCCGGCAGTCGAAAAGGCCACAGAGCTGACTGAATCGGGGCGTATCGGCATAATCGGCACTCGGGCAACCATCCGGTCAAACATTTACCAGAGAAAGATCAAGCGCATAGACAGCACTATCCAGGTCTTTTCCCGGGCCTGCCCTCTATTGGTTCCACTTGTTGAAGAAGACTGGCTCAACAAGAGAGAAACGAAAATGATTATTCGCCGCTACATGCATCCATTAAAGAACAATCAAATCGACACATTGGTCTTGGGGTGCACTCACTACCCTCTACTTAAAAACCTTATCGGGCCACGAATTGGGAAGCGGGTTCGATTAATCGATTCATCCATTGCCACAGCGGCTGCGATTAAAGAGTATATTAAAACCAACCCCGATGTGGTAACAGAAAACAACAATCAACCCGCCATACATAACTATTATGTTTCCGACCTGACAGATGCGGTGCAGACGATTAGCAGAAAAATCTTCGGAAGGAAACTGGAGCTGATTCTGACATGATAAGATTGACCGACTCATTTGTTGCTATCCTGTTTGTGGCATGCGCCAGCGTGTGTCTTCTACTCACATCTTATTCACTCTCATATGCCAAATCGGATGGAGTGAAGTCTGAAAGTCCCACGGAAATCATGTCCAGACTGCAAAAGAGGTATGATGGAATAACCAGCTTGACATTTTCTTTTTCACAGACCTCCCAGGGACAGTTGAGCGGTCGTCCACGGAAGGGTAAAGGAGAGGCCTTTTTTCTCAAAGACGGGTTGAAAGGGAAAATGCGCTGGGATTACAAAGGAGAAGAGGCACAGGTTATTATTAATAATGGGCAAGAATTTCTTATGTATTTTGCCAAGCTTAAGCAGATGATCGTTATGCCGATAGCTTCCATGCAGGAAAACATCATGTATTCCTTCTTCTCAGGTGGAGGAAAACTAAAAGACAACTTTGAAGCTGATACCGGAGATTCGACAACAGCCTTTACAAAGCTCCCGAAAGATGAATCGTTCAAAGTTCTGAAACTGATTCCAAATAAGACCCAGTCGCAACTCAGTTTTGTTCATCTCTATATCACCGACGATTCTCTGATCAAACGTATCGAGATCACCGATCATTTCGAAACCTTGACGACCATTGACCTGGACAATCTGCAAATCGACACTCTTCTGTCTTTGAACAAACTGTCTTTAAAGGAACTATTCACGTTCTCTCCCCCTAAAGGCACCGAAATTATCCATCAATAGACAGAGCTATGGCAGAGGCTACTTCATTCAGCGTTGCTCTTCTATCCATGCCGTGGGCTCTCTTTAACCGACCATCAATCCAGATTGGTGCTCTTAAAGCTTACCTGAAAAAATATGATTGGATTCACGCCGATACGTTCCACCCCTATCTGGATGTTGCAAACAGTATCAATACCAGCACCTATCGTTTAATCTCAATGGACAGCTGGGCAGGGGAAGCATTATATAGCCCACTGCTTTTCCCCGAGCAGTATGGACAGGCAAAAAGCCTTTTCCAACAACGGTTGAAAAGCATGGAAGCTGCTCATCCAATCGATGATTATGACAAACTGCAGGAACAGATACAGAAGTGCCTGAATGGACTTATTGAAAAACTTCAAAACGATTATCACCTGATCGGTTTCAGTGTCTGTTTTAACCAGTTATTCTCATCGCTTGTCGCTGCCAAATTATTGAAAGAGCACAATCCGGACTGTCCTGTTGTGTTCGGCGGTTCTTCCTGTGTCGGCAAAATCGGATCGTCGCTGCTCGACAATTTCCCCTGGGTCGACTACGTCATCGATGGTGAAGGAGAAGGCTCACTCTTTCAGCTTTGCAGGTATCTTTCCGGCCGCACTTCAACACTGAAACAACGGATAATGGCTCAAGGAAAAACGGAACAGGAAGATAACAACAATGAAATCCGTGACCTCAACACCCTGCCCACCCCTGATTACACATCATATTTCAATGAAATGGGACAACTCTTCAAGACCGAACCGTTTATCCCGACCCTTCCCATTGAGTTTTCCAGGGGGTGCTGGTGGAATAAATGCAAATTCTGCAATTTAAATCTCCAATGGCACCACTATAGAAGTAAAAGCGGAGAGAGATGTGTAATAGAAGTGGAAGAATTAGCGGCAAAACATCAATGCCTCAATTTTACCTTTACCGATAACGCTTTACCACTCAAGGAATCAGACCGTTTTTTCGACAGTATGTCTGAAAAAAATGAAGACTATCGCTTTTTTGCCGAGATTAGGGCCATCACTGATCCCAAAAAAATGGCCCAGTATCAACGTGGTGGTTTGTCTTCCATCCAGGTCGGTATTGAAGCTCTTTCGACAAGTCTGCTTAAGAGAATGGGAAAAGGAACGACCACCATTGAAAACATAGCAACTATGAGACAAAGTGCTGAAAATGATATCGTTCTTGACGGAAACCTGATCACCCAGTTCCCCGGTTCCACTCTGGAGGAGGTGGATGAGACACTTGAAACACTCGAATTTGTTTTGCCGTACAACCCCTTGATCTCAGCTTCGTTTTTCCTGGGATACGGCTCACCAGTTTATGCTCAACCTGGTGCTTACGGCATACGGGCCCTTACCCATCATCCCATGAACAAGAAACTGTTTCCCCAGTATGTTCTTGATAATATGCAGCCGCTTATAAAAGGGTATCGTGGGGATCGTCAATATCAACGAATACTCTGGAAACCTGTCAGCAAAAAGCTTGGGTCCTGGCATGCATTCCATCTCAAACGGATACAATCCAATATACCGCCTTTGAGCTATCGCGATGGTGGCTCTTTTCTCATCATCAGACAGGAAAGAAAAGATAGCACTGTTTTACAGCATCGCCTCAAAGGTGCCTCAAGAGCTATTTACCTGTACTGCACCACCATTCGGACAATGGATGAGATAGCAGGTGCGTTTAATACGATCCCTGTAGAGAAAATCAGATCATTTTTAATTGATTTAACAAAAAAATATCTCGTTTTTTCTGAGCAGAACAGGTATCTGTCACTGGCAATACGGCAAAAATAAGTACACTGGGTGATTAACTATATCAGCTTTTTCCATGAAAATCGTAATCCACTACTCTTTGCCGGTATTTGGAAGTGTTGAATAACTGGAATCAGGTCACTATGTATGTCTGAAATAGCCATTCTCTCCGATACTCATGATCAGATAGCCAACCTGCGCGCGGTGGTTGATTTTTGCAACAGCAGGAAGATACGGTTCATGATCCACTGCGGTGACTTGATCTCGCCATTCATGCTGAAAGCGCTGGGACAGTTCGATGGTGAGGTTCATCTGATATATGGGAATAATATGGGTGATCTAACCAATATTTCAGCCTTTTGCCAGACACAGTTCACCAATGTAACCCACCATGGCGCTTTTGGTGAGATCGATATTGAGGGACGACGTTTAGGTTTTGTCCATTACCCGCATCTTGCACATGGGCTTGCCAGTCAAAATCGATACGATGTCGTCTGCCATGGCCACAATCACAAACGGCAGATTCATACAGTGGGTTCAACCCTTGTTATCAATCCCGGCCAATTACTTGGTGAAGATCAGGATGCTGGCTTTACTCTTCTGGAAACGGAAGATCTCTCAACCAAGCGGTTTCAGATCGGCAACTGCCTGTTTGACCGCCCCATTACAGTACGAACCGAAGAAGAATGGGAAAAAGAACAGGATGGAGAAGAAATAGTCAGTCGTCCGATTGTTATTACCTGATACCACACCTGTAACTGGGATTGTTATTAATGCTGACATTACCTGTATACAATACAGAATTACTGGATAGTATTGTTTGGTCAATACATTCTTGATAGACAAAAACTTTGAGGAATAAATGATGAGTACCAATGGCGATAGTTTTGCCGATCTGTTTGATGCTGAAGAAAGCAAACCTGTAAAACAATTAAAAACCGGTGAAAAAGTCTCCGCCCGCATTGTCGGTTTTGGCGGAGAATCAGTTTTCCTTGATATCGGCGGTAAGAGTGAAGGCGTTCTCAACGCCGCTGAGATCACCAATGATGACGGTGAATTAGAAACTGCTGTTGGTGATGTGATTGATGTTTATTTCCTCAGTTCAAAACGCTCAGAACTTCTCTTTACAACCACAATCAGTTCTGGAGCCAGTCACGAACATCTCCAGGAGGCCTGGCGCAGTGGAATACCCGTTGAGGGTTTTGTCAAGGCGGAAATCAAAGGCGGTTTTGAGATCACCCTGGGAGGAAATGTCAGGGCCTTCTGCCCATACTCCCAAATCGGACTGCGCCGCGTAGAGAGCAACGAAATCTACCTGGATCAACATATGCAATTCCGTATTACCCGTTTTGAGAGTGGCGGCCGGAACATCGTTGTATCGGCAAGGGATATTCTTGAGGAAGAACGTGAACTGCAAAAAGAAACATTGAAGGAAAACCTCTCTGAAGGAGATATCGTTGAAGGAGAGATCACCTCAATTCAAAAATTTGGCGCTTTTGTCGATATCGGTGGGATAGACGGTCTTATTCCAATCTCTGAAATTAGCTGGAGTCGAGTTGATCAGGTAGATGATTATCTTCATGTCGGCCAGAACGTCTCAGTTGCTGTCAAACAACTTGACTGGGAAAATGACCGGATTTCATTGAGCCTTAAAGAAACACTGGCTGATCCCTGGGAAAGTGATATCAAGCAGTTTCCTGAAGGTTCCAGCCATATTGGTCAGGTAGCAAAACTTGCCCAGTTTGGCGCCTTTGTTACTCTTGCTCCGGGCATTGACGGTCTTGTCCATGTTTCAAAACTCGGTGGCGGCAGAAAGATCCATCACCCCCGTGAAGTTCTGGAAGTAGGCCAGGATCTTGAGGTATCAATCGAATCAATCGACCTTGATGAAAAACGGATCTCTCTGGCTCCTACGGATTACACCGCGCCGGAAGACAATGAAGAGGCTGAAAAGGAGGTATTTCACAAGTTTCAGAAAACTAAAAAGAAAGGAAAGAAAAAAGAGAATCTTGGCAGCCTGGGAGAATTGCTTCAAGCAAAACTTGCCGAGAAAAACAAGGAATAATTTCTTTATCTAAAACAATCCATATTTGTCCACCTTGCAAGATCGACCCTCCACAGATACAATATCATTAGGGATATTTGTTTCTTTCTAGAAAGGAGGGTCATATGGCTAAAAAGAAAGGCGTTTCTAAAGAGTTTGCCAAGCTTGGCAAAGAAATCCGCAAAATGGCGGAAAAAGAAGGTCTCATTGCCATTCCTAATCGACTCAAACTGTTCATTCATGGAAAACCTGGCAGAAGATGGTGGTTTGCCGATAAGGAAAAAGGCGTGCTGATCTCTGTCGAATATGGCTTGGTCGATAAAGAAGCTGTGGAGTTTTTGAAAAGAGGACTGAAAGAGTAATTAGCTGTTATTCTGTCTGAACATTTCAAACATTATTACAGCCGCCGCAACTGAAGAATTTAAGGAGTCAAGTTCCGGTCGCATGGGGATAGAGACCAGAATATCGCATTCTTTCTTCACCAGAGGGCGAATGCCGGCCCCCTCATTGCCGACAACAAGACAGGCGGGTGAGGAGAAATCCGCTTCATAGATCGATTGAGAGGTGGCATCTTTTACGGCTCCGAAAACCCAGGCACCTGCCTTTTTCAGCTTTTTAAGAGCAGTAACCAGATTGGTAACCTGACAGATATCGATATGAGCCATAGCACCAGCTGCCGATTTGGCAGCAGTCCCTCCCGGCTGGGCGGAACGATCTCTTGTAATAATTACACCATCCATTCCTGATCCGTATCCGCTTCTGATAATCGCGCCAAGATTATGGGGGTCCTGGATAGAGTCGCATACCATAAGACGCGGTTTCTCACCTTTTGACACCTTTTCCGAGAATCTGTCCAACAGTGTCTCAAATGGAACAAGCTGAGTCTGGCAGATTCGTGCCGCCACTCCCTGATGCCTGATCTGAGAGGATTCCTCTCCTGTCATCCGAAGGGTTTGAACAAAACTGATCTTGATCCCTGCTTTGCGAGCCAGCCCTATGATTTCTTCCGGCTTTGCTCCCCTTCGATCTTTCTGAAAAATGATCTCAGAGAGTTTTGCCGGTTCTGTTTTCAGTATCTCCAGGACCGGATGGATACCCCAGATCAAGTCATCAGAAACCCGAAGCCCCCATTGTTTGTTATTCTGTTTTTCTTTTTTCTTTTTTTTCATCCGAATATCAACTCTATCAAGAGCTTTTGTTTTAGGGTGTTCTATGAAAGAGCTGTACATCTTAAAGCTGAATCGATTCCCCTGTTGGCAACCGATGTGATTTTGCCCTCTCAGCGATAATAATTGCAAGAAGCACTGATATCGCTTCATCAAGTTGATCATTAATGATCAGATATTGATATTTTTTGGCCTCAACCATTTCTTTTTCGGCGTTGGCAAGCCGCAAGCGGATGGTTTCATCGCTGTCGGTTCCCCTGCCCCTCAGTCTTTTCTCCAATTCCTGCAACGATGGCGGTGTTATAAAGATAAAAGAAGCATCAACCTGGGCAGCATCTCTAATAACTGCTGCTCCCTGAACATCTATATCAAGAACGATATCCAGACCGAGACTAAGCTGGTGTTGAATCGTTAAAAGACTGGTACCATACAGATTGCCATGCACCTCAGCCCATTCAAGAAACGCCTGTTCACCAACCATGTCATCAAATTCCTGTCTGCTGACAAAGTGGTAATCCCGGCCATTTTCCTCACCGGCACGGGGTGCTCTGGTGGTATGGGATACAGAAAAGGAAAGCCCCTTTGTTTCTACCATCACCCGTTTTAAGATTGTTGTCTTACCGGCTCCGGATGGAGCTGAGACAACAAACAGTCGTCCACTACTCATTTCATTTCTCTCACTCATAACACGTCATTTCGGTGCTGATGGAATGTTTGCTTCCCGGTATTCATTGAGATGATATCCTGGTCGAAGAGAGGCCAGACGCTGACTGATCGTATCCGGCTGCACCGATGACAGGATTACATGATCGGAATCCATAACCAGTATCGATCGTGTCCGTCTTCCTTCGGTTACATCGACCAGTTTTCCTGCCTTTTTCGCCTGTTCCTTGAGTTTCCTTGCGGGCGAGGAACCGGTGTTGATCACCGCTACAATCCTCTCAACCATCACTGTATTGCCAAAACCAATATTAATAAGCTGCATGAGAATCATTCATAATCTGTTTTAAGTAATTCAGAATCCGAGAATGTCCTGATGGATAGTTCCTCGAGGTGTCTTCACCAGGCGGAATCATGCTTTCTCTTTTCAAATGGCTATCCATCCAGTTTCTACTCGATATTCTGCACCTGCTCCCGCATCTTCTCAAGCTCCGACTTAAGTGAGACGGTTAAATAGGCAACTTGGGCATCATTAATCTTTGAAGCAATGGTATTCACCTCCCGCAAAAACTCCTGTAGAAGAAAATCCAGCTTCCGGCCGATACCGCATTTCTCCGACAGAAAGGAACGAAACTGTGAGATGTGGCTCTTTAACCGAACAAGCTCTTCCGTCACATCACTTTTATCAGCTAGAATTGCCACTTCCTGTGCAAGACGTTGCGGGTCGAGCTGTTTTGGGTCATCGAGCAATTTCTCTATTCGCTCTTTTATGGCAGCCTGCCGTTTATCAACTAATACTGGGACATTTGTTTCAATCTTATCCACTGTATCAGCAAAAAACAGTAATCTCTCAGTCAGGTCCCGAGTCATTGCCTGCCCTTCTTCTCTCCTCATTTCCCTGCAATTTGCAAGCGCCATTTCCAGAGCCTGTTCAATAACCGGCCATACGGACTCGGGATCTTCTTTTTGACGCTCCCGCTCAATCACATCGGGAAGATTTGTCAGAAGAGAAAGGTCAACCTGGGATTGAATATTCATCTTCTCGGCCAGTTGCACCAGACTGTCTCTATATTCACGAGCAAGTGACTCGTTCAGGTTGACCCGAATGAGATCTGAAAAATCTCCAGTTACAGAAAAGAAAAGATCAATGCGCCCACGCTCGTGATAGCTCTGGACTTTCTTCTTAATCTTCTCTTCGAGAACGGAATAGCCGTTGGGAAGCTTTACCTTGATATCAAGATATCGATGGTTGACGGATCGTACTTCTGATGTCCAGGTTCGACCGTCTGTTTCGGCCTCACCTCGGCCAAAACCTGTCATGCTGCATCTTTCCATGAAATCATTCCTTTAAAAGAACTGGTACGTTTGAATAAACCAGCCAAACTCCAGCTAATCAATTGTTTCTCAACTATACTATTCTACTGAATATGAATGTGAGCAGATAAATAACCCTACCTGTATAGAGTTCAGGTACTGTTCCGCATTTACTGTTCGGACTGCTTACTCATCTCAACCAGGTGTTCAGCCGTTCTTTCTGCCGTAAACACCAGGGATTCCAGATCAAGGAGATCAAGAACGTTGCGATCGAACAGAACTTTAACCTTGGCAGAAAAACCATCCTCCTTATCCTCATCCCAAAACAGCATAAAAATTGGCAGCCTTGGTAAAACTTGAAAAACAAGGGCAACATCACAGTTCTGCTCGTTCTCTTTAACTTCTTCTCCACCGATCTTCAATCCACAATCGAAGAGATGCTCAGGTTTGCCGGTGAAATAATCGGCAATTCGGTTTTCACAGTATTTTTTCAGCGTATGTACTTTTGATATGGAGTTGGGCATGGATTCCATACCGATCCAATCAGGAGCTGGTTCTTCACCGCCTCCAAAATAGATGTAATTGTATAAAAGAATCTGGTCCCTTGGATCTTCAGGCTCACTGTCATTGATGAGAATTCCATCTTTAGAGAGCTGTACCTTCTGGCCGAGATATTGAAATCGCATGAGATGAGGCTCTTTACTACTCCATTCGCATCCCGTAGAACCAGCAACTGCCTGCATATCGATACTGTCTATCTTACTTTTGAGGTGAGCGACCAAGGCAAGATCTTTATCATCCAGCGCCTTCTCAACTCCGCTTAAGCCATCAGAACCTCTGTCCTTTGCCTGGAATTCATCTCCTAGTTGAGACTGATCAATATACGGGCATTTGAATGGGTCCTCGCCACCTTTTGTAACAGAGGCGGCAAATGCCAGGCAAGCAGGATAGCCACACTCACCGCAGTTGTTCATTTTTGTTAATTTTAAAAATTCGTGTGGTTGCATGATCCTTGACTTCTGTTTGTTCAATCAAATTGTAAATAATGTATTGTCCCCTGAACTGAGAACAAGACCCGGATTCAGGTATTCTAAAAAGCGTTGGGCCAGAACGAAAAAGCGATGTAAAAGTATAAATTACTCTTACATCGCTTGGCACCACTCGTGGATGATTGTTTTTCAACAATCACTGTGAGATGTTTTTATTTCGCACTATTGAGCGCGGCAATAATTTCGTCACTGATGTCAACAGTCTTATTAAAGTAGATGACGCCACTCTTAATATCGAAAATAGCGGCATAACCATTTTTACTGCCATACTCTTCAACGATCTTCTCAAGTTTTTTGAGGATAGGGCCAAGCTCCTTTTCCTGAAGTTGCTTCACCTCAAAACGTGCATCTTCACTTTTGGCCTGGAGTTCCCGACGCTTTTTCTTAAACTCTCTGACTTTCTCGTCTTTTTTATCTTTCGACCAGGCAGAACTTTTCTTTTCAATCTCTTTCTGCATGGTATTCAGTGCATCTTCTTCCGCCTTGAATTTCGACTGCAGTGCTTTGATCTTTTCTTCAACTTTCACTTTCGCTTTCTGACCAACAGTGGACATCGAAAGTATTTTTTGTACATTCATAACGCCAATCTTTACCGGATCAGCTGCCTGGACCGGACCAGCCCACATCATTGCCAAAAAACCTATAAGCACAATGACTCTGGTCCATATCGATTTCTTCAAGGTCATATCATTCTCCTGGCCATTTCTTCCAAATAACTCATTTGACCATAGTTGCCACAGAAACAATAATAAATGAGGTATCAACCGAACATCGATTGATACCTCATTATTATCACAGCCCAAAAGAGCAACTCTGGTGTTCTTAAAAAGTTAGAAAACCGTCTCTTATTTCACTATTACAAAGTCATCACGCCGATTTTGAGCCCATGCCAGCTCGTCTTGGCCATGTAATAAAATACGCTCTTCTCCAAAGCTGATTGTAGATAACTGCTTTTCTTCTACTCCCAGATTAATCAGATATTTTTTGGCACTTAATGCACGACGCTCGCCAAGGGCCATATTATATTCATTGGTACCTCGAGGGTCACAATTTCCCTCAATTCTAATCTTCAGCTGTGGATTTTTCTTCATAAAATCTGCATCCAGTTCAATCCTGGAAACCTGATCATCACGAATATCAGATGAATCAAAATCGAAATAAATAGGAACCATAGGTCCAGATGTTCTTCCTTCCATAATACCAAGCGGCTTCGACTCAAGCGGTTCCGCCTTACTCATAACCGGTTTAACCTCTTTATCGGTATCACTGTCACCACAACCAACGAGAGTGAAAGCGAACAATACAAGAAAGACGGCTACAACACTTTTCATCCTACTCAGCATGATTTAATCTCCTGTTGTTTCTTAATGTAAATATATTTAGGAAGAACAAATTTTTTAGATAAAGCTTCCTCCCACCCGAAAACCCACATACGAAAGTGCACTATAATGTTTAATATTGACTAATTTCAACCTATTTTTCTAATATGTAAACAATCATTGAAAAAGATATGCAAGTCCTGTCAAAATGGGATATAGAACGAACCACCTTAAACAATCTCTCCATAAAAACAGGTTAAGATTGTCAGGGTAAGAGTAATAATTAAACCCGTACGTTAAATAGTCGTTTGGTGATAACATAACCATGTGTAAAATACCTGGAGATTAACTTAGTTTACCACCTGTCTTGACTCAACCATAGAAACACAATGCAGAAACAATCCAATTTACAAACCCCTGAGAAGCTTGTTGCAGAAAATGAGTTTGGAAAATATCTGGGAATTTCCCAAAAGCAATTCGACACAGTCTGGAACAGGCTGACCAATCCAAATGGTAATTCGGTTTTATACATCAGCATGGAAATCGGTGCCGACCCTGATGTATACAATCCGCTTAAAACTCATCTTTCCAATTTTGACGCAGGATTGATGACTGATCCTGTTGTTAAAGAACAGTTGACCAAGCAATTAAACGGTCCTGAAAAAATTCCCACTTACTCGGGCGGACTGGGGGTTCTAGCCGGTGACACCCTGAAAAGTTTTGCTGAGAGTAAAATACCTGTTGCAGCAATCAGTCTCTTGTATCGCCATGGCTTTTTTACCCAGATTGTCGATTCCCGCCTGGGTCAAATCGACAAGATTGAAGACTGGGAACCGGAAAAGACTCCCGGCCTATACCTGTTAAAAGACCCGGATAATGGGGGAAAACCACTCACAATTGAAGTCCCGTTTTTCAATGAATACGCCCAGCAAACTCTGGCTTTTGCTCATGTCTGGATGAAATTGGAATTCAACCATACGCTTGACTATTTCATTCCTGAATTCCTGCTCGATTTCTCGTTACCCGACACAGCGCCGGTCATTCGGGGCAGTGTCATGCAGCTGTACAATGCTGAATCGAATATCGTCAAAGCTATCCAGCGGCGCATGCTCGGAATCGGCATTATCCCCGTCATGCAGCGACTCGGCCTCACAGCTAAAACCTATCACTTAAATGAGCAGCATGGTGTTATTCTGGCCATGCAGCTCATCACCGAAGAATTGAGGAAAAACAATCAAGGGACAGATATTAACCGTACCACCAACTCTCAAATTGAAAAGGCCGCAAAGAAGATTGCCGATCATATTGTTTATACCATTCATACACCGGTCAAAGCAGGTCATGACCGCTTTGATAAATCGTTGTACGCCGGCATCAGTCAAAACACCTGCCAACATATACTGAATCTTCTGGCGGATGATGAAGAGGAGCCAAATGCGTATAACTTTACAAACCTGGCCATGAGGGTGAGCCGATCAACAAACAGTGTCAGTCGTTTACATCGTGATGTAACCCGAAAACAGTTCCCGCAATTTGCAGATAAAATATCCGCAATAACCAACGGTGTTCATCACTTAACCTGGATCAGTGAGGCCCGAAGCCGATTTTTTGACTCCCAGCCGGAACTCGACGGTTGGCGTGAAGATCCGGGAGCATTTTCCAAACTTGATAAATTTATCTCCAATGGTGATTTTCGTGAGGCATTCTGGAAGACATGGAAAGAAGACACAACAGTTCTTTACGATTATCTCAACGAAATGCTGGTTGCCCACCGAAATCGGATGACCAGTACCTGGATTGACCCTCCCAATTTCTTCTCTTCATTAATCGATCAAGATACAAAGCTTGATCCAAATACTTTCACTATCGGTTTCGCAAGACGCTTTTCCACATACAAGCGGGCCGATCTCATCTTCTACAACATAGATAAACTGTGTAATATTCTTCGAAAGAATGGTCACAAAATCAATTTCATTTTTGCCGGCAAAGCACATCCTGCTGATGAACCAGGTAAAGCTGTGATCAGGTCTATTCTTGGTATTCAGGAGAAACTCTATAACAGGAGTAACGGACGTATCAATCTCATATTTATTCCAAATTACAATATGAAGATTGCTAAAATGCTGGTCTCAGGTGTCCACACCTGGCTCAACACTCCTAAGCGACCTCTGGAAGCATCAGGGACCAGTGGTATGAAGGCGGCAATGAACGGTGTTCCGAACATTTCATCCATGGACGGTTGGTGGGTCGAAGGTTATCATCAAGGGAAAACAGGCTGGAAATTCGGCCACGAGGAAACGGTAGAATCAGCCTGTCTGAACGAAACCCGAGAATCGCTCCTGTATGAAGAAGACTCCCTTTCGTTTTATCAACTGCTTCCCAAGATCCTCCAGGCATTTTATGAGAAAAACGACCATTGGGAATTTCTCGACAAATCCCTTCACAATCTGGTTTTAAACGTTCCAATATTCAACACCCATCGTATGACGGCTGAATATCTCAACAAATATCAGCTCAAACTGAATGCAACACAAAAAAAGAAAATGATCCATTTTTCTCAACTTTACAGTAGTGATATTTAACTGTTCCGATTATCATAGAGAGGTTAAGCAAAAGGAATTCAGAACGGATGGTGTTTTCAACCAAGTTTGGAGAAAGAGGAGATTGGTATGGCAAAAGTACACATCAGCCCAAATCGTACCACAGATAAAACCATCCGTGCTATTGATAGAAAACGTGAAAACGAGCGGCGGAAGATGTTCCACTACGCCCAGGAACATGCTGAAATATTTGCAATAAAATTAGTCCAACGGCTCATTGATCGTGGAATTATTGAAACGGACTCTGTGGAAGCTCTGCAGGAAACATTGACCAAACAGATGAAACAGATGGGCCGTCTGGATGAATTTGAACTCCAGATGAAACTAGCTCCGGTAAGGACTCTTGTCCAGGACCCTAACATCGTTTCACTTTTCCTCACCCAGTACGTCATTGAAGACCTGATTGATCATCCTGCTATTATGGATATCTTTGGCGAAGACCTTGATGTATACCGGGCTATTGATTCAATCATGAAGGTATTACGCCCGCAGCAGTGATTCATCCGGTAGAAATACCCAACCTTGTCTATGCTGATGCTAAAGGCAATATCAAGGATTTTTCCCACCTGAAAATGGCAGGGATGAGTAACCGCCGATACTCTATCCCCACAACCCAAGACCTCATTGAACTGCCTGAAGGCAGTGAACTCTTTGTTCTACCTGGAAGACTTCCCGTCGGCTGCGACCCTCAATCAGGAGAAGCGCTTCTTTTTTCAGAAGATCCTAAGCAACCCAACAAAACGATACAGGCTGTTGCCGCTTTCATGGCACCGGCACATACAACAATCTTCAATGCAGCCTACCAGACCTGCGATGACAATGCGCCCCTGTTACCGCTGTTTGCCTACACCAGCGTTGGCTGGTTTGATGGCCGCTTCTGGGTGGCTGCCTTTCGCAGCGATACTGACAAACGCCAGGACCTTGGTCAATTTAAGCAGCATACTATTGAAAAAAAGACCAGAAAACTGCAAAAGCGGTTAAAAAACAATCGGCTGGTTCAACATCTGGCTAAGTGCTGCCTGGTCTATTGTTGTCCTGCTGCCCGCAATTACTTCCTGGGACGTTGGGAAGCACCATTACCGACATCGCCATCATGTAATGCCAGATGTGTCGGTTGTATTTCATTGCAGCCATCCGGTTGCTGTCCTTCAACCCAGGACAGAATTACCTTTGTACCGACCCCAAAAGAAATTGCTGAAATTGCAGTTCATCACCTGGAAAACTCTCCCCAACCTATCGTCAGTTTCGGCCAGGGATGTGAAGGAGAACCGCTTTTACAGGCAGAGGTTATTGATGAAGCAATTCGCATGATTCGCCACAAGACCACCCGGGGAACCATCAATCTAAATTCCAATTCCAGTCTACCGGGCCAGGTAGAGTTGCTGGCAAAAGCAGGGCTTGACAGCTTAAGAGTTAGTCTTAATTCATGCAGAGAAACACTGTACACACGCTATTACAGACCAACAAATTATAGTTTTGAGGATGTGAAGACATCGATCCGAACAATGAAAAAGTATAATCGGTTCGTCTCTCTTAACTATTTCATCTTGCCCGGGGTGACTGACTGCAATGACGAATTTCATGCCCTTTGCCAGCTGATGGAGGAGTGTCGACCCGATTTTATTCAACTGCGAAATCTCAATATGGACCCGGAATGGTATCTCAAAACGATCAACTTTCCAAAAGAAAGTGAAGCAATGGGCATCCGGACCTGGCTGAAAAAAATTAAAAAGAGATTTCCAGATTTGCGTTTCGGGTATTACAATCCACCTCTTGGCTAATCACCGACTAATCCGAATTTCTCATAAACAATTTGAGCGCAACTCGATAACATGCTGATTGTGCAAGGTTATTTTTGATCACTGCTGATAACTGGTTGCATACAAACTGTTCACCAAAGGCTAGGCGATACGGCCGCTTCTACTTCGTCTCTATACGTGTAGGCATAGCCAACTATAGCTTATATGTATGTTCCTCATATAAGTAGCGTCTCACCACATGAGAAATCCGGGGTAATTACAAGAAACATATTGAAATTATTAACTTTCATTAATTTTTTATTGTTTTTTTATTCATCGACATATATTGTTATCTAATAATACTTATCATAAACGAATACTGTGCGGTTTGGCAGAGTTCCAAAATCGCTTTAAAAAAGAGAAAAAGAATGAACCGAATAACAAATATGCGATTGACAACGCAACGACAGATCATTTTAGAGGAGTTGCAAAGTGTGACCTCTCATCCCACTGCCAGTGAAGTATATGACATGGTGAGAAAGCGACTGCCTCGTATCGGACTCGGTACTGTTTACCGAAATCTTGAGTTAATGGCCAACAGCGGTATTATATTGAAAATAGAAGTAGGCGGCACTCAGAAGCGCTTCGATGCTACGACCACACCGCATCATCACATTCGGTGCACCCAATGTGATCGGGTTGACGATATCACTATTGATTTCAAGGATGATGTGAACCGATTGGCCGCCCATTCAAGCAAGTACCAGATATTCGGCCACCATATTGAATTCACTGGACTTTGCCAACACTGTTCAGGCTCTAAAAGAAAAGAGACAATCAACTAACCTGAATAGTTAATAAACATTTTGTTTATTTCTACATAACAGATTGAAATTAAATTAGAAATCCTATTTAAGAGCTACTACATGAACGTTACAAAATGTTCATGAAATATCCAGGCTGAGTTCTACTTCGATACTGACCAATAAAAAAGGGTGCTGCATGTAAGTTGCAGCACCCTTTTTTATCTTTGATTCTTCAGGTTCTGATCATCAGGTAAAAGCGACCTTACAGAAACGCCGCTTTCCAACTTTGATGATACATTCTCCCTCAGGATTCACCTTGGCTTCACCATCCGAGATCTTTTCTCCATCAATAGATACAGCATTTTGTTTGATCATTCTTCGGCCATCTGAAATCGATTTGACCATATCGAGCTGAACAAGCAGCTTGGGCAGCCAGATTGGTTCTGTCGCCTCAATACTTTTTTCAGGAATATCATCCGGCAAACCACCTTTTTTGAAGACAGCTTCAAACTCTTCTTCTGCTTTGCTCGCTGCCGACGGGGAATGAAACCTTGCGGTTAATTCTCTTGCCAGTTGTTTTTTCACTTCTTTTGGATGAATGTCACCTTTCTCCATCTGCTTTTTCAGCTTGTCTATTTCACCGGATGAAAGGTCACTGAGCAACTCATAATACCGGAACATAAGATCGTCAGAGACCGAAAGAACTTTTCCGTAGATATCAGACGGTGATTCTGTAATACCGATATAGTTCCCCAACGACTTGCTCATTTTATTTACACCATCCAAACCTTCCAACAGAGGCATGGTAATAACAACCTGGGGTTTCTGTCCATTTGATCGTTGCAGATCACGCCCCATGAGCAGATTGAACTTCTGGTCAGTACCACCCAATTCGACGTCTGCTTCCAAGGCAACCGAATCATAGCCCTGAATCAGAGGATAGAGGAATTCGTGGATTGAGATCGGTTTACCGTTTTCAAAACGAACTTTAAAATCTTCCCGCTCTAGCATGCGGGCAACTGTCAGCTCGGAAGCCAATCTGATCATCGCAAACGAATCGAGCTTACTGAGCCACTCACTGTTAAAAACCACCTTGGTCTTTTCCGGGTCGAGAATTTTAAAAACCTGCTGTTTATACGTCTGTGCATTCTGCTCAACATCTTCTCGAGTCAGCGCCTTTCTGGTCTCCGACTTACCGGTGGGATCACCGATCATTCCAGTGAAATCGCCTATAAGGAAATAGATATCATGGCCAAGATCTTGAAAATGTTTTAATTTCTGCAGCAATACAGTATGACCGATATGGAGATCGGGAGCCGTCGGATCAAAACCCGCTTTTATCTTCAGCGGTATTCCTGTCTCCTCCGACTTCTTCAATTTCTCGATCAACTCTTCTCGAGAAATACACTCCTCCACACCCCGTTCAATCAGTTCAATCTGTCCTTCTACGGAAGTCATAATCAACGATTCCTTTTAGGTTATTTTCTTATGATGTCCAAAATAGCTAACTACTTCTTTCCACTAATAATAGAGGTCAATTAAAATAAGATATTATTGGAACATATCCTCGATAACAAATGAGGTAAAAGTGCGGTAGATTCGTTCAATCAGGCCTGTCAGCTATAGCTAAAACCTATGCAGACAGGCCTGATTGGACGAAGGTGCCGTGCTTTTACCTCATTTTGCGTATTCTACTGCTCTTGTTTCCCGAATCACCGTAACCCGAATCTGTCCGGGATAGGTGAGCTGATCTTCTATCTTTTTGGCTATATCGTTACTGAGTAGCACTGTTTCATCATCTTTTACCTTATTGGCATCAACGATGATCCTCAAATCCCGACCCGCTTGAATGGCATAAGATTTTTCTACACCATCGAAGGATGTGGCAATGTTTTCCAGATCTTCCAGGCGTTTTACATAACTTTGCAGCATCTCCTTTCTTGCACCTGGACGGGCCCCGGACAAGGCATCCGCCGACTGCACAAGGACATCAAGGACACTTTGCGGCGGCTGGTCTTCATGGTGAGCGCCGATTGCGTACACCACTTCTTCGATCTCTCCATATTTTTTGGCCAGATCACGACCGATAATGGCGTGTGACCCTTCCACCTCATGATCCACAGCCTTACCGATATCATGAAACAGCCCGGCCCTTTTCGCCATTCTTACGTCAATTCCAAGCTCTGCCGCCATGACACCGCAGAGAAAGGCAACTTCAAGTGAGTGCTGCAGGACATTCTGTCCATAACTGGTTCGATATTTTAAGCAGCCGAGCAATCGAATCAACTCGACGTGAACACCGTGTGCTCCCACATCAAACGTTGCCTGCTCACCTGCTTCTCTGATTGTCACTTCAAGATCTTTTGTGACCTTTTCTACAACCTCTTCTATTCTTGCAGGATGGATTCGCCCGTCATTGATGAGTTGGATTAACGCCAACCGGGCAATTTCCCTTCGAACAGGATTAAAACCAGAGAGTATGACCGCCTCTGGTGTATCGTCTATGATGATATCAATACCGGTAGCCGCTTCAATTGCCCTGATATTCCGCCCTTCCCGGCCTATGATTCGACCTTTCATCTCATCACTTGGCAGCGGAACCATGGAAACGGTCTTTTCGGCCACATAATCCCCGGCGTATCGGCTAATAGCTAAAGACAGAATATTCTTGCCCTTTCTATCAGCCTCCACTTTCATCTCATTTTCAATACGGGCAAGCGTTTTAGCCGCATCCATTCTGGCTTTACTCTCCAAAGACTCCATCAGGAGCTTCTTTGCCTCGTCCTGGGTTATTCCGGAAATACGGGCCAATTCGTATCGCTGTTTACCGATGAGGTTTTCAAGCTCTTTTTGTTTTTCGCCCAGTGATCGTTCAATGTTTGAAATTTTCTTTTCCCGCTGTCCTATTTCACTGCGTTTTCGATCGACATCACGCCATTCACGATTGAGATTATCTTTTTTCTGCTTCAGCTGGTTCCGCTCATCTTTCAGCTCAGTCCGATCAGCAGCCATTTCCTGTTCAGCCTCCTGCTTGATCCGATACGCCTCCTCTTTGTTATGCAGCAGCGCCTCCTTTTTGAGCTGTTCCGCTTCAACAATAGCATTCTCAACAATTTGCTTGGCCTGGGCATTAATATTTTTTCTATGAGATTCAGCATAGATCTTTCTAAGTAAAAAACCGGCAACTACCCCGACTATAAGTGTAAGGGGAGCTAAAACATATACGGATGATAGTAGATTCATGGAAACACGATCCCTACTGGTAGTTGAAACCGGCTTACAACAGGTTGGAGAGACAACTCTGAGAAGAGTTTTGAGAAACAGGAAGGGGGTTGGCTGACTATGATACGGTCAAAGCGAAGCTATAAGATCACAGCAAATTCGCTTATTCAATCCCGGATTAACAATATGCTGACCGTAAGGTTCCCAAATGAAAACAGTGTATTCGGTTCTTGTTTCAATGGATGTGCATTAACCATTAATAAATATTCACGGTCAAAAGGAAAAGCGAAAAGGACCTGTTGGTGAGCAGTTGAGGTTCAACAATCGACTATCGATTTGTTAAAATGACACCTCGTCTGGTCAATATCCACCAACTCAAAGATTCTTTCCATTTCCTTGTCAAACTTTTCATCTACCTACAAAATTTATAGAAACCCGCCTCTGTCAACTGTTTTGTCTATGACAAAGAGCTATTCGGATAAAAAGCAGTTATTGCTCCTCTGTTATTCTCTCTCCAGCGTTCCTTCATTTGCCGGATTGTTTTAAGTGTACTTCAGCGAATATTGCATAAACCTCTGAGCCGCACCAGTAACGACCCTTCTTCAATATCCACCATTTATTTGAAATGACAATGATTTGTCATCTTATTCTCAATAAAGCTTCCCCACCCTGCCGTGTCAGCATATTCAATTAAACCTAACGAGTTAGGTGGGCAGTCTCATAACAACTTCAGCGAATTCGCGTACGATTCCCCATCCATTAACAGAGGAGATACCCTATAAAAGAGAGTTGGCTCAAAAACACTACTAATCACCAACAGCGCAGGGAAAAACCATTCTATTTTTCTTTAAAACAGGTTGTCTTTAATCAGTCAACATTTTAACTGTCTACTGAGTCCAGCTCTTGTCTTCCACCTGTTTGGCTTCAATATAACAGATATCACCATAAACGAAAATAATTTATCTATCCTGACGGTTGTTTTCTTCAAACAGATCAGAGGAGATACGTCTGTTGAGTAAATTGATCCGCTGTTTCATCTCAGTCCTGTATTGATCATGCTCCCGTTGAAGCCGTACATATTGAGAGGCAATATTGAGGCATGCCATGACACCAGCCTTACCGGCAGGAAGACTGCCTCTACCGGCCGGTAACAGCTCCGCCTCTGTTTGCTTGAGAAAATGAAGAATATCTTCCATTTCTTCTTCGCCAATCCCAGTATATATTTTGTACTTTTGTCCGAGAAAAGTAAACTGAACTAAACGTTCCAAGCAGCATCCCCTTCTAAATTAGACCCTGTTTAACAACCAAAATGGACTCAACAGAACAGAAACAGCCATGGCCCCATCCAATAAAAATCATTCTCTAACTGAATAATATTAATCAGAACTCAAGCCTCACCGTTCGTTTCCCGCCCTTAATCGGTGCTAGAAGAGCGGGTCAACATTCAACCACATTATAATGAATTAAGATTCTGGATTATTTTCAAAATCTCCATCCTGCCTATTCTGAAAGAGGGTTGTCTGTTTCCCTGAACTGTCTTTTTCGCTCTCCGTGTGTTCTTCTTCTATCTCTTCACTACCCACAAGTTCAACTTCCCAGCCTTCCACTTTCTTTACCAGCTCGTCAATTCTACCATCGACTTCAGAGTGTTTTTCTTCAGCAGCCGCCAGTTCCTGACGCAGATGATCAATGAGCTGCTGCTTGTTGGATAATTCCTCAGCCAGGCGAGCGTTTTCTCCCTTCAAATTCTTATATCCGGATATCAATTTTGAAACAAAGCCCTCCAGTCGTTCCAATTCATTTATTCCAGCCATTCTTCATCCTTTGCTATCAGCTAAATTCACAACTATAATAAGTATTTACCCTGAGACAATTCAAATATTCACCACCACTTCTTTACATTGTACCAGGATAACTGTCTTACCGGTACCCGACTCTTTATGATTCAAAATATTCCACCGGCTCTTACTTGAAATGATGGGTTTTGAAGAATGGCGCTCAACCATATTTGAGGAATCAGGCTTTTATCTATCATGACCCTCAAATCTAAGCGGATAGATCCAGCTATCGCCTCAACAACCCCTGGTAACACTCCAGCTGACCGGTTTACCGTTTTCGTACGGCATATATCCATGAAAAGGATTGGGGTCTGAATCAAAGACAAGATTGAGAAAATACTTGTCCCCTTCCCACATCGGCAGTGTATGAAGTTCATCAATCCGTATCCAGCTCAGCTCTCCCTCTTCATTGCTATCGGGTACCTCTCCTGCAAATGAGTTTATTCTATAAACAAAAACAAACCAATCTTCGCCATCAGCACCAAAGCCTTTCCAGTTAATTGTACCACGAAGTTGAGTATCATGACAGGTCAGGCCGGTTTCTTCCCATATCTCCCGCAACAGACAGCCCTGAATAGTTTCATTGGGTTTCATCTTACCGCCCAAACCATTATATTTGCCTAAATGTATGTCTGATTCTCGCTTATTCCGATGAACCAGAAGTGTTCTCTCACCATCCGGGGAGACGATATACCCCAAGGTTGCCAATATCGGTGTATACATCCAGACTCTCCTTGTAATAAAAACGTTGTCGATTATTATTAAATTCTGAATCCGTGAACCTATTTATAATACAGTAAAAACAAAGGAAGGAAACGGCTTTGTCCTGTTTTTATCGATACGCATCCAGTATATTCCATTTTTCTTCGATTTTGTTGGCTTTTTTCATTTTTTTCATTGCCATTTGTCCACCTGTTCAAGCAAAGCATTCAAACCCCTTTCCTGTTTATCCGGTCATCCAGAATAACGTCAGGTTCTGGGAAAAAATCTATTCAAAATACTCGACTTCCGAGGCTGTCATCCATGACAAGAACGACCTGACAAAGATCTATGAGGTTGTGCGGATTCGTGATTTCCGGCTGTTTGGCTCAACCGGAAAAAATGCCAAAACCCTGAAAAAAGCAAAGAATAAATACAGAACAATTCTCCGCAGGCTTGCCCGTGGCAGCAAGCCAAGCACAAAAACAGAACGCCGAGTTGCAGCGATGGTAAAGAACCTATCTAAAAAACAGATAGCCAAGGCGTCTAACAATATCAGGGTACAGGTTGGGCAGAAAGAGAGGTTTCGAGACGGTGTCCGTCGTTCATACGGGCTTATCGACAGGATCAAGCGAATACTACGAGCAAATGGATTGCCTGAAGACCTTGCCTATCTCCCCCATGTCGAATCCTCATATAATCTCAATGCCTATTCGAAACACGGTGCCGCCGGAATCTGGCAATTCACCCGCTCAACCGGGAAAAACTATCTTCGAATTGACTGGGTGGTTGACGAGAGACTCGACCCGATCCAGTCAAGCCGAGCTGCTGCAGTCTTTTTAAAGCAGAATTATAACAATCTCAAAAAGTGGCCTCTTGCCATAACGGCATATAATTATGGCCCAACCGGAATGCGGCGCGCTGTAAAGAAATATGTTACTTACGAGAAAATTTTTAAATATTATAATCAGGGAATATTCAAATTTGCCTCCCGCAACTTTTACTCGGAATTTATTGCAGCTCGCAGAGTGGCAAAAAAATTAGAAAAGAAAAAGTCCCTCCGACCAGAAAAGAGGACGAATACTAAAACTGTCGTATTGAAAGGTTTTATTGACGCTGACCAACTCTGTCGTTATCTGAAAATCCCTACCTCTACTTTAAAACGGTTGAATCCATCTCTGCTTCATCCCGTTTGGACAGGAAAAAAATATATCCCAAAGGGTTTCAAACTGGCCCTTCCCGCAACAGCCAAATTAAAAAAACTCATTGCATCCATTCCCCGCTCATACTTCAAGCCTTCTCAGAAACGGAGTCGTTTTTACTTTGTTAAAAAGGGAGATACATTAAGCGGCATCGCCCTTCGCCATAAAATTTCCTTAAAAAAGCTTCTCGCTTCTAATAATTTAAAAAAGAATTCAATTATTTACCCGGGAACAAAGCTGAGGCTTCCAACCTCTTTGACCAAAACCATTACAGATCAATCGATACCTGTTCTGGCAGCAACCTTTAAAAGGAAACAGGACAGTGGTTTGCGTTTTAGCGAAAAGAAAGGCAAAAAACAGAAGGAAACGCCCATATTGAAAACAACAAAGAAAAATCCTCCACCTTCGCTGAAGAAAAACAGGTAAAAACCACAGGGAATAAACTACCCCGCCGCAAGCGGACGGGGTATTGAGTCAAAACAACGTTAGC
>CAZMFP010000042.1:0-29579 GCA_964565605.1 uncultured Desulfocapsaceae bacterium | reverse complement strand
TCTAACCCACGTTGACAAGGTAGGCAGGTCTCTTTCTGGCAAACATTATGTCTAGGAACTGTTTGCTGAAGGTGAACTGATGTTGCTGACAAACAGGTAAACCTCAACTCAGATCACCCAAGCGAAAATAAACAAATAACGTTTGGCCCCAATATCTTTTCAACAGTGGTTTTACTATTTTTCATGACATGCCAGGTTGGACGACTGTTACTGCCGACAGTACCATCTTTTATGATCTTCTTTGGAGAAAAAGCCGTTTTGCCGAAGAATACAAAAACCTCAATGGATTAAACCGAATGGGATTGAGCCGTTTGGGTCCGATAAATCCGGATCCATAAAAATCTGCAGGATGAGCCAGAGGAAAAGAGATCTCATCCATAGAGGCGCCGTTCATCATTCTTTCACATGCCTGCCTGTGAATGGGACTCTTTTTTTGATCTAATTCCAGCAATGTCAGCATTGCCGTATCAAATGCCACAGGGTTTACGGCTGCTCCCAGAACACCCAGTTTCAAGGAATCCCCGCTAAGCGGGCCGTGACGGTGCATGACTTCAACGCCATCAGCAATAGAGACATTCGTCGGAAGCACCGTTACGAGATCAAGTAAAAGTGCGGCAAAATGATCAACACATGAGCCTTGACTCATATGGAGTTTTGCCTTCTGCAAACCTTTGACCATACCAAAGAGATTTTTTACTGCCATCGTCACAAAAAGCTGATCATGGGCTTTAATTTTCGGCAGATTAATTAGTAAGTCATATTCAAACAGTTCTGCCGCTAAAACCACCTTTATCCCGCTTGGAAGAACTACAGGATGAGCGGTTCGAAACTCCCGGATATCTATGCCTCTTTTTTTCAGCCACTTTTTTTCAATCCCCAGTTTCTTTAAAATTGAAGCGGTACTCCCAAAGGCCGGAGAATCACCAACAGCAACTTTAGCACCCTGCTGTGCCAGCCAGCCGGCAACCGTAGTAATCATGAGTGGATGCGTGCAACTGTTGATGTTTTTTTTTCGAACCCCGATCAAATTCGGTTTCAGTAAGATTTTTTTCCCGGCCAATCCTGAAAAGGGAAAGAAATCACTCAGTCCATCCAAAAACTGTGACACATTCTCTTTGGAGTATCTGTCACACGACTTGAGAAAAACTCGATGTTTGTCGCTCATTACTCTGTTATCCGGTAAAAACCTGCTGTTTGCTCTATTTGGGTTTGATGGATTGCTTAACGGCAACTATTAACTCTATCAAATTTCATATTGGCAATATAATCTGTATCATCAAACAGCTGCATATGAACACAATAGCCAGCACTATACAAAAACAAAGTGATTGTATCGACAATAGACCTGAAAAGGAGGCCGATACGGTTGATGGCCCCAGCCAGATGGTTTTCTTTGATGTTTCCTGTAAGTTCTGCTAGGATGACGATGCTGTCTAATTCTTCCGTTTTTTCAGTATCTGAGCGAACTGATTACGTTATCACAATGAAATCGTTTTCAAAATCAAGATTCATCCATTCGCTTATCCCCTCCTTTGAAAAATATGGTGACCTGGTCAATCTTCTGTTAATCGTATTTGCCTTAGCTGAGCTCTTTCTTCTCGGCCTGCGTTATTCCATTTCACCACTTTTTGTCACCATCGCAATACTCGCCACAATTACACTAGCCCGCTTTTTCGGTGTGCTAAGGTCCAATGATACCGGCAGAAAACACAGATCAACAATAATACACAGGTGGACTCTTGTCTCAGCTCTACTGCTGAGTGTTACCTGGGGAGCTTCCTGTTTTTTCTATCCAACTCATGCTCTCTCCATTCATATTGTTCATACTCTGTTCCTCACCCTGATTGCATCGACATTTGCCCTGTTTTTTTCCGGCCTGGTTCTTTTTTCTCAGTTCTTGATTGTTATTCTTCTTTTACCCAATACGATTCTCCTTTATTTCTCCCCCAGCGCAGGGACCACCGACTTGCCGATAGCGACACTGGTTGTCATCGCTTTTCTTTTGGCAGCAAGCTATGTCATCGGTAGAGAAGCACGAGTATTGTCGAATAAACTTGCTAATCAGAGAAAGCGGGTCATAACACTTCGCAACCGAGAAAAGCGCATAAGAATGCTCGAGAGAATCATTACCCGCAAAAAAGAAAAACAACTCCACACAAAAAATGGTTTTCCTCATGTTGACTCTGCCAGCGAACTGCTTCTTCAATCTTCCAATGAAGCCGTTGCTCTGCTGACCATCGGTGGACATATTTTAAGAACGAACACGCTCTTTAAAGAAATTACCGGTCATCAAAAGATCGAAATCGGCTCAACTGTTTTTTCCCACCTTTTTCCCCAGAAAATGGTCGACAATCTTGATATCGCCCTGCAGACAGCTGTTACAACCGGACAGGAAATTTCATTTTCCATCACCCATCTGGGCAGGCTTCATCGAGTCCTGTTCGTTCCCACAAAAGATAACACCAATAATGTTCTAAATGTCACCGTTTTATTTAATGACGTTACTGAATATAAAAACCAGGAGAACATTCTCTCACAAAACACCCGTATCTGGAAAAGTGTTCTTTCGTTGACCTCGCAATTTGAAACAGACAGAACATGGCAATCATGTTTTTCTTCAGTATTTCCAAAACTTTGTGAAAATCTCGAGGCCGACAATATCTTTATAGCCAGGAAAAACGGAGAGTATATCGACAACACTAGAACCAGTAAGAGCACACTGAAGAGAAACCCTTACAACTGGATATTTTCCATCGGCTCCTGGATGTCGACCCTGTATGGCGGTGAACTGATCCATGCTATCAACTCCCATCTTTCATGGATTGAACAAAATATCCTGGAACGTGAAGGCGTAAAGTCCCTTGTTTTATCACCCGTATACCGAAACAAGGATTTCTGGGGAATTTTGGGTATTATAAAAACCACTTCAAAGGGGTATTTCACCAATCAGCAGGTCAATGTTCTAAAGTTCCTGAGCAATATCCTTGCCCTACAGGTCAGCAATGAAAAAAACCGCTCCGAGATGCAGCGGTTGACTACTGTAGTGGAACAGTCCGAAGACTGTATCATGATCACCGACCCCAATGGAATCGTCCTCTACACCAACCCGGCCAGTGAAAAAATCACCGGCTATTTACAGCACGAGCTCCTTGACAAAAAAGTTCAGCAGTTTCATGCTTCCGACAATCGATACAAAATATGGGAAGAGGTGGACCAGGCCCTGAAAAATAAGGAGAGGTGGCATGGCCAGTTCATCAACAAGAGGAAAGATAATACACTGTATGAAGAGGAAATGATCCTCTCACCGGTCCACGATGCTACGGGAGAATTGGTGAATCTTGTTATCATCAAACGAAATATTACCGAAGCAAAGCGATTGGAGTCCATTGCAGAAGCAGCCAACCTCATGGACAATATCGGTTTTATTTTTTCCAGCCTTCGCCATGAGCTGGGCAACCCGGTCAACTCACTTAAAGTCTCTCTCTCCGTTCTTGAATCAAATCTCGACAACTATGACAGAGCGGACATAAAACGCTTCTTGAGCCGAAATCTTGCCGATATTAAGCGAGTTGAATATATCCTTACTTCCTTGAAGAACTTTTCCGTTTTTGAAAAACCTCGGGTTGAACCGGTGAACATGGTCGAAATAATACATAAATTCACAAGTTTAATACGGCCCGACCTTCAGGAAAAAGACATCAAACTGATCGTTAATATTTCAAATAAGAAAATGATCGGTCTCATTGACCCAAGGGCCTTTCAACAGGTCATGCTGAATCTGACTACCAACGCCATCGATGCCCTTAAAAATACAACGAATAAGCGCATCACCATTACCATGTATGAAGAAGAAAATAATCAGATCAATTTGACAATTGGCGATAATGGCAGTGGCATAGATGAGGCCGAACAGGCCAACCTGTTCAGGCCGTTTTTCACAACCAAACCTAAAGGAACAGGATTAGGCCTGGTCATCGTCAAGAAAATGCTGGCAAAGATGAACTGTTCCATCGATGTCTACTCGAGAAAATCCGTAGGAACTCAGATTTTCATTATTATACCCGGCCAGAAAAAAACAAAATAAACCGGGGAATGAACAACTGAGCACAACATCTTGATTTATATGAGTGAATCATCCATAATCCGTCTCAATGAAGGCTAGACAGATTCACTTCTCCATGGTAAAAATGCGGTTTTAAGTAGCATACTTTGCTCTCTTTACAGTGATGAGGACTTTGAACTTTTTCCGGAGTGACAATGAACACAGTATTGATTGTTGAAGATGACAAAAGTTTTCAGCTGAGCCTTACCGAAGGATTTACTTCGTACAAAGATACATTCCAGACTGTTGTTGCCAATGACGGGCTTGAAGCGTTAACCATTCTGAATAAAACAAAAATCGACCTGGTTCTGACCGACCTGAAAATGCCCCGTATGGACGGTTTTGAACTTATGGCCCATCTCAGCTCCAACTATCCGGAAATCCCGGTCATTGTCATGACCGCTTTCGGCACTCCTGATATGGAAGAAAACCTTCGGGGAATGGGTGCTTTTCAGTATATAGAAAAACCAATCGATTTTTCCAGCCTTGTTGAAAAAGTCCTGGCCGGTCTGGAGTCCACTTCAAAAGGATTTGTAACAGGTGTGTCGCTCACATCCTTTCTCCAACTGCTGGAATTGGACAAAAAGACATGTACACTGACCGTTCATCATGGCAATGAAACCGGTACAATCTATTTTGAAAGAGGTGACTTACTTGATGCGGTCAGCAAGAACAACTCCGGGCTTCAGGCAGCTTACGAAATAATCAGCTGGGAGGATGTGAAAATAGAAATTGCCAATTCCTGTATGATTACGGAACGGGCAATCACAGAGCCTCTGGGTTATGTGATCCTTGAAGCCGCCAGGCAAAAGGATGAACAGGCCCATGCTGATAAAACCAATGTTAAAAAGGCTGCCCCACCTCAGCAACCGCCGCAACAAAAGAAAATCGTACCAAAGCAACCCGTTCCCTCAACCGATAAAACGCTTAGTCCTATTGAGCAACTCATACGATTCCTCCAATCAAAACCTGAGGTATCCGGATACATCCTGCTGTCTAAAGCAGGAAAAATCATCTACAACAAAACCGCCAGTCCCGACCAGCTGGGTTCGTTTATTACCTATATGGCAGCCGCTGGAGAAGAAATCAAATCGGCTCTTGGAACTCGCGGAGGCCGGCAGTTTACCCATTTATCTTTAAGCGGCAAGAATAACATAATGATCTTGACTGGTACTCATCTGGTCATCGGCCTTGTAATCAGCAAAACAACCCAACCCGAATTACTCGCCGACCGTCTTCGTGAAGCGCTGAACCGGGTTACTTTAACAACCAAGTAAGGAAAGTAAAATGGATGCACACCTCCAGGAAATCACAGCCTTGCCAAAGGTTCTCGGTTGTTTCGTTTACTCAATGAGCAAAGGTGTAATAGGCTCGAAAATGCCACCGATCTTTACTCAAAACTCCATTAATGTCATTGGCTCACTCCTGGCAAAGCCAAAACAGATGGGTGAAGCGGCCAGGCTCAACATTGAAGCCATCGACATCAGATACAACGAGACTGTCATTGTGGCAAAGCCAATCAATAAAAGCAGTGTTCTTATCACCATTTGCGAACCGGGGACCAACCGGCCTCTTCTTGATATGTCTATTAAAATGGTGATGAAAGAACTGCAGGAACAGTTGCAGCCTGGCAACCAACCAACACAACAGTCGCCCATCCAACCAAAACAATCTCCAGGAGCGCTCAGGCCTATTTTCGCTGGAATAAATGAGGCTCTGGCCGATATCATTGGTCCTATCGCAAAACCGGTCTTAACCGACTGCCTGAAAAAATGGGCTAGCCAGGGTGCACAATCCAGAGAAAGATTGCCAGACCTGGCAATAATGATCTGCAAAGAAATTGATGATGATCAGCTGGAAGCGACGTTTATGGAAAATATCAAGCAGTTTTTTTAACCGATTAACCCCTTTCCGGCCATCAACCAATCCATTTTCCAGGTATGGTTCCAAAAACGAGTTTGTAGGTGGCTGTACTTAGCTGTCTATCTGAACCACTCTGTTCAATTTATATAAAGAGTTTTCCCGATGAGGTAGAAAACAGAGAATCCCTGTTTCTGCAGAGACCCGGTAGCCAAGAATTTTAAGGGAATCTGCCGAAAAATGCACAAAAAGAGATTTTCGCATAAAAGTGCTTCTCTCTTTCTTTGAATACAAACCTTCCCGATGCTCCGGCAAAGTACCGTACAGCTCTTTTTTTAAATCCGCCAGCCCTGTTTCATCTCTCTTAGCCTGCAAACATGCAGGAAAAAAACGGTGCCCACATCGCAGCCAGTCATATCGAAGCAGCTCTTTTATCAGGCTTTTGTCTTTACGGTTTGCCGTCAATTCCAGAAGAATATCAGTCAAAAACTCCTGAGTCGGGGCTCTTTCAAAAAAAGATCGTTCATGGCAGATTGCCAACAAATCAAGAAAGAACGTTGGTATATCCTCGCCCCTGTCACGCAGGTAACTCCACAGAGAAGGAAAATACCTGTTATTGTAAAACCGCTCAACACACTCTCCAAACCAGTACAGTCTCTCAATTACTGATCGGTCCATCCACCGGCTGGAAATAATCTCGTAGGGAGGGGATGTGCAGTAGTTTATCTTAAATTCCTGACATGAATGAAAAAGAGGTGTTTCTGGAAGAATTTTCAACAGGCCCATCTGGATGTAATGGGCGCCGGTTTTAAAGACGCGGCCAAAAGAATATAAAAAACTTTGCTCAGTCTCAAATGGAAGTCCTAGAATCAGATCAACATGTAAATGGATATTGTCCATGACCGCCAGGTGAGCCACCACCTCAAGCTGCTCTTTAATATTGGCCGGGCGCTGAATAGAAGCAAGTGTCGTCTCATTGGTTGACTGAATACCGATCTCAAACTGGAAACGACCCGAAGGAACTGTTTTTAAAAAATCAAGCATAGCGGAAGAGAAGTTCCGGGGAGATATCTCAAAATGAAAGGTCGTCGAAACATCTTGTCGAACCAGGAATTGCCATAGATCAAGGGTTCTTTGAGGGATGTCATTGAACGTCCTGTCAACAAAACATACCACTTTTGGGTTCTGGGCCAGGATATCTCCAAGTTCCTGCTGTGTAAGCTCGAGCGATTTATGAAAAACCGCTTTATCTATGGATGAAAGGCAATATGTGCAACCAAACGGACACCCTCGTGACGACTCATAATAGATAGAGCGATTTTTCAGATGGGTCAGAAAATCTGTGGCAAAATAAGGAAAAGGAAATCCTGCCTGAAGAGACTCAACCGGACCATATTTAGGCTGCAGTTTTTTTCCTACCAGATCATCATAGAAAGCGGGATCAATGTGTTCAATGTGTCCTTGGACGATTGTACATTCCCTGCCAGACAGATCTTCTCCAACAATTTCGGCCTGAGGCCCACCAATCACAAAGTCACATGAAGGAAGTGCTTGTCCCAAATCACGGACCAATCGGCTGATACGTTCACTGTTCCATACATATGCTGAGAACAAAACAGCATCAGGCTCTTGGGAAGAAATATTTATTAACGTCTGATAATAGCTGTCATTAATCGTTAACTGCATCAGCTCAATTGCTGACAATTGTTGACAATTTGCCAGCAGCTGATGCCGTACATAGAAAAGAGCCAGCGAGGAATGAGAGTATCGGCCATTTATACCGACAAGCTTGACATTCATAGATAACGGTTTTACCAATGTAGGAACACTTGATTGATCCCCTGGTTTACAACCTTCCAAAGCGGTTGTTTACCAGGCAACGTTTCAGTACTGTTGAACACTCACGGATTTATGATTGTATAACCAAGCTAACAGGAATTATTCATGATATTTCAACTGAGATTTCTTCATATCATTTTTTTTCTCTTTCCGCTGTTACTGAATGCGGTTTTACCGATCCAGACCATGGCGCATCCACATAAAATACCCACCTATGAGCTTCACGTTACCTTTGAACCTGAGAAACATCAGCTAAACGGTACTGCCCACATAACACTTGAAGCGGGAGAGGACCTCTATTTAGATTTTACAGGACTCACTGTTAACTCTATCGTGCTCAACAGGGACAAGGCAGAGGCGCTGGTCGTACAAATTCCGGACAGTCCGCAGTTTCACCTGCCATCGTCACCTTCCTCCCAAGAACTTTACATCTCCTACTCAAAGGTGATTGGCAGATCATATGACAACCGCATTGATGAAACCGGTATCATCTTAACAAACGGCTGGCATCCACTGCCCGACCGAGAGTCATTATTCAACTTGAAATGTACTGTTCCAAAAGGTTTTACAGCTATATCACAAACGGATCATTTTCAACCGACAGCAAGAAATAATCAATATTCATTCTCTTTTTCCAAACCACTTGTCGCTATCCATCTGGCTGCTGCTCCATACAGCATTGGCCATCTTAAAATTCGCGACGGCCTGTCCGTCTACACTCTCTTTTTC
The DNA here is from genome assembly GCA_964565605.1 of uncultured Desulfocapsaceae bacterium. GTDB lineage: Bacteria > Desulfobacterota > Desulfobulbia > Desulfobulbales > Desulfocapsaceae > CAZLGM01. The sequence continues at coordinate 21,049 of CAZMFP010000042.1, read as the reverse complement.
AAAGAAGATGAAGCGCTGGCTGATGAGTACCTGAAAAAAACAGCTGAATATATTGGACGGTATGAAAAGGAAATCGGCCCCTTTCCTTATCAACACTACGCGGTTGTAGAGAACCCGTTGCCAGTTGGTTACGGTATGGATACTTTTACCCTTCTTGGTCAAATGGTTATCCGATTACCTTTTATAAAAGACAGCTCTTTAGGTCATGAGGTACTGCATTCATGGTTCGGCAATTCAGTTGAGGTGGACTATTCTTCCGGCAACTGGTGTGAAGGTTTAACAACCTATCTTGCCGATCAGGCCTATCTGCGAGACAAAGGGCAAGGAGCCCAGAGCAGAAAAAATACCCTTGTTAACTATTTCAGTTACGTTCATGACAACAAGGCCATTACTCTTGCTGATTTCCATTCAGCCAGCCACAATCAACCCTTGGCAAAGGCCGTCCGAGGCGTCGGTTATGGCCGCGGTTCCATGCTGTTCCATGAACTGAAGCAAAAAATAGGAGAAGATCTCTTTAGCCAGGGACTGAAAAAATTCTATTCAGACTTTAAAGGCAAACGAGCTTCCTGGAAAGATATTGAGACAACCTTCTCCACTGTTTCATCACTTGATTTAACTCGTTTTTTCCTCGAACGTCTTTCCAGTACCGACATTGCCCATTTTACCATTGACAGTTTATCACTTTCCGCCAACGAGGCTGGTTACCAACTCTCATTCACGGTTGAACAAAAGACGGATAAACCGTTCAGTCTCCACTTGCCGGTTGTAATAAAAACGACGTCCGGAAACATCCCGTTCACCAGACAGGTAAAAGAAAAAAGAACTACCCTGACATTTACTCTTCCAGAGAACCCGCTGGCAATCACAATCGACCCAAATTATGACCTGATGCGAAGGCTGGATAACAGGGAAATCCCTCCGGCTCTTTCCCATTTCTTTGGCGCGGAAAAGAAACTGGCCATCCTCGAATCGGAAGCGGCCCGAACAATTTATGAACCTGTTATCAAAAGACTACAGAACAGCAACTGGAAAATCACAACTGCCCAGCAGGTGAAAAACTCGGAACTCTCCAAGCAATCCATCCTGTTCCTCGGAACAGACAGCACCGCCAGCAAAGCACTTTTTGCAGAAATCAATCATCCGCAATCCGGCTTTACCCTGGAGGTAAGAAAGAATCCACTTGATTCCAGTCATGTCGCTGTAATGATCAATGCCGGATCGGCTGATGAAGCAAAAGCTGTTGCCAGGAAACTCTCCCATTATGGCAAATACTCATACCTCCATTTTCAACGGGGCCGAATCCAGGAGAAAAAGATTGCTCCAAGCCAGTCCGGTCTGCAATTTGAGATCGACCGGCTACCCCCAGGTGGATCAACAAAAGGGTTAGGTAACTTTGAGAAGATCGTTGATGAACTTTCTTCCAAACGTGTCGTGTACGTGGGGGAAACCCATACATCCATTGCCGACCATATCCTCCAGTTTCGAATCATCGAGGCATTGTATAAAAGGAACCCGAATTTAGCCATCGGCATGGAGATGTTTCCCAGCTCGAGCCAGCAGGCACTGGATGACTACATCAATGGCAGTTCAAACATGGACGAACGGACGTTTTTAAAAAAATCCCGTTACTTCAAAGTCTGGCGTTATGATTTCAGGCTCTTTCGGGCAATCTTCAATTTTGCCAAAAAGAATAAAATCCCGGTCATAGGACTCAATCTCAACCGGGAGATAGTCAGTTCAATTTTCAAAAATGGTTCCACCGATAAGTTGAGCCCGGAACAGCAAAAGATCCTTCCAGTTGATCGAAAACTCGATATGGATGGTTATAGTGACCGGTTAGAAGGTGTCCACCAGATGCATATGTCGGGACGACACGGGAGTGGCTCGTTTGCCGGATTCATACAGTCACAGGCGCTCTGGGATGAAACCATGGCTCATAACATTCATACATATCTGCAGGCTCATCCAAAAACAAATATGGTTGTTCTTGCCGGTTCCCAACACACCCGTAAAGATTCCGGCATCCCTCCCCGAGTTGCCAGGAGAATGGAGGTTGAGCAGGCATCGGTTCTAAATATATCAACTGGCCTCACGGATGATCTGGCAAATCAGGCTGATTATTATTTTCTAGCCGGAAGCGGCGAACTTGAAGAAACAGCCAAAATAGGCATCGTGCTCAATCAAATAAAAAAGGAATCAACCGATTACCTCCAGATTATCCAGATCAGCCCCCATGGACATGCTGAAAAAGCGGGAATTCAAAAAAATGATATCCTGCTTGCTATTAATGGCCTCCCCATCAACACCATGGAAGATGTACGCATTGCCATGATTGATGCTACAGAGGGACAAAAGGTGACAATTAAGGTTGGCAGGACGGTGGACAGCGAAGAGCAGGAATTGGAACTCCCGGTCACCCTCTACAGGCCGCGTGCCCAAAAACCACACCCTTGATTTGAGATAACTGGACCGCGCATCTTCTTCTTAGACTTCAGCAGTAAAAAACAGCCAGGAAAGTAAACCCACTGCTGATTTGGATGCATGTGTTATGCACTGCTTGATGTTTGGGAAGAATACAGTGCATTGAAGATTGCCTGACCAATCTCCTTTCTTGAGTAAGGTTTTTTAATATATTGTCCGGCTCCTCTCCGCTGGATATACTCGACGTCCTCATTCTTTGAAAAACCACTTACAATGATTACTTTCTGCCGTGGATAGAACTTTGTGATTTCATCAAAGATTTCTCGACCACCCATACCTGTATCAAAAACCATATCCAGTATAACAAGATCAACAGAATGTAATTTCAGATAATTGATAGCCTCTTCCCCGGATTGACTGACGATCACCTCGTAATCCATCAAGCTGAGCAGTTCCTGGGCAATATTCAATTGAATCAGGTCATCGTCAATTACAAGTATCTTTTCCCCACTGCCATATGAATTTTTTATCGATTGTTTTTCTTCGGCCTGACTAATTCCTTCCATGGTTGACGGAAAATAGATGTTAATGCAGGTGCCATGCTCTCCAGTATCAATGGAGATTGCTCCGTTGTGTTTGTCAACAATTGTTGAAACAATTGCCAGACCGAGACCGGTGCCACTCTTTCCCGGTTTTTTCTTTGTATAATATGGTTTGAAAATGTGCTCCTTCAGTTCATTCGGTATGCCTGTACCCGAATCGAAAACTGAAAGGACAACATACTCTCCTGCAGCCACATCCAGTTTCTCTTCTTCATCTTCATTTACACAACAGTTCCTGGTAGAAATTATCACTTTCCCAGAGTCTTCAATTGCCTCGGCCCCATTGACAACTAGATTCATCAAACATTTAATGATATGAGTTCGGCTGCATTTGATATTATCCAGTTCTGTGGAAAGATTGATTGATATAGTAACATCTGGAAACCGTGCCTTAAGAGCTGCAACATCAACTGAATTCAGGAACTTCACAATAATCTGATTGATATTGACAGGTTTTTTAACCATCGTCACACTTCTTGCCATGGTGAGAAGGTCTGAGACAATGGCTGCTGCCCGTTTTCCCGACTGGTATATTGTTTCTACAATTGGCTCGAATTCATGTTGTTTACCCATTTTCAACTTGAGAAGCTCTGGATAGCTGACCAGACCCGTCAATGTGTTATTCAAATCATGAGCCACGGAGCCGGCCATAAATCCCAATGCTTCCATCTTCCTGGCACTCTCCAGTTTTTCTTCGGTCAGTACCTGTTCAGTTATGTCCTGATCAGTGCCAAATCGCTTCACTACATTGCCATCGCTATCAAGTAAACTTTTCCATCTGACATTGATATAACGAACATCACCATCCGGGCGAACAAGTTTCAGTTTGGTCTCTTTCTCTTCCCGATCCCTTGATGGCTCGGCCAACACCTTATTAAAATGTTGCAACTCTTCCTCCGGCAACAGAGAAAAGAAAAGCTCCTTTGTCGGTTTCTGCAGTTTAATTCCTGCCATTCGAAAAAATTCTTTCGACCAATAGAGTTCTCCAGTTACCAGATCATGGGACCAACTGCTGATACGACCAATCCGCTGGGCCTCCAATAGATCTTTTTCTCGATATCGAACCTCCCTGGTTCGCTTTCTGACGACCTTTTCGATATTTGCCTTCGCCCTTTCGGTTTTTTCCTTAGACCGCTTGACATTCTCTTTTTCCTCATTGAGTCGAGTCATCAGGTAAAAACTCTTTCTTTCATAATATTCGAGATAGTAACAGGCAAACATACCGAGAAAATTAAACAGACCCAGATAGATATTGTAGGTCACAAATATCTTTTCTTGAAAGCCGAAGACTTTCAGCAGCATGATATTATAGACCACAAGCAGAACTACACCGACTATTGAAGCAAAGATAAAACGTATTCTCCCGAGAAGATAACCAAAAAACAAAATGAGCATCAAATTACCGGGAGAGAGGTAAATTGAAGAGTATAGCCCGGTTTTGGGTCCGGCTATCGCCATAAGAGTGATAATAGCAAGCCCTGTTATTGCTTCCAGACCGGCCAAGATAGAATGCATATGTTCGCCGAATTCCTGCCTGTGGAAAAATATGATAACAGAAATAAACAGTGGAAGAAGAATCCCATAACGGATAAACCAGAGTATCTGCAGCTTGTCAGGCACATGTAACAGGTCTATCATGCCAAAAAGGCAAATAATAATCAGGGCAAGATAGATGGCAATTCGGATTTGGTTGATATATGAGCGAACATATGCAGACTGAAAGGCACCTTCCATATCCCGTTGCTCACCCGTAAAAGAAAGGGTAATCGGATTGACAGTCATCTGCTCATAAACCATAACAAACTCCCCATGTGAGGTGCTTTGTATTCAGAATGAACAAAAGTTACATTCCTTTCACTACCAACCAGACGCACACACCACCCCACCATAATTGTCAGTAAAGATGTGCAGCAGTTATTCCACCTAGTTTAGTTAAGGCAACCTTCTCATGATTATATATCATTGTATTATATGACCAGATAAAAGTGAAATTTTAAAACTGCAGGTGAGCAAAGATTTTCAGAAGAGGCAAAAAAGAGATGCTGTCAGTTTGTCATAAGTATCTGAAAAACCTGATTTGTGGCTTACATCTCTTCCAAAAATAATTTCTTTAATAACGGTTAGCATTGAAGTTCAGTAAATGAAGAGAAGTGGTCCTCGACTGGAGCTGGTCCGGATTATTAACGAGTCAAGGCGGCTACAGATATGGATATAAAATCAAAATCTTATCGTTGATAATACCTATTGGTGTAGTGCCAAAGGAGGTGTGGCTGAGCTTTTTAAGTGATAGGTAAAAAAATATCTGGCTCTCCTTATCAGTCAGCAAATTGCACAGGAGTCAGCTTTTCAATGGAAGTCAAGCACAGCCATTTTGAGTGAAATGAAATAATCTCAATTGGTTAGGCGAAATCGGAGTCTACGCTTACCTGCTTCGGCTTTCGGCCTCGCATCGACTCCTGTCATACAGACCAAGAAGCCAAGGCTTTTACCTATGCGGACCACGAGGGATTAATCAGAAAAAGTTATGCGGTTACTTTGAGATACGTGTAAAAACGAAGGCACAGACATATTTATTCGTATGTCATCCAGCTGAAAGCATAGAGGCTATTGGTTGTTTGTTTTTGACAGGAGGTAACTGGTTATTGCTTCTGCCTGCCGTCGTCCGCTTCCCTGTTGCGCCTTGGCAATGTTGCCTGCACTGCGGCATGCCAGGTTATAGGCTTCAGGATCGGCTCGAAACTGTTTTATCTTTTCCAGCAGTTCTTGTCTGTTTCTTATTTCAAAACCCCCACCTGCAGATTCGAGCAATTTTTTCCCATCCTGGAAATCGGCCATGGATGGTCCGTAAAAGACTGCTTTCTCCCAGAGTGCTGCCTCTATTATATTATGTCCTCCATAATCCACCAGGCTGCCACCGCAGAAGACATAGGTCCCTATAGAATAAATCAATGCCAGTTCCCCGTATGAATCGACAAGAATGATGGGATTGGTACGAACCCCGCCCTCTTTTAATTGACTGAGTTTGTGATAAGGAAGAGCCCGCTGCTGCAGCAGCATCTCAACCTCAGGAAGTCTTTCCAGGTGTCTTGGTGCAATGACAAGAAGGAGTTTACTTTCTCTGTTCAACTCGGTCCAGAGTTCCACCAGCATTTCCTCCTCACCGTTGTGGGTTGAGCCACCAACCAATATTTCACAATCCTTTTCTAACGAAAAAAGACGCTGATAATCCTGCCGTAAAGTTGCTGGGCTGTCATCAAAAGAAAAATCATACTTGATGTTGCCGTCAACCACCATTTTCTCCGGGTCGCCACCCAGAGAAATGAACCTTTTTCGATCAATTTCAGAAATAAAACTCAAATGATCAAATAATTGAATAACCCGTGAGAACAAACTTCTAAATATTTGATAATTGCGCCTCGATTTTCCCGACATCCGACCATTTGCCAGAAAGATAGGAATTCCTTTTGAAGACAAGGTTGAAAGAAGAATGGGCCATAGCTCTGTTTCAATACAGATATAGGCATCGGCATCAACGGTATTAACGACCTTATGAACAATTAACGGAACATCAAGCGGTAGTAACAGACAATGCACATCGTTTCCAAACTGCTTTTCCGCTACCTTCTTGCCGGTAACAGTCATTGTGGTAACAACAAATTGTGACTGGGGTACAAGAGCACGCAGCTCATCGACTAATAGTTTGATGGCTTTTACTTCTCCAACAGAAGCGCCATGAAGCCAAAATCTGGTGACTCCTTGCCGCTTTTTTTCAATGTCCCCGCAGAACCCTAAACGTTGATGCAAAAAAGGGCGATGGATGCCGGTAATCAAGACAAAAAGCAACAGTGACGGAAAAAGAATCAGGAAAAGAAGCCCGATGATAATTTGATGAAGGATAAGCAAGAGAATACAAATAGTTAGTCGATGTTTTTAGTTAGAGTTCAGCTGTTATAGGCTGAAACGATATCATTCCTCTTCACATAGACAGAGTTGATAACAGGAACAGCAAATCACCTTCATGTCAATGCAGAAGTTTTATTGAACACATTTCTGATTACACCTATTTTCAGCAGATTGGAAAGGGAGTCAGCTCATCAACGGACATCAAACACAGTTGTTGTGAGAAAACGTAGCAATATCAGTCGGTTATCTGAGACCAGAGTCTACTCTTACCTGCCACGGCCTACGGCCTCACAACGACTTCTACTGATACTTACCAAAAAAAACCAAGCTTCTTACCTATGCTGAGAATTAGGGGAATCAGGTCTCTCTTCTCTTTATCAAGCGATCCATTACAGCATCCACTTCAGGTTTACGCCCGAAGGAAAGATATAGTAATTAACTTGAAATCATATTAATATATAGTGTTTATTTTAAATTGTCGCACTCTTTGAGAGTACTGGTTAAGCAACCCGCCTCATCGAGAAAAAGTAAAATAATATGATAAAAATTCAAACACTTAAACGGTAGAGATAATGAAGAAGATACATGTACTTTTATTGCTTTTATCGGCTTTGATACTACACGGAGAAATTATAATGGCAAATTCACAACTTAAAGACGGATTATATGCAAAATTCAACACGGATAAAGGAGAGATTCTCTGTCAGCTTGAATTTGAGAAAACACCACTGACAGTAGCCAACTTTGTCGGTCTTGCCGAAGGAACAAAGGATCTTGGCAGTGGGGCAACAGGACAGAAGTTTTACGATGGACTCACTTTCCACAGGGTGATCCCGGACTTTATGATCCAGGGTGGCTGTCCGCTGGGAACAGGAACAGGCGGACCCGGCTATACCTTTCCCGACGAAATTGACAGCTCATTGAAACATACTGGACCTGGAATCCTCTCCATGGCCAATGCCGGTCCTGGAACAAACGGCAGCCAGTTTTTCATTACCCATGTCGCCACCCCCTGGCTCGATGGGAAACATACCGTTTTCGGTCATGTTATCTCTGGTCAGGATGTCGTTGATAAAATTGAAGGTGGCGATGGGCTCGTCTCCATTGAGATCATTCGAGTTGGTGAGAACGCACAAGCATTTCAAGCCGACCAGAAAGCCTTTGATCACTTGCTGGCAACCCTTGAAGAACGTGGCAAAGAAAAAGAACTCAAACAGATGGAAGATGCTGCGGCTAAAATCAGAAAAGAGTGGCCCAATGCGATCATTACCTCCAGCGGTCTGATGTATGTTGTCATGAAAGAAGGAGCAGGAGATCTGACACCGTCAAAGGGAACCACAGTATCCGCCCACTATACCGGCAAGCTGCTTGACGGAACCAAATTCGACAGCTCTTATGACCGCGGTCAACCTATTTCCTTCGCCGTTGGTGTAGGCCAGGTGATAAAGGGCTGGGACGAAGCTTTCCTTGACATGAAAAAAGGCGAGAAACGGGTCTTGATAATCCCTGCAGATCTTGGCTACGGCCCCTCAGGCCGCGGACCGATTCCACCAAATGCCACTATGGTCTTTGATGTGGAGCTGGTTGATTTTTAATCAGAATCAAAACGCTATCCCATTAAAAAAGGCGTAAGTGAGAAAGCCTCACTTACGCCTTTTTGTTTTCGCTGACTGGTACAGGAATTATTAATACTTGAGGCCGACACGGTCTCTTACCAGATCCAAAGTCCCGGAAGCCTTTTCTCTGGCCTTCTCAGCACCTTTGTCCAAGATTTGACGCAGCATTTCCGGATCAGCCAGGTACTCGGCCTTCTTTCTACGTGCTTCACCAAAAAAATCGTTGATCAGATCAAGAAGCTCAAGCTTGATGTAACCATAGGCAGCACCTCCATTTACATACAGGTCATGAACCTCTTGCAGACGTTCGGCCGGAGCAAACAGTTTAAAGATATTGAAAAGGTTGCACTGCTTGGGATCCTTTGGGTCTTCAACAGGTGTCGCGTCGGTCTCGATTGACATGACAACCTTCTTCAAGGCCTTCCCCTCTTCAAAAATAGGAATAGTGTTGCCATACGATTTAGACATTTTCTGTCCATCGATTCCAGGTACAAGCTGAGTTGTCTCATTAATCGCCGGTTCCGGAACCACAAATGTTTCACCAAATGTGTTATTGAATTTTTGGGCCAGATCACGAGCGACTTCCAGATGCTGTTTCTGATCTTTTCCCACCGGTACCTGCTCAGCCTGATAAAGAAGAATATCAGCCGCCATCAACACTGGATAAGAAAAGAGCCCGTGGCTGGGCATGATCCCCTTGGCGACCTTATCTTTATACGAATGGCAGCGTTCAATGAGTCCCATGGGAGCAATGGTTGACAAAACCCATGTCAGCTCACACACTTCCGGGACATCCGACTGAACCCAAAAAATGCATTTTTCCGGATCAAGCCCCAATGCCAGGAAATCCGCAGCCGCTTCCAGCGTTCCCTGAGAAAGCCGCTTGCGATCTTGTACAGAAGTCAGGGCATGCAGGTCAACAATAAAGACATAGAGTTCAGAATTCTCCATTCGAGAAATCATCGTCTGCATCATACCAAAATAGTTTCCTATATGGAGCTTTCCGGATGGTTGAATTCCAGATAATATTTTCATAACACGTCTCTTGGGGTTTTTTTCAAAGGTTTAGTGTTCAACAGGATAAAGTGTATTTTTATCCATTCAACTATTCTTTTCCAATGTACTCTTGAGATCGCCACGGTCACTTTGTTCCCTCGCGACGACGAAAAGTCGCTTTCCAGCATTATAAAGCCGAAGGCTGCGGCAGGTAAGGGAAGACTCCAATCTCTGGATAAAGAACGCTATTATCGAACGATCCACGTTCACCAAAAATGACCATATTGGCAGCCATCATACAGTTTCTTCCAGGTCACATTCAATTCAAAGGGACGATGGTAAGACTGACATCACAACACTCTCTTTTTATAAATAAGTGGTTTCAGGGTGCATCCTGGAATCACTTACATGTTTCAAGTTGGCAGCCATCATACTGCAAATAAAACAAAAAAAAAGGGAGTAAGGAAAAAAATTTCCTTACTCCCTTTGTGTCTATATATCGACAACTAAAAGTTCTTTTAGTGTATGACCACTATTTCACCTCTTCAAAATCAGCATCAACAACGTCATCGTCATCTTTTCCTTGAGAAGAGGAAGAACCAGCAGCACCGCCCGCAGCTCCACCAGCCGCTCCACCGGCAGCACCTGCATCACCACCAGCCGGATTGTCCTTGGCTGCCTGGGCATACATCAGTTCCGCCAACTTGTGGGAAGCGTTGGTCAACGCCTCAACAGCGGACTTAATAGTATCAATATCATCACCCTCAAGGGCTTTCTTGACATTTTCTATCTCTTTTTCGACATTGGCTTTTGTTTCAGCGTCAACTTTATCGCCAAGGTCTTTGAGACTTTTTTCTGTTGCATGAACAAGGGCATCAGCCTGGTTTCTTGTTTCTACCAGCTCTTTTCGATTCTTGTCCTCATCGGCATGCAGTTCAGCATCCCGCTTCATCTTCTCAATCTCTTCTTCAGTCAGACCGGAAGAGGCGGTAATGCGGATAGACTGTTCTTTGCCGGTTCCAAGATCCTTAGCAGAAACGTGAAGAATACCGTTGGCATCCAGATCAAAGGTTACCTCAATCTGGGGTACGCCACGGGGAGCCGGCGGAATATCCGTCAACTCGAAACGACCGATGGTCTTGTTATCCTGGGCCATTTCCCTCTCACCCTGGAGAACATGAATAGAAACAGCCGGCTGATTATCGGCCGCTGTTGAAAAGACCTGGCTTTTCTTTGTGGGAACCGTTGTATTCTTCTCAATCAGTTTTGTGGTTACACCGCCTAAGGTTTCAATACCCAGTGAAAGCGGAGTGACATCCAAGAGCAGGACATCTTTTACATCACCCTGGAGAACACCACCCTGAATTGCAGCTCCAACAGCTACAACCTCATCGGGGTTTACGCCTTTATGGGGATCTTTTCCAAAGATCTCTTTGACTTTCTCCTGGACCATCGGCATCCGTGTCATACCGCCGACAAGGATAACTTCATCGATATCGCCTCTTGAGACACTGGCATCTTTCAGTGCTGTCTCACAGGGACCGACGGTTCTTTGTACAAGGTCTTCGACCAGGCTTTCCAGTTTTGCCCTGGAGAGCTTGATGTTCAGATGCTTTGGCCCGGTTGCATCTGCAGTAATGAATGGCAGATTAATATCTGTCTCTTTAGTGGTTGACAGCTCCATCTTGGCCTTTTCAGCTTCTTCCTTGAGCCGCTGCAGAGCCATTTTGTCACTGCGCAGATCAATACCCTGCTCACGCTTGAATTCATCGGCAAGCCAGTTCACAATCCGCATATCAAAATCTTCACCGCCAAGGAATGTATCGCCATTGGTGGATTTTACTTCAAACACACCATCGCCGATCTCCAGGATGGAGACGTCAAAAGTACCGCCGCCCAAGTCAAAGACAGCAATTTTTTCCTCACCTTTTTTATCAAGACCATACGCAAGGGATGCAGCAGTGGGCTCATTGATAATCCGCTGAACGTTCAGGCCCGCGATCTTACCGGCATCCTTGGTCGCCTGCCGCTGAGAATCGTTAAAGTAAGCGGGAACAGTAACAACAGCATCGGTAACCTCTTCACCAAGGTACTCTTCCGCCGTCTGTTTCATCTTGCCCAAAATCATGGCTGAAATCTCAGCAGGACGATAAGCCTTGCCTTCTACCTCGATGGAAACACTGCCGTTTGTGCCCTCTACGATTTTAAATGGACTGACCTCAATGGATTTCTTTACCTCTGGGTCCGTAAACTTTCTACCAATTAGACGTTTAGCGGCATAAATGGTCCGCTCGGGATTGGTCACTGCCTGACGTTTGGCAACCTGACCGACAAGCCTTTCAGCATTATCGGCAAAAGCGACTATAGAAGGAGTTGTTCTGTTTCCTTCCACATTCGAAATAACTGTTGGTTCACCACCCTCCATAACAGCCACACATGAGTTGGTGGTACCCAAATCAATTCCAATAATCTTACCCATGTTTCTTTCTCCTTATATCAAGTAATCGGACATTTTGTTTCCGAGTTATTTATCCTTTTCTGCTTCTCTGGTAGAGCTATTCAACTGCTTTTACAGTTGTCATTTTCCCCGGTTTGTCAAGTCAGGTATTTGAAATGACGCCGAACTTTAATTTTCCTTTCCGGCAATCAGATAAACTCCCCTCTACAACCCCAAACATATTCACATACAATCTGTCTCAAAACAGTTTGTGACTACCACTGAAACTCAGTTAGTAAATTTTGCAGTTGCCTGCGATCCAGCTATGGCTCAAGATTCAGGTGCTTGCTGACAAACAGGTAAGCGCAGACTCCGATCCGCAAGCGAAGAATGAGCGAGGACGTTTGGCAGTAAGCACCTGAATCCTAAAAGTAAATCAACAGACTGTTAACAGTTTTGCTGAGCTTACGTTGTAATCACCAAAAAGTTATCAAGTGCTTTAGCTGTGAACAAGCACGTGAGATCACTATAGTAAGCCCTATGTGGTCTCGCGTGACCGTTTACAGATGAAGTGCTTGATAACTTTTTACTCCTCAGAAGGGCCGGAAGAAACTATAACCCTCGCCGCCCGCAGCAACCTATCCTTATAGTAGTAACCCTTTTCAAACTCGGTAATGATATGATTTGCCGGAACAGTATCACTGGCATCCATACTCATCGCTTCATGAACATTGGGATCAAACGGCTGACCAATGGATTCAATGGCTGTTACCTCAAATTTCTCCAAGTCGGCCACCAATCTTTTATGTGTCAATTCAACTCCTTGCAGCATTGACGTCAAGTGCTGCTCTGCATCTGCGCCTTCTGAAGTACCCTGGGCAATGGCCCTCTCCAGGTTATCTATGGCATAGAGCATTTCTTTTAACACAGGTTCACCTGCATACTTCATGCGCATTGCCTGTTCCCGTGCCATCCGTTTTTTATAATTGTCAAAATCGGCACTGAGTCGCAGCAGTTTGTCTTTATACTGATCAACTTCTTCTTGTAAGGCGGCAAAGTCATTTTTAAGATTCTGTTCGTTTTCCGCCTCAATGTCATTTTCAGTTTTTTCTACAGTCTCCTGCTCATCGACACCGTTTTCGGTTTGATCAACCATTTCTTCTTTATTATTCCCTTCTGTCACCTTTTCCCCTCCTCATGAAGGTTGATTATCACACTAAAAAACCTTCTATTTCTGTGAGATCACGCCTAAACATGGCCGTCTCGGCCAAGTCAATGGCAACAATAAGTAGGCTGTATTTCCTTGTCAAGCTGGCCTGGGAAATTAATCCTGTGTTTGAAACAGGAACCCTGACCCGGATATTTCATACAAAAAAAAGCGCCGGATCAATATTGATCCGGCGCTTGAACAACACACGCTTGAGCTGCTGAGTTTTTTCAGCTCTTCAAATAGCTTCCGATGGACGTTGCTATTGTTGAAAATATTTTCTTAAACTCCTTTTCATCACGCTCTAACAGCGTCACTCTAAATCCCTGAAGATCTGTAGCAAAAGAACTCAGCGGCACAACACAGACCCCTGTTGCTCCCAGCAAATAATAAACAAAACGCTTATCAGGGGATGTCCCCTCTTCACTGACAAGTTTCTCAACCAGTTTACGGACCTCTTTATTTTTAATCTCCAAGACCTGCTTGCTGGTCAAAATGCCCTCTACAAAACAGACACTCATATAAAAAGCGCCGTTGGGACGATTAACAACAACGCCCTCCACATCTTTGAGACAATCATAGGCAATATTTGAGAACCTCTCATACCTCTGGATTCGCTCCTTCAAATAGACCGGGTACTGCTTATGTGTAACAACTTTTGGGTAAACGGTCTGCGGTAGAGTTGTTGAGCAGACCTCAACCATTTTTGAATTGAGGATAGAATTGATATATTTGGCAAACATGGGATCTTTGTCGCCATTATACACCTCTATCCAGCCGCACCGTGAACCGGGCCACGGCATCTCTTTTGATATACCGCGCATGGCAATAGCCGGAACATTACCAATAACAGCGGAAAGAGGGGAAGTTGTTTGGCCGTTATAAACGATATTGTGGTACACCTCATCGCACACAATAAAGAGATCATAGCGTTTGGCAATATCAACAATGGCCTCAAGAATCCAGGTAGGATAGACTGCCCCCGTTGGGTTATCCGGATTAATAATAAGGATACCTGCGACAGCGGGATTGTATCTCACATGCTTTTCAATATCATCGAGGTCGGGATACCAATGATTATTGGGATCAAGCAGATAAGTCAGCGGCTTGTCTCCCGCATGGGCAGCTTCCGCTGATGAATGTGTTGTATAGCTTGGTGTTGGGACCAGTACCCGGGCTGTTCGTTTTAAAAAACCGAAAATTTTTGTAATGGCATCGCCCAGTCCGTTGAAGAATATGATGTCTTCCGGATCAATCTGAACGCCACCCATAGCATTGGTTTGAGCAGCGATGAACTCCCTTGTCGACATCACGCCTTTTGTATGGCAGTATCCGTAAGTACTGTCTTGCATAACAGCGTCGGCGACAATCTTTTTCATCCACTCGGGAATCTGTTCGCCTTTGGCAACAGGGTCTCCTATGTTCTCCCAGTTAGTCTTTCGACCCAGCTTCTCTATTTTCATACCGACATTGACGATATTTCTGATCTCGTACGTCAGCTCTCCAGCGCCAATATGAACAATATTTGTTCTCATTCAACAAACTCCTGATTCAATAATTCAAAACTCAACATCCTCGCCCAACAGTAAGCATCCACTCATACGGTGATGCCACCTGCGTCTGCCCCACTCTTTCACTTTTTTCCAAAGAAAGTCAATAGATCAGACAGAATATCACCATATCGTCATGATTCATCATATTTCTGCAACTTGTTCTGCAAGGTTTTACGGGTGATCCCCAATCGCCGTGCCGCTTCACTCTTGTTTCCACCTGTCTCCTGGAGTGTTTTTAAGATCATTATTTTTTCAGCTTCATGCAGCGACGATGGCTTTCCCGGATCCGACTCACTCTTTTTCTCACTGTACTTCTGAACAGGCAACGGCAGACTTTTGATTGACAGCTGATCACCCCTCATGAGGATAACTCCCCGCTCTATGGCATTCTCCAGCTCACGGACGTTACCCGGCCATGGATAACGGCAAAGCAGGTTAATACAGTCAGGAGCAATGGATGCCACCGCTTTTCTGTTCTTCTCAGCAAATTTTTTAACAAAATGATCAACCAAAAGTGGAATGTCATCTCCTCTCTCCCGTAGGGGTGGAACAAGCAGCATGACCACGTTGAGACGATAGTAGAGATCTTCTCTGAATTGGCCGTTTCTCACCTCTTCTTCCAGATTTCTGTTGGTAGCGGCAATAATCCTTACATCAACCCGGATTGTCTCCTCCCCCCCGACACGCTGCAGTTCCTGTTCCTGCAATACTCGAAGAAGCTTTACCTGCATAGCCTGAGAGGTCTCGCCAATTTCATCGAGAAAAAGGGTACCGCCATCGGCCTGGACAAATTTCCCTTCACGTCTGCGATCAGCCCCTGTAAAGGCTCCCTTCTCATGCCCAAACAGCTCCGACTCCAAGAGCGAATCAGCAAGAGCCGCACAGTTTACTTTCACAAAGGGCTTATCTTTTCTTTCACTGTTTGAATGCAAAGATTCGGCAACCAGCTCTTTACCTGTACCAGACTCACCAGCCACCAGGACTGTGGCCTCTGTTGGGGCTACATAACCTATCATTTCAAGCAGTTCAAGCATTGGTGCCGATGAACCGATAATTGAACTTTGAAACTGAGTTTCATCCGGATGCTGATCTCGTTTCTTCTCCTCAACCTGATGGCGATCGACAGCCCGTTCCAAAGTGAGGCGCAGACGATCGAAATCCAGGGGCTTGGTGAGATAATCATGGGCTCCGTGCTGTATCGCCTCAACGGCATCATCAACGGATGAGTATGCCGTCATTATAATAACGGGTAGTGACGGTTTCATTGCATGAATCCGGGTAAACGCTTCCCGACCGTCCATCCTGGCCATCCTGACATCCATGAGAACCGCATCATACGAGTGTTTCTCCACTGCCTCGACAGCAGTCAGACCGTCATCCGCTTCTACACATCGCCAGCCCCACTCCTTGAACATGGAGGAAAGCATATAGCGATGAACCTGTTCATCATCGACCACGAGAATGGTTGTCTGTTTATTTTTTCCCATAATCAATTATCTTTTCTCTTCTGGATGTTTTATTTTCTCTAATATCGGCTGAGTGGTGAGTACCATATAATTGGAAGAGCTTTTTCTATCATTGAAGAATGAGCACAACCAAATAGCATATAACCAAAAACATCGGAAAAATAGTACTATTTAGCGACAACAACAACCCATTTCATTCTCGTGGCTCTTAAAAAAACTATCAAAATAGAAAAACTTGTTCACTCCGGTCTCGGTTTGGCCAGGCAGGAAAACGGACAGATCCTCCTGGTTCACAGGACACTCCCTGGTGAAGAAATTGTTCCTGAGATTATTCAGAGAAAAAAACAGTTTAGTACCGGTTACGCCAAGACCATTGTCAAACCGCATGACAGCCGGATTACCCCACCCTGCCCGGATTATAACCAATGTGGCGGCTGTAACCTGCAACATGGCGACTATCCACTCCAACTGCAGATAAAACAGGATATTGTGGCCGATCTTGCCAGGCGCACTTTTAAAACATCAGATGGACAGAGCAGCCTCCCAATAAATAAGACTCTCCCCTCACCAAAGAAAAACCATTATAGACAGAGAATTCGACTCCAGGTCAACGAAAAACAGCAGCTCGGATTTTTCAGGTATCGCTCCCATCAGGTCTGTCCGATTAAAACGTGCCTGTTGGCAGAAGATCTGCTGAATGAAGTGCTGGACCAGATTCAAAATGAGTCAACGGCTCTGAAACTTCTAGACAATTGTCGGGAACTGGAACTTCTACTCAACCCGGATGGTGCATCTGTTTTTGCCCTTTTCCATTACAAGCGCAAACTACGCCCTGCGGATAAATCGGCCGCTGTTCATCTTGTCAACACTCTACCGCTGCTTGAGGCAATTTTCTTCAAAGGAGATAACTATCCGCTCTCAGCCCCTTTCATGTCCGGGAAAACAAGTAAAGAAATCAGGATTTCACACAGTCTTTCACTATCAACACCTGGCAGGGATAAACTGACTCTGTCCTGGGAAGTTGGTGGGTTCAGTCAAGTCAACTTACAGCAGAACAGGCAGCTCATCGAACTTATCCTGGACTATTGTAACCCGCTTATGGAAGAACGTATCCTTGATCTTTTCTGCGGTATGGGTAATTTCTCTATCCCACTGGCCTTGTCGGCAGGACAGGTTCTGGGAATAGATTCCCAGCGCTCGGCTATCCGTTCGGCAAAAAGAAACAGTCTGGCCACAGGCCTTTCAAACTGTACTTTTGTCCAGTCCCAGGTCGACCAATATTGCCGGAAACTGGTCGAAGAGCAGCAACGATTCGACACACTGATTCTGGATCCGCCGCGCCAGGGGATACCGGACCTGGCCGAAGCTGTTGCCCAATTAACCAAGAATATAATCATCTACATTTCCTGCGATCCGGCAACCCTCTTCCGGGACCTGGCGCAACTCACCCGGTTGGGATTTTCCATCAAAACAATCCAACCGGTCGACATGTTTCCCCAGACCCACCATATCGAAACGGTTGTTCTCCTGGAAAGGAAAACACATTCATAGATCGCTTCTGATCGACCAGAGTCTCCCGGCCACTCTTCTGTTGACGATAAACTATAGACCAGGCAGTCAGGACAGAGAGAGATGCCAAGGGTTTTGGAACTATTGCAACCAAATCATTAATCCACTTGACTGTGCCACAACGTGGTATTAGTCTGTCTATAGCTCGAAGCCTTTTACGAGCAACCGTTTCGACGGATAATTATAAGAGCAGATAATATTATGGCGATTGTTGTGATTAACCCAGTACATACACACTTGGTACCAAAGCCTTTGCTGCCTTATTTTACGTGATTAATGGCCTATAGACCAAGATAGCAGCTTGAGATTAAGGCTTGAATTCCACCATTGCCGTATTCGGAGAAAAGCCGATCATGAAAAAAAATTCTCCTCCAAACCCAACTAGGCCATCGGAACTCCTCAAGGGCCCAGTTATACGGACTGCCCCACCAATCCCCGCAGACGAGTCTGCCCGTGTGCAAGCGGTACTCGATCTCAACCAACAGGATCTTGCGGCACCGCCTGAACTCGTGGCCTTAAGGGATGCCGCCCAGCGACTACTCGGGGTTCAAACTGCCGTGATCTCCACCATCGAATCTGACATCATGCGGATCATCACTGCCAAGATGTCACCGGATAGGGACTTGGAACGGAGCCCAATACTCGAACTGCAAGATTTTTCTATCCCTCGGGACCGGACCCTTTGTCAGAATACGATTATGGAACCGGACTACCTGATCATCCCTGATTCTGGTAAATTCATTATCGACGAGGCACCCGGAATCTTTCCTGTAGACTTCCGTGAGCAGACCGCCTCACTTGGGGGCTACCCCACACCCTGGCCTGAAGCAGGCGGCAGTATGGGGCTCCAAGGCTCAACTTTCTACGCTGCTGCCGTTATCCGCTCATCTCAGGGACTCAATCTCGGCAGTTTCTGTGTAATGGACCAGCAAGGCCGACCTGATTTTTCCATCGCCCAGGTAGAAATACTCAAACAACTGGCCCAGCTCGCCGCGGAGTATCTCGAGCGTCGTGCTCTCATTACCCAACCGCCCAACTTGCGGTTACTCCAGAAATTGAAGAGTCAACCACGATTTACAGTCTATCATCCGGCACCTGAGCCTCAAATTGAAGAGGTAGATGTGGTTGTTATCGGAGGAGGACCAGCCGGAACAACAGCAGCCTGCCGTCTCGCTTTTAGAGGGCAGAAGGTGGTACTCATTGAGCCGCAGGAGTATTTTGGTGCACCCACAGGTGTTACGAGTAAGATTTTCAGAGAAGCCGCTTTAAGACATGGATCCGATACCACCTGGAAGGATGTTGAAGAGTTACGCGCAACTATAGGAGTCCACGAAGCAGAGCGGGTTCGGGCATTATTAGAACAATATGGTGTGCGGATTCTAAGAGGCCTGGCCACCATTGAAGAACTGGAGGATACTGACTCCCAGGGCCGACGGCCGAGTCTTGTGCGGGTGGAACGCAAGGATAAACCAAATGTACTTCTGCGAACAGCAGCCACCATGATTGCAACCGGCTCACTGGCTCGTCGACTATCCGTTTTTGCTTTTGACGATGTTCATATTTTCGACGCCGACAGCATTGGCTCAATCGGACGCAGACCGAGATCACTCCTTGTTCAGGGAGGCGGTCTGATCGGTGTTGAATATGCCATGATTTTTGCCAAAATGGGTGTTCGTGTGGAGGTTGCGGTCCGCTGTTCCCGTGAGAAGATGCTTCCTCAGCTCGACCGTGCCCTGGTAACAGCGTTACTCGAGGATATTGGCAGCCTGGGTGTCAAACTACTCTTCGAGACTGATGTCATTGGTGCCGAGCGAACCGAGGACGGGGTACTCATCTCACTGAAACATGCAGACAAAAAAACGAAGAAATCTTACGAGGTGCTGCTCTCAGCGGTTGGACGTGTTCCCAATGTTGACAAGCTTGGGCTGGAAGCTTATTACGAGGGAGAAGTTCCGCTCCAAAGTGATATGCCCCTCACCGACGATCGACAGCATCTTCACAAGGTGGACGCACCAGTTTATGCGGTTGGGGATGTTTCCGGCGGACCTGGCCTGGCCTGCCATGCTGTTCTTCAGGCTCAGCAGGCAGTAGACGACCTGCTTCCACTTCTCGTACATGGTACAGCCATTCAGCCACCTCATACTACGGTTCCGGGAGGTTTACATTCTCAACAGCCGGCTTCGGTGATCTGGACTATCCCCGAAATTGCCTTTGTTGGATTATCAGAAGCTGAAGCGAAAAAGAGATATGGAGAAAATGAAATTGTGAGCGGAAAGGCTTGTTTTTCAGAGTCAATTCGTGGAAGCCTTGTTGACCTGCCTGCCTGCTGGTTCGTCAAACTTGTTTGCTTACGGCGTGATGGCCGAATCCTCGGTGTACACCTCTACGGTGAGCAGGCAAGTGAACTTGTGCATTACGGAGCTGATTTAGTCAATGAGCCTGCCACTGTTTTCTCCCTGCAGTACAGAATCTTTCCAGCCGTTACTTTACACGAGGTTTATCGGGTGGCCGCAAATGCTGTCATCGAACGGCTGGCCGGAAGAACTGGTGACCAGACTCCAGACAATCAAGGTTCTGCCCGATGCAGAAATGAGCCCTGAAATCGTCGGAAGAAAGAAGCACTTTGATTTGTGCTGCTTCCGGGCACTCTCTATTCTTGGCAATCCGGTTGAGCGTTCTTATTCTGATTCCGCTTCCACTGATATTTTGCACCACCCTGTAAGTTTCACAAAATGTGGCGAGCTATAGCGTTGTGAGATAAAGTGAGAATGTTTCATCACCAAGCTCTTACTGATATTGGTGACATTGTGAACAGGTGCCGATGATTTGATGTTACTGCTTGATATTAAACAATATCCTTCTTCAGAATAAAAACTCGTTTGACTTTTACATGGTAGTCCCAGAGACAAATATTTTTCTTGTACGGCATGGTGAAACTAAATGGAATGTTCAACACCGGCTACAAGGAAATCAAGATTCACCCTTGACTACTAAAGGGATAGAGCAGGCCTATGAAGTTAAAAGATCCCTTGAGCAATATGCTATTGATCAGGCTTATGTAAGTCCCTTGAAAAGGGCCAGAGACACAGCTGAAATACTTTTAAAGGATCGAAAATTAAACCCGATTGTTATAAACAATTTAAGAGAAATAAATCTTGGTCCATGGGAGGGAAAAACACGTAAAGAAACGAAATTATCTCACCCTTACGAGTACAATGCCTTTTGGAATAAACTACCCCGCCGCAAGCGGACGGGGTATTGAGTCAAAACAACGTTAGC
>CAZMFP010000041.1:0-31940 GCA_964565605.1 uncultured Desulfocapsaceae bacterium | reverse complement strand
CTAGAATATTCAACATGTTATCGAGTTGCGCTCAAACTGTTCATGAGAAATTCGGGCTATTTGTTTTTTGTTATTTGGAAGTGAATATTGAAATACTATGTAAAGTTGGATTAAATAGAAAAAATCTGAGATGACCCCAAATAGTACATATTTCTTTCGAGCAGCCGGATGGAATAAAAAGTACGGTTTCAGCTGCAATGAAAGCAGAAATGAGGAGTAATTATGTTTAACCTGGAAGGGAAGGTCGCCCTGATAACCGGTGGTTCTAGAGGGATCGGCAAGGCTATTGGTATTCGGTTGGCCGAGAATGGAGTTAATCTGGCCATTAACTATGTGCGGCACAAAAGAGACGCGGAAGAGACAGCAGCGGAGGTTGAAAAGCATGGCTGTCGCTGTTTACTGGTAAAGGGCAATGTTTCCAAAGAAGGGGATGTTAAAGAGATGATCGGACTCATCGGTGATGAATTCGGCAGGCTTGACATCCTGGTCAGCAACGCGGCATCCGGCGTGTTGAAGCCTGTTCTTGAATTAACCGAGCGTCATTGGAATTGGGCCATGGATATTAATGCTCGAGCCCTGCTGACGTTGGTGCAATATGCTTTGCCCCTGATGGAAAGAGGGTCAAAAATAATGGCTGTCTCCAGCCTTGGTTCTGTCAGGGCCATTGAAAATTACACAACAGTCGGAGCTTCTAAAGCGGCCCTTGAATCTCTTGTTCGTCATCTGGCTATTGAGCTTGGTTCCCGGGGAATCAATGTGAATACAATCAGTGCCGGAGCTGTCGACACCGATGCCCTGAAAAAATTTCCTAACCGCGATCAGATCCTGGGAACCGCACTTGAGCGAACTCCTCTTGGTCGGCTGACAACCCCGGAGGATGTTGCTGATGTGGCGCTGCTGCTCTGCAGCGAAATGGCAAATATGATTCAGGGGCAGGTGATAACCGTTGATGGTGGTTATGCCATCAGGGGATGATAGTTAGTTTTTTTATGTTCTGTTGAACGAGTGCGGCCACTCCAAAATAATCGGGAGTGGCCGAGGTACAAAGCTGAATTTGAAATAATCTAGCGACAACCAAGTCTTCTTGCTTTTGCCTGGTTTGCACTAATGCGTGCTTCAAGTGCTGCTTTTTTCTTAAAGAGGGAGACACATCTATGACTGGATCTTGCGGGTTCTGTGTTGCATCTATATGTGTTCAAATACCCAAGAACAGATAGCAGTTGTGCCTTGTCCTTCTGAATCGCCTTACTCAATGCTAGACAAACTACAGCATTTGGCATATGGACTCTCATGTTCGGGTCAATTTGAGCGGCACCACTGCCGGCGTTAGCCAAAGAAGAAAAGAGTACACTTGCCAGACAAACGATCATAAAGATGGAAATTTTCTTTTTCATTTTTTCCTCCAAACTTTTTTTAATTGGGAGTGTTGGTAAGAAATTCAACATTCCGTTTCTTATTACTGCTTTCTTTTAACTCTCTGTTCTCCCTCGTGTCGGAAATGTTCAAAAAAAAACTTCTAAATAAAAAAAAATGGTCATAAAGGCCATTGGTCCTTGATGCCAAACGTCCTCGCTAGACTGTAGATAGGAATAGGCACTTACCTGTTAGTCAGCTATGACCAGTAGCCTGTTATTCTTTCAGCTTGAACGGGTTATCCTGGTGAGATGCTGGTTGCCATAGAAGTTCAGCAAAAGCGTCAACAGTCTATTGATACTTCTTTCTGATTACCGTAAAGAGTTGATTCCTCTTCTGCAGAGCATGAGGACAACAAGACAGGAGCCGACAAAAATTGCAATGATTGCAATTACAATGAGGAGAATGTCTGTTGAGGAAAAAGCGAGGTCAAGGAGTTGTGATTTGACAATACGATAGGCTGGTAGAGCGATGCAGGCGATAACAATCAGTTGATAAGCGATGGACCAGAACAGGTAGAGAATAGCACCCGGTCCCATTGAGACAATACGATTCTCTGCCTTAAAATCGGCAAAAAGAGTGCCAAAACCAAGGGCCAGTCCAATTGTTGTCCAGCAGATGAGCAGCCCGGTTGACAGGGATATCCACCACATAATGGAGTCGATCTGCAGAAGATGGTTTGAGAAGATGATGAGGATCAAACATAACGCTGTAAAGGGAATGAAGTAGAACAGGTATTTATACAGGAGCAGACGGGCCAGCGAAAGAGGGGATGAACGCAGAATATAAAAAGCTCCTCCTTCAGCCCCGATAGATGGGTAGACAAAACGGGCGGCCAGTGAAGAAATGAGGAAGCCGGAAAGCCCGATATTGCCAAAAGCTATCAGGTTACTGAGAAAATCCATCCGGATTGGCGCTCTGTCCAGGGGAAGAACCTTAAAGTTGTAGAGATAGACAACAATCAGGGCGCCTATCATGAAAAGCTGAGACCATTCGCTGGAATCACGCAGAAACTGTTTCAATTCTTTCTTAAAAACCCAACCGATGCTTGTGGAAGACTTTGAGGCTTTTTTGAACTTTCGATGTCCGCCAAATGATTCCTGGGATTTTGAAAAACCTGAGCGGAAAAAGCGGCTCATGGCTAATTCACCGGCGAAATAGAGAACCAATGGTGTTGTAAAAAGCAGGCCAAGCAATAGTAGATCCACCTCTCTGTCGAGTAGATAGGAAGAGAGTAAGTCAGCGGCCCAGCCAGCCGGAAGCCATGGACCTGCTGGAGCAGAGATGGCGGAGAGGTATTCGATAAATTGCGGATATTTGTCGGGGTTGACGAGTTCTTCAGGCCGGATCAGCCGGAAGACGAAATACAGCAGAATTCCAAAACAGAGAGAGAGGTAAAAAACAATATCTTTTGTGCGTCTGGCAGGAAAAATGTGAATAAGCAGAACCGTTAGAAGTGTTGCGGTAGCGCAGCCGATTGCAGCAGTGGCGATTAGCGTTGCAATGAGAAGAAGATAATAAAAGGGAGTCGTGTTGAAAACAGTCCCGAAACCGCAGAATACAGGAAGTGCGAAAATAACCATCATCCATGATGTATATATTGAAGAGGTCGAAAAACGCATCAGGTAGAGTTCGGAAAGAGATATTGGTGCACTGAGAAGAATTTCATTATCTTCAGAGAGGTAAAAGGTTGAAACAGAGGTCACCATGGAAGAGAAAATCAACAGGGCAAAAATAGTCAGCCAACCCATTTGGAAGAGCTTCAGGCTGAGAATAATCCCCAGTTCGTTTTGACTGTGAAATGTTGCGATACCCTTTGTCGTTCCCCAGTAAATAATGAAACAGAGGGCGATGGCGAACATTCCCATAAATACTGTCCGGCCACTTATTTTGTTGCTTGCAAACAGCCGGTTGAACAGCGACCTTGTGGTCGGTTGAAAAAGACGGGGAAGTCGGATCATAGCTCTTTCCTGCTTTTCCGAAGAGCATTGATGATTCCTTGCAGTTCATATGCCCCTGTTAGTTGAAGAAAGATTTCTTCCAGCTTTTTCTTTTCGTTTCCTTCGGTCTTCTGTTGCAGGGCCTCAAGAGTTCCCAATGCTTCAATTTTTCCGTTTACGATGATGGCAATCCGATCGCACAGCTCTTCGGCAATTTCCAGGGAGTGGGTCGAGAGAAAAACAGTGCCACCCTGCCTTGCCCGTCTTTTAAAAATTTCTTTGACAATTCTGGCCGATTTAGGGTCAAGCCCTACCATCGGTTCATCAACAATAATAAGGGGCTGATTCAGCATGAGAATGGATGTCATGATCAGTTTCTGCCGCATTCCGTGAGAATATCCTTCGATGAGATGGTCCTGCCAGTCAAGCAGATCAAAGAGACGAAGATACTCCTGAGCTTCCTGTTCTACATCAATTGAGGGGTCGATATCGTAGAGGCTGCGAATAAAAAAAAGATACTCGCTGCCTGTCAGTTTCTCATAGATAAACGGACGATCCGGAATATATCCCGTTATGTTTTTACAGGCTGCCTGCTCTTTTTCAAGATCCAGGCCACAGATGTTGATTTGACCCTGGTCTGGTAGAAGCAGACCGGCCAGCATCTTTATCGTGGTTGTCTTGCCGGCGCCATTGGGGCCAAGAAAACCAAATATCTCACCTTCAAACAGCTTAAGGTTGATATCGTCAACAGCAGTAAAGGTGCCGAATGTTTTTGTTAAACCGGCTACCTGTAAAATTGGTCTGTTTTCTGATGTCATGGTGTTTGTATTTGTTTTTTCATATTATTTGAAGGTTTTTTGGACTGATCATCTTGAACAATCTCGATGGAAAGCTGTCCAAGAAGGCCACCGATACGGAGCTGATCTTTTATCCCACCGGTGATAAAACGTATATGGGTTAAGTCGGCTGGCAGTTGCCCCATGGTTGTATCCAGGCTGACCCACTGGCTGCCAAGACAGACCTCATTCCATGCATGGTAATAAAAGCTTTCTTTCAGGTAGGTTACACCTGTGACAAAACGAGTGGGAATACCACTGTTTCCAGCGAGTGCCGCAAAGAGAGAGGCGTGTTCATTGCAGTCACCTACACGGTTTTTCAGGGTGGTCAGAGCGTCCGGCAGACCAACGACAGGCCGCTTGTCAATGTTGGCATAAACCCACTCTGCCAACATTTTTACCTGAACGAGAGGGTCTTTTTCCGTTCCGATGATTTTTTTTCGAAGAGCTGTGATCTCAGGATGATCAGTCTGAATATATGTTGTTGAATGGGAGGCGGAATCGATGCCAGGACAGGACGGTGATGGAGAAGATCTGAGTGCTTCGGTGTCTTCTCTGTTGATGGTGACAACACCATCCTCAAAGGATTGGCGGCCGCCATCGAGGTCAAATAAATGGTGTTCAGGCAGCAGTAATCGGTAGCTGACATGTTGTCGGTTGTTGACAGGGATCATGTCACCGATCAATTGAGCAGACACAGCGGAAAGCACTTCAATTGATTCCTGATCCAACCTGGTAGCCTTAAATTCCGGCTCTTTGATAAGAATGAAACCTGCTGGAGACTCCTCTTTAATGACATTGCCATTGTCGTCGAGCCAGATGTTAATACGGGCTCCATGGGCGCGTTCCAGAAAGTGATGAAGATTGAAAATCCGATTGTTGATCAGTATTTTTTCTTTTCCCCTGTACTCCAAAACCGAGTTTCTGCCGGTTAAGGTGATTGGGTCAAAGCGGGGAATTTTCAGTTTATCACCAGGCTTCATTTCCTCTTTAAGTAGATACCCACGTCGTGTTGTCGATAGGGTTGGCGGTTCAGGCAGAGAAATGGTGTCATTGGTGGTTCTGTTATTGGTTTTAAGTTTGAAAGAAACCTGTTTCCCGTTGACGAAACCCTCTGCTTTCATTTGATAAAATGGAGATTTGAATGAGAGGGTAAAATCCTGCAGGCGGTTTTCTTTACCGACGTTAGCGGTGAGATGGAGGTTCAGGGGTTGACGGCTTTCCAGGATATTGAGAATCATGTAGCCTTTCTGTTCGATGCGAAACGACTGGTCACTGTTGGCCTTAAAGCTTGTGTGTAAATAGCCTATTTTTTTGTTTTTAAAATAGATTCCCTGAAACTCTTGATGTTGCGCTCTTTCAAGTGCCTGGTTCTCTCGAAAATCGACTTCTTCGACCAGAACATCTCGCTTGATGAGTAGACCAACCAGAATGAGCCAGGCTATGAAAATAGAACTTTTAATAAGTTGTGAGCGATTCAATGGTAACTGACAGGATGAATAATCTGAAAAGGCATCCAAGATAATAATATTGATAGTTTATGATATTCGGGGTCTGAAAAGAAAGAAGAAATGGTGGAAGAGACCTCAAAGCTGAATTTTTTTTATTGAAGTTGTCGGTGTTGAATTGCTAAATTAAACAGTTTTGACAACGATAAGAGATAGAGAGTCCTTTATTGTGACCGTTTTTTTGCTATTTGTAATGCAAATATCATCTTTTATAGAGTCCTCGAACCTGTAATCAGGTTCTGCAGAAGGAAAATGATTTATAAAAAGGTCTGCTGACAAGTTGATTTGAGATCATGAAAGCCTCATTGAGGCAAACGTATTGGAGTTAATACAATGGATGTGACATTTGAAACAGATGTTTTTGAAAAAGAGATTATCAAGCTGGCTGGAACAGAGGAGATGATTGTCCGGGGTGGCCGGGATAAGTTTGGCTTGCTCCCTGAGGCCTTTGAGGGAATCAAGCAGATCGGTGTGATTGGCTGGGGTTCTCAGGGACCCGCACAGGCCCAGAACTTGAGAGATTCTCTTCAAGGAACTGAAATCAGAGTCAAGATAGGTTTGCGTAAAGGTTCCAGTTCTATGGCAGCGGCGCGAGAAGCCGGTTTTACAGAGGAGAACGGTACCCTTGGCGAAATGTATGGGGTGATCGGGGAATCGGATATGGTTATTTTGCTGATTTCTGATGCGGCCCAGGTAGAAAATTACAAAAAGATCTTCAATCATCTTCGAGATGGCGCAACTCTTGGGCTGTCTCACGGTTTTCTTTTAGGGCATCTTGAGAGTGTTGGAGAATATTTTCCTGAAAATATTAATGTTATCGGCGTGTGTCCCAAAGGAATGGGTCCATCAGTACGTCGGTTATATGTACAGGGAAAAGAGATAAATGGTGCCGGTATCAATGCAAGTTTTGCCGTTGAGCAGGATGTTGACGGACGGGCGACCAATCAGGCCCTTGCATGGGCAATCGCAGTTGGTGCTCCCTATCTTTTTAAAACCACCCTGGGAATGGAATATCGCAGTGATATCTTCGGGGAGAGAGGAATCCTGCTTGGTGCGGTCCATGGCCTTGTTGAGGCAATTTATCGACGCTATGTCATGGAGCAGGGTATGGATGAGCAAAAAGCTTTCATTGCAACTGTTGAAAATGTGACCGGTCCTATCAGCAAGACAATTTCCCATGAAGGGATATTAGCTCTTTATGAGAAGCTGGATGACAATGGAAAAGAGGTTTTTGCAAGGATCTATTCATCCACATACGGTCCGGCCTTTGATATTCTGATGGAAATCTATGATGAAGTATCGTCAGGAAATGAGATCAGGAGCGTTGTTATGGCAGGCCGCCGCTTTGATCGTTATCCCATGGGAAAGATTGACGGTACAAAGATGTGGCAGGTTGGCGAGAAGGTACGGACAGACAGAGATGATACTATTGACATCGATCCTTTTACAGCTGGTGTCTATTGTGCGGTTATGATGGCCCAGATCGACCTGCTTATTGAAAGAAACCACTGTTTGAGTGAAGTGTGCAACGAATCGGTCATTGAGGCTGTTGATTCACTCAATCCATACATGCATTTTAAAGGTGTTGCCCACATGGTCGATAACTGCTCGACCACGGCAAGACTTGGTTCCCGTAAATGGGCGCCCCGTTTTGATTATAATATTTCTCAGCAGGCATTTTATGACTACGATAGCGGGCAGGCTGCCGACAAGGATTTGATAAATGCTTTTACGAGCCATAAAGTACATGATGCCCTCAATACATGTCTTACCCTGCGTCCAGCTGTTGATATTTCATTAACCGAATAATGTCTGGGATTTTTACTACCAAAAAAGAACTCATCCTGGCTTCCGGGTCTCCAAGGAGGCAAGAGTATTTCCAGAAGCTGGGACTCGTCTTTACTACCTGTCTGGCCAATATAAACGAGTCGGTACACTCCCATGAGTCTCCAGGTGACTTTGTGCATCGCATGGCTCAGGAGAAAGCTGAGGCAGTGATGCCTTCTTACCCTTCGGCCTGGATTGTGGCTGCAGATACCATTGTCTGTATAAATGATGAAATTCTTGGTAAACCTGCTGATGCCAATGAGGTAAAAAACATGCTGCGAAAACTCTCGGGCCGGATACATATTGTCCAAACCGGAGTATGTCTTGGTTGCCTGGATGAAGGGATCATGGAACTGTTTTCAGTCAAAACCAATGTGAGTTTTGTAGATCTTTCTGAGGCAATTATCGCAAATTATATTGCAACTTCGGAACCGTTTGACAAAGCAGGCGGTTATGGCATACAGGAGCTGGGCGCTTTCCTGGTAAAGGAAATTTCCGGTTCCTATTCAAATGTGGTTGGTTTACCATTGACTGAGACCATTTACCATTTGCAGCAATATAACGTGATTGCTCCCACCTGATTTATTGCTGAAAGAGTTATTCTGTAACACATTAAATTGACCATAAATTTCCCTTTGTTTGCCGGAGTGGAAAGTCCCCTGTTAATTGCAGGTCTACTGTTATTCAGCAAGCGGTGCATGGCAAAGAGTTATATGATTTTGGTTGTCTCTTACCTCTTTGAATGTAAAAAGGCCGCATTATCTCTTTTTTGAAAATACCAGTTTGGTATCAGAAAAAGATTAAGGTGGTGTTTTTCTTGACTTTTGTTGTTTTCGTGTGGTAGTCCGTTCATAGAGGGAGTGGTGGGAAGTGTATCAGCGGCCGGACTTGATTTTTATTCAACTTATTGAACGATGCCCTATTTATTTCGAAAGTATTACCCGATAAGAAGTATTGTGTTTTTCTTCGGTGAGGGTCTGCTGATCATTCTTTCGTTACTGGCGGTCAATTGTCTGTTTGAAGGTTTTTTCACCTCCTCTTCCCATTTCTGGAAAAATATTCATCAGGTTCTTCTGGTAACCGTTGTATTTCAGGTCTGCCTCTATCTGTTTGATCTGTATGATTTAAGCGATGATATTTCCATTGCAGAGACCGCTAATAAAGTCACTCTGGCTTTCGGTGTCGGTTGTATTATTTTAGGTGTTGTCTATTTCACCTTGCCGTCTGTCATCATATCGACAAAGGTATTCTGGAGCAGTTACCTCGCCATTTTCATAACCATTCTCATTTGGCGAGGCGCCTATTATCGCGTAATACGAAGAAAATTGTTTGGCCAGTCGGTTGTCATTATCGGCACGGGAAAGCTGGCCAAAGATGTAACACGGGTCATTGAGGGAAAGTACGATTCTGCCTATGTTATCCGCGGCTTTGTCGGGGAGGTTGATCCTATATACAACCCCGATCAAATCAAGGTGTATCCTCGACTTGAGGATGCCATGTCAAATCAGGAGCCGGAGAGTATCGATCGAATAGTAGTCGCTCTTGATGATCGGAGAGGGGTTATGCCGACCGAATCCCTATTAAAATACAGGCTGATGGGAATAAAAATAGAGCATGGAGTCAGTTTCTATGAGCGGGCTACTGGCTGTATTCTGGTACAATGGCTTGATCCTTCCGGTATAATTTTTTCAGACGGTTTTGAGCTTCGTCGTACCCAATATTGGATAAAACGTATATTTGATGTCGCTGCTTCCTGTACTATTCTCATTGTGACATCCCCGGTTCTTCTCTTAATGTCACTGTTAATTAAACTGGACTCTCCTGGGAGTGTCTTTTACGTTCAGGAACGGGTCGGCCAGGCAAATATCACATTTCGATTGATTAAATTTAGATCAATGAAGGAAAATGCTGAAGAAGAGGGGGCTGTCTGGGCGCAAAAAGATGATGATCGAGTCACCCGCCTTGGTAAGTTTTTAAGAAAGTCAAGAATTGATGAACTTCCCCAGATGTGGAATGTGTTTAAAGGTGAAATGAGTCTTGTTGGACCCAGGCCGGAACGACCTGTATTTGTTGAACGTTTATCAAAAAACATTCCGTATTACTCAATTCGACATAATGTGAAACCCGGAATTACAGGTTGGGCCCAGGTTTGGTACCCCTATGGTGCTTCGGAAAAAGAAGCACTGGAAAAGCTGGAATATGACCTGTATTATATGAAGAACTTTTCAATCGCCATGGATTTGGTGATCATCCTGAAAACCATCAAAACAGTTTTGTTTCAGAAAGGGGCTCGCTAACACGTTTTTTCAGCATGTAACCCACAGTAGAGTAAAAAAATGTCGGATTTCCCGGCAACAAGCGGATGAGGAGTATACTCATGACGGGCTTAACCATTGAACAGGAAGCGTTGCAGGTGTTGCGTCATTTTAACGCAGCGGCCTCAACCGTTCGCCTCTATCCGAAAAATGCTCCACAGGTTGAGAAGTCTATAGAAAAAGCTTTTCGGGAAATGGAGCTGTATGTATCAAAAAATGGTGCCTTCAGCTTTAGCTGTGCAGCTGATGAGCCAATCCTCTGTCAGGCCCCGTTTTTCCCCGAAAAACCGGAGAAGGTAGAAGAGTTTCCTGTATTTATACATTTACACAGGACCGGTCTGCACAATGTTCTGTTTACAAAGTCCGTGGATAGGACAATCTTTAATAGGATACTCCAGGTCTTCACCACTGACTTTCAGAAAATTGAGCAAGCTGGCGGGGGACATGAATTTATAAAAACTCAGGGTGTCAGTTCATATTTTCCAGATATCTTGGAAGAAACCGCAAGAGTTAAGGCAGAAATGGAAAAGGATTACAGCAGACAGAAAACTGCTGTTGTCGATGTTCCACTGAATTACCTTCTCTTTCTATACGGTAAGCAGAAAGATCCAAGGGTGCTGGTAAATTTAAAAAAGCTATTTCAAGATCCAGGCAAGGCGATGGCCATTATCGCTTCCGCTGTGGCCAGGTTACTTCGGGGAATGCAGCAAAACAGAAGTATCAGCTCTCCACTTTTTCCTCAGGTTGTTACAAGGGTCGATCAATTACTTCTGCCGGATTTTAAACATACTGTTGCAGTGAATACAGCCTCCTTTCTGGTAAAAGGTTTAAAGGCTCCGGCTCTGTGTGTTTTATTATCTCAACAGTTTCCAACCGTGTTTGGCCGGGATTTTTATCTTGCCTTGGTTCATTTACTGAAAAATGAAATATTTGAACAGATTATCATCTTGTTTGAGAAAAAAGTGCGCGGGACTAAAAGTCGGCCTCCCTTGAAAGATAGTCAATATAAACTTTTTGTTGAAAGCTATGAACGGCTGAAGGGGACACAGCGGGGTAAACAGTTCTTTGCTGCTCAAAAAGTCGATACGCTTATCAGGAATA
This sequence comes from uncultured Desulfocapsaceae bacterium, assembly GCA_964565605.1. Classification (GTDB taxonomy): domain Bacteria; phylum Desulfobacterota; class Desulfobulbia; order Desulfobulbales; family Desulfocapsaceae; genus CAZLGM01. The sequence continues at coordinate 21,000 of CAZMFP010000041.1, read as the reverse complement.
CAGAACAGCAACAGCAGAAAAAACGAGCCCAGAATGGTGCTGAATCACTCCTGCAAGGAAACGTTCAGCAGCTGAAAAGCAAGGAATTTTTAAGAACTTTTCCATTGTTGATAGAAAGTTTCATTGTTCAGGGACAGCAATCAAACCTTCAGGTTATTATTGAACAGCTCAACAGGGCTTTTGCTGCAGAGGCGTATGTACCCGCTTATCTCATGCAGGGGCTACTCATTATTGCTGACAAGTGCGTCGAACATAAGATTTGGGTATTTAACAAACAACTTATACCGCCATTGCTGGAATGGGTAAAACTCTCAGAAGAGTTGGACGAATTGTATGAAAAGAGCGTTTTCTGTCTGCAGATCATGGCCATGGAAGGATGGCGGAATGGTGAAAATGATGGTCCTGATCAGGTTGCGGATGTTTTTCATTCCATACGAGCTGGTGAGTTAAGTAAGTCTTTGGAAATAGAAGAGAAAGTAAGTGGCATCCAGGACGAAAACTTTGACGCCGAACTCTTTTCACAGCAGCTTGGTGAATATTTACAAGATGCTGACAACATCCGTACACAAAACCGTCTCATGCATCAGGGCATTTCGGCAAGGCGGGTTTTGCTGCGGGTTCTGATGGATGCCGACCAGACCGAAACACGATTAGCCCTTTTAGAGTTATTGACCGATGCGGATAACTCTACTTCACAGATTGTGCTTGAACGGCTAAATGATCCAATGCCGTGGTACAATAAACGGAATTTAATTAAATTAATCGGTGAGACGGGGAATGAGCAGGACGTTAAAAATATTTATCCGTTTCTGAACCATGAAAATCAACGGGTTCAACAGGAAGCCCTGTCATGTATTTATAAAATAAGTGGTCCAAATAAGAAAAAACATCTGCTGGCAGCTTTACCGCATACCAGCTTGACAATACGATCCCAGGTTGTCAAGGCGCTTATACCTTTTGCCGATGAAGAAGTTGCCGAAGTCCTTATTGGCAGACTCGAGGAGAGGCACAGTTTTTCAGATGAGATGGATAATGAGTTTCTGGTAAACATCTGTTCAGCTCTGGGTCATTCTTTGTCAGTAAAAGCAGTAAATCCGATGAAGGCCCTCATGGAGGAGCTGCGGCAAAAAATTGTATATTATCAGAAAGATAAAATCTTCTGTGCTGCCAAAGAAGCAATACATACAATTGAAACTCACCAGCAACAGATAAAGCAAAAGCAGGTGCAGTCTCAACAGCTGAGGAAAAAGGCCGTGCAACAGGCGGCAAGGATCAAATCGACCGCTTTGATGAAGAGTCAGAAACCTTTGGTCAAAGAAGTGGATGATGATAAACTGTTACAACAGTTTATCGACAGAGGAGAAAAAGAAAAAGCAAAAAGACTCTTGATGAAACTGATCATTGAGGCAGCCAGGTCAAAGAAGTTTACTCGTGCGGAAGAATTTCGCCAACAGCTCATTGATCTTGACCAAATGGCATTACAGGAGATAATAAAGGCCGCTGAAATTATTGAGAAAGAAAAGAGCAATGCCATCGAAAAAGAGCAATTGCAGATCTGGACAGATCTTCGTCACAATCTGACGAAAGAGGAATTCAATGACCTCTATTTTCTCATGGATAAGATTTACTGTCGAGAAGGGGAGCAGCTTGTCGAACAGGGAGAGAAACATCCCTTTCTCTATTTTATTACCAGTGGGAAAATTAAGCTTTTTTGCCGTCAGAATGAAGATGAATTTCTCATAAAGGTTCTTGAGAAGGGAAGTATCTTTGGGACGGAATCTTTTTTCAATGTCTCAGTTTGGACTATGAGTGCAACCTGCATGACGGATACTGAACTCCAGGTCCTGTCGTTAACCGATTTACGGGAGTTACGTGACGAGTTTCCCGGGCTCGAATTAAAACTTGGTGATTTCTGTCGGAAAAGCGCTTCAGTGAATGAACTCTTTGCAAATCAAAAAGCAGAGCGAAGGGAGTATGATCGAGTTTCTCTTTTAGGCAAGGCTGAAATATTTATGCTGGATGAGAATGGCAATGAGACTGGTCGACTAGGTCGGGGTGAATTCAGTGATATTTCACTGGGAGGAGCTTCCATTTACTATCGTATTTCAAGTAAAGAAAAAGCGCAAAAATTGCTTGGCCAGAATGTCACTATTCTCTTGCCTCTCAACAACAATTCGAAAGAAACATTCAAGGCTCCAGGAGTTGTTGTTGCCGTACGCTCTCAAGATATCATGGAGAGTGAATACACCGTTCATATTCGATTTTCCGATTTGCTGGAAAAAGATGTTTTGCAGAAATGTTCTAAGGCTCGGTAGCCTAAATCGTTAGACAAGGATATCCCAAAATCAATATGGACAGTACAGAACCGATCAGTAGTTTTTATTTTCGTCATCTTCAACCCCAGAAGGTTGAGAAGACGTCCTTTATTGCCGATTGCCCTTTTTGTGAGAAGAAGGGGCTCGATGGCAGCTCAAAGCTGATTGTCTTTATCAATAAAGAAGGCTTTTTCCACGGCTATTTCAGATGTCTGAACCGTTGTGTACCGGGAGGTTTCCCTCTCTGGTTTGGACGTCTCGCCTCAATTGATCCAATTGATATCCCCGGTTTTGATCCGGACCGGGAACCGTTCCTGCTCCGCACCGACTTTCCCGTAAAAAATATGAACAATGAAATCAAGGGATATACGGAGCGACTGACGGGGGCGCAAAAAAAATATTACGGCGCGGCCGGGATTTCACCTGCTGTACTGACTGAAATGCAGATCGGTTTTAACGGCCGATACCTGGTTTATCCGTATTTCCAGGATGATGGCAATTGTTACTCTGCCCGTTGTGTGTTTCCGGAGAAGGCGGAAGACTATTTCTGGCATGGCAATGAGTCTTTTTTTTCCGAAGAATACAGGTTGTTTAATGTTGAAGATATTGGCCGGTGTGAGAATGGAGCCCTTTTTGTCTGTGAACAGGAAGACAATCTGCTCACACTCAAACAGCTTGGGTTCCCCGGTATTGCTGTACCGGATTGTCAGTCACTTGAAGGCCTTGATCCAGCCCGCTTTGAGTTTCTCCATACTATTTTCATGGTGATGGTCAATAGTTCCGAATCGGAAGCAGCAGCTCGGAATGTGGCATCGAAGCTTGGGTACAAAGTCAGAATTTTCAAATGGGCAACCGGTCTGCCACGCAAGTATAATTTGTACCAGCTGGCCTGTGAGAAAAAGAAACAATTCTCAGGGGCTGTTTCCACGATGATCAAGTCGTCTCGAGCTTTTTCACCATTTTCCACCCCTAAAAAAGAGAAGCTCAGGTTCTTTAACACTCTGGCAATGGAGTCTTCCAGTTCGTACGAGGCCATGAAATCCGGTTTTGCCAGTTTTGATAATTGTTTGGAAGGCATACATGGAATTAATGTTATCGGTGGCGCCCCAAAGGTCGGTAAATCCTGTTTTATGATCCAGATCGCAACGGAACTGGCCTCTTCCCGGGTTCCTGTTCTCTATTATGATTTTGAAAACGGCAGACAGAAAATCTATCATCGGACATTGAGCCGTCTGACCAGGATCGCCACAGGAGAACTTAAAACGGATATTATCGAACCTGGAGTGAAGGAGCGTTACGATAAAGGCTGCCGACAGCTCAACGCAATGCTGCACTCTTTCAGGGTTATTAATGACAGGAAAGTGACTCCTGAGATCATGCGGCGTCATATCGATTTTATCCGCCATGAAACAAGATGTGATTACACCATGGTGGTCATCGATTCATTACATAAATTACCGTTCAAAGATTTTTCTGAACGAAGAACGGGGATTGATGCCTGGCTTAGACAACTTGAATCTATCCGTGACGAGCTTCAGGTCTCTTTTATGGTTATTTCCGAACTTTCCCGCGGCCTTGAAGGCAATTATGGTGACGAACCACATCTGGGTATTTTTAAGGGATCAGGTGATATTGAGTACAGTGCCGATAATGCCATGGTTCTGCTTCCCAAATGGGATCAGCTGACAACCATTGAAGAGAAAGAAAGGGTGAATGAACTCTGGCTGGTTGCCAGCCGGGAACACAGTCCCGGTCTGATCGGACAATATAAACTGGATTATCCATATTGGGGGTTTGAAGAGCTGTAGCGATTACGGGTGTGGAAGGCTATTGCTGTGAAGTTACAGTTAAAGCTGATTATCACCGCAACTCAGCATACTGGTAATCACTCTTCCCCTTTTCACTCGCCAAACGTCAGAGATAATTAAAAAAACCAGATAAATATGGCTTCGGGCATTAAAAAGATTTTTGGGTTCTACACAACAGGTGTCTGGGTACCTTTTTTACTGGTGGTTTTTTTTTAGGAGCTGTCAGCATTCTTGTTGTTTCCGGGGGCTTGCATATTGACAGTCCATTCAACTTTATTACAGAATTAGTCATTAAATTATATGCCTGTTCTCTGATAGGACAGATCTATGTCGGCTGCTACCACTTCTTTGGTCATGGGACCAAAACAGGTATTATTCAACTTGTTTTATTAGCAGTTTCTCTTCTTCTGTCCTTTTTGTCGTTTTTCTATTTACTTCTTCCTTTTTGGAGAGACTTCCTGGGCGTATAACTGTTTCTTGCTCAATTGTTCTTCTGATGGGATTTTAATCATCTTTTTTCAGGTCGGCTACAGCAATCCAATGCTCAAAAGAGGCCAGGGCTGTTTCTGCTCGCTTACTGCCGCGCAATCGTTTGGGAACTTTCTTTTCCCATGGAGGAAAGAGGCCGAAGTTGACGTTGGATGGTTGGAAACGGGCCGGATCACTTCCGGTCAGGTGGTTGATTAACGCTCCAAAGGCAGTATCTTTTGGGGGGATCACAGCTTCCAGATCCAAGGCTTTTCGCGCCCCATTTATTCCTGCAAGCATTCCCATGGCGGCAGATTCAACGTAACCTTCAACCCCGGTAAGTTGACCGGCCAGCAAGATGTCGGGACGGGACTTGACTTGCAAGGTCGGCTCAAGCAATTCGGGAGCACAGACAAAAGTGTTTCGGTGAATGGAACCCAGGCGTTCAAATTCGGCCTTTTCCATGCCGGGAATAAGACGGAAAACCCGTTTCTGTTCTCCGTAGGTCAGTTTGGTCTGGAAGCCGACCATATTATATAGACTACCGGACAGATTCTCTTTTCGGAGCTGGACGACTGCATGTGGATCTTTACCTGTTCGCGGGTCAGGCAGACCGACCGGCTTCATCGGCCCGTAACGCAGGGTTTCTTTGCCCCGTGCCAGCATCACCTCAATGGGCAGGCATCCCTCAAAATATTTTGGATCCTCAAAGTCTTTCAGGGCAACAGACTTGCCCCGAGCAAGCTCATCAATAAATAGTTCGTACTGTTCCCGGTCCATGGGACAGTTGAGATAGTCGCCTGGTCCGTCGTCATAGCGGGATTTCTGATAAACGATATCCATGTTAAGGGAATCGGCATCAACAATGGGAGCAATGGCATCGTAGAAGGCCAGACGCTCTTTACCAGTCAGCTCGATCAGGGACGCGCTCATGCCATCCGAAGTCAATGGCCCGGTGGCCAGGATGGTGATATCATCAGATGGTGGGGGGAGCGATACACATTCCTGGTATTTAACCTCAATGAGCGGATGGTTTTCAATTGTTTGGGTGATTATTTCAGCAAATCTATCCCTGTCGACTGCAAGAGCTTTTCCTGCGGGTACGGCCGTTTCACGGGCAGCCCGCATAACAAGAGAGTCCAGGCGGGTCATTTCCTCTTTCAACAGACCCACGGCTGAATCGATAGCATCAGAACGAAAAGAATTGGAGCAGACCAGCTCTGCCAGAAAAGGAGAGTGGTGAGCCGGACTGTACTGTTTTGGTTTCATCTCATGCAGGACAACCGGGCAGTTGTGTTTCACTGCCTGCCAGGCAGCTTCACAACCGGCCAGCCCCCCACCGATGATGGTAATCTTTTTCATATTTCTAGATCAGTGTTGGAGCATATTGTTTGGACAGATAATCGTCTTTCAGATCCTGTTCTTCATTTGAACATTTCAATAATGAAACCACAGGATCACGGCGGGATAATCTCTACTCTCACTTTTCGCCTGCCCCACTCCAGAGCTTCCTGGTGGGATTTGAAGTAGAGATCGATTCGGGTAGGACCTTTAATGGCACCTCCACGGTCTTCAACAACTCCCCAGCCATAACCCGGAACATACATTCTGGTACCGAATGGATAGTATCTGGTATCAGCCGCGATACTGCCATCTTGAGGCAGGAGCAACCAGGGAAAGAGAATAAGCCGGACCGGGATCATCCAGGGACGTTTGATTGAATCGACCGAGAGAAGACCGGGCTCGGGTTCTTGCGGTATGGTTCCGCTGGCAGTATGCCCTGTGTAGTCATGTCCGATTCGCTTTCCCTCGCTCACATATCGATTCCAGAAGTCCAGTTTTAAGAATTTCCAGTTGCCTCTTTCCCAGGAGCAGCACTGGGAACAACCGCAGTAAGCCGTGGCTTCCATCATTTTACCCACTGGCTGTTTTGCACAGCCGATCAGCGGGAAACAGAAGCATAAAAGGAGTAAAATTGTTTTTGTTTTTAAAACGCGAACAAACATGTAAAGGGTATAAGTCGTTTTAGGCTATTTTGAAAAATACTCATTTATCAAAGTAGCCTTTATTTAAAAGGTCTTTTTAAGTTCTATAGAACCACTTCTTCACATCGCTTTCAGAAAAGCGTTTGACAACAGGTCTGCCGTGGGGGCAGTGGGTGAACAGGTCGGCTTTTGCCATTTGTTCAAGCAGGGTGTCAACTTCCTGGCTGTGGAGCCTGTCCCCGGATTTCACCGCCGCCTTGCAGGCAAGAGATGAAAGAATATCATCCAGTCCATCTTTATTATCCCCGCCTGTACTATCATCACCGAATCGGCCCAAAATTTCAAAAAAAAGTTCGCTTGGATCACATTGACCGGCCAATGCCGGTACAGTTGAGATAATAAATGAGTTGCCACCAAAATCTCTGAGTTGAAAACCAAGTTCCTCTATCTGCTGTATATTTTGTTCTACCAGCTGAGCCTGTTTTACAGACAACTCGAGTGTGACGGGAAAGAGCAGCGACTGGGCAGCAATCTTACCATTGAGATACTGTTTTTTGAACTGTTCAAAAATCAATCGTTCATGGGCAGCGTGCTGATCAATGATCAGCAGTTCATCACCTGTCTGACAGAAGATGTAGAGGTCCCTGTAAACTCCAATGACTCTCAGGCCCATACCGTGAGAGGATTGAACGTCACACTCCGTCCGGGAGGGGGCAACTTCTGCTGTTCGGTCGCCCCTGGAAGAGATGTCTGTTTCATGGATGCTCTGCTGCGCTGATTGAGGAGATATAGATACCAACTGTTGAGTGGGTTTTTTCTCTGGAATCGACTTGCTTATTTCTGCCGTCTGAAAAGAGAGTGGGGTATCTGTGCCCGTTGGTGTTGGCTCGGGACTGTCAAAAAGACTTTCTTCAGGATACTTTTTTTCCAGGGGAATCGGCTCGGGTTCACGGGCGTCATGATGACTGAAAATTTCGCTCTGCACCTGTTGTTGCCAGGAGTGTAATCCGCTTTCCACCGTTTTGCTGATGAGCTGATGGATATCACGGCTGTTGTGAAACCGTACCTCATGTTTTGCCGGATGAACATTTACATCAACTTCATTTGGCGGCAGTCGTAGATGCAGGTAGCCGGCAGGATTTTTCCCTTTCATGAGAAAACCCCGCAAGCCGTCGGCAACTCCATGGGCAATCAACCTGTCTTTCACAGCTCTGCCATTGACAAAAAGTCGCAGATTACGTCCTCCGATATGCCCTTTGTCGGGTGGAACCAGATATCCATAGACCCATCGTTTTTTTTCACCTTCACTGTGATCCTCGCCAATTGTCATCAACTGATCCCGGTAATTGATAATCTGTTTGAGGCGTTGAGTGAGGGTGAGCCCCTTTTCCATATGGATGGTTTCCCGGTTATTAATTCGCAGGATAAAGGTAGTGTTGATGGCCCCAAGACAGTAACTTTTGACGATCTCTTCGATATGACCCAGTTCCGTCCTGGCAGTTCGTAAGAATTTTCGGCGTGCCGGGGTATTGCCGAAGAGATTGCGTATTTCAATGGTCGTGCCGTAGCCGCATCCGGCCTGGTGCGCTTTGATGAGTTTGCCATAATTGACGATAGCCTGAAAACCGAGATCTTCTCCAGCCTGCCTGGAGGTAATACTCATTCTGGAAACAGATGCAATGGACGGAAGTGCTTCACCACGAAAACCAAGGCTGCCGATTGCGCTAAGATCCTCATCACTTTTAATTTTTGAGGTACCGTGCCTCTCCAGACTCAAGAGAACATCATCCTCGTCCATTCCCTCACCGTTGTCAATGACCCGGATCAGCTTTGAACCGTTCCCCTCAACTTCGATTTCAATACGGTCGGAACCTGCATCCAGGCTGTTTTCTATCAACTCCTTGATGACGGAAGCAGGGCGTTCAACAACCTCTCCGGCGGCAATCCGATTGGCGATCTGTTCAGGCAGGATTCGTATCTTGGACATAGGTGTAACTCTTTACATCAATTGATGTCTTTCTTGCGATATACTTAGATCTCTTTGGCTGAGCATATTACCATTTTTATCAGTTGATGGGAGTGTTAAGTTCAAAAAGTAAACTGGTGAGCAGTGAAGTTTAGCACGATCGTCAAAATTTACTGGTTTTTTGTATGGAGTAGTAGAAGTTATTGCAAGGCAGCAGGTCGTGGTAATCTTGTCTAACAAGTTGAGATCACATCGTTTCACTGGCTGCGGCTGCGTTTGATTTCCGTTTACAAGCTGACTTCCTTGACAATTTGTTGAATAACAGGGATAAGCAGATTCTGTTCTTTAGTAGAAAAGAATAGTTATTGGCTAGTGAATGAAGTAAAAACAGTTGATTGAATTATTTATTGTATAATCAATGTCCTGTAGATTTTATTAAAGCATGCTGTCATAATATCTTTCTAACCTGTGGCAACGAAAACAACAAGAAAACGAGCCAGGCGGCCTATCAAAAGAAAAGCAACTCGCCGACAAAAACCGTTGAATGAAAAACACATCATCGGTTTTCTGTTTGGCATTGGTCTGCTGTTGTCCCTTTTTCTCTTTCTGCTCTTCTTCTTGCTGTCCAGTCTCAATATCCCGAATCTCCACTCTGTTGCTTACTATCAGCCGCTGCAGACAAGTACGATTTATGATCGTTATGGTGTAGCTGTTGAAAGGCTGTCCAGCGAAAATAGAACACTTGTTTCGCTAAAACGTATGTCGCCATATTTGCCAAAAGCCTTTGTCGCTGCAGAAGACAGCCGGTTTTATGACCATCCGGGGCTTGATCTTTTCTCAGTGTTGCGGGCCGCAATGACTAATATTAAACGGGGAAAAAGGGGGCAGGGAGGATCGACAATCACTCAGCAGGTTGCCCGCTCTCTACTGCTGACGCCAGAGAAATCCTATATAAGAAAATTGAGGGAAGCCATTCTGGCCTGGAGGATCGACAGTCTACTGACCAAGGAAGAGGTTCTCTATATCTATCTCAATCAAATTTATTTAGGTGAAGGTGCCTACGGTGTTGAGGCAGCGGCCAGGGTTTATTTCAATAAATCAGCTGCTCAGCTGAGTCTGGCCGAGAGTGCCATGTTGGCAGGATTGCCCCAGGCGCCCAGCCGCTATTCTCCGCTTAAAAATTATAAAGCGGCTAAAAAACGGCAGCTCTATGTATTGAACCGGATGAGCGCTGATGGAGTGATAAGTAAAAAACAGGCACAAAAGGCCTTTCAAAGGAAACTCCAAATAAGTCGGACGCCAATTAAAAAAGATCGTGAGAACGGCTACTTTTTACGAATCGTCAAAAAACGGGCGAAAAAACTGCTTGGCGTTTCCCTTACCCGCGCCGGAGTGAATATCTATACAACGCTTGACTCGGGCAAACAGCTGCAGGCGGTAAGGAGTTTGCGAAAGGGTGTCAAGCAGTCTTTTAATCGGCAACCCAAAACGGATAAAAAACGGATTGTCCCTCAGGGTGCTCTTGTCTCCATGGAAACCTGCAGCGGCAAGGTCCGAGCCCTTGTCGGCGGGGTCGACTGGGCAGTAACACCGTACGACCGGGCGACCAGTGCTCGCAGGCCTGCAGGTTCTGTTTTTAAACCTCTAGTTTACAGTGCAGCTCTTGAAAGTGGTATGGTGCCTGGCTCCACCATTTTGGATGCTCCATTAACGTTGAAGAACTCAGATGCCAAGGTCTGGCGACCGAAGAATTTCTCCGGCAAGTTTCATGGTCGTGTTTCCTTGCGTGAGGCACTGGCCTACTCCTACAATAGTGCGGCAATCAGACTTCTGCAGAAAACAGGTGTCGACAAGGTTCAACAGCTGGCATCTGTTTCAGGGATCACCAGCGAGATGACACCGGATCTTTCACTTGCTTTGGGGGCTGTGGATGTGTCACTGTTTGAAATGACCGGAGCCTATATTCCTTTGAGTTGCGCAGGTTTGTACAGCCCTCCTGTCTTTATTGAGAAGATAACAGAGAAAGGTGGAGCAGTTATTTATCAGAACAGCCCGGAGAAAAGGCGGGTTTTCTCTAAAAAAACGGCAATGGGTATGAAGGAAATGCTGGGCTTAGTCGTCAACCGAGGAACGGGCAGAAGAGCAGTCGGCCTACCTGTCTGGACAGGTGGTAAAACAGGCACTTCCAACGATAATCGTGATGCCTGGTTTATCGGCTTTACAAATAAATTGCTCACCGGCATATGGGTAGGCCATGATGATAACGAGAGTCTTGGAAGTGGCGAAAACGGAGGGCGCACAGCAGCGCCGATCTGGCTCGATTTCATGAAAACAACAATACAATAGCCCTGAATTTATTCAGCTGTTTGACCTCATTTAAGATGAACATTCAGATACTCTATCAACAATTATATTCCAGTCCGGCCCTGGAATCTCTCAAGTATGCCAGAGCGCTTTATAGTCAATATGGGGCAAAACTGAAGGAGAATGAACGGATAGACCGGCTGCTTGAAGAGTTGAATAACAAGACCCATGGACTTTCGATGCAGATGGGTTCAATGGAGATGGGGGAAATCTGTACGGCCTGTGCGTCCAGGGATACTGGAGGTTGCTGTTCTCGCTATATGGCAGATGAGTGTGATGTTCTGCAGATTTTGATGAACCTGCTGGCTGGTGTAGCCGTGTCAGCGATGCATGACAGTAAAACAGACTGCTTCTTTCTTGGTTCAACAGGTTGTGTTTTTCTTTTTAAGCCTATGTTTTGTCTCAATTACAATTGCAGCGGTATCAAGGAGGCGGCAGGTAAAGATGAGATAGAGAAACTGGAGAAGGTCGCTGGCTCACAGTTGACGGCTCAGTACAAGTTGGAGCAGGAGTTGTTACGCTTTCTAAAAGAACAAACTAGAAGCACAGGATGAGTTTGCGGTTGCTTAACCTTTTTTCAACCTGCTGATTCAGCCGCAGAGATCTTCCGAACGGTTGTATAGATCTTTCAGGTACCTTTGGGCATCTTCTGAATATTCTGGAGGAGCCCAGGGTGCAAAATCTTTGTCAGAGCTTTTTTCATAGGGACCGGTTTTTGCTTCGAATAGAACGGTATCAGCGGCGGTGACAAGAAAAGTGTGATAAATGCCCGGTTCAGTGTCAATGCCGATGTTCTGTGAATCAGCTGAAAGATTACAGCAAGTGGTTATTTCCCCGGCATGATTGAAGATTACACATCTAATGGCGCCTTTTAAGACGATGACTGATTCGCTCTTTGGCGGATCAATATGCCTGTGGGGCCGTATATAACTCAAGGGCTGCAGGGCGTTCAACATCCTGTGGAAAGTGTCTGCTTCTGTTTTATGAAACGGCAGAATTATCCGCCCTCTGGGACTTTTTCTTGATGCATCAATTGTTTTTTTGATTTCAGCAGCGTTAATGCAGGTGACGTCTGTTTGCGGTGGAGCAAGGGCCTGTGGAAAATCTGCTTTCCTATTCATCGTTCCTGGATGATTTCAAACCGATTGTCGCAGAAAGTACACTCGTAAAAATAGGTATGGGACGAGAGTGGGCCTTTATCATCCAGGTAATCCTTCAGGCTCATTTCCCTGCGGGAAATAGAGCGCAGTTTCTTTTTGCATATTGGACAGAATTTTATAAAGGGCTGGGGGATGGCATCTTTTGGCACGGATGACTCTCCTTCTGTTATTTCAAACGACTTGTTTCATTTTTGTTTATGAGTTTATACTCTACCGGTTTGTTTGAAACAAGTCTATCCGGTATCTTTGCAGCGGCAATGAGATGGCCGCTTTCGCTGATAGTACTGCTTTGCCGTTGATGTTATTTTTTCAATAAAGTCTGATTTCTTTTGGGTGTACACAACTCTGTTATCGCCGTACTCTTTTGCCAATTGAGATTTAAGCTGTTCATATTCCCTGGCGATATCCGGATGTTCGATAAGGTAGTCTTTGAAGAGCAATCTGTCCCAGTGTTCAAAGTTCTTTTCAACCATATGAATGTGGTGAGTCCGAATCCCTTTTGAGTTTCGTTTGATAAACCAGGCATAAAATGGCGGTGTATTGTCTCCCCAAGTGGGTCGCCAGAAGTAGTCATATCCCTGTGATTCTAACAGCGGTGCCACGGTTTTGCGCACCTCTTTCAGCGATGTAACTCCAACCAGCATATCGATGATCGGTTTGGCACCAAGCCCAGGCACTGCAGTTGAGCCGAAATGAACTATCCGCTGTATCAGGGTGTCCGGTAATATCGAGAGGAGATGATTCTTTTCCTTTTTAAACAGCTGCGGCCAGATAGGGTTGTACGGTTCAATGGAGACTGACTCCTGCACAACCTTATCAAGCTTCTCATTCAGCATATCCATCTGGTGGATAATAATACAGAGTAATAGAGCAATAAACGGGTGGGACTATGTTGTTCTTTCAAGCCCTTCTTACCGATGATATCTCCATGGTACCGTCTGGTGCAGGTTTTATCAGTACTTTTCTCCTCAATGGCACCACATTTTTTGTCGGCTTGATATATCTATGGTAAATAGAGAACCATCGACTGATTGAAACCGTTATCTCCCGACAGAGGTGAAAATGAGAGTAAAGAGTAATGAAACAAGAGTTTGCCACCAATTCGTCACACCCATCGGAGCCCTAAATGTAATTGCTTCTGAGCGTGGCCTGGTGTCAATCCAGTGGCCTTCTGCCAAGAGCCAGAGCAGTGGGACAGAAGTGGAACAGGATGATAGCTTGAAAGAGATTGTCGAGCAGTCGCGGCTTCAGATAGATCAATACTTTCAGAAAAAAAGACGACAATTTGAATTGAGACTGCATCCAGCAGGTACTGCTTTCCAGCAGCTGGTCTGGAAAGAAATGGAGAAGATTCCTTATGGTGAGACCAGAAGTTATAAGGATATCGCAATAGCTCTTGGTGATGCCAATAAAGCTCGGGCAGTTGGTGGGGCGGCCAATAAAAACCCACTGCCAATAGTCATCCCGTGCCACCGGATCGTTGGTTCAGACGGTAGTCTGACCGGTTTTGCCGGAGGACTGGAAATAAAGAAATTTCTCCTGGAACTTGAGGCTGACCAGAAAGAAAACTATCTGAAAAAGTAATATTTGATTTGTAAGAAAGCTCAGCCTAGCTTGAGGAGTTGTCAATTTATCTGCCTTACTTTCGGCCAAGGATCACTTCTAACCGAGGAGAGGGATGTATTTCTTCAACATTTCTGCACCTTTAGCAATTTCTGAGCAATAATCCGTGATTGTTCAATTACGCCAGCTAAACTGACAAAATCTCTATAACCGTCAAGGTTGAGAATCATTGATCATCAGCATCTCAACAGAATGATCCGTTCAAGATAGAAGAATAACAGGCCATTGGTGGTTATTGCGAATTTGCTATTTAAAGGAAATGGAAATGATATGAAGAGAAGACTCGCTCTACCTGCTGAAGCAGAGCAGCCGGTTATTTTTGCAGTGGACTGCAAATCAAATGGGCTGGCAGTTATTATTTCCCTGCTGACCATCGCTCTTCTTTCAGGATGTATGAGTCAATATACCGAGCCGTACGGTTATGTTTCATCAAATTTTGCCAATAGCCGGAAAGAACGAACACATATCCTCATGCCCAAGGGGGCTCCTTCCATCTCCCAGGGGTATAAGCTGGAAACAACCAACCTGTCTACCAGTTCGAATCCTCAAGGGCACGAAGGAATAGATATACTGGCGCCAAAAGGAACACCCATCCTGGCTCCTGCTTCCGGAATTGTAAAAGAAAGGTCTTTTGATGTGCTGTTTGGAAATAGAATCGTTCTCAGCCATGGAGCGGGTAGTGATGGCAGGCTGATGCAAAGTATTTTCTGTCATCTCGATTCAATATCTGTTCAGGTGGAAGATCGTGTGGAACGTGGACGCCAAATCGGTACACTGGGCAGGACAGGGCTATTATCAGGTGGTTTTTCTCATCTTCATTTTGAACTCCGCCGGGGTCTCTCCCGCTCTGAGAAGTTTTTCCCTGTCAATCCCCATGCATTCTGGGCTAACGGCAAAAATATTGTCACCTGTTTTGATAAACAAATAAAATGGAACGAGAAACCATTTTCGATAACTTACCCGGTACCCTGCAGAGGGATAGACTGGTCTCAATGACAGAACAACTGGATCGTGTTGCCTTCGCCCGGATTTATCATCGGTCCATTTGCTGCCATCTTCTGCAGTCTTTTTACAACAAACATTGCCTGGCTCTATCAAACAGTCCAATCGGACAAAGAAGCAGTGCAGACGGATGCCTATCAATTAGCCATGAAACTCCATAAAATCCCCGCACAAATAGCCGACCCAATAACCCCCGAGGAGTTGCAGGCCATGGCATGCATAAGCAGATAGTTGCTTGGATCCTCCTGCTGACCAACCAGATGCACCTCACGGGCCGAACCGGGAACAGCGGATACTCCGGCGGCACCAAGCAACGGATTGATCTTCTCCTTCATAAACAGATTCATGATCTTGGCAAAGATCACCCCTGAGGCGGTGGCGATGGAAAAGGCGACCGCGCCAAGTAAAAAGATGCCCACCGATTTGGGATTGAGAAAGACATCGCCCTGGGTGGAGGCACCTACGGTGAGGCCGAGGAAAATGGTAGCTGTATCGATGATTGCTGTACGGGCTGTATTGGCCAGGCGGTCAACCACTCCCGATTCCTTCATGATGTTGCCGAAGAAAAAGGGACCAAGCAGGGGGATGGAGGCAGGCGCCAGAAAGCAGCAGAGAAACAGTCCCAGTACCGGAAAGAGCAGTAGCTCTTTCTTGGAAACCGGTCTGGGTTCGGGCATATGAATCACCCGCTCTTTTTTGGTCGTCAACAGCCGCATGATCGGCGGCTGAATAATAGGGATCAGCGCCATATAGGAATAGGCGGCAATGGCAATGGGGCCGATTAAATGGGGTGCCAGTTTGGCAGTAAGAAAGATGGAGGTCGGTCCGTCAGCACCACCGATAATGGCAATAGAGGCCGCTTCCTTGGGCAGAAAGCCAAGGGCAAGAGCAGAGAGCAGGGTTGCCCAGATACCTGTCTGGGCCGCAGCTCCCAAAAGCATCAGCTTGGGGCGGGCCAATAGAGATGAAAAATCGGTCATCGCTCCCAGGCCTAAGAAAACTATAGAAGGATAAAGCCCGGTGGTTACCCCAAAGTAGAGATAGTGCAGTACAGAGTTGGGCTCATAGATGCCGAGGCCAAAACCCTTGAAAAAGGGAATATTGCCTATCAGGATACCAAAGCCGATGGGCAGCAGCAGCAGTGGTTCGTACTGTTTGGCAATGGCCAGGTAGACAAAGAGTGAGCCCACACCCAGCATGACAAGATTACGCCAATCGGCAAGAAAAAAACCGGTATTTGATAAAAACTGGAGCAGTAGTTCCATTTTCTCTTCCTTTAATAATCTACAGTTTATTGACTCCAGCTGAAGGTTCCTTCACCTTCATCCTGAAGAATCCCGGCCTCTCTTAGACGATTGATGGTCAGATGGGGGTGGGGATACTGGTTTTTGCCTGCAATCTCATAGAGCCCATGCAGTTCAAAGGGCTGTTCAAGTTGATCGATCAGAGGCTGGTAGATCTTGGCTGTTTCAGTAATGTCATCCGGCATCCTGTCGGGAATGATCAACTTGGTGGGCGTGTCCGCTTCGTCCCCGGCATCTTTTGCCGCATCCTTTTTATTTTTTCCCTCAATCAGATCGACCAGTTTGTGCAGTTGAGAAATAATGATGGACAAAATGGTCAGACCGGACATGACGATCAGCGGCCCGACGATGGCCATGGCCCAGCCGTTATGGGCTGTTATCGCTTCTATTCCGTACAATTTGTTTTCCTCCAATGGTAACGTTTCAATGCTGAACTATCCATACTACCTGTGTATTTCCTCTCCTGTGCTGTGTTGGCTCACGTCACAGGTTGAAAAATTACCGCATATTATATGACAGTTTAACCCTGATACGACACAAGCAGAACTCTTCAAACCTTTTTGCCAATGTCATGGGCCATGGGCAAAAAGGGCCAACAGCTTTGCGGCTGCACTGGTTGGACTGATACTCTTTTTTTCAACTGCGTTCAGAAGATCGGGCAGTCTCTTTTTTATTTGCGGGTGATTATAAAAAAGGGATTGCAGTTCGTCTTCGATGAGCGAAGAGAGCCAGTCCAGCGATTGTTTTTGCCGTTTTGTCTCAAATTCTCCGGATTCTATAGTGAGGCTTCGATGATGATTGATCGTTTCCCATATTTTCTCAATCCCCTTTTGCTCCAAAGAGCTGCAGGTCAACACCGGTACTGACCAGTTTTTGCTGACTGGAGCCAGAAGATGCAGCGCATTTTTATATGTTTTTGCCGCCTTTTCGGCCTGGACAAGACCGGCGCCGTCAGCTTTATTAATGACAAGAGCATCAGCTAATTCGAGTATTCCTTTTTTAATTCCCTGCAGTTCATCACCAGCACCGCCGAGCATCAAAACCAGAAAGAAATCAACCATTGAAGCAACAGCGGTTTCCGACTGTCCAACTCCCACAGTTTCAACTATGATGACATCAAATCCGGCAGCCTCACAGATAAGAATTGTTTCCCTTGTCTTGCGGGCGACTCCCCCTAATGTTCCACTGGATGGAGAGGGGCGGATAAAGGCCCGTCTGTCGGTAGAAAGCCGCTGCATCCGGGTTTTGTCACCTAAGATGGAGCCCCCGCTGCGTCGGCTGGATGGATCTATAGCCAAAACTGCTGTCCGATTATTGCGATCGGTCAAGAAACTGCCAAAGCTGTCGATGAAGGTAGATTTGCCGACTCCCGGTACTCCGGTGATGCCGATGCGGATGCCTCGACCGGAGTGGGGAAGCAGGCGTTCAATTACTTTTTCGCCGCATTTTCGGTGGTCGACATGGGAGCTTTCAATAAGAGTAATTGCTCGAGAAAGAGCGACTCTGTCTCCCTGGATTACACCCTGCACATAATATTCAGGATCAAGATTCATCGACTATTGAGATTTGGTTTGCGCAACAATTTTTCAAGATACCCTTTACTCGATCAGGTCAAGGGTCCTGTTTGCTGAGACAATCACCGATGTCCCGGGGCCGAAAATGGCATTGACACCTTTTTCATAGAGAAATTCGTAATCGGAAGAAGGAATGATTCCTCCGGCGACAACGATAATATCGTCTCTGCCCTGTTTTCTGAGTTCATCCACAAGGGCCGGTACCAGCACTTTGTGACCGGCGGTCATGCTTGAGGCTCCAACGGCATGAACATCATTTTCAATGGCCATTCTGGCCGCTTCCTCAGGGGTTTGGAAAAGAGGGCTGATGTCCACATCAAAACCCATGTCGGCAAAGGCGCTGGCAATCACTTTAATACCACGATCATGCCCGTCCTGCCCCATTTTGGTAACCAGAAGTCGGGGCCGCCTTCCATGTTTTTCAAGGAAGGTGTCGGTTCGTTTGCGGATCTTTTTAAGCTCTTCTGAGTCGTTGCCGAATTCGGAACCATAGGCACCGGAAATACATTGGGTTTGAGCGTTATACCGGCCAAAAACATTTTCCATCGCCATCGATATTTCTCCGACTGTTGCCCGAACCCGAACAGCTTCAATGGCCAGTTGCAGCAGGTTTTCGTTCCCTTCGGCTCCTTTACGTAAGGCCTCTAGCGCTTGTTCAACGGCTGAATTGTCCCGGCTTGTTTTAATCTGTTTCAGTCTCTTAACCTGTTCGTCCCGAACGGTAGCTGGAACTTCTCTAATATCGAAATCCTGCTCTTCATCCTTCAGCTGATATTTATTGACCCCTACTATGGTATCAAGTCCACGGTCAATTCTTGCCTGCTTGCGGGCGGCAGATTCTTCAATACGCATCTTGGGCATACCCGACTCAATGGCCTTGGCCATGCCTCCAAGCTCTTCCACTTCATCGATGATCTTCTGAGCCTCTTTGATAATCGAATTGGTCAGCGACTCTACATAATAGGAGCCGCCAAGTGGGTCGATGACCCGGCAGATTTCCGATTCTTCTTGAATAATGATCTGGGTATTCCGGGCAATTCGGGCAGAGAAGTCGGTTGGCAGACCAATGGCTTCATCAAAGGAATTGGTATGCAGCGACTGAGTGCCGCCTAAAACGGCTGTTAACGCTTCCAGAGTTGTGCGGATAACATTATTGTATGGATCCTGCTCGGTAAGGCTCCAGCCGGAGGTCTGGCAGTGGGTCCTCAGCATGGAAGATTTCGGGTTCTGTGGGTTGAACTGCGACATGATCCGGTGCCAGAGAAAACGGGCAGCCCGCAGCATGGCGATATCCATAAAAAAATTCATGCCGATACCGAAGAAAAATGACAGTCGCGGGGCAAAATCATCGATATTCAGCCCGGTCTTCAAGGCTGTTCTGACATACTCAAGACCATCGGCAATGGTAAAGGCAACCTGGAGAACACTGTTGGCACCGGCCTCCATCATATGATAGCCGCTGATACTGACAGTATTATAGCGCGGCATATGCTCGGAGCAGAAACCGATAATATCGGCAACAATCCTCATTGATGGAGCAGGTGGATAGATAAAGGTATTTCTGGTCAGATACTCTTTGAGGATATCGTTCTGGATTGTCCCTGAGAGCTGTTCATGGCTTACTCCCTGCTCCTCGGCAGCGACAATATAACTGGCCAGAATTGGGATAACGGCTCCATTCATTGTCATGGAAACCGACATGGTATCGAGGGGAATGGAATCGAAGAGAATCTTCATATCTTCAACGGAATCGATAGCCACACCGGCTTTTCCAACATCACCGGTGACTCGCGGATGATCAGAGTCATATCCTCGATGGGTAGCCAGGTCGAAGGCCACGGACAACCCCTTCTGGCCGGCAGCAAGGGCTTTACGATAAAATTTATTTGATTCTTCAGCTGTTGAAAAGCCGGCATATTGTCTGATGGTCCAAGGCCTTCCAGCATACATGGTCGCCATCGGCCCCCTGACATAGGGCGACATGCCGGGCAGGCTGTCGGTGTACTCAAGGTCTTCCAGGTCAGCAGCACTGTAGAGCGGTTTTACTTTTATTCCTTCAGGGGTCTGCCATTCAAGTGAGTCCAAGGTTTTTCCCCTCATCTGCTTGACGGCAAGCTCTTCCCATTTTTTTATACTATTATCTTGGGACATGACCAACTCCTTGATGCTGGATTGTTTTACTGAAAGTTAAGGTTAATCTCGTTGGCACAGCTCAACTAAAATACCGCCGGTAGCCTTGGGGTGAAGAAAGGCAATTTTAGCTCCGCCGGCGCCTCGCCGAGGCTGCTTGTCGATCAAAGCCACGCCTTTTTCTTTAAGTTCAGTCAAGGCTTCTTCGATATTTGCAACTCTGAAAGCAACATGTTGGAAACCGGTGCCCCTTTTCTCTATAAATTTGGCAACAGGACCATCGGCAGCGGTCGACTCAAGCAGTTCAACTTCACTTTCACCAACCGGAAAAAAAGCTGTTTTCACTTTCTGCTCACTGACAACCTCTTCTCCTTCAAAAGGAAGGCCAAGAACATCGGTCCAGAAGGTTTTGCCATCCTCAACACTATTCACCGCAATACCAAGGTGGTCGATTTTTAAAATTTCCATGATTTGTTTATCTGCAGAATGTTTTGATATGTCTGATTGTCAAAGTGTTCTTTGTGAAATGAACAATAAAAACCATAGTTTTCATTCTATAGTAAAAGTTACTTTATTCGTTTTCAGGATCATTTTCCGGATTGGTCATTCCACGCCAGACCATTTCAAATAGAATATTTGCCTGATCAGACAGACTCTCTTTCTGGCCCCGCTGAATCCACATAAAAAAGGTACGTTGAACGAACCCCATGAGAAAATCCAGAAGAACGCCCGCTCGAACATTGGGGTTGAGTATGCCTTCTTTTTGTCCTTGTCGTAGAACATCGATCATCAATCCCATCATTCGGGGTTGGGCAAATGTCTGATCCCGTATCCATGTGTTCATCGGTAGAGTCATGTAGACAATACGTCCCAGGCCAGGATGCCGTTCATAATAATCGAGCTGTAACCAGAACACTTTTCTTAACTTTTCTTTGAGATCTTCCAACCCCTGGAGGTGGTCAATAATTCTGTCGGTGAGTACACCCATCCATTTATCAACAAAGGCGAAGACAAGCTGCTCTTTGCTGCCGTAATGTTTGTAAATGGAGGTGAAGCTGACACCGGCCTGAGCCGCAATATCCCGTATAGAAGCCTTATGGAAGTCGGAGTTTGAAAAGATATCGAGCACCGCTTTCTCCAATCGCTGATGGAGGTCAGGGTGGAGGTTCATGTCCTGTTTGATATCATTCATCGTATCAGCCTGCATATCTGTTACCCGATGACACAGAGTTGATCACCTTTGGCAACGCTGTCTCCGGAAGCAAGGCCAATCTTCTTGATGGTGCCGTCACATGGAGCCG